>JAKCDU010000065.1 GCA_021838445.1 Actinomycetes bacterium | reverse complement strand
GTGCTGCGACCCGAGGTCGACGTCGAGGTGACCCACGTCGGAGAATCCCGCTACCTGGTGGAAAGGGTCCGCTACCGGTCGGTTATCCAAGACGCCGTCGAGGTCCGCTTCTACCGGCCCGTACTCTCCGCCATCGAGACGTGGGCCGGGTGGGTCCGCCGAGCCCATTCGGGCCGGGTCCATCTCTATGTCGCCTACGGCGCCGCGGGGGTCACCGTGGTGCTGGTCCTGGCCCGATGAGCGCGGCGGGTATCGCCGGAACCGTGGCCCAGGTAGGCACGGTCGCCGGCGGCGCACCAGGGGTGATAGGGGCTATGCGCCAGGTTCGGGCCCGCCTGGAGGGCCGGGCCGGGCCGGGCGCGGCCCAGCCGTACCGGGACCTGCGCAAGCTGCTCACCAAGGAGCAACTCGTCCCCGAGGGGACCACCGTCGTGTTCTCCTGGGCCCCGGCGGTGATCGCAGCCGCCGCTTTGGTCACGGCTTCGATCGTTCCCCTGGCGACCCTCGGGTCGCCGATGGACCAGGCCGGAGACCTGTTCGCGGTGGTCGGGCTGCTCCTGATGGGAACCGTGGCCCTGATCCTCGCCGGGCTGGACACCGGCACCGCTTTCGGAGGCATGGGGGCCAGCCGGGAGGCCACCATCGCTGCGCTAGTAGAGCCGACCATCCTGCTCGCGGTGTTCGCATTGTCGGTGCCGGCCAACTCGTCGAACCTATCGGTGATGGTCGCCGACACCACTCGGCATGCCGGTCACGTGCTCAGCCCAGCGGGAGCGTTGGCCTTCGCCGCCCTCGTGGTAGTCGTCATCGCCGAGACCGGACGCCTCCCGGTGGACAATCCGTCCACCCATCTGGAGCTGACGATGGTGCACGAGGCCATGGTCCTCGAATACAGCGGTCCCAAGCTGGCCGTCATCGAGTGGGGTGCGGCCATGCGGCTGACGGTCCTCCTCGGGGTCATCGCCAACCTGTTCGTGCCGTGGGGCATCGCCGCCGGTCGCGGCGGGGCACTCGACGTCTTCATCGGCTTGGTCGCCATCGGAGCCAAGATCACAGTCGCAGCCGTAGCTCTGGCGACGGTCGAGGTGTTTCTCGCCAAAATCCGGCTCTTCCGGGTTCCCGAGCTTCTCGCCGGCTCCTTCCTGCTCGCTCTGCTGGCCGTCACCGCCTCCTATTTCCTCGTGGGGCAGCCGGGATGACCACGACGGGCGGCCGGCCTTGAGTGATTCGTTCTACCTGACCGGTATAGATCTGCTCGCCGGCGGCCTGCTGCTCGTGACCGTGGGCGTCGTGTGGCGGAGGGAGCTCGCGGCGATGGCCCGGTTGCTCGCCCTGCAGGGCCTGCTGCTAGGAGCCGTACCGGTGCTGGCCGGGGCTCACCGGGGTGACCCCCAGCTGATAGCCGTGGGTGCAGCGGTGATCGCGCTGCGCGCCGGGATATTTCCCCGCCTACTGTTCGCCCGACTCCAAGGCGAGATCGGCGACGACCGTGCGGCGATCCCACTCGTCAGCACCGCAGCCTCTCTGCTCCTCAGCGCCGCTTTGGTCGTCGCCGCCTACGTGGTGGGCAGCCCCCTCGTGGCCCTCGACCCGCAGGGCGCGACGCGCGCCGTTCCGGTCGGCCTGGCCATGGTCTTCATCGGGATCCTCCTGCTGGCCACCAGACGCCGGGCCCTCTCGCAGGTGATCGGGCTGCTGGTCTTGGACAACGGGATCGACGCTGTGGCCTTCCTCGCCACCCTCGGAGTACCGCTGGTCGTAGAGCTCGGAGTCTCGCTCGACGTCTTGCTCGCCCTGGTCATCCTCGGCGTTCTGACCGGCCGGATGCACGCCAAGTTCGGAGGAACTGACCTCGACGACCTCCGCGAGCTCCACGAATGATCACGGCCGTTCTCGTAGCTGTTCCCCTGCTCGTTCCCCTGGTGTCGGCGGGAGGAGCGCTCGTCGGCGGGTGGCGGCCGCGCGCCGCCTGGGCCAACGTCGCCGCTGCTGTGTCCATCCTTGCCGCCGGCATCATCCTGGGCGTCCGGGTCACGGCGCGCACCGAGTTCACGGCTGGCCACCTGCTACGGGCCGACCCTCTCAGTGCGACGATGCTGATCGTGATCGGAGCGGTAGCCACCCTGGCCACCTGGGCCGGGGTGGACTACCTGGAAGCCGAACTGGCCGACGGAAAGACCACATCCGAAGGGGCCCGCCAGTACGTCATCCTCGTTCCTCTGTTCCTCTCGGCCATGGTCCTGGCCGTCGAAGCAAACAACCTGGGGCTCGTATGGACCGCCGTGGAGGCCACGACCATCGCCACCGCCTTCCTCGTCGGGCACCGCCGGACCCGCCAGTCGTTGGAGGCAACCTGGAAGTACGTCGTCGTCTGCTCGTTCGGTATCACGATCGCGTTCCTTGGAACCGTCGTGTTGTACTTCGCCAGCATCCACGCCGGCGCGTCGGGCTCGGTCGCCTTGAATCTCGACACGCTGAGCGCGGTCGCCGCTCATTTGAACCCTGCCGTCACCAGGCTGGCCGTCGGCCTGCTGCTGATCGGCTTCGGCGCCAAGGCCGGGCTGGTGCCGTTCCACACGTGGCTGGCCGACGCCCACAGCCAAGCCCCCGCACCGGTGTCGGCCCTCATGAGCGGCGTGCTGCTCTCAGTGGCCTTCTCCATACTTTTGCGGATCAAGGTCATATCCGACGTGGCCCTCGGCCTCACCTACATGCGCGTCGGGCTGCTCGTCTCCGGTCTGGCCACACTGGTCGTTGCCGTGTCCCTGCTCGTCGGCCAGAGCGACTTCAAGCGGATGTTCGCCTACTCGAGCCTCGAGCAGATGGGTCTGCTGGCCGTGGCCGCCGCCGCCGACACCCGCCTAGCCGTCGCTGGGACCCTCCTGGTCGTCGCCGCCCACGGGATAGCCAAGGCCATCCTGTTCATCTCGGCCGGCCAACTCCAACACGCCCATGGGTCCACTCTGATTGCCGACGTCACCGCGGTCGGCGCCCGATCCCCACTTCTCGGAACGACGCTCGCGGTCGGGGTCGCCGGCCTACTGGGTTTCCCCCCCTTCGCCATCTTCGCCGGGGAGTTGGCCATGGCGCGCGGGTTGTCTCGAGCCGGGCTGTCCCTGCCCCTCCTCGGCGCGTCGGCGCTGCTGCTGGTCGGATTCGTCGCCATCAGTCGCCACACCGCAGCCATGCTCCTCGGATCCGAGGCGCCGGGGTCTCCGAGCCTGCGGGTCACCGGACCCGTCGCCGCGCCCCTCGTGATCGGGCTGGCCGCGTCCGTGGTCCTCGGCACCGTCGGCGGCCCCTTAGTGCACCTGCTCATCGCGGCCGCGACGAGCTTGGGCGCCAAGTCATGACCGTCACAGGACGGGATATCCGCGTGGTCTCCCCATCCGAGCTTCCCGAGCAGGCGGCCTCGTGGCTCGACGCCGGACACCGTCTCGCCCTCGTGGCCGGCCACGACGACGGACCCCACTTGCGGGCCGTGTACCTCTTCACGTCACCCCGGCCTCCGCAGCGGGTCGAGCTCCACGTGATCCTCGACGCCGCCCATCCGACGGTACCGAGCCTGGCCGCCCTGTCATTCCCGGCCGGCCGGTTCGAGCGGGAAATGCACGACCTGTTCGGGGTGATCCCGCTCGACCACCCCCTCCCCCGCCGCCTCGTCCGCCATCCTCACTGGCCGGCCGGGTGGTATCCCATGCGCCACGATTCCGGCCCGGCACCCTCGTTCGACCAGACGGTCGAGCCCTACCCGTTCGTCACCGTCGAAGGGCCGGGGGTCTATGAAATCCCCGTCGGTCCGGTTCACGCCGGCCTGATCGAACCCGGCCATTTCCGTTTCTCCGTCGTGGGCGAGACCATCTTGAAGCTGAAGGCTCGCCTCTGGTTCGTCCACCGCGGGATGGAGAAGCTCTTCCAAGGGCGCACCCCCGCCGAAGGCGTCCATCTCGCCGAGCGCATCTCGGGTGACAGCGCGGCCGCCCACGCCCTCGCCTTCTCCCAGGCCGTCGAGGACGCCCTCGGCTTGGAGGTCACGCCGACCGGGCAGCGCATCCGGGCCTTGCTGGTCGAACTCGAACGCGTCTACAACCACACCACCGACCTCGGCGCCCTGGCCAACGACGTGGGGTACTCGCTGCTCAACGGCCACGCCCAGGCCATCAGGGAACGCCTGCTACGGCTCAACCACTCCATCACGGGTCATCGCCTGCTGCGCGGCTCGATCGGTCCGGGGGTGACCAGGCTCAACCGCCTTCCCGACCCCGACCAGCTCGCCGACATCGCCGCCGACATAAGCGAATTGGCCCACCTGATCCTGGCCAGCACGACCGTTCGCGACCGCTTCACCGGAACAGCCGTCCTCAACCAAGCCCAGGCCGAGGACTTGGGATGCCTGGGATACGTGGCCCGGGCGAGCGGGTTGGCCGGCGACGCCCGACTCGACCACCCCACATGCGACGAGGTCCCCGACCTCGTAGGCCACGGGCAGGGAGACGTGCTGGCCCGCTTCTTGGTCCGCCGAGACGAGATCGCCGCTTCGTTCGAGCTGATCGGCCGACTTCACGACCTCATCGATGATCTGTCCCCCCCGGACGCGACCAGGCACCCGTCGGACCCGGAGCGCCGCAGTGGGGTCGGGATCGTCGAAGGTTGGCGGGGCACCATCACCCACCGCTTGGAGATGAGCCGAGGACGTCTCACCCGGGTCAAAGTGGTCGACCCGTCGTGGTTCAACTGGCCCGCTCTGCCGGCCGCGCTGGCTGACACCATCGTCCCGGACTTCCCCCTCGCCAACAAGAGCTTCAATCTCTCCTACGCCGGCAACGACCTCTGAGCCCCCTAGGGGCGGCGGACTCCGGCCTGCCAAACTGCACCAAAGACACCGACTAAGCCGAGGTGAGGGCCCTACCGCCATGTTCGACCTGAACGCGCTGCTGGATGAATACGACCGGTCCCGCTCATACACCGACGCGCTCTGGCAGGACCTCCCCGCCGCAGAGGTGATTTGGCGCCCCCACTAGAGGTCCTCGAGGTGGGCGATGTCGTTATAGGTCCTGACCGACCACCTCTCGGGGGTGACGACGATCTCGCTGATCGAGCCGTTCGACGCCCCGGCGAAAGCGAGGGGTGACGCCCCCGTCGCCTCGGCCATGACCCGGCCGATCACCCCGCCGTGGGTGAAGGCGGCCACCGTCTCATCGGGGTGGGCGGCGGCGATCCGACCCACCGCGGCGCGGATGCGCTCGACGAAGTGCTCGTCGGGCTCCGCCCCGGGAATGACATCCCAGCGTCCCTCCTTCCAGAGCCTCTGGGCGATCGGTCCGCCCTCGCGCAGCTTGATGCGGTAGAGACCGCCTTCCCAGTCGCCCAGATGGACCTCCCGCAGCCCGGCCTCGACCGCTGGTCCTATGGAGAGGGCGGCGCTGAGCGGGGCGGCGGTTTGCGCCGTACGGCGCAGGTTGGTCACGTAGATCGCCGCCAGCTTCTCCCCGAAGCGGGGCCTCGACAGTCGGGCACCGATGCGTTCGGCCTGCTCGACCCCTCGAGGGTCGAGCTCGGGGTCGCCGTGGCCATCGACCAGCGGAAAGCTCTCACCGGGCCGGATCGGGATGGACTCCCCGTGGCGCACCAACAGGATGCTGGTGGCCCCGGCCGGACGCTCGAAGCGCAGTTGGCGGATTCCCTCCGCCGGCGTGGTATCTGACATCGGAGCCGATGCTAGGGCCCGCGGCCTGCGACAACGGGAGTCGGACCCCGCTCTGCGACCCGGGGGCGAAGTCCGGCCCGGTCAGCAGGCGAGGGCCAGGTGGCTTCTTGGGAGATCACTTCGTCGGCCGGGTCGGTAGCCCGGTGATCGTCGAACAGGTCCTCTCCAGCTCGCTCCGATGGGTCATCCGATGCCCGCATCCCGCAGATCGACACGTAGCGGTTCAAGCGTCACCCAAGCCCACCGTCCGGGGGGGACTGTCCATACGACGGGCAGACGTCACAAAGCAGGCCACAGGGCGGGCCCGCCGGTCCGTGCCCCTTTTCTTACTGACTAGATAGCTCGAGAGCGTCGGCGGGCCACTTCGAAGCAGGCCAGAGCCGCGGCCGCCGACACGTTGAGCGAGCCGAGGGGCCCGCTCATGGGGATGCGGGCCAGCACCTCGCAACGCGAGCGGGTCAGAGGAGACAGGCCCCGACCCTCGGCACCGAGGACCACGGCCACACCCTCGGTCAGCACGCCCAGTTCCCACAACCGGCTCGGCCCGGCGGCGTCGAAGCCGACCGTCCATATCCCGCGCTCGGCCAGCGTCTTCAACGCCGCCGGGATCCCGGGGACGACCGCCACCGGCAGGTGTTCCACCGCCCCCGCGGCAGCCTTCACCGCGGCCGGCGACAGCGGCGCCGAACGGTGGCGGCCGAGCACCAGTCCGGTGGCCCCGGCGCACACTGCGCTGCGCATGACCGCCCCGAGGTTGTGGGGGTCGGTTACGCCGTCCAACACCACGAGAAACGGGTCGGCGGCGAGGACCAGTTCGTCGAGCTGGCTGGGACGCACGGGGGCGGCGAGGGCCACCACTCCCTGAGGAGCTTCCGAACGGGCCATCTCCTCGATGCGATCCCGACTGACCCGCCGCACCGTCACCCCCGCCGCCGAGGCCAGATCGGCGATCTCCTCGAGACGGTCGTGGGGGGCCACAGCCTCCGAGAGGAACACCTGGTGGACCCGCCGGCGCCCGGCGCGCAGCAGTTCGGCCACCGCTTGGCGGCCCTCCACCTGGGAGGCTCCGAGACCGTCCTCGCCCGACGCCTCCCGCCCCCGGCCACCCCCTCCAGTCCGCTCCCGGCCCCCCTCTCGGGCCGGCTCCCCCCGGCGGACGGCCGACGCCCCCCCTCGCAGCGACGACCGCCCGGCGCCACCACGTCTGGACTCACCACCTCTGGACTCGCCGTGGCCGCGGCCGGGACGGGGACCGGGGCCCTCGCCGCGCCCGTCGGAGCGGCGCGGCGGTTTCACCGGACCACCAGGAGAGCGACGGCCAGGCAGGCCACGCCTTCGGCCCGCCCGATGGCCCCGAGGCCCTCGCCCCGCTTGGCCTTGACGCTGGCCGGAGCGTCGAGCACCTGGCTCAGCCGCTCCTCCATGTGCAGCCGGTACGGGGCCACTTTGGGCGTCTCCAGGATCACCGTGACATCCACGTTGGCGACCCGGTACGAGGTGGTCACCTGGGCCACCACCCGGCTCAGCAGGTCCATGCTGTCGACGCCGGCCAGCGCAGGGTCGCTATCGGGGAAGTGGGTGCCGATGTCCCCCAGCCCGGCCGCTCCGAGCAAGGCGTCGGCCACGGCGTGGGCCACGACGTCGGCATCGCTGTGGCCGGCCAATCCGGGACCGGGAAGCTCCACCCCGGCCAGGATCAGGCGACGGTCGGGGGCGGCGGTGAAGGGATGGATGTCGAAGCCCTGACCGATCCTCAAAGGGGAGACTCCACGCTGAGCAACGCGGCGGCCACCACCAGGTCCAACGGGGAGGTGATCTTGAGGTTGTGGGGCGGGGCCGGCACCAGCACCACCCGGCCGCCGTGACGCTCGACCAGGGCGGCGTCGTCGGTCGCCTCGCCGGCGGAGATGTGCACCTGCTTCAGCAGATCCGCCCGGAACGCCTGAGGCGTCTGCACGGCCACCAACCGGGACCGGTCGAGAGTCACCAGCGACCCTTCGGTGCCGACCTCTTTGACCGTATCGGTGACCGCGGCGGCGGGCACCGCGGCGTCGGCCCCCGACTCCACGGCGGCGATCACCGACCGCCACAGAGCCAACGGGGCTAGTGGCCGGGCGGCGTCGTGCACCGCCACCACGTCGACGCCCGACGGGAGGGCATCGAGTCCGGAACGCACCGACGCCGAACGGGTCGCCCCTCCCGGCACCACGAAGTCGGCGTCCCACCCGGTCATCTCACTCGACGGGGGGAGGACCAAGACGACTCCCACGCAGGCCCTCCGGGCGGTCTCCAGGGACCATTCCAGTACGGGCCTACCGGCTAGGTCGGCGAACTGCTTAGGGGCTCCGAATCGGGTGCCGCTACCGCCGGCCACGACGACGGCCCAAGCTTGGACCACCGGCCGATCAGGGTAGAGCGTCGTCGAGCTTCTTCTCAGCCTCGGCCTCGTCGACACCGATGGCGAAGGTGAGCTCGGACACCAGAATCTGCCGGGCCCGGTTGAGCATGCGCTTCTCCCCGGCCGACAGACCCTTGTCCTTATCGCGGTTGGAGAGGTTGCGCACGACCTCGGCGACCTGATAGATGTCGCCGGACTTCAGCTTCTCGACGTGGTTCTTGTAGCGACGGGACCAGTTGGTCGGCATGCGCACGTCCTTCTTGCGCAGGACGGCGAACACCTCCTCGACTTCCTCGTCGTTGATCACCTCGCGGAGGCCGACCTCCTCGGTGTTGTCCGACGGCACCATGAGGGTCAGATCGCCATAAGCCAAGCGCAGGACCAGATACTCCTTCTTCTCACCGAAGGCTTCCCTCACCTCGCGCCGCTCCACGATCGCCGCACCGTGGTGCGGATAGACGACCTTGTCTCCTACGTCGAAAGTCATGCATCTCCAGAAGCAGCCGGGCCTTCCCAGGGTACCAGCCGAGGCCCTTGCTCCGGGCTCGGAGGAGACCCCGCTCGGCCGGCGGGAAAAACGAGCAGACCTCCAGGGTAGTCTCGGTCCCGCATGGACGAGCACGAGCTTCTGGGACGGTCCGACCTCTTCTCCGCCTTCTCCGACGAGGTGCTTGACGCCATCCGAGCCGCCGCCACACCAGTCACCTGCGAACGCAACTTCGTGATCTTCCAGGAGGGGGATCCGGCGGAGGAGCTGTATGTGGTCAGGAGCGGTCGGATCGCCATCGGCCGCCGTTCCTTCGACCGGCGCGAGTCGCTGGTCGCCTTGATGGAGCCCGGGGACCTCTTCGGCGAGATGCCCCTCTTCGACGACGGCGACCGCTCGGCGTCGGCCCGGGCCCTGGAACGCTCGGTGGTGCTCAGGATTCCGTATCAGCCGGTTCGTCAGGCCCTCGACCGGGACCCTCAGCTGCTGTGGACCGTGGTTGCCCTCCTGGCCCAGCGGCTGCGCAGCACCGACGACGCCCTCGTCGACGCAGTCCTGCTCGACGTCACCGGGCGAACCGCCAAACGGATGCTGGAGCTGGCGGGCGACCAGTCCGAGTTCCAGCTGCCGATCACCCAGGAGGAGCTGGCCGGGCTGGTGGGCGCCTCGCGCGAGCGGGTCAACAAGTCCATAGCCGCGTTCATCCGCCTCGGTTGGATCGAGCAGATGGACCGCCGGTACCGGATCCTCCAACGGGACCGACTCGAACAGCGCGCCCGCTGAATCGCTGGGGCGCCAGCTGTAGCGGTGAGGGCCCGTCGCTGAGGCAGCCGGGGCGTCAGCTGTAGCGGTCGAGGATGGTGGTCTCGGCCAAGCGGGTCAGACCGTCCTTGACCGCCCGGGCCAGGACGGGGTCAACGTCAGGAACGACCAGGAAGTCCTCGGCCTCGGAACGCATGATCTTCTGCAAGGAGGCGAACCGGGCCACCATCGCCGCCACCGTGGTGTCGGGGATGCGGGGGATGCGGGACAACAGCCGGTAGCCCCTCGGCTGGAGACCGAAGTCCAGGTCAGGGTGCTCGGTGTCGAGGATGAGCCCGGCGACCACCGACGCGTCGAGGAGCTCATCGGTGGATAGGGAGGCGAGAGCGGCCACGACGCCGGCCGCCCGGGGGGCGGTGTCCTCAGGGTGGTAGTCCCGTACCACCTGGCGCCGCTCGTCCTCCACCCCGGCCATCAACTCCTCGAGCTGCAGCAGGACGAGGCGACCGTCGGTGCCCAGCTGGACGATATAACCCTCGATCTCATCGGCGATGCGGCGAACCATCTCGGCCCGCTGCAGGACCATCACCACGTCACGGAGGGTGACCAGGTCCTCGACCTCCGACGCAGTGAGGGTGCTGGTCACGCTGTCGAGGCGATCCCGGTAACGCTCGAGGGTGGACAGGGCCTGGTTGGCCCGACCGAGCAGCCGGGCCACGGTCTCGAGGACGCGCTTGTCGTCGTTGCGGTAGATGGTGATGACCGACATGTCCTCCGAAACGGCGATCACCGGGACATCGATGGAGCGGGCCACGCGCTCGGCGGTGCGATGTCGGGTGCCCGTCTCGGAGGTGAACACATTGGGACTCGGCACCAAGTGCACGTTGGCCCGGGCGATGCGGCTGGCGTCGGCGGCGAGGATTATGGCTCCGTCCATCTTGGCCAGTTCGGCCAGACGCTGCGGGCTGAACTCGGCATCGAGGAGGAAGCCGCCTGAGCAGATGGATAGGACTTCGGGACCATCGCCCACGAGGATCAATGCCCCCTTGTTGGCCTGGAGGATACGGTCCAGGCCATCCCGTAGAGGACGTCCAGGGGCGATGATGCCGAGCGCTTCGATGAGGGCGGCACGGCGTCGATCCACTGCTTTCGAGTCTAGGGGACCAGCCGCCCCTCCCTGTCCGAGGGCATCAGGGCTCCTGGGACTGAGGCCGTCGGACGCTGACCGACGGGGCCCACCGGGGCCCCTCCAACCGAGGTCCGGTCAACCGAGCTCCGGTCAACCGAGCTCCAGCCAACCGAGCTCCAGTCACCGGGCACCCGGCCCCCGACGCTGGTTGGCCGGCCGTCAACCAGTACCGAGGGCCGATCCGCCCAGCACCCTCAAGCGCGGCGGGCGGACCGGGGCGGCGGCGAGAGCCACATCGATGGCCTCGGCCAGAGTTGCGATACCCATAGCGGTCAGGCCGGTGGGCCCGCCGCCCTCTGACCGTGCGGGGACCAGGGCGCTTCGGAACCCCAGGCGGTGGGCTTCGGCCAGACGACGGGCCGTCTGGGGTGCGTGGCGTAGCTCCCCGCCGAGCCCGACCTCGCCCATGACGACCATGTCCTCGGTCGCGCTGCGAC
The DNA here is from genome assembly GCA_021838445.1 of Actinomycetes bacterium. Classification (GTDB taxonomy): domain Bacteria; phylum Actinomycetota; class Acidimicrobiia; order Acidimicrobiales; family Palsa-688; genus JAKCDU01. The sequence goes on along the minus strand of JAKCDU010000065.1, from coordinate 5,574 downwards.
CGGTGAGAGCCGAAACCAGGGCGCAGGCCACCGCCAGATCGGAGCCGGGATCGGTGAGCCGGACCCCTCCCACCGCCGAGACGTAGACGTCGTGCTGGCGGAGGTCCACGCCGGCGCGGCGATCCAGAACGGCCAGCAGCTGGGCCAGTCGGGATTGGTCGTATCCCGACGCCGATCTGCGGGCCGGTCCCCCAGGTGCGGGCACGACGAGAGCCTGGACCTCGGTGAGCAGCGGCTGTCTACCGTCGAGCCCGGCGAACACCACCGATCCTGGAGTCCCGGGACGACGGTCGGCCAGAAGCAGCGCGGTGGCGTCAGGGACCTCGACCAGCCCACCGGCGGTCATCTCCCACATACCCAGCTCGCCCACCGGACCGAAGCGGTGCTTGACCGCTCGCAGGATCCGCAGGGCGTGGTGCCGGTCGCCCTCGAAGGACAGGACGGTGTCGACCAGGTGCTCCAGCACCCGGGGCCCGGCAATCGAGCCGTCCTTGGTCACGTGACCGACGAGCACCACAGCCGGGCCACCGGGGCACTTGGCGTCTTGGGCGAGGGCCGCGGCACAGGCCCGAACTGATGGCACCGATCCGGCCGCTCCGGTCGCCGGATCGAAGATGGTCTGGATGGAGTCCACGACCACCACGTCGGGTCGCAGGGCGCCCATGGCCGATCGGATGGCACCGAGGTCGGTCTCCCCGAGCACGAAGAGCCCGTCGGTGGCCAACCCCAGCCGCGCCGCCCGACGCCCGATCTGCTCAGGGGCCTCCTCGGCCGAGACCAGCAAGGAGCGGCCGCCCGAGGCAGCCACGCCGGCGAGGAGTTGGAGGAGCAGGGTGGACTTACCGGTACCGGGTTCGCCCGCCACCAGGGTCACCGACGAGTCGACCAGTCCCCCTCCGAGGACCCGGTCGAGCTCATCGATACCGGTGGAGCGCGGCGGCTCACCGTCGCCGCCGAGCGAAGCCAAGCTGACCGGGACAGCAGGGCCAGCGCCCCGGGATGGGGCCGTAGGAGCCACCTCTTGCTCCAGGGTGTTCCACTCGCCGCAGGTGGCGCAGCGTCCGGCCCAACGCAGCGCCGGTGCCCCGCAGTCCCGGCAGTGATAGACGGTCCGGTCCTTGGTCACGCCCCCAAGGATACGAAGCGGGTGTGACGACCAACGTCCAGCATCGGGAGGAGGGGGAAGAAGGCAGCGCCGCCGCCCGGAGGCGGCGGCGCTGAGCCGATGCTGTGTTGGCGGACGCCGTTCGGCTACTCGCCGCTACCGGCCCCGGCCAGGGCCACCGGTGGCGGCTCCACACCCTCGACGGTACGGAAGACCAAGGCGGCCTCCCCCGATTCGGCGTCGATCTCGACGTCCACGACCACCGTCTCGCCGGCGCGGAACTCCTTCCAGAGGATCCGCTCCGAGAGGGGGTCCTCCACCAGTCGCTGAAGCGCCCGGCGCAGGGGACGGGCGCCGAGGGTGGCGTCGTAACCCTTGTCGACCACGAAGTACTTGGCTTCCTGGGTCAGCTCCAAGCCGAGACCCTGGCCCTCCAGGGACTTCTGCACCCTGTGGATCATCAGATCGATGATCTCGGTGACCTCGTCCTTGGACAGCTCGTGGAAGACGATGACGTCGTCGATCCGGTTGAGGAACTCGGGCCGGAAGTGGGCCTTGAGCGCCTCGTGGACCTTCTGCTTCATCTTCTCGTAGGTGACCGCCTCGCTGGTCTTGGCGAAGCCCACGGTGGCCTTGCGCAGGTCCGCGGTACCCAGGTTCGACGTCATGATGATCACGGTGTTCTTGAAGTCCACGGTGCGACCCTGCGAGTCGGTCAGTCTCCCGTCCTCGAGGATCTGCAGGAGGGAGTTGAACACGTCGGGGTGGGCTTTCTCGATCTCGTCGAAGAGGACGACGGAGAAAGGCTTCCGCCGTACCGCTTCGGTGAGCTGGCCGCCCTCCTCGTAGCCCACGTAGCCGGGAGGGGACCCGACCAGCCGGGACACCGTGTGCTTCTCCATGTACTCCGACATGTCGAGCTGGATGAGGGAGTCCTCGTCGCCGAACAGGAACTCGGCGAGGGTCTTGGCGGTCTCGGTCTTGCCCACGCCCGAAGGGCCGAGGAAGATGAACGAGCCGCTGGGCCGCTTGGGATCCTTCAGGCCGGCCCGGGTCCGGCGGATGGCCTGGGAGACAGCCTTGATGGCGTCCTCCTGGCCGATGACCCGCTTGTGCAGCTCATCCTCCATCCGCAGCAGCTTGGCCGTCTCCTCTTCGGTGAGCTTGTAGACGGGGATGCCGGTCCAGTTGGCCAGGACCTCGGCGATGACCTCCTCATCGACCACGTCGAACAGATCGACGCCCTCGGCCCGCCACTCCTGCTCCTTGGCCGCCTTGCGCTGGAGGAGCTCCTCCTCTTTCTCGCGCAGCTTCTTGGCCTGCTCGAAGTTCTGCTTCTCGATGGCCGCTTCCTTCTCCCGACGGACCTTGACGATCTCGTCCTCGATGGCCTTGTAGTCCGCGGGGGTGGCCATGCGACGGATGCGCAGCCGACTCCCGGCCTCGTCGATGAGGTCGATGGCCTTGTCCGGCAGGTAGCGGTCGGCGATGTAGCGGTCAGCCAGGTTGGCCGCCGCCACCACCGCTTGGTCGGTGATGGTGACCCCGTGGTGGGCCTCGTAGCGATCCCGCAGGCCCTTGAGGATCTCGATGGTGTGCGGCAGGGAGGGCTGCTCCACCTTGATGGGTTGGAACCGCCGCTCGAGGGCCGCGTCTTTCTCCAAGTGCTTGCGGTACTCGTCGAGGGTCGTGGCACCAATGGTCTGCAACTCACCGCGGGCCAGCATCGGCTTGAGGATGGACGCCGCGTCGATGGCTCCCTCGGCGGCGCCGGCGCCGACCAGGGTGTGCAACTCGTCGATGAACAGGATGATGTCGCCGCGGGTGCGAATCTCCTTGAGCACCTTCTTGAGGCGCTCCTCGAAGTCGCCGCGGTAGCGGGACCCGGCGACGAGGGCACCGAGGTCGAGAGTGTAGAGCTGCTTGCCCTTGATGGTCTCAGGGACGTCCCCGGAGACGATCTTCTGGGACAGACCTTCGACGATGGCCGTCTTGCCGACCCCCGGCTCGCCGATCAGCACAGGGTTGTTCTTGGTGCGCCGCGAGAGGACCTGCATCACCCTCTCGATCTCGCGCTCACGGCCGATCACCGGGTCGAGCTTGCGCTCCCGGGCCAGCTGGGTGAGGTTCCGGCCGAACTGGTCGAGCACCGGTGAACCGCTCGGGGTCTCCTGGCCGCTCGACGCGCCCACCCCGGCCCCGGCCGTCTCGCCCTTGCTTCCCGGGGACTGGTAGCCCGAGAGCAGCTGGATCACCTGCTGGCGCACCCGGGACAGGTCGGCTCCGAGGCTCACCAGCACCTGGACCGCCACACCCTCGCCCTCGCGGACGAGACCGAGCAGCATGTGCTCGGTGCCGATGTAGTTGTGGCCGAGCTGAAGTGCCTCGCGCAACGACAGCTCCAGAACCTTCTTGGCTCTGGGGGTGAAGGGAGGAGAGCCCGTCGTGGACGAGCCGGCCGGCCCGATGGTCTCTTCGACCTTCTCCCGGACGGCCTCCAGACTGATCCCGAGTGACTCGAGAGCCTTGGCCGCTACCCCTTCGCCTTCGTGGATGAGCCCGAGCAGGATGTGCTCGGTGCCGATGAAATTATGGTTGAGGAGTCGCGCTTCCTCCTGGGCTAAGACCAGGACTCTCCGGGCTCGGTCAGTGAAACGTTCGAACATGCTGGTCCTCCGTAACCGCAGTGTACCCGGACCCCCGGTCCTTAGTCCGTGCGGCCGACTCCGTAGATGTGTCGGCGTGATCCGGGTTGTTACTTAGGCCGAGGCGTGGCGTAGCCTCGCCCCACGATGAACGTCGTTGAGGCACTTCGTCTTCCCGGGATCGAGGAATCCCTGTCCCGGGTGGAGGTGACCCTCCGCGAGGCGACGACTGGCCTGGACCCGTTCCTCAGCGAGGTGGCCAGCCACCTGGTGCGGGCAGGTGGTAAGCGCCTGCGACCGGCCCTGGTCGTGGCCTCGGCCCAGGCCTGCGCAGGGATGGGTGGGGTTTCCGACGACGTGCTGCAAGGCGCGGTGGCGGTCGAATTGGTCCATCTGGGGTCTTTGTACCACGATGATGTGATGGACGAGGCCCCTTCTCGTCGAGGGGTCGAGAGCGCCAACACCCGGTGGGGCAACCTGGTAGCCATTCTGGCCGGGGATTTCCTCCTTGCCCGCGCCTCGGAGATCGCCGCCTCACTCGGGACCGAAGTCGCAGCGCTGCTGGCCCGGACCATCGGGCAACTCTGCGAGGGTGAGGTCGGCCAACTGCGCTACGCCTTCGACACCAGCCGCAGCGAGGACGCCTACCTGGCGTCCATCGGCGGCAAGACGGCGTCGCTCATGTCGACTGCGGCGAGGGTGGGCGGGATCACGTCCGGCGCCGAGCGGCACATCATCGATGCTCTGACCGACTTCGGCTACTCCATCGGCATGGCCTTCCAGATCTGGGACGACGTCAGGGACCTGGTCAGCACCCCGGACGACCTGGGCAAACCGGCCGGTCACGACATGGTCGAAGGCACCTACACCCTGCCCGTGCTTCGGGCCATGCAGGTTCCCGGCATCGGCGAGGACCTCACTGCGCTGCTCGGCGTTCCGCTCGACCCTCCCGCCCGGGACAAGGCCCGCGACCTGGTGCTGTCGACCGAGGCCATCTCTTCGTCCATCGCTACCGGGCGTACCTGGGCCGACCGGGCGGCCGATGCCCTCGAGCCACTCCGGGCCAACTCGGCGGCTCCGGCCCACATCGACACCCTGGCCGCGGTCGGACACCGCCTGCTCGACGAGCTCTGCGCCTGACCCTGACGCTGCCCTTGGCTCCGCTCGGCGATAGCCCTCGGAGCAACCCGGCGGCCTGACCCTCCCCTAGGCGAGGCCCCACGTCGGCAAAGGTGCCAAAACGCCGTCGAATCCACGAACGGTTGATAATCCACGGCCGGTTTCCGGTCGCAAATCATCAACCGTTCGTAGATTCACACTCGTTGGCCGCCCGCCGCCTGCCACCCGCAACCCGTCGCCCGCAACCCTGGGGCCGCCCGTCCGCATCCCCCTGCCACCCGCAACCCGGCGGCCTGACCCTCCCCGAGGCGAGGTCCAACGCCGGCAAAGGTGCCAAAACGCCGTCGAATCCACGAACGGTTGATAATCCACGGCCGGTTTCCGGTCGCAAATCATCAACCGTTCGTAGATTCACACTCGTTGGCCGGCCGCCCCCTGCCACCCGCAACCCGTCGCCCGCAACCCTGGGGCCGCCCGTCCGCATCCCCCTGCCACCCGCAACCCTGGGGCCGCCGCCCGCCGCCCCCCGCCCGCCGCCCCCCGCCCTGGGGCCGCCCGTCCGCCCCCTGCCGCCCGCAGCCCTGGGGCCCGCCCGTCCGCATCCCCCTGCCACCCGGGGCCTCTCGGTATTCAGGTATCAGAGGTGAAAATCTCCGGACGCAACGTAGGAAATGCAATAACATCCCGGATGGCATCGGAATCGCT
>JAKCDU010000110.1 GCA_021838445.1 Actinomycetes bacterium | reverse complement strand
TCCACTCGTGTTCCGTATTCGAACTCGGACACGGTGAAGACTCCGTCGAAGGGCGGCCGGTACTGCTCATGGCAGAGCCGGCCGCCTTTCACGTCCAGGCGTTCGAACACGGCGGCGTTGAACAGGTTGCGGGTCCGGTCGTTGGCCTTGCGGTAGGCGTCGCCGCAGCGGGCGGCGAGTGACGCGGCCAACTCCAGGATCTCCTGCTGCTCCTCCAGGTTGGCATCGAGGTCGGCCAGGCGGTCCTTGGCCGCGTCAATGGCCGAGCCGATCCGGGCCTGCTCGGTCTTCAGCGTCGGCACGTCGATGGCCCCGCCGTAGTAGGCGTCGAGCAGTTTGCGCCGTTCGCCCTCGGCCTTGCCCAGCCGGTCGGTGAGCAGCTCGCGCTGGGCGGCGTCGGCCGCCTGGCGCTCTTTGATCTCCGCGGCCATCTCCTCTCGAAGTCGCTCGGCCCAGGACTCGGGGAGCTGGATGCGCCGGTAGAGGTCTTCGACTTGGGCTTCGAGGTCGCCGGCGGCGATGTAGGGCTCCCGGCAGGTGCCAAGGGGGTCGTTCTTCTGGCCGAGGCAGAAGAAGTAGACGTAGCGGCCCTTGGAGCGCTGGATGGAGAGACGCCGCCCGCACACCCCGCAGTGCAGCAGACCCTTCAAGTAGTGGGGATGCTTACGCTCGCGGGTGCCCCGTGCTGCACGGGCGGCAAGGAGTTCTTGGACCCGGCGGAAGACCTCGGGATCGACGAGCGGTTCGTGGGTGCCGGGGTACTGGACGGCGTTCCACTCCACGACGCCGATGTAGACCGGGTTGGCGAGGACCTTGGCGAGGCCCTGCCAGGTGATTGGCGCGGCGGGCTTGCCGCGCTGGCCCCGGTTGGTGAGGCCCTGGTGGGCCAGTTCGCCGGCCAGACGTTGCAGGGTCCATTCCCCCGTGGCGTAGCGATCGAAGGCACCGGTGATGAGCGGGCCTCTCTCGGGGTCGGGGACGATGCGGGCGACCTGGCGACCGCCCACGACCTCGCGCAAGTTGAGATAGCCGAGCGGTGCGCCGTGGGGGAAGCCGCCCAGCTTCACCTTCTGGTTGAGGCCCTTCTTGATCTCGTTGGCCAGGTTGGCCGAGTAGAACTCGGCCATCAGCGCGTGGATGCCCTCGACCAGCCGTCCCGACGCGGTCTCCTCCACGTTCTCGGTCACCGAGACCAGCGCCACGCCGCAGCGCCGGAACAGCGCCCGGATGGCCACGTGGTCCTCCATGTTGCGGGCGAGGCGGTCGATCTTGTGGACCACCACGGCGTCGATGTCGCGGTCCTCGGCGATGCGGGCCAGCATGGCCTTCAAGGCCGGCCGATCCGCGCTGCGAGCCGACTCACCCCGGTCCACGTACTCGTCGACGAGCAGCCACCCGGCGTCGCGGATATGGCGGGTGCAGGCCTCGCGTTGGGCCGGGATCGAGAAGCCTTCCTCCCCCTCCCCTTTCTCGGCCTGCTCGCGGGTGGACACCCGCAGGTAGATCACACAGCGCATCGCATCACGCTCCTTCGGTTCCAATCCCTCCATCAGGTCTCCATCTGGGGCCGATTGCAAGCCGGCCGTCACCCGGCCGCGGCAGTGGGCTCGTTGGCTCGGAGGCGGGCAGCCTCGGCTACCCTCGCCACCGACTCGGCCGGTCGGGGCCAGCCGGCCAGTTCGCCCAGCCGCAGCCGGGTCCCCTCGGCGTCGAGGGGCGCCCAGATGGCCGTCTCCGGCCGCTGGGCTGCCGATCTGGTAGTCGTGGCGATGGCCAGTCCGCTGCCGGCCAGTGCTGCCCTGACGCCGCGCTCTCGGCGCGGCCCGGGCACCACGACCAGCAGCCAGAAGGCGATACCCCGGGCCCGCTCCAGCCGGAGGTAGTCGTCGGCCTTGGCGCTGATGCGCCCGAGCGGCTCGGTGCCTCGGTCGTACTCCAGGCAGAAGGTGACCGTGGCATCCCCCTCTCGCCAGACCCCCACCCCGTCGGGGCGGACCACGTCGCCCAGATTGGCCTTGCAGTACCGCTCGCCCCACCAAGTGACCAACCCGGCGTAGGGCGCGTGCCGGGCGGCGGCGACCAGACGGACGAAGAGATCGTTGGCCCCGACCATGTGGGCAAGGCGCTGGCTGGTGGCGATGGACAGAGCCTGGTCAGTGCGCCAACGGACCTTGACTTCCCGGTCGAGGTCAGGGACGGCCATCACGGCGACGACGTAGGCACCGAGCCGGTCGAGCACGTAGTGGTACTCGGCCTCACGGCCAGCGTGGGGTGGTCGGAAGCGTTCGACCAGACGCAACTGGTAGAGCCGGGCCATCCGGTGCTGAGCGGTGTTGCGATCCGAGAAGAACATCATCTGCACCTGGCTGGTGGTGAGCACCCGATGCCAACGGATGAGCCGAAGGATCTGCCGGTCCCGGTCGGTGAGCGAGGACGCCACGTCGAACATCAGCCGATCCGTCATCCGACCCGGCCGCCTCCGGCAGGAAGAAGAACGCACCGCAGTCATGCACAATCACCCATACAGTCGGGGTTCACCACTGGCGGGGGTACAGGGTGCCTGACTTGCGAGGACGCGACCTGAGAGGGGGTCCGCCCAGGAGTGGCGGGAGAAAGGACCCCTGAACGGACGGGGTAATGGACCCCCTGATGGAGCCCTCGATCTCCCATCCGCAAACCACCTCGAGCCGTTCGGCCACCGGCACCCAGCGGGTCGCACCGGGCAGCATGTACCTCGGCCGCCACCGAGAGCAGTGCACGGGCCATTGGGCGCAGGACTCCCGGTTCCGGCACGGCAACGGCCTGGCGTCGCCGGGTGCAGCCCGGCGACGTTTCCCCCGGCCGTCGCACGTCCGGCCGGTCGGTGCCCTGGCGACAGCCGGTCGAGTCCGGGCAGCACCCCTCGGCCGGAACCTGGTCCTCTTCACCTGCGGATGGTGGGGGTGCCCGTCACTCACCCCTTGCGGATGGTGGGGGTGCTCGGAATCGGCGCCGAGCTGGCCGGCAGCACTTGACGTCCCTGCCCGCAATGCCGTGGGACGGCCCCTCATCGGCCACCTTCCGCGGTCACGGCGAGGGCCTCGGCCAGACGGCACGCTTGGTTCCTGGTCACCGGGTGCCAGACCCGCCCGGTGACCAGCCCGGCGGGGCGGGGGTCGACTTCGCCGACCGCCACCCGCCGGATCGCTGCTTGCAGAGCGGCGAGGTCGAGGTGGTGGGCGACCGGCGTGCCGGCAACCTCGTGGCACGCCGAGCACACCAGGTCCGCCACGTGCCCGGTGCGCGCCAGGACGAGCAGCACCGGACGAGAGGGCATGTCCGGCAGCGTGGTGACGGCGTTGG
>JAKCDU010000064.1 GCA_021838445.1 Actinomycetes bacterium | reverse complement strand
AGCTCGAAGTGGGGTCGCTCGGCCACCGCCGTGGTCTGCCGGGTGGAGGACTTCGACGCGGTGGTCACCGATGGGATGGCCGCCGACGGGATGGCCGCCGACGGGATGGCCGCCGACGGGGCGGTTCCCGCGGCTGTGGTCGCCGCTCTTCGTGAGGCCAATGTCGAGCTCGTCACCGCCTGACGCCCCGGGGCCGGCCCCGACGCCGGTCCGGGACCCGGCCGTCGGGGTGTGGCCGGTGGTGATCGTGTTCTTCGGGCTGGGCTTCGTGTCGGCCAACTGGGCCTCGCGTATCCCGGCCATCGCCGCCCCTCTGCACCTGAGCCCCCAGCAGCTCGGGCTCGACCTGCTCGGCCCGGCCGTGGGGGCGGTCGCCGCCATGCCGGTGACGGGATGGGTCCTCGGTCGGCTCCGACCCCGTGAGGTGGTCGGCGCCGCCTTCGTGCCCCTCACCGTGTCCCTTCCCTTCATCACCGTGGTCGGCCGCCCGTGGCAACTGTTCGTGGTCCTGCTGATCTGGGGCATTGCCGTCGGGGTGGTAGACGTCGGGATGAACGTGGAGGCCGTCGCGGTCGGCCAGCGCCTCGAGCGGCGGACCATGTCGCGCTTCCACGCCGGCTACAGCCTGGGAGGCCTGGCCGGGGCCGGAGCGGGCGCCGCCTCGGCCGCCGCCGGCGTATCGGCCCGGACCCAGATATCGGTGCTCAGCGCCGCCGCGCTGCTGGCCGGGCTGCTCGCCTGCCGGCGTTTCGCGCCCCCCACCCCCCGGGCCGGGGGTTCGGGTGACTCTGGGGGGCGATGGGACCCGACCGCAGGCCGGGAGGCAGAAGGGAGGCGACTGCGTCCGTCGTGGGCCCTGGCGGCCCTGGCGGCCATGGCCTTCGCCTCGTTCCTGGCCGAGGGGGCGGCCAACGACTGGAGCGCGCTCTATCTGCACAGCTCCCTCGGCGCGTCCTCGGCCCTCGCCGCGCTCGGCTACACCTGCTTCGCCGTCGCCATGGCCCTCGGCCGGCTGGGCGGCGACCATCTCACCGGCCGGTGGGGTCCCGGCCGCCTCGTGCGCGCGTCGGCCGCGGCTGGCGCCGCGGGATTCGGGGGGGCGCTCCTGGTGGCTCGCCCGGTGGCGGCCATGGTGGGTCTGCTCCTGCTCGGGGCGGGCCTGTCGACGGTGGTGCCCAATGTCTTCTCGAGGGCGGCGGCCGACGGTCCGGCCGGGCCGTCGCTGGCCGTGGTCACGCTGTGCGGGTACGGGGGCATGCTGGCCGGCCCGGCGGCTATCGGAGCCCTGGCCGGCGTCACCGGGTTGCCCGCCGCCCTCGGCGTGGTGGCCGGGCTCTGCGCGGTGGTGGCGGTGCTGGCCGGGGCGCTCGACGACCGCCCGTCGGGGACGGCGGTCAGGCCAGAAAGCCGCGCAGCAGAGCGGCCGTAGCCGACAGGTGTTCGGCCATGGCGTGGCGGGCGGCCGCCGGATCCCCGGCCACGATGGCCGCAACTATGGCCGCGTGTTGGTCCTCTGAGTGGGTGACGTTGCGCTCGAGCACCGGTATGGCGTCGAGGAAGCCATTGATCTGCATGCGCACCTCGGCCACCGCCGCGGTGAGAGAGGGCGAGCCGGTCACCTCGGCCACCGCCAGGTGGAAGCGGGAGTCGAGGCGGCGGTACTCGGGTACGTCCTCGGCCCGGGCGCAATCCTCGTAGCAGGCCAGCAGCACCGCCGTCTGGTTCCCCTCGCCGAGCGCGGCGGCCCTACCCTCGGGTAGGGCCGAGGTGCGGATGTGAGTCGCCGCCTGCTCGGCCGCTCCGACCTCGAGGACGTGGCGCAGCACCAGCGTGTCGTCGAGGTCGTGGCCGGTCTGGCGGTTGAGCCGTCGGGCCGCCGCCTTGCTCAGCTTGGGCAGGACCTGGCTGACGAACGTGCCCCCGTAACGGCCCCGCCGCGACTCGACGTAGCCGCTGCGCTGCAGCGCCCGGATGGCCTCCCTCAACGTCACCCGGCTCACCCCGAGACGTTCGGCCAGTTCCCGTTCCGGCGGGAGCCGCGACCCCGGCTCGGCCAGACCCAGCTTGATGGAGGTCAGCAACCGCTCGACGGTCTCCTCGAACGCGTTCCCCGCTCGGAGCGGACGGAACACCACGTCCTGGGCCCGGGCCGCCGACGAGGCGTCAACGGCAGAGCCAGCGGACCCGGCGGAAGCAGCGGAGGCGGAGTAACGGGGCACGGGCCGCGGCAGTCTAGAGCGGGGTCACGTAGGCACCCGAGATGCCACCGTCCACCGAGAAGGTGGAAGCGGTCATGAACGAGGAGTCGTCGCTGGCGAGGAAGGCCACCGCCGCCGCCATCTCCTCGGGCTCGCCGAAACGGCCGATGGGGACATGGACCAGGCGGCGGGCGGCCCGCTCGGGGTCCTTGGCGAACAACTCCTGCAGCAGGGGGGTGTTCACCGGACCGGGGCAGAGGGCGTTGACCCTGATCCCCTCCCGGGCGAACTGGACCCCGAGCTCGCGGGTCATGGCGAGGACCCCGCCCTTGGACGCGGTGTAGGAGATCTGCGATGTGGCCGAGCCGAGCACCGCCACGAAGGAGGCGGTGTTGATGATCGAGCCCTTGCCCTGCTGCTGCATGTAAGGGATCACCTTCTGGCAGCAGAGGTACACCGACTTGAGGTTGACGTCTTGGACCCGGGTCCAGGCGTCCACGTCGGTGGTGAGGATGGAGTCGTCCTCGGGCGGCGATATCCCGGCGTTGTGGAACGCCACGTCGATGCGGCCGTAGGCCCGGTGGGCTTCGGCGAAGAGGTTGGCCACGTCGTCGGCGTTGGACACGTCCGTGGCCACGAACAGGCCATCGACCGAAACGGCGGCCTGCTTGCCCGCCACCGGGTCCACGTCTGCGACCACCACCTTGGCCCCCTCCGAAGCCAGGCGCCGCACCGTCGCCAAGCCGATACCTCCAGCTCCGCCGGTCACGACCGCAACCCGGTCGACGAGCCGCCGGCAGACCATTTCCTCCATGCTCCCTACTCCTCTGTCGCGATGAACACGTTCTTGGTCTCGGAGAACGAGTCGGGGGCGTCAGGTCCCAGCTCGCGTCCGAGGCCGGACTGCTTGTAGCCGCCGAAGGGGGTCCAGTAGCGGACCGACGAGTGGGAGTTCACCGACAGGTTCCCCGATTCCAACCCCCTGGCGACGCGCAGGGCCCGCCCCACGTCCCTAGTCCAGATCGACCCGGACAGGCCGTAGTCGGTGTCGTTGGCCATGCGCAGGGCCTCGGCTTCGTCGGCGAAGGTGGCTACGGCCACCACAGGTCCGAAGATCTCCTCCCGGAAGGCCGGCGAGGAGGTGGACATCCCGGCCAGCACCGTCGGCGGGTACCAGAAGCCGGGGCCGTCGGGGCAGCTGCCCCGAAACGCCACATCCGAGTCGTCGGGCACGTAGGCCGCCACCGACTGGCGCTGGGCGGCACTGATGAGCGGCCCCATGTCGGCCTGCTCAGAAGCCGGATCCTCGACCCTCAGGGCCTTGACGGCCGGCTCGAGCAGCTCCATGAAGCGGTCGTAGGCGGACCGCTCGACCAGGATGCGAGAGCGGGCGCAGCAGTCCTGGCCGGCATTGTCGAATACGCTCATGGGCGCGGCGGCCGCGGCCTTCTCGAGGTCGGCGTCGGCGAAGATGATGTTGGCGCTCTTGCCTCCGAGCTCCAGCGTGACCCGCTTCACCTGCTCGGCGCAGCCGGCCATGACCCGCTTGCCGATCGCGGTCGAGCCGGTGAACACCACTTTGCGGACATCGGGATGGGTCACGAAGCGCTCGCCGACCACCGAACCGGCCCCGGGGACCACGTTGAGCACATGCTCCGGCAGCCCCGCATCGAGAGCCAGTTCGCCGAGACGGATGGCGGTCAGCGGGGTCAACTCGGCCGGTTTGAGGACGACCGTGTTGCCGGCCGCCAGAGCCGGGGCGAAGCCCCAACCGGCGATGGGCATCGGGAAGTTCCACGGCACGATCACTCCCACCACCCCGAGGGGCTCCTTGAAGGTGATGTCCACCCCCCCGGGGACCGGAATCTGGCGCCCGAAGAGCCGCTCGGGCGCCGCCGAGTAGTACATCAGGCAATCGCGAACGTTGCCGGCCTCCCAGCGGGCGTTGCCGATGGTGTGGCCGGAGTTGGTCACCTCGAGGCGGGCCAGTTCCTCGCGGTGGCTGTCCACCGTCTCGGCGAAGCGGCGCAGGAGAGCCGCCCGGTCGGCGGGCGACACGGCTCTCCAGGAGTCGAAGGCCCGTCGGGCCGCTTCGATGGTGGCGTCGGCCTCGGGCAGGGAGGTCTGGTCGATCCGGGCCACGACCTGCTCGGTCGCGGGATTGACCACTTCGGTGGTGCTCAAGCGCTTCTCTCGTTTCGGTAGGCGGTGGCCGCCTCGACCAGGGACTCGAAGAGGCGGTCGTCGGCGTCGTTGCTCTCCGGGTGCCACTGCACGCCGAGAGTGAAGCGGTGCCCGGGTATCTCGACCCCTTCGACCGTGCCGTCGGGGGCCCGGGCGACCACCTCGAGGCCCTTGCCCACTCGGTCCACGCCCTGGTGGTGATGGCACATCACCGCCTCGGCCGGGCCGAGGATCGACGCGAGCGCGCTCCCAGATTCGATCTCGACCGTATTGGGGGTCATCCGCCCCGGGACGGCCCGGTGGCGGTCGCTGCCCGTGACGTCGGGAAGGTGCTGGTGAAGTGTGCCGCCGAGGGCCACGTTCATCACCTGCAGGCCCCGGCAGATGGCCAGGACCGGTAGGTCCATCTCGATGGCGGCCAGGCACAGGGCCGACTCCCATCGGTCGCGCTCGGTCCTCGGGCGGTCGGTGGACGGGTGGGGTGGAGCACCGTAGCGCGCCGGGTCGACGTCGGCCCCGCCGGTGAGCACCAGGGCCGCCACCGCGTCGAGGACCTCGTGGGGGTCGGCCGCCGAGGGAGGCAGGAGGATGGGAGCACCCCCGGAGCGCACCACCGCCGACACGTAAGTCATTGGCAATAACGCCGACATCTCGTCCCAGACGCCGTGGCGGGCTGACTCGACGTAGGTCGTGAGCCCTATGAGGGGACGGTCAGAGGCGTTCGAAGCCACGGACTCTCTCCCAGTCGGTCACCGCCGCAGCGTAGGCGTCGAGCTCGATCCGGGCGGCATTGACGTAGTGCTCCACCACAGCCCGGCCGAAGGCCTTTTCGGCCACTTCGCTGCCGGCCAGGAGACGAGCCGCCTCGTCGAGCGACGCCGGCACGCGGGGCAGGTCGGCCCGGTAGGCGTTGCCGGCGAACTCCTCCTCGAGGGGCAGTTCGTGTTCCACGCCGTACAGACCGGCGGCGATGAGGGCGGCCACGGCCAGGTAGGGGTTGACGTCCCCACCCGGTACGCGGTGCTCCACCCGGAGGGAGTCCCCGTGACCGACGACCCGCAGGGCGCAGGTGCGATTGTCCCGGCCCCACGCCACGGCGGTTGGGGCGAAGCTGCCCTCGACGTAGCGCTTGTAGCTGTTGATGTTGGGTGCCAGGAAGTACGTGAGCTCCCGGGTCGTGGCCAGCAGACCGGCGAGGAACTGCTCCATGAGCGGGGAGAAGCCGTGCCGGCGGTCTCCGGCCATGACCGCGTCGCCGTCGGTCGAGCGCACGCTCAGGTGGATGTGGCACGAGTTGCCCTCGCGTTCGTCCCACTTGGCCATGAACGTCAGGCTCATGCCTTCCTGGGCGGCGATCTCCTTGGCCCCGGACTTGTAGATGCTGTGGTTGTCGCAGGTGGCGAGGGCGTGGGCGTAGCGGAAGGCGATCTCGTGCTGGCCCAGGTTGCACTCACCCTTGGCCGATTCCACGTAGAGGCCGGCCGCCTCCATCTCGGCCCGGATGCGGTGCAGTACCGGCTCGACCCGGGCCGTACCCATGATGGAATAGTCGACGTTGTACTGATTGGCTGGTTTGAGTCCCCGGTAGCCCTTGTCCCAGGCCTCCTCGTAGGAATCACCGAAGAGGATGAACTCCAACTCGGTGCCGGCGTAGGGCACCAGGTTCTGCTCGGCCAGGCGGTCGAGCTGGCCCTTCAGGACCTGCCGGGGGGAGGCTTCCACGGGCCGGCCGTCCTCCCATTCGAGGTCGCAGATCACCATGGCCGTGCCCGGGTGCCAGGGGACCCGGCGCAGCGTGGCGAGGTCCGGCTTCATCACGAAGTCCCCGTACCCCTTCTCCCATGACGACATGGCGTAGCCGTCGACGGTGTTCATGTCGACGTCGACGGCGAGCAGGTAGTTGCACCCCTCGCTGGCGTGGGGGACGACCTCCTCGAGGAAGAATCGGGCCGAGCAGCGCTTGCCCTGGAGCCGTCCCTGCATGTCGGTGATGGCCACCACGACGGTATCGATCCGCCCGTCGGCGGCCATCTCGGTCAACTCGTCGAGAGTCAGTGTCACCGGACCATTCCTACACCTGTCGCGAGAGCGTCACCCGCTCGAAACATTGGATTGAAACAATGGACTATGGACAGGCCATTGGTGTTTCTGCTGCAATACCTAGTGCAGGAAGGGATTGGCGCGCAAGCTGTCCATTTGGGTCTAGACCCAACCGGCCAGCGGTGTTACAGTCCGCTCGTTTCTCAGGGGAGGCACTTGTGAATAGGGAGGAAGCGTGTCGGATGTGATCCGGGACCGCTCGGCTGAGCTCGCCGGCATGGACGCCGATGAGCGACGGTTGGCCGAGTTGGGCTACAAGCAGGAGCTGAACCGGAGCTGGTCGGGGTTCCACAACTTCGCCATCTCCTTCTCCATCATCTCGATCCTGGCCGGGTGTTTCACCACCTTCGGCACGGGATGGAACGGTGGGGGCCCGGCCGCCATCGCCTGGGGCTGGCCCATCCTGGGGCTGGGCGTACTGATGATCGGCCTGTGCCTGTCCGAGCTGGTGTCGGCCTATCCGACCTCGGGCGGCATCTACTGGTGGGCCTCCAAGCTGGGCGGCCCCAAGGCCGGGTACTACACCGGCTGGCTGAACCTGATCGGCCTGCTGGCCATCGTGGCGTCGGTTGCCTACGGGTGTGCCACCTTCTTCGACCTCATGCTCGGGTTCTTCGACTCCGGGTACACCTCGGGCAACCTCAACCACATATTCCTCTACTTCCTGGTGGTCCTGGTGCTGGCCTCGCTGGTCAACATCTTCTCCAGCCACCTGCTGGCCATCATCAACAGCGTTTCGGTGTGGTGGCACGTCTTCGGTGCCGCCGCGGTCGTGCTGATCCTGGTCTTCCTGCCCCACCACCACGCCAGCCTGTCGACGGTGTTCACCAAGACGGTCAACAACACCGGCTTCTTCGGGGGTCGCACCGGCGGGCTCGGCTACCTCTTCCTGATCCTGCCCATCGGGGCCCTGCTCACCCTCTACACCATCACCGGCTACGACGCCTCGGCCCACCTCTCGGAGGAGACCAAGTCGGCGGCCAACTCGGCGGCCCGGGGTATCTGGCAGTCCATCCTCTATTCGGCCATCGGCGGGTGGATCCTGCTGCTGGCCTTCCTGTTCGCCGTCCAACCGACTGTCTCCTCGACTGTCAATGGCAAGGCGACCACGGTGAGCGGGGTGGACGCCGTCACCAATGGTGGGGGCGGGGTGGCGGTCATCTTCTCGCAGGCCCTCACCAACAAGTGGGGTGGCATCGTCCTGCTCATCTCCACCGCCGGGCAGTTCTTCTGCACCATGGCCTGCATGACCAGCTGCACCCGGATGCTATTCGCCTTCAGCCGCGACGGGGCCGTGCCCGGGCACCGCTACTGGTCGAAGCTCAACTCCAGCCGGGTGCCGGTCTACGGGGTCATCCTCACCGCCGTCATCTCGGTCATTCTGACTGCGCCGGCGCTACTCAAGGTCAACATCAATGGAGCTCCCGTGCCGGTCGCCTTCTACGCCGTGGTGTCCATCGGCGTCATCGGCCTGTACTGGTGTTTCTCCATCCCCATCTGGCTGCGCCTGAAGATGGGCGACCGCTTCGAGGGAGGAGGTTGGACCCTCGGCGCCAGGTACAAGGTGATTGCCCCCCTGGCCCTGGTGGTCATCTTCATCACCACCATCTCGGCCTTCCTGCCCACCTCCAACGGGGGCGTGCCGTGGTCGCCGAGCGGGGTCTGGGGTTGGCGCTACGTGAACTACACCATCCTGGTGGTGCCCGGCGCCATGCTGCTGCTGTGGCTCTACTGGCACCTGTCGGTGAAGAACTGGTTCACCGGGCCCAAACACAACATCGATGTGGCGGACCAGCCGACGGCGGCCCAACCGGCGCCGGCCGCAGAGTAGGGGGACGGGGCCGTGTACTCGAGCATCCTCGTGGCCGTCGACGACTCCGAGCAGTCAGCGAGAGCGGTGAGCGCGGCCGGTGAGCTGGCCAAGCTCTCCGGGGCCACCGTCCACCTCTTCCATGTCCGTGAGCGCCAGGAGGTCATCGGCAAGAGCGGCGGTTCGTTCGACGTCGAGGACGCCGAGGAGGTCACCGCTCTCCTCGAGCGGTCGGTCGCCGCGCTGAGCGCCAGTGGTGTGACCACCACGACCAAGTCGGTCCACGTGCCCATCGGCCACGTCGCCAACGAGATCGTCAAGGCCGCCGCCGAGGCGGGAGCCGACACCATAGTGATGGGCTCGCACGGCCGTTCCAGCCTGGCCGCCGTGGTCCTCGGGTCCAACGCCTACAAGGTCCTGCACCTCGCCGACCGGCCGGTGCTGGTGGTGCGCTAGTCGGAGGGAGCGCCGCCCCCGGCTGTGGGGCCGGGGGCGGCCAGGCCGGTGCGCAGGAAGATCCGGATACGGTCGGGGCGGAACAGGTCCCGGGCGAACTCCACCGGGCGTCCCGCCGCCGTGTAGGCGGTCCGCTCGATGAGCATCAGCGGGGCGGCCACGGCGATGTGGAGCAGATCGGCCTCCTCCTGGCCGGCGATCACCGGTTCGAGCGACTCGGCCGCGCTCGCCGGTACCTGACCGTAGCGGCGGCCGAGCAGTTCGTAGAGCGACCCGGTCAGGCGGTGGGCCAGGAGGTCGGGGAACGCCTCGGAGGGGAAGTAGGAGCGTTCGAGGGCCAGCGGCTCGCGGCGGGCGGTCCGGACCCTGACCACCTCGTGCACGGGGGCCGCCCGGGGTAGCGACAGGGCCGAGGCGACGGCCCGGCTGGCCGCGACGGTGCGGGCCGAAATCACCCGTGCACCGGCGCGCAGGTTGGCCCGCCGCATCTGCACGGTGAAGCCGGCCAGCCCGGTCAGGTCGCAGTCGATGCGGGCCTCGCGGATGAAGGTTCCCCCGTTGCGACCGGCACGCCGTTCCAACGTCCCGGCTGCTTGCAGGGCAGCGAGGGCCTGGCGGAGGGTCATGCGGCTGACGCCGAGCAGCGACGCGAAGCGGTCCTCGCGGGGGAGGCGGTCGCCGGCGACGAGGTCGCCGCGGGCCATGAGGTCGGTGAGCCAGTGGGTGATGGCGGCGTGTACCGGGGTGCCGTCGAGGCGCGACAGATCGGGGGCCGTGGCCAGCCAGTCCGGCTGGGTACGGTCCTCGCTCACAGATGAGGCCTGCGCACCATGGGACGCCGATGATAACCACCGGGTTCTGTCTAGACCTGAAACCGGCGGAGCCCTATCCTGATGAGGGTGGGGGTAAGCGTTCCGGCCGACGACCAGGAGGTGCTGGAGCGCATCTTCGTCAGGGTGGAGGACCTGAAGGGCCAGGTGGTCGCCACCCAGCCGCTGCCCGGTGGCCTGACCAACCGTAACTACCGGGTGGACACCCGGGACGGCTCGTTCGTCGTACGGGTCTCGCCCCGGCCGGCGGGGGGACTGCCCATCGACCGCGACCACGAGCACCGCAACTCGGTGATTGCGGCCTCGACCGGGGTCGGAGCGCCGGTCGTCGCCTACCTTCCCGATGAGCTCACCATGGTGATCGGCTTCATCGACGGCGTCACCTTCACTGACGCCTCTTTCGCTGACGACCGCAACGTGGAACGGGTGGCGTTGGCCTGCCGGCGCCTCCACGACGGTCCCCGTTTCGTCAATGACTTCGACATGTTCGACGTCCAGGCCTCCTACCTGGATCTCGTGCGCCGCCACGGGTACCGCCTGCCGGGCGACTACTGCGACCATCTCGGCGCGGTGGCGCGCATCCGCGGCGCCCTCGCCCGGCGTTTCGAGGGCGTCGTCGCCTGCCACAACGACCTTCTCGCCGGCAACTTCATCGACGACGGCCGGGACGTGCGCCTAATCGACTACGAGTACGCCGGGAACAACGATCCGTGTTTCGAGCTGGGCAACATCTGGAGTGAGTGCCACCTGACGCTCGAGCAGCTGTCGGGACTGGTCACCGCTTACTACGGCCGCCACCGGGTCAGCCGCCTGGCCCGGGCCCGCCTGCTCGGCCTCATGTCGCAGTACGGGTGGACGCTGTGGGCGTCCATCCAGGAGGCCACCAGCCACATCGAGTTCGACTACTGGGAGTGGGGCATGGAGAAGTACGAGCGGGCCGTGGCCACCTTCCGGGGGCCCGACCTGGACGGGTTGATCGAGCAGGCGCAGGAGGACGACTAGATGACTTCCACAGCACCAGTGGGTGGACCGCTTCCGAGCCGGGCCGAGATCGTGATCATCGGCGGTGGGGTCATCGGCACCAGCGTCGCCTACCATCTGGCCCGGCTGGGCCGCACCGACATCGTGCTCGTCGAGCAGGGTCACCTGTCGGGGGGCACGACGTGGCACGCCGCCGGTCTGGTGGGCCAGCTGCGCACCACCGAGAGCGGCACCCGGCTGGTCCAGTACTCGGCCCGCCTCTACTCCGAGCTGGAGGCCGAGACCGGCCTGGCCACCGGCTTCAAGCGCTGCGGCGGGGTGACCGTGGCCCGGACCGAGGACCGCATGGTGCAGCTGCGGCGGACCGCGGCCACCGCCGAAGCCTACGATCTCGAGTGCCGCCTGCTGGCGCCGGCCGAGGCTCGCGACCTCTGTCCCATCCTCCGTCACGACGACCTCGTCGGGGCCATCTGGCTGCCCGGCGACGGAACCGCCAACCCCGTGGACGTCACCGCGTCGCTGGCCCGCGGCGCCCGCTCGAGGGGGGTGCGCATCCTC
Source organism: Actinomycetes bacterium (assembly GCA_021838445.1). Classification (GTDB taxonomy): domain Bacteria; phylum Actinomycetota; class Acidimicrobiia; order Acidimicrobiales; family Palsa-688; genus JAKCDU01. The sequence goes on along the minus strand of JAKCDU010000064.1, from coordinate 6,202 downwards.
GAGGAGACCCGGGTGACGGGGGTGACGGTCCGGGCCGGTCGGGTCACCGGGGTGGTCACCGACGCCGGCCCGATCGAGGCGGACATCGTGGTCAACTGCGCCGGGCAGTGGGCCAAGGCGGTCGGCCTCATGGCGGGGGTCAACGTCCCAATGCACTCGGCCGAGCACTTCTACGTGGTGACCGACCGTATCGACGGCGTGGCGCGCGACATGCCCATCCTGCGCGACCCCGACGGATACACCTATTTCAAGGAGGAGGTGGGGGGCCTGGTGGTGGGCGGCTTCGAACCGCAGGCCAAGCCGTGGGTGGCTCCCGACCGCATACCTCACCCCTTCGAGTTCCAACTGCTCGACGAGGACTGGGAGCACTTCTCGGTGCTCATGGACAGCGCCCTGCACCGCATACCGGTGCTGGCGGATACCGGCATCAAGAAGTTCTACAACGGGCCCGAAAGCTTCACCCCCGACAACCAGTTCATCCTGGGGGAGGCGCCCGAGGTGGCCGGGTTCTTCGTCGGGGCCGGCTTCAACTCGGTGGGTATCGCCTCGGCGGGGGGAGCGGGTCGGGCCCTCGCCGAGTGGATCGTCGAGGGTGAGCCGACCAGCGACCTGACCAGCGTGGACATACGGCGCTTCGCCGCCTTCAACGGCAACAACCAATGGCTCCACGACCGGGTCGGGGAGGTCCTCGGGCTGCACTACGCCGTGCCGTGGCCCAACCGGGAGCTCGAGACGGCCCGCCCGTTCCGGCGGAGCCCGGCCTACGAGCACCTCGCCCGGGCCGGCGCCGTGTTCGGCTCCAAGATGGGCTGGGAGCGGGCCAACGTGTTCGCCCCGGCCGGTTACGACCCGGTGCTCGACTACACCTGGGGTCGGCCCGGGTGGCTCGAGTGGTCGGCCGCCGAGCAGCGGGCGACGAGAGAGGCCGTGGCCCTGTTCGACCAGACGTCGTTCGGGAAGCTGCTCGTCGCCGGGCCGGATGCCGTCGGCGCGCTGCAATGGCTGTGCACCGCCGACGTGGACGTCCCGGTCGGGCGTTCGGTCTACACCGGGATGCTCAACCGCCGGGGCGGCTACGAGGCCGATGTGACCATCACCCGCCTGGCGCCGGACGAATTCCTGCTCGTCACCAGCTCCGCGTCGGCCAACCGGGACATGGCCTGGATCCGCCGGTGCGCCGGTGCGCCGGGGGGTCGGGGGGACCGGGTCGCAGTGGTCGACGTGTCGGCCCTCTACGCCGTCTACGGGGTCATGGGACCCAGATCGAGGGAGCTGCTGGAGCGCCTGACACGCGCCGACCTCAGCGACGCCGCCTTCCCTTTCGGCACCAGCCGGGAGATCGACCTGGGCTACGCCACGGTGCGGGCCACCCGCATCACCTACGTCGGGGAGCTGGGATGGGAGCTCTACGTGCCGACCGAGTTCGCCGTCGGTGTCTACGAGCAGCTCGTGGCCACCGGCGCCGACCTCGGACTGGTCAACGCCGGGTACTACACCATCAACTCGCTACGCCTGGACAAGGGTTACCGGGCCTTCGGCAGCGACCTCACCCCGGACTACGGGCCGGTCGAGGCGGGACTGACCTTCACCTGCAAGCTGACCTCGGGCATCGATTTCGTCGGTCGCGACGCCGTGGAGAAGGTGCGCGCCGAGGGGCCCCGGCGCCGGCTGGTCTCGTTCCGCCTCGCCGCCGCCGAGGTGATGATGTGGGGAGGGGAGCTGGTCCTCTGCGACGGTCAGGCCGTCGGGCAGGTGACCTCGGCGGCGTGGTCGGCGACCTTCGACGGCTGCGTCGGGCTGGCCTACGTGTGGCGCAGGGACGGCTCGACGGTGACCGCCGACCACATCCGCGCCAGCTCCTTCCACATCAACGTGGGCGGCACGGTGGCGCCGGCCGAGGTCAGCCTGCGGCCCCTCTACGACCCGGCCAACGAGCGCATCCACAGCTGAACCGCGGTCGTTGACGACAGGGCCCGGCGGGTCGTGGGCGCGGGCCCGCGGGGCCCGGCGCAGGCGGCCCTCAGGCCCCGATGATGGCCCGCACCTCGGCCAGCTGGCTCTCGCTCAGGCGCCACGCCCCGGCGGAGGCGTTGGCCTGCACCTGGTCCACCTTGGTCGCGCCGGCGATCACCGACGAGACCGCCGGCTGGGCCAGCAGGTAGGCGAAGGCCAGGTCGAGAAGGCCGTGGCCGTGGTCGCCGGCCCACGCCGTGAGGGCGTCCACCCGGTCGAAATTGTCCTCGGTCAGGACGCTGTCGGCCATGCCCTGGCCCCATCGCTCCAGGCGCGTGCCCTTGGCCGGAGGCTCGCCCCGGCGGTACTTACCCGTGAGCAGGCCGCTGGCCAGGGGGAAGTACGGCAGGTGGCCTATGCCCAGCTGCTCGCAGAGGGGGAGGACCGTGGCTTCGTCGTCGCGGTTGAGCAGGTTGTAGTGATTCTGCACGCTGACGAAGCGCGCACCGCCGGCCGCCTCCTCGGCCTCGCGCAGCTGAGCCTCGGAGAAGTTGGAGCAGCCGATCTCGCGCACCTTGCCGGCCGTCACCGCCTCGTCGAGGACCGCCAGAGTGTCGGCGATGGGTGTGGCGGGGTCGGGTCGGTGCAGCTGGTAGAGGTCGATGTGGTCGGTGCCGAGCCGGCGCAGGCTGGCTTCCAGGGCCCGGCGGACATAGTCCGGCGCGGCCCCGCCCGAGCCTTCCTCGCCGCGCACCGGGCTGCCGAACTTGGTGGCGATGAGGACCTGGTCGCGGCGCGACCCGAGTGCCTCACCGAGGCGCGCCTCGCTCGCCCCGTAGGAGTCGGCGGTGTCGAAGAAGTTGATGCCCGCCTCGATGGCCGCGTCCACCACGGCCGGTACCGCCTCGGCCTCCATGCCCAGGCCGAAGTTGTTGGTGCCGAGACCGATCACGGTCACCTCGAGGGAGCCGATCTTGCGAGTTTCCATACATCCTCTCTACCACGCCCTCAACGGGCCGTCGGCGCTCGGCCCGGCCCGCTACCGTCGCGATGGCCGCTCCGGGAACAGGTCCCGGGCGGCGGCGAAGCGAGGGGGACGGGCCACCCATGACCCAGCCAGTGGCATTGATCACCGGGGCCAGCCGGGGAATCGGCAAGGCGGTGGCCGTACACCTGGCCCGGGCCGGCTACGACGTGGCCCTCGGGGCCCGCACCATGCAAGAAGGGGAAGCAAGAGAGCACTCCTCGACGGTCAAGGCGAGCAACACCAAGCCGCTCCCGGGGTCGCTCACCACCACCGCCGCCCTGGTCGAGGCCGAGGGCCGCCGAGCCTTGGCGGTCTACCTCGACCTGCTCGACCGGGCATCGCTGGGATCGGCCGTGGCGACCGTGTTGGAGCGGTGGGGACGCATCGATGTCCTGGTGAACAATGGGCGCTACATCGGTCCGGGGCACATGGACCTGTTCATGGACACCCCGGTGGAGTTGCACGAGAAGCACCTGGAGGCCAACGTGTTGGCCCCCATCGTCCTGTCACGCCTGGTGCTGCCGCAGATGCTCGAACGCGGCAGCGGAGACATCATCAACGTCACCTCCTCGGCCGGCAACGACAATCCGCCGGCTCCGGCCGGCTCGGGGGGATGGGGTCTCGGCTACGCCATGTCCAAAAGCGCCCTGCACCGCCTGGCCGGCATCCTCCACGTGGAGCTGAGCGACCGCGGCATCCGAGCCTTCAACCTGCACCCCGGGGCGGTGCAAACCGAGCGCCTCGCCGCCGACATGGGTGACTTCGGGTTCGACTCCAGCCAGTGGGCTCCCCCCGACGTGGTCGGCGCCGCCGCGGTGTGGTTGCTCACCACACCCGAGGGGCGGGCCCGCTCGGGGGAGTGGGTGGAGTCCCAGGATCTCTGCCGGCAGCTCGGCCTCGTACCCGGCTGGCCCACCCCCTGACCTCGGGCTGACCCCCGCCGGCCGGCCCCGGGCCGTCCCGACCAGGGGAGGGGCGGCTCTAACGTCCTCGAGGTGCTGGCGGCGGCCGCTGGCCACCCCCACGCTCAGGGCGATCTTCAGACCAGGGCTGATCCACTCCCAGGGCTCCCAGGTCCAGCGTGCACCTCTCACCGTGGGCCCGGCCGGTGGTAGATCAACTCGTCGAGGGCGGCGCCCAGCGAGGGTTCCTGGCGGAACCAGGCGTCCACGGCCTGTCCGAGGAAGCCGGCGCGGACCACCTCGGGCCATCCGGCCTGAGCGGCGCGCGGCGGTGAGGCCGGCCAGGCGGTGGCGCGCCGTTGCAACGACGCCCTGGACGTCCTGGACCATAGCGAATGCGCTCAGCCTGGCCTCCGCTCGATCCTTCCCGTATTCCTCGTCCAGCGACATCGCGCTGACATTCTTGCGTGGCGCCCGGGTTGGCACGAGAAACGGTCTTGCCGCTCGGCTCGGGGAGCGGCCCTAGCTACTTCCCGGTGAAATTCGAGTGCTGACCTTGTGGTCTCCTCCTCTTTGAGGGGCTGTCGTGGGCTGTTGTGGGCCTGTCGCCGTCCCGTTTTGGCTTCTCTGACCCCGTGTTTTGGGGTCTTCCCGGCCGGTTGGGCGCGGGAGGAGAAGCCGACGGGACGGCGATCAGGCAGACAACGGCAGGTCCGACGGTGGCGACTTGCCGGGTGGACCGGTTCCAGTTCGTGCGATTCGATCCGATCCTGGGTTGGTGCGTTCGGTCGGTGCCGGGGGGTTCTTGGCGGCGATGAGGCCGCCGATCTTGACCGCGTTGTGAGCGAACACGCCGTATCCGCACCAGGTTCGCACGCCGCCATGTCCGTCCATGAGGCAGCGACCCCACCCCCAGTTGCGTTTGAGGGCGGAGATACGCCCCTCCGAGCCGGTACGCCATTTGATCAGCTTGCGGAACCGCCGTCCGCGCTCGACAGCCTGGCGGGCCTGGCTTTGGCGGCCCTTCCTGACGATGGCCACGAAGCGGACACCCGCCGCGGTCAGGTCGGAGTCCACCTCGGCTGCCCCATAGCCGCGGTCGGCGGTCACCTCGCGAGGCGCCCGCCCGCCACGTTTGGTGACCCTGCCGACCGCGGGTGCGAGTAGCGGCCCGTCGGACGGGTTGCCGACATGGGTGCTGTGATCGACGATGACCCCGTCTTCGTTGTCGAGCACTTGGGCCAGGTACCCGAACTCGACCGGCCGGCCGAGCCGGCCCTTCTTGATCGGCCGGGCGTCGGGATCGTGCAAGCTGACCAGCCGGGTGGCCGAGGTGGGGGTCCCGCCCGCCGCCCGCAGCCGGGTCTGGGCCACCACCTGTTCCAGCCTGGCGATCAACGTCTCCAGCTCGGCCAGCTTGGCCCTCGCCCGCCCCGACGCCCCATCCCCAGCTCGACGCAGACCCCGGCGGGCATTGGCTGCCACCCGGCGGGCCTCGACCAGGGACGCCTCGGCGATATCGGCCATCTCGGCGGTGATAGCCAGCGTCTCGGTCTTGGATGCCTCCCCCCGTCGGCGCAGCCACGCCCCGATGTCATGAGCCCGGCGGCGCACCGCCCGGGAACGGTCCCGCATCCTGGTTCGAGTGGCCAGACCCAGCCCGTGCAGGCCGGCCACCAACGCCACCATGCGGATCACCCCCCGGGCCAGCAACCCGCTGTCGGTCGGATACCCCACATTCGCCGGGACAACTGTCGTATCGGCGCGGACCCGCTCGGTCCGCGCCACCTTATTGTCCGCCGCCTTGGCCAGAAGCGCGTCGTTGAGTTCCTCGATCGCTTCGGGCCCGCACCGCTTGGCGATCTTCTTCAACGTGGAATGGTGCGGCACCGACGCGTCCAGCGGGATCCGGCAGAACCGTCGCCAGCTCACCGAGTCTGTCACTTCCCGGCACAGCGTCTCGAACCCCAGCCTGTAGCGGTATTTCAGCCACATCAGCCGCAGGAACGTCTCCATCGGGATCGAACGCCGGCCCCGATCAGGATCGAAGAACGGGCGAAACGGGACGAAGAACACCGGATCATCGAGCAAGTCGTCTACCCGGGCCAGTTCGGCGGGCATCCGCAGCGCCTCCGGCGGCAACAGCGACTCCCACAAGCTCGGCCCAGGCCCATAGGCTCTGAACATGATGGTCGAAACTCCTTGTGCAGTAAGGGGTTTCGGCCATCATCGCAACATTCGACCCCGAACCGGTGGACCCCAACCAGCCAAACCCCTTATCCCACAAGGGATTTCGCCCTTCGAATTTCACCGGGAAGTA
>JAKCDU010000020.1 GCA_021838445.1 Actinomycetes bacterium | reverse complement strand
CGAACAGGTGGTTCCAGATGTCGGCGGCGCAGCGCCGGACCAGGGGCACGCACCGGCTCACGTCCACCTTGTGGACCGGACCGCTCACCGACACCGCGGCGATGGCCCGTCCGGCGCCGCGGATCGGCGCAGCCACGCAGCGCAGCCCGGCGACGTTCTCCTCGGTCTCGAGGGCCCAGTGGGCGGTGCGGACCGTGGCCAGCTCCTGGCGGAACAGCTCCGGCACCACGATGGTCCGCCCGGTGCGCCGCTCCAGCCCGCCGGCCAGCACCTCCTCTATGGCCTTGTCAGGCGCGAAGGCCAGCAGCGCCTTGCCGGCGGCGGTGCAGTGCGCCGGCATGCGGCCACCGACCCGGGTCGGCAGCATGGCCGATTCGTGGCCCCACAGCTTCTCGAGGATCACCACGTCCCGGCCGTCGAGGATGCCGAGATGGACCGGGTGGCGGGTCGCCGCCTGGAGGTCCTGCAGGAACGGCAGGGCCCGCTCCCGGAGATGGGTGCGGCTCGACACCAGCCCCCCGACCTCGAAGAAACGTATCCCGAGCCGGTAGCCCGTGGGGGTCCGCTCGAGCCACTTGAACTCGACCAGCTGGTCGGCCATGCGATGCACGGTGGACTTGGGCAGCCCGGTCCGCTCGGTGAGCTGGCTGAGCGACAGGGTGGGGGAGTTGGCGTCGAAGGCGCCGACGATCATGGTGATCCGCCCGGCTACCGACTCCCGGTGCTCCTTGGTGAGGCCCCCGCCGTCATCTACGGACTGGCCGTCGTCATCCCCGCTCGCCCCGGTGCCACCTGTCCGCCCTGCTTCCCCCACATCCACAGCCATCCCACCAGTGTACCGCTGAGTGGGACGGAAGGGTGGTTCGCCCCGGGACGGGACCTCAGATCGGGGTCGGTTCGAGGTCGGCGGTGGGGGCGATCACCTCGTCGGCGTAGCGGTGCAGGGCGTCGATCTTCTGCTGCAGGGTCTCGGTGTCGGGCTCGAGGCCATAGGGGTTGAACGAACTGAAGCCTCCGACCGCATGGGTCACGCCCAGGTCGGCGAGGTAACGGACGCCGTCCACGGAGAAGGACTCCATCCCTATGGCGTGGATGGCGAAAGGGAGATGGTCACGACCGTAGCGTTTGCGCAGTTCGGCGATGCGCTTGATCGATCGGGCCAGGTCCTCGCGCGACATCCCGGCCGGTAGCCACCCGTCGCCGAGGCGGGCGGCCCGCTCCAGGCTCTTGTCGTTGTGACCACCGATGAGGATGGGCACCGGCGCGCCCGGGTTCAGCTTGATCGGCCGGAAGTCGTAGAAATCGCCATGGTGCTGGGCGTAGTCACCGCTCGACAGCTTGGTGATGATCTCGATGCACTCCTCGAAGCGTCGGCCCCGCCCGGCCCAGGCCACCTGGGTCACCTCGTAGTCGTCGGGCCACGGGCTGATTCCCACGCCGAGGTCGAAGCGGCCGCCGGTGATGGCGGCCAGGGAGGTGACCTCCTTGGCGAAGATCACCGGGTTGCGGATCGGAAGCTTCAGCACGGCGGTGTGGAAGCGGACGGTCCGGGTCACCGCCCCCATGGCGGCGGCGGTGATGAGAGGCTCTATGAAAGGCTTGTTCTCGAGGAATTCCCGGGTGCCGTCGCCGTTGTACGGGTAGGTCGAAGTCGATTCCTTGGGATAGCAGATGCTGTCCGCCAAACCGATACTGGAGAAGCCGCACTCCTCGGCGGCCTGGGCGAGCGGGCAGTAGAAGGACGGCTCGAGCATCGAGTACATCGTCGAGAATTGCACCGCGGCACACTAGGCACCGGCGGGTCGCGGTGGCCTCCCCGCTCGTGCTACTGGTCGGAACAGGCTGTGTCAGTGGCCGGAACGGCCCATTGTCCGAGGGGTGCCCACTTGACATCCTGTCTGCATGGGCAAGGTCACCGCCGCCATCGTCGGTTCCGGGAACATCGGTACCGACCTGATGTACAAGCTGCTGCGATCCGACAGGATCGAGCTGCGCTACGTGGTCGGGGTCGACCCCCAGTCCAAGGGCCTGGCCCTGGCCCGCCACAAAGGCCTCGAAGCCTCCCACGAAGGCGTGGACTGGCTGATGTCGAGGACCGAGCCGCCCGACATCGTCTTCGAGGCCACGTCGGCCTACATCCACCGGGCGAACTACCCGCGCTACTACGACGCCGGGATGAAGGCCATCGACCTGACCCCGGCGGCCATCGGCCCGTTCGTGATCCCGCCGGTCAACCTGGCCGAGCACCTCCAGGAGCCGAACATCAACATGGTGACCTGCGGGGGCCAGGCGACGATACCGATGGTGCACGCGGTGTCGCGCGTCGTCGACGTGGACTACGCCGAGATCGTCGCCACCGTCTCGTCCGAGTCGGCGGGGCCCGGCACCCGCCAGAACATCGACGAGTTCACCCGGACCACGTCGCGGGCGGTGGAGGTGATCGGTGGGGCCAAGCAGGGCAAGGCCATCATCATCCTCAACCCGGCCGAACCCCCCATGATCATGCGCGACACGATCTTCTGCTCGCTGCCGCCCGGCGCCGACCGGGAGAAGATCGACGGGTCCATCCGGCAGATGGTCGAGACCGTCCAGACCTACGTTCCCGGCTACCGGCTACGCACCGACCCGCAGTTCGACGAGGTGTCCGACGGCGCCGGCGGCGCCGTGGATCGGGTCGCGATCTTCATCGAGGTGGAAGGAGCCGGGGACTTTCTCCCGCCCTACGCTGGGAACTTGGACATCATGACTGCAGCTGCGGCCAAGGTCGGTGACGAGCTGGCCCTCCACCTCAATCCGGGAGACGAATGACATGGCCTACTCCGAGACCCTCGACGTGAGGGTCACCGACACCTCGCTGCGTGACGGTTCCCACGCCAAGCGGCACCAGTTCACCGAGGCCGAGGTCCGCTCCGTCGTCGCCGCCCTCGACCAGGCCGGTGTCCCCGTCATCGAGGTCGCCCACGGTGACGGCCTGGGGGGCAGCTCGTTCAACTACGGCTTCTCGCGGACCCCCGAACGGACGCTGATGAAGGCGGCGGTGGAGACCGCCCGTCAAGCCCGCATCGCCGCGCTCATGCTCCCCGGTCTGGGCACCAAGGATGACATCGTCGCGGTGGCCGAGCTGGGCGTGCAGGTCATCCGCATCGCCACCCACTGCACCGAGGCCGACGTGTCGGAGCAGCACTTCGCCCTGGCCCGCGAGATAGGCCTGGAGACGGTGGGCTTCTTGATGATGGCCCACACCGCGACGCCCGAGATCCTGGCCCGCCAGGCCCGGATCATGGCCGACGCCGGATGCCAGTGCGTCTACGTGGTGGACTCGGCCGGGGCCATGGTCCTCGAAGACGCTTCCGACCGGGTCAGCGCCGTCGTCGGCGAGGTCGGCTCCGACGCCCAGGTGGGCTTCCACGCCCACGAGAACCTTTCTCTGTCGGTGGCCAACACGGTGCTGGCCATCCGGGCCGGAGCCGTCCAGGTCGACGGCTCCACCCGCCGTTTCGGTGCCGGGGCCGGCAACACCAGCGTCGAGGCTCTGGCCGCGGTGCTGGAACGGCTCGGGGTGCGTACTGGTATCGACGTGCTGCAGATCATCGACGCCGCCGAGGACGTGGTTCGCCCGGTCATGGACGACGAGTGCGTGCTGGACCGCCTCGCCCTGATCATGGGCTACGCCGGGGTGTACTCCAGCTTCTTGAAGCACGCCTACCGCGCCGCCGAGCGCTACGGCGTGTCGGGGGCCGAGATCCTCCTCGAGTGTGGCCGTCAGCGGCTGGTGGGCGGCCAGGAGGACCAGATCATCCAGATAGCCGCCGAGTTGGCCAAGGTCCCGGCCGCGGTATGACCGCCCCGGCCGCGGTATGACCCCCCCGGTGGTGCTGGCCCCGTCGTGAGCGGCCCCGAAACGCCAACCATACCGGGACTGCTGCGGGCCACCGCAGGCGCTCATCCCTCGACCGAGGCGGTGGTCGACGCCGGGCGGCGGATCACCTACGCCGACCTGCTGGAGAGGGTCAGGAGAGCGGCGGCGGCGCTCATGGCCTCCGGGGTGGAACCGGGCGACACGGTGGCCGTCTGGGCCCCCAACTCGGCCGAGTGGATCGTCACCCAGCTGGCCATCGCCTACTGCGGAGGGGTGCTGGTGCCGCTCAACACCCGTTTCCAGGGTCCCGAGGCGGAGTACGTCCTGCGTCGCAGCCGAGCTGGAATGCTCTTCACCGTCAGCGAGTTCCTGGGACGGCGCTTCCCCGAGCTGATCCGGAGGGAGGAGACCCCCGACCTGCACGAGGTGGTCACGTTCGACGGCGGCCTCGACGCCTTCGAGCGACGAGCCGACGACCCCGAGCGAGCCGAGGCGCGGGCCGACTCGGTCGATCCCGACGACGCTCTCGACCTGATGTTCACGTCGGGCACGACCGGCCACCCCAAGGGGGTCATGTCCCGCCACGGCGATTCCATCCGGTCGTTCCGCTACTACGCCGAGAACCTGGGAATCGTCCATGGGGACCGCTACCTGCTGGTCAACCCGCTGTTCCACACCTTCGGCTCCAAAGCCGGCGTCGTGGCCGGCCTCACCGCGGGGGCCACCCTCTACCCGGTGCCGGTCTTCGACCCGCCGGCGGCCGCCGAGCTCATCGCCACCGAGGGCATCACCGTGTTCCCCGGGCCCCCGACCATCTACCATTCCCTTCTCCAACTGCCCGAGGAGGCGCGCCGGTCGCTGCGGACCCTCCGCCTCGCCGTCACCGGGGCGGCCGCCGTTCCGGTGGAGCTGCTGCGACGCATGGACGAGGAGTTGGGGTTCGATGTGGTGCTGACCGCCTACGGCCTCACCGAGACCATCGGGCTGGTCACGATGTGCCGGGTGGGAGACCCCCCCGAGGTGGTGTCGTCCACGTCGGGCCGGGCCATCCCGGGCCTGGAGGTGGCGACGGTGGGCCCCGACGGTCGCCCGACGCCGGTGGGGGAGCCGGGAGAGGTCGTCGTACGCGGCTACGCGGTGATGGACGGCTACTTCGAGGACCCCGGCGCCACCGCCGAGGCCATGGACACCGACGGTTGGCTCCACACCGGTGACGTGGGCGTGCTCGACGAGCACGGGGGCCTACGTATCACGGACCGGATCAAGGACATGTTCATCGTCGGGGGTTTCAACGCCTACCCGGCGGAGATCGAGGCGGCGCTCATGGAGGCCCCGGGCGTGGCCCAGGTGGCGGTCGTGGGCGTCCCCGACGAACGCCTCGGCGAGGTCGGTATGGCCTACGTCGTGGCCCGGGCGGGGGAGAGCATCGAGGCGCCAGACGTGATCGAATTCGCTCGGGAGCGCATGGCCAACTACAAAGTTCCCCGCCTCGTCGAAGTCGTGGAGGCGCTCCCGGTCAATGCCGGGGGCAAGGTGATGAAGCACGTGTTGCGCGAACGGGCGCGCGCGGTGGTCGAGGAGAGGAGAGCCAACTCGTGATCTGCGAGGGCCGCGTGGTGGTCGTGACCGGGGCCGGCCGGGGTCTGGGTCGGTCCCACGCCGTGGAGTTCGCCCGCCAGGGGGCGTCGGTCGTGGTGAACGACCTCGGCGCCACGCTGGATGGGAAGGGAAGCTCCTCCGGTCCGGCCGAGGAGGTGGCCGAGGAGATCAGAGCTCTCGGCGGGCAGGTGGTCATCGACGGCCACGACGTGGCCGACTGGGAGGGCTCGCGCCAGATCGTCCAGACGGCGGTCGAGCACTTCGGGGGCCTCGACGTGGTGGTCAACAACGCTGGGTTCGTGCGCGACCGGATGTTCGCCAACGCCACCGAGGACGAGTGGGACGCCGTGGTGCGGGTCCACCTGAAGGGGCACTTCTGCGTGGCCCGGTGGGCGGCCACCTACTGGAGGGACCGTTCCAAGGCCGGCGAGACCAACGAGGCCCGGATCATCAACACCTCGTCGGGCGCCGGCCTGCTCGGCAGCGTCGGTCAGGCGGCGTATTCGGCGGCCAAGGGGGGGATCCTCTCCATGACCCTGGTCCAGGCCGCCGAGTTGGGGCGCTACGGGGTCACGGCCAACGCCATCGCACCCGCGGCGCGCACCCGTATGACCGAGGAGGTGTTCTCGGCCACCATGAAATCCCCGGAGGCGGGCGGGTTCGACGCCATGCACCCTGACAACGTGTCGCCGCTGGTCGTTTGGCTCGGATCCCCCGAATCGGCGGGGATCACCGGGCGGGTGTTCGAGGTCGAAGGCGGCAAGATCGGGGTGGCCGACGGGTGGCAGCACGGCCCGACGGTGGACAAAGGGGCCCGGTGGGACCCCGCCGAGATCGGTCCGGCGGTGCGGGACCTGCTGGCCGCCGCCCCCGCCCCCGCCCCGGTATACGGAGCCGGCGGGTGACCGGCGCCGCGGGCGGCCTGTCGGCCGTGCCGGACTACCCCCCCGGCCACGGCCTGCTGCGTGACCGTACGGTGGTGGTCACCGCCGCGGCGGGCACCGGTATCGGCTTCGCCACGGCGCGCCGCTGCGTCGAGGAAGGGGCCCGGGTCCTCATGAGCGACGTCCACGAGAGGCGCCTCGGCGAGGCTGCAGAAGCGCTCGCGGCGCTCCCCGGGGCGTCCGGGCCGCCCGTGACGTTCCGCTGCGATGTGACCGTCGAGGCCGACGTGCAGGGGCTGATCGACGCCGCCCGGTCCGAGTTCGGTCGGCTCGATGTGCTGGTCAACAACGCTGGCCTCGGTGGAACCGCCGAACTGGTGGACATGACCGACGAGCAGTGGGGGCGGGTCATGGACATCACCTTGAACGGAACCTTCCGCGTCACCCGGGCGGCTCTGCGCCTGATGCGCGACCAGGGTTCGGGGGTGATCGTGAACAACGCGTCGGTGCTCGGATGGCGGGCCCAGGCCGGGCAGGCCCACTACGCCGCGGCCAAAGCGGGCGTCATGGCCCTGACCCGCTGCGCCGCCGTCGAGGCCGCCGCCTACGGGGTCAGGGTGAACGCCGTGGCCCCCAGCCTGGCCATGCACCCGTTCCTGGCCAAGGTCACCACCGAAGAACTACTCGAGGAGCTGACCGGACGGGAGGCCTTCGGGCGGGCCGCCGAGCCGTGGGAGGTGGCCAACGTGATCGTGTTCCTGGCCAGCCAATACAGCAGCTATGTCACCGGCGAGGTCGTGAGCGTCAGCAGCCAGCACCCGTGAACCCGGTGATCTTCGACGACCTCGACCGGCTTCTCGGAGCGGCGCCCCTCGACCTCGGATGCACCGACTGGTCCGAGGTCACGAGCGAGGAGATCGACCGCTTCGAGGCGGCGACGGGCGGCCCGGTTTCGCCGTACCTGGCCCTGTCGCTCACCAACCGCTTCCTGCCCTCGCTGCTGGCGGTGCCGGGCGCGTCGAGCGGGGTCAACTACGGGACCGAGGGGGCCCGGTTCGGACCCCCTCTCTCCCCCGGGGACCGCATCCGGGTCAAGGCGTCGCTGCAGTCGTCGGCGGCTGTGGCCGGCGGCGTCCAGACAGTCGTGGAGATCCGCGTCGAGGTGGAGGGGGCCGAGCCGGCCTGCGTGGTCCAGTCGGTGTCGCGGTGGCTGCCGTGAACGCCGCCCCCGGACCCGTAGCTTTGGTCACGGGTGGTGCCAGAGGCCTCGGACGCGCCCTGGTGGGGGCTTTCGCCGAGGCCGGGTATCGGGTGGCGGCCTGCGGGCGTCACCAGCCCGAGTCACCCTTCGAAGGCGAGTTCGTGCTCTGCGACGTGCGCGAGGCCGACCAGGTCGCCGCCATGGTGGCCGAGGTCCACACCCGGATGGGGCGGATCGACGTGCTGGTCAACAACGCCGGCGGGACCCCCTACGCGCTGGCCGACGCCATGAGCCCGCGCCTGTTCGAGCGGGTCGTCGCCCTCAACCTGGTAGCCCCCTTCTACGTGGCCCAGCAGGTGAACCGGATCATGCAGGCCCAGGACGGTGGGGGAGTGATCGTCAACATCGGGAGTGTCGCAGCCCAGCGCCCGGCCCCCCACTCGGTGCCCTACGCGGCGGCCAAGAACGGGCTGACCGGCCTGACCCGGGGGCTGGCCATCGAGTGGGCGCCCAAGGTGCGCGTCGTGCAGGTCACCCCGGGGCTGTTGAGGACCGAACTGGTCGCCGAGACCTACGGGCCCAACGTGGCGGCGGTCGAGGCCACCATACCGGCGGGCCGCTTCGCGACCGGCGCCGACGTGGCCGCGGTGTGCGTCAACGTGTGCACTGCTTCCATGGCCTACCTCACCGGGGCCGAGATCGTCGTCGATGGCGGAGGCGAGATCCCGGCCTGGATGCTGGCCATGGGGCCGGTCGGCGGAGTGGAGGAGTAGAGCTGTGGACCTGACCTGGTCTCGGGCCGACGAGGATTTCCGCGCCGGGGCCCGCTCCTGGCTGGAGGCCAACGTGCCCCGACCGGCCCTGCCCTCGGGTGATACCAGCGAGGGCTTCGCCCGCCACCTGGAGTGGGAGCGGCACCTGTTCGAGAACCGCTGGTCGGTGGTCTCCTGGCCCGAGGAGTACGGGGGTCGGGGAGCCAGCCTGTGGCAGTGGCTCATCTTCGAGGAGGAGTACTACCGGGCCGGGGCCCCGCAGCGGGTGACCCAGAACGGGATATTCCTGCTGGCGCCGACCGTGTTCGAGTTCGGTACCCCCGAGCAGCAGCAGCGCATACTCCCCCGGATGGCGGCCGCCGAGGACCTCTGGTGCCAGGGCTGGTCGGAGCCCGGCGCCGGGAGCGACCTGGCCGGAATCACCAGCCGGGCCGAGCCGGTGGACGGGGGCTGGGCCCTGACCGGCCAGAAGATCTGGACCACCAGAGGGGCGTTCTGCACCCACCTGTTCGGCTTGTTCCGGACCGATCCCGACTCGACCCGTCATCGGGGCTTGACCTACTTCCTGGTCCCGCTCGACGCCCCGGGCGTGACGGTACGCGGCTTCGGCCGTCTTGACGGCGACGAAGGGTTCGCCGAGGTGTTCTTCGACGGTGTGGTCGTCGCCGAGGAGGCCGTGCTCGGCGGGGTCGGTCAGGGCTGGTCGGTGGCGATGGCGACCACCGGCTCCGAGCGCGGTCTCACGCTGCGCTCGCCGGGGCGGTTCTCGGCGGTGGTCACGAGGCTGGTCGACCTGGCCCGACGCTCGGCCGACCCGGGCGGCCATCCCGACCCGCTCCTCGCCGACCAGGTGGTGCGCGGGTGGATGGAGGCCGAGGCCTACCGCCTCTTCACCCTCCAGGCGGTCACCGCGCTGGCCGGCGGAGCCCGCCCCGGTGCCGAGTCGAGCCTCAACAAGATCTGGTGGTCGGAGCTGGACATCCACCTGCACGAGACCGCCCTCGCTCTGCGAGGGGACGCCGCCGAGCTCGACGACGCGTGGATGCGGGGCTTCGAGTTCTCGCTGTCGGGCCCGATATACGCCGGCACCAACGAGATCCAGCGCAACATTGCCGCCGAGCGACTGCTCGGCCTGCCGAGGAGCTGAGCCGTCATGTTCTTCGGCTTCGACGAGGACCAGATCGCTGTCAAGGAGGCGGTAGGGGCCCTGCTCGACAAGCGGGCTGGGCTGACGGTCCTGCAGCAGGCCTGGTCGGACCCCGCCGGACCGGCGGCGTGGGCGGTGTGGCCGGACCTGGCCGACATGGGGGTGCAGGGGCTCCTCGCCCCCGAATCCGCCGGTGGTTCGGACCTGGGCTGGGTCACCATGACACTTGTGCTGTCAGAGGCGGGGCGGGTCGCCCTGCCGCTTCCCCTGGCCGAGACCGCCGCCATCGGGGTGCCCCTGCTCGTCTCGGCCGGGGATCCGGCGGGTGTCCTCGGGTCGCTGGTGGCGGGGCGGGCGGTTGTGACCGTGGCCTCGGGTATCGGTGAGGCGGACAGCGGGGAGCGACCCCGGGCCCCGGCGGCCAGCCGGGCCGACTGGTTCGTACTGGGGGACCGTCTCTACGGGCGCGACGACGTCGTCCTGCGCCCGGTGGCCTCGGTCGACGCGACGCGGGACCTGGCTGAGGTGGAGGCCCTGGGCGAGGGTCTGGTGGTGGGGTCGCCACTCGAATTCGGGGCTCTGGCCGCGGCCGCCGTCCTGGTCGGGCTGGGGCGGGCGCTGGTGTCCACCACCGTGGACTACGTGAAGGATCGCCACCAGTTCGGGGTGCCCGTAGGCAGCTTCCAGGCGGTGAAGCACCAGTTGGCCGACGCCGCCATGCACGTGGAGTTCGCCGCCCCCGCGGTGTGGGCGGCGGCGTGGGAGATGGACCAGCGGGGCGGCGATGTCGGCAATATCGGCGAGGTCGCGCGGTCGGTGTCGCTGGCCAAGGCTCTGGCCTCCGACGCCGCCGAAAGAGCGGCCCGCACCGCCTTGCAGTGCCACGGCGCCATGGGCTACACCGACGACTACCACCTGCACCTGTGGCTGAAGCGGGTTTGGTGTCTCAGCCCGGCATTCGGTTCGGCCCGCTGGCATCGCCGGCGGGTGGGCGTGGACATGGGGCTGCACGGCTGAACCGGTAGGATCGGGCGGCCACTACAGGAGGGAAGGGAACGTATGCCTGAGGCTTACATCGTGGACGCGGTGAGGACCCCGGTGGGCCGACGGGGCGGCGGCCTGGCCGATGTGCACCCCGCCGACCTCGGTGCCGCTTCTCTGAGCGCCCTGATGGACCGGACTGGCATCGACCCGGCGGCGGTGGAAGACGTGGTGTTCGGCTGTCTCGACACCATCGGCCCCCAGGCCGGGGACATCGCCCGCACCTGCTGGCTGGCCGCCGGTCTGCCTGAGGAGGTGCCGGGGACGACCATCGACCGCCAGTGCGGGTCCTCGCAGCAGGCCATCCATTTCGCCGCCCAGGCGGTCATGTCGGGGACCTCCGACGTGGTGGTGGCCGGCGGGGTACAGAACATGAGCCGCATCCCCATCAGCTCGGCCATGGTCGTGGGTCAGCAGTTCGGCTTCGACGATCCCTTCAGCGGTTCGGTGGGCTGGCAGAAGCGCTACGGCTCCCAGGAGATCTCACAGTTCCGGGGCGCCGAGATGATCGCCGAGCGCTGGAACCTCTCGCGCGAGGACATGGAGCGCTTCGCCCTCGAATCGCACCGCCGGGCCGTGACGGCCATCGACGAGGGACGCTTCGAGACCCAGGTGGTACCCCTCGCCGGTGTGGCCGTCGACGAAGGGCCGCGTCGGGACACTTCCCTCGAGAAGATGGCCAAGCTGGCCCCCCTCGCCGAGGGCGGCCGCCTGACCGCCGCCGTGTCCAGTCAGATCTCCGACGCGTCGGCGGCCGTGCTGATCGTCAACGAGCGCGGCCTGCAGACCCACGGGTTGAAGCCCCGGGCCCGCATCCATCACCTCAGCGTGCGGGCCAACGACCCCGTGATCATGCTTACCGCTCCCATCCCCGCCACCGAGTACGCGCTCAACAAGGCGGGCATGGCCATCGACGAGATCGACCTGGTCGAGATCAACGAAGCCTTCGCCTCGGTGGTCCTGGCCTGGCTGGCCGAGACCAAGGCGGACCCGGCCAAGGTGAACGTCAACGGCGGGGCCATCGCCCTCGGTCATCCTCTCGGGGCGACCGGTGCCCGGCTCATGACCACGCTGCTCTGCGAGCTCGAGCGCACCGGCGGCCGCTACGGGCTGCAGACCATGTGCGAAGGCGGCGGCCAGGCCAACGTGACCATAATCGAGCGCCTGTAGACCGCTTCGGGGCCCGACCCCGGCTCCCGGGCGAGGTCAGCGGCGAACGGTGGTGGGTATCTCCACGAACCCCCGACGTCGGGCGAAGCGCCAACGGCCCCGCTCCCGCACGAGGTCGTCCTCGTGGTGACCGACCATGCCGACTACGGGGTTGGCGTCGCCGGCGGGATTGATCACCGTCCACATGACCCGGGCCCGGGCCCGGTCGCCGTCGAGGTCGATCACCGGGCTGGTTATCAGGTGCAGCGAGCCGCCCGAGCCGCCCACCCGTCTCATCATGGCTTGGATCTCGGCGCGCCCCCGGGCCCGCCCGAGCGGTCCCAGCATCAGCTCCCCGTCGTCGGCGAACAGCTCCGAGTAGGCGGCGAAATCGCCCTGGTCGAGCAGCTGTCCGTAGTCGATGAACAGCTGGCGGATCTCCTCCAGATCCTCCAGTCGACGCAGACGCGCCTCGATGGGGTCCCCGGTCACCGCCGGGCCCTCGGGGTGGTCCTCACTCGACACCGGCGGCGTCGGTGACCGCCGCCAGCCGGGCGAGAGTGGCCCGGGCCTGCTCGACGATCGACTCGATCAGCTCGGCGACGGTCGGCAGCTCGTCGATCAGACCGGTGACCTGGCCGGTGGGGAGGATCCCGGCCTCGAGCCGGCCCTCCACCATCGTGGCCCGGGTGAGCATGGGGGCGTTGGCGGCCATGGCCACCTGCGCCCAGGTGAGCTCCCCGTTGCGCTTCATGGCCAGGCCCTCGCGGACCAGGCCGCCGAGGGACGTCTCGGTGAGACGCCGCAGGCGCAGGGCGTTACCCGCGGCCCGGGCCATCACCAACGCCGACGGCCCCGACGACAGACGGTCGACCAGCGAGGTGCGGATGACCCGCTGAGGCGCCCCGTCGATGGCCCGGGTCACGACGGTGTCGGTCAGAGCGGCGGCCAGGTACCGGGCCTTGACCTGGTCGGGCACGGTGCTCTCCTTGGTGAGGAGGAAGCGGGTGCCCATGGCTACACCCGACGCGCCCCATGCCAACGCCGCCACCAGGCCGCGCCCGTCGTGGAATCCTCCGGCGCCCATCACCGGCACGTCCACCATGGCGGTAACGCGCGGCAGGAGGAGGCTGGTGGGTATCTGGCCGGTGTGGCCGCCGCCTTCCTGTCCCTGGGCGATCACCGCGTCGACGCCCATGGCCACGACCTTCTCGGCGTGGCGGGGCGCGGCGATGGTCGGCATGCAGACCACGCCGGCGTCCTTGAGACGGGCGATGAGGGCGGCGTTGGGGGCCTGGGCGAAACTGGCGACTCGCACCTTCTCGGTCACCATCAACGCCACGAACCGGTCGATCTCGGCGTGGTCGGAGCGCAGGTTGACGCCGAAGGGATTACCGGTGCGGTCCTTCACCTCGGCGATGGCCCGCTTCAGCTCGTCGTAGGTCATGGTGGCTGAGGCGACTACCCCCAACCCACCGGCCGACGAGGTGGCGGCCGCCAGCCGGGCCCCGGCGACCCAGCCCATGCCGGTCTGGACGATCGGGTAGCGGACCCCCAGCAGGTCGCAGGCGGGGGTGTGCAGCGCGCTCATCGCGACAGGATCACGCACGAGCCGTGGCCGAACAGGCCCTGGTTGATGGTGAGCCCCACCTGGGCGCCCTCCACCTGGCGGGCCCCGGCCTGGCCGCGCAACTGCCAGGTGACCTCGCACACCTGGGCGATGGCCTGGGCCGGTACGGCTTCCCCGAAGCAGGCCAACCCTCCCGAGGGGTTCACCGGGATGCGACCCCCGAGGGTCGTATCCCCGGCGTGGAGCAGCTTCTCGGCCTCGCCCGGCGCGCACAGCCCGATGTCCTCGTACCAGTCGAGCTCCAACGCCGTCGACAGGTCGTAGACCTCGGCCAGGGAGAGATCGTCGGGGCCGACCCCGGCCTCCTCGTAGGCGGCCGACGCGATCGAGGGACGGAATCCCTGATCGGGAGCGGCCACCGAGGCCGCCGAGTCGGTGGCGATGTCGGGCAGGTCGAGGGCCGTGTTGGGAAAGCGCGGGGTCACCGTCGAGACGGCCCTGATGCGCACGTCACCCCGGCCGAGACGGCGGGCGGTGTCAATCGACGACAGAACCACTGCCGCCGCCCCGTCGGAAGTGGCGCAGATGTCGAGCAGGCGGAGCGGATCGCAGACCACGGGAGATGCCGCGACCTCCTCGGCGGTTACCTCGCCGCGGTATCGGGCGTTCGGGTTGTGCAGGCCGTGGCGGGCGTTCTTCACCTTCACCATGGCGAAGTCCGCGGGGTCGGCCCCGTAGAGGTCCATGCGCCGCCGGGCGTACATACCGAAAAAGGCCGGGTTGGTGGCACCGATCAGGCGGAACCGTAGCCAGTCGGGATCGTCCCATCGCTCCCCGGCGTTGGGGGCGAGGAAGCCCTTGGGGGTGGTGTCGGCCCCGACCACCAGCGCCAGGTCGCACAGGCCGGCGAGGATCCTGGTCCGCGCTGCTTCTATGGCCGCCGAGCCCGACGCGCAGGCGGCGTAGCAGGTCGCCACCCGGGCGCCGTTCCAACCGAGAGCCCGGGCCATGGTGGAGCCGGCAACGTAGCCGCCGTACCCGTTGCGCACCGTCTCGCCGCCGACCACGAAATCGATGTCGGACCACGCCACGCCGGCGTCGTCGAGGGCGGCCCGGGCGGCGGTCAGGCCGTACCCGACGAAGTTGCGTCCCCACTTGCCCCACGGGTGCATGCCCACCCCGATCACTGCCACCGGTTCAGTCACCGCAAGGCCTCCATTTCCAGACCAGGGCCCGTGACCCGTCGATCGGCTCGATCACCAACTCCACCTCGGCGCCGACGTGCAGATCGGCGACCCCGTAGCCGGACGCGACCTGGCCGAGGATGACGATGTTCTCCGGTCGCAACTCCACGGCGGCGATGGCGAACGGCTCGAAGGGCTCGGTGGCCGCTACGAAGGGCGGGGGCGGCTTGTACTGGGCGTCGGTGTAGCTCCACACCCGCCCCCGCCGTGACAGCGGGGTGTCGACCATCACGGCCGAGAGGCAGGCCGGGTTGGGACACCATTCCCCGGTGGGGGGGAACTGGTAGGTGCCGCACTCCGGGCAGCGCCGCCCGATCAGCGCCGGTTGGGAGTCGGTGGTGAACCACCCATCGATGACGGGAGCCGCCTCGGTCATGCACCCTCCTCGGGTAGTTCCACGTGACGCTGGTCGCCGGGGTCTATCACTTCGCGGATGAGGCGGAGCTCCTCGTCGCTCGGAAGCCTCGTCTGGTCGATCATCCCGGCCCGGGCCAGCTCGAAGCCGGTGGCTGCCACCACGTCGTCGACGGTCACGCCCGGGTGGACGCTGACCAGCCGCAGGCGGTGGTCCGGTCCCCCGAAGTCGAGGACCGCCAGGTTGGTCACCACCCGGCGCAGGTCCAGGAACTCGAGCGCGCCGGCACCCGCCGCCGCGGCCCGGTCCCAGCCCACTCCGGTCACCACGTCCACCTTCTCCACGAACACCCGGGGTGAGTGGTTGGCCACCCAGTAGCTGGTGGCGTGGTTCACGGTGTTGCCCGGGGCGCCCCGGAAGCCGATCAGCTGGGTCTTGGGCCGGGCGTAGTCGGCACCGATGGCCGCGAAGTTCTGGTTGCCGTAGGGGTCGATCTGGGTGGCGCCCATGACGACGTGACGACGTCCCGACCACACCACGTCGAACATGGACCGGTACGGGTTGTAGTACTCCACGACCCGACCCTCGGGCCAGGCAAAGGCGCCGTCGTTGGCGATCAGGGCCGCTTCGCCGTCGGTGGCCATGAGCAGGGGCGCGAAAGTGGCCCGGGCCAGGCGACCGGCGATCATGGGGATGGTCCCGATGGGGTTGGCGACGATCTCGCCATCGCCGCGGAAACACTCGGCGAGGGCCACCACGCACACATCGGCTCGGGTCGCGCTCACGACGGCACCTCCACGTGCTTGCGGTAGAACTCGGCCCAGTCCTCGGGGGACCGGGCCGCGGCGGCGTACTGCTTCTGCAGCTCCTCGTCGCGCTCGTAGTCGGGGACGCACGAGGTGAACCACGCCCCGCCGGGGCTTTCGACCACGCCGTCGACCATGATCCGGGCGATCCGCAGCCGCAGCTCCGTGCCGGCCTCCTCGGCGAGGGCGGCGGTGGGGACGATCCGCTCGGCCGAGATGAACCGGCGGGTCGGAGCGGCCCGCAGGAAGAGGTCGTCGAAGTACAGGTCCGGCCCGAGGAAACTGGCGTTGCCCCTCTCGTCGGCCCGGTTCAGGTGGCAGATGGCGGCGTCGAGCTCGAAGGCCGGTACCGCCACGAGCTCTGTGCCGTCGGTGAAAGGCGATCTGACCGTCGACAGCAGCGGATTGAGCTTCATCAGGTCGCTGCCCAGTCCCACCCGGGTGGGTAGGAAAGGGACCCGCCAGGCGGCCGCCTGCAGACCCAGGAGGAACATGCCCTCGTCGAAGGGCACGTCCTCCACCGCCCCGGACTGGCGGGCGGCGCGGAAGTGCGGCTCCAAGGCGATGGAGTCGAGCGAGGCGAAGGGGTACACGGCCCGGCGCACCTTGCCGGCGGCGCACAGCAGTCCGAGGTCGGGGCCGGCGAAGCTCACGACGGTGAGGTCCCGCAGCGACGAGCGGGCGATGGCCCGCACGATGGACATCGGCTTGCGCCTGCTTCCCCAACCCCCGATACCGATGGTCATGCCTTCCTCGAGGGTGGCCACCACCGCTTCGGGCGACATGAGCTTGGAGCTCATCGGGAGGTGTCCGTGTCACGCTTGGCGACGAAGGCGTCGCGGTGCTCGTCGGCTACACCCGAGAGGTTGAGCTCGAAGGTGAAGCCCTGCTCGAAGCGGTAGGACTTCTTCACGTCCCACGGGTCGATGCCGTTGAGCGACTCCTTGGCCGCCCTGATCACCGTCGGCGACTTGGAGGCGATGGACCCGGCCACCCGCCGGGCCTCCTCCACGAGGCCGTCCCTCGGGACCACCGACAGCACCGAACCGTAGGCGTGCAACTCGGCCGCGGTAACGGTGGCCGAGGTGTAGACCATGGCCCGCATCCGGTGCTGGGGCACGAGGCGGGAGAGGTGGGTGGCGGCGCCGAGGGCCCCCCGGTCCACCTCCGGCAGACCGAAGTAAGCGTCGTCGGAGGCCACGACGATGTCGGCGTTCCCGGCGAGCCCGACCCCGCCACCCACGCAGAATCCGTGGACCGCGGCCACGACCGGTACCAGACAGTCGTACACCGCGGCGAACGCCGCGTAACAGCCCCGATTGGCGCCGATCAGGGCGTCGAAGCCCTCGGTTTCCTGCATCTCCTTGATGTCGACACCGGCGTTGAAGCCGCGGCCCTCGGCCCTCAGGATCACCACGCGGACCTCGGGATCTCGGCCGAGCGCGCTGACCTGGTCGGCCACCGCGAACCAGTCGGCCACCCGGAGAGCGTTGACCGGCGGGCAGTCCATCACCACCTCGGCGATGCCACCATCCCCTAACTGCGATGTAACCGGCACTTGCCTCGCGGCTCCCTTCGTCGTCGTATCTGCTCTGAGACTTCCATGGGCCGGTCGCGCTCAGGCGACCGACGTGGCCGGGAGGCGCTCGGAGAATTCCAGCACCACCCACACCGCTCTGGCTATGCGGTCGTAGACGTCAGCGATCGATTGCGACCCCATGACCCACTGGCGCAGCTGCAGGTCGAACACCGATGTTGCCACCGAGACCACGTCTTTGGCCACCTCGTCGGGGAGACCCTGAAGGGACTCGACGTAGACCTTGGTGTTGCGGGCCATGTTGCGGGCGAAGATCTCCCGGGTGAAGGGATCCTCGGACGTCTCCAGCGACAACACCACCCGGGCCAGCTGCGGCCAGCTCTGGAAGGCCCGCATGGAGCGGTGGAGGACATCGGTGAGGCGCTCCGCGTTGGTCGACCCCCGCAGCGGGCGCCTCTCCACGTTGGTGACCAGCTGGGAGGCCCAGTGGGCCAGCACCTCGGCGAAGAGGTGGTCCTTGGACTGGAAATAGCGGTACACCGTTCCGAGAGCCACCCCGGCCTCGCCGGCCACATCCTTCATCTGTATCTGGGTGTGGTCGTGGCTCCTGAGCAGCGACAGCCCGGCCTCGATGATGCGCTCCCGGCGGGCCAGCTGCGCCGCGCTCAGCGTCTCGGGCAGCGGCGGGGCGCTCACCTTCGGAGTCGATCGCTTGGGCACTGAGTCGTTCCCTCCCGGGCGGTCCACGCCGGCCACATTTCCGGTGGGTGGGACCCCGGTTTGAGCGCGGCTCGACTGCATCTCCTACGTTGTAGGTAATGAAAGCTGATTCTAGCTTAGCGAGAGGGTCCCGCCGGCGGCCCGCCCAGGGGAGTGAAAGCTGATGGCCATGCCCAAGGACGTTCCGATCATCGACACCATGATCGGCTTTCCCGTCGCCGACTTCGAAGCCACCTACGGCTTCATCCGCCGCCAGGTGAAAGACGACGACTCCAAGGAGGGGATGCAGTTCCCCGTCGAGTACATGTTCAAGGACGTCCCGAAGGGCCACGACGGTGTCAGCGACCCGGTGGCCAGCACCCTCGAGCAGATGGACCGCTACAACATCGCGGTCGGGATGATCGGCACCAGCCGGGACGGCGTCAGCGACCGGGCCCTGCGGGAGCACCCCGACCGGTTCATCGGCCGTACGTCGGTCGATCCCAACGAGGGCATGAAGGCCATCCAGAAGATCGTCCGCGACCACGAGGAGCTCGGCGTGCGCGCCGTCTCGGTGTTCCCTGCGGGGACCTTCCCGCAGGTTCCGATCAATGACAAGAAGATGTACCCGATCTACGCCAAGTGCGTGGAGCTGGGCCTGTCGGCCTGGGTGAACGCCGGTATCCCCGGGCCTCGCCTGCGGGGCATGTGCCAGCACGTCGAGCTGATCGACGAGGTCATGTACGACTTCCCGGACCTCACCTTCGTCACCATGCACGGGTGCGAGCCCTGGGAGGCGCTCGCCGTGAAGCTGATGCTGAAGTGGCCGGGCCTGCACTACTGCACGTCGGCGTTCGCCCCCAAGCACTACCCGAAGGCCATCATCGACTACGCCAACACCCGCGGTGCGGACAAGATCCTCTACGCCGGCTACTACCCGATGGGGCTGACCCTGGAGCGCATCATGGGCGACATGCCCAACGTGGCCTTCCGGGACCACGTGTGGCCCAAGTTCCTCCACGACAATGCCGCCCGCATCCTCGGACTGCCCCTGCTCGCCCCTGCGGCCGAGCCGGCCGGAGCGGCCAAGAGCGAGTGAGCGCCGAGGCCGTATCCCGGCGCCCGGCGCTGCTCACCTGGGCCGAGGACGAGCGGCTCCCCGAGGCGGCGCGGGCATCGCTGACCGGACCCGGCGCGCCGTTCGAGATGACCGAGGAGGACGTCCTCGGGACCATCATGCAGGTCTTCGTCAAGCGGCCCCGCAACATGCGCCAGGTCCTCGAATCGGCCGGGGAGCGCTTCGGGGACCGACCCTTCCTGATCTTCCCCGGGCGGACCTTCACCCACCGCTCCATGATCGAGCCGGTGAGCGCCGTGGCCGGCGCGCTGCGCCGCCGCTACGGAATCGAACCGGGCGACCGGGTGGCGGTGGTGGCGGCCAACTGCGAGGGACACGCCCTGACGTCGTGGGCGAGCATCTGCCTGGGGGGCATCATCGTCGAGCTGAACGGCTGGTGGACCGGGCCGGAGATGGTGCACGGACTCGAGCTGACCAAACCCAAGGTGCTCCTCGGGGACCGCAAGCGCCTGGATCGGCTGGCCGGTCACGACATAGGGGTCCCGGTGGTGTGCTTGGAGGACGATCTGGCCGACCTCGAGGCCGAGGGGGCGGGCGTCGATCTGCCACCCGACCGCATCGACGAGGACGACCCCATGGTGATCCTCTTCACCAGCGGGACCACGGGCCGTTCCAAGGGCGCCGTGCTGTCCCACCGGGCCCACATCCACATGATGATGCAGGCCGCCCTCCAAGGCGCCGTCGGTGCCATCCTGGAACCAGCTTCTAGCCTCCAACCGGGGGCTGCGCCGGGTGGGGCCAGTGCTCCGGCCCCCTCCGGGGTGAGTGGTTGCGCCATAGGTGTGTCCCCGATGTTCCACATCTCCGGCTTCTCGACCGCGCTCATCGGCGGTTCGGTGATGGGCATGACCATCGCCTATCCACCCCCGGGGCGCTGGGATCCGCAGGTTCAGCTGGAGATGACCGAACGCTTTCAGGCGACCAACTGGGCTCTCGTACCCACGCAGCTGTGGCGCCTCCTCGAGCACCCCGACTTCGACCGCTACGACCTGTCGTCGCTGCGGCGCGTCGGTGGCGGCGGGGCCACCTTCCAGCCGGAGCTGTGGAGGCGGGTGGCCGAGAAGCTGCCCCACCTGGACCGTATGGGCACCGGCTACGGGATGACCGAGACCTGCGGGGCGGGCACCCACCAGGACGGGCGGGCCGCCGTCGAGCACCCCGACGCCGTCGGGGCCCCGGTGCCGGGCTACTCGCTGTCGGTGCGCGACCCCGACGGGAACGTCGTCGCCGAGTCAGAGGTGGGCGAGATCTGGCTGAGAGGCCCGTGCAACCTGCTGCGCTACTGGGACAACGCCGAGGCCACGGCCCGGGCCCTCGACGCCGACCGCTGGTACCACGCGGGGGAGTTCGGCCACATCGAGGGGGGCCTGCTCCACCTCGACGGGCGGGGCAGCGAGTTGATCATCCGGGGCGGCGAGAACATCTACCCCATCGAGATCGAGAACCGCCTCATCGAGCATCCGGCGGTCGCCGAGGTGGCGGTGATCGGGATACCCGACCGCATCCTCGGCGAGGAGGTCAAGGCGGTGTTGGTGCTGCACCCCGGCGCCGACCTCGACGTCGAGACGATGAAGGAATGGGTCGGTGCCGCGCTGGCCGCCTTCAAGGTTCCCTCCCAGCTAGAGATAGTGGAGAGACTTCCCCACAACGCCACCGGCAAGGTCATGAAGCACGTGCTGCGCGACCCGGCGGCCAACCTGTCAGGCATCCAGGAGGAGTAGAGATGGACGTGCAGGAGCTATCCGACCGGGCCGAGATCGCCGACCTGATCACCCGCTACACCCGCCACTTGGACCAGCGGCAGTGGCCCGAGTTGGGAGCGTTGTTCACCGCTGACGCCAGCATCGACTACGGGGCCTTCGGCGGCTCGGTCGGTGGCGTGCCGGAGACCCTCGAGTTCCTCGCCGGCGCCATGCCCAGGTTCGCCAAGACCCAGCACATGCTGGGCCTGCCCCACATCGAGATCGACGGTGACCGCGCCCGCGCCGCCACCCCCTGCCACAACCCGATGCTGCTCGGCGAAGGCAAGGATTCCAAGGTGATGGTGTGCTCGCTGTGGTACCACCACGAGTTCGCCCGCACCCCCGGCGGTTGGCGCATCGCCTCCCTGCGCGAGGAGCGCAACTTCATGCACATGCTCCCCGGGGAGTCGTGACCATCTCGCGCCGGAGCCCCCTCAGGGTCCGGACCCTCTCTCGGGACCGGACCCTCTTTCAGGAAAGGAAGCCATGCCCCAGATAATCGTGGAGCGCGACGCCCACACCATGATCCTCACGCTCAACCGGCCCAAGCGGCTGAACGCCTTCACGGGAACCATGCTCGTGACCCTGGTCGAGGCCTACGCCGAGGCCATGGCCGACGACGACGTGCGCTGCATCATCCTCACGGGGGCCGGCGGGAACTTTTCGTCGGGCGCCGACCTCAAGGCCATGGCCGGGCTCGCCGACGAGGAGGACGCCCGGGCCGACGCCGCCGAGAAGACCGCGGCCGACCCGGACATCCCGTGGAAGGGATTTCTGAAGATCGAGCGTCCCTTGAAGCCCATCATCGCCGCCGTCGAGGGCGTCGCCATCGCCGGCGGCACGGAGATATTGCTCGGAACCGACATCCGGGTAGCCGGCGAGAGCGCCCGATTCGGGGTATCGGAGGTGCGGTGGTCGTTGTACCCGATGGCCGGCTCAGCGGTGCGGCTGCCCCGCCAGATCCCCTACACGGCAGCCGCCGAGATCCTCCTCACCGGCAAGCACATCACCGCCGCCGAGGCCAAGCAGCTGGGGCTGATCGGCCACGTCGTCCCCGACGGCCAGGCGTTGGGCAAGGCCAAGGAGATCGCCGCCCAGATCAGCCTCAACGGCCCGCTGGCCGTCGAAGCGGTCCTGCAGACCATCCGCAGCACCGGGGGTATGACCGAGGCCGAGGCCTTTGCCGACGAGTGGCCCCGCGGCCAAGCCGTGTTCGCCTCCGAGGACGCCAAGGAAGGTCCCAAGGCGTTCTCGGAGAAGAGGGTCCCCGACTTCAAGCGCCGGTGACAGCCCGGCCCGAACCCTGGAGAAGGCACAGATGAAGCACATCGACCTGACCGACCCGGACCTGGTGCAACAGGCCGTCCCGATGGAGCAGCTCGACCAGCTGCGGGCCACCGAGCCGGTCTGGTGGAACTCCCAGCCGTCCGGCTTCGGCTTCGACGACGGGGGATTCTGGCTGCTCACCCGCCACGCCGACGTGCGTGAGGTCTCGGTGCACCCGGAGGTCTTCTCGAGCTGGCAGAACGGGGCCATCGTTCGCTTCGCCGAGGGCATGACCCGCGAGGACGTCGAGATGCAGCGGGTCATGATGATCAACGTCGACCCGCCCGATCACACCAAGCTCCGACGCATAGTCAACCGGGGCTTCACCCCCCGGGCCATCCGGATGATCGAGGGCGCGCTCGCCGAACGGGCTGAGCGGATCGCCGCCGAGGCGGCGAAGAAGGACGGCGGGGATTTCGTCACGGAGGTGGCCTGCGAGCTGCCCCTCCAGGCCATCGCCGAACTGCTCGGGGTGCCCCAGGAGGACCGCCGGCGCATCTTCGACTGGTCCAACCAGATGATCGCCTACGACGACCCCGAGTACGAGATCGACCCGGCGGTGGCCTCGGCCGAGCTCATCAACTACGCCATGGCGCTAGGCCAGGAGCGGGCGGCCACACCAAGGGACGACATCGTCACCAAGCTGGTGACCGCCGACCTGGAGGACCGCGGCCTCACCACCGACGAGTTCGCCTTCTTCGTACTGCTGCTGGCTGTGGCCGGCAACGAGACGACTCGCAACGCCCTCACCCACGGGATGATGGGGTTCTTCCGGTTCCCCGAGCAGTGGGAGCGCTACAAGGCCGAGCGTCCGGCCACCACCGCCGACGAGGTGGTCCGTTGGGCCACCCCGGTGATCGTGTTCCAGCGCACCGCCCTGCAGGACACCTCCGTCGGGGGAGCCGACATCAAGGCTTTCCAGCGGGTCGGCCTGTGCTACAGCGCGGCCAACTTCGATCCGGAGGTGTTCGACGACCCTTACTCGTTCGACATCGGCCGGGACCCCAACCCGCACCTCGGATTCGGTGGTGGCGGTCCGCATTACTGCCTCGGGGCCAATCTGGCCAGGATGGAGATCAACCTGATGTTCAACGCCATAGCCGACCACATGCCCGACATCAGCGCCGCGGGCCCGGCCCGCCGGTTGCGGTCGGGATGGCTCAATGGCATCAAGGAACTGCCCGTGAGGTACCGGTGAGCGCCCCGATGGACCGATACGTGGGCAAGTCCGTCATAGTGACCGGAGCGGCTTCGGGCATCGGCCGGGCCACCGCCCTGCGCCTGGCCGCCGAGGGGGCCCGGGTGGCCTGCCTGGACCGTGCCGCCGAACCCCTCTCGGACCTGGTGGAACAGATCGCCGGGGCGGGGGGCACGGCCACCGCGGTGAGCTGTGACGTGTCGGACGTGGAGCAGGTGCGGGCCGCCGTGGAGGCCGCCGTGGGCCTTTACGGGCCGACCGACGTGCTGTGCAACATCGCCGGCATCGGCCGCTATTACAACAGCACCGAGATGGCCCCCGAGGACTGGCAGAGGATCATCGACGTGAACCTCACCGGTACATGGCTGGTGGCCCAGGCCGTGCTGCCCCACATGCTCGACCGGGGCGGCGTGATCCTGAACACGGCCTCCACTTCCGGCCTGTTCGCCCAACCGTGGCAGGCGGCCTACTGTGCCTCCAAGGGCGGGGTGGTGATGCTCACCAAGGCGTTGGCGCTCGAGTACCTCGACCGCAAGCTGAGGGTGAACGCCATCGCCCCCGGCGGGGTGGAGACGCCCATCATGAAGGACTTCTCCCAGCTCCCCGAAGGCGGCGACTTCTCCCGCATCATGCGCTACGTGACGCCGACTGGCTTCTGCCGTCCCGAGGACCTGGCGTCGCTGTACGCCTACATGGGATCCGACGAGGCCCACTACATGACCGGATCGGTGGTCCTCATGGACGGCGGCATGACCCTCTGAGCTGGATCGGGGCCGGACGCCGGGTCGTGTCCTGGCGAAACTAGAACACGTTCTGTAATGTTCAGATAGGGAAAGGGAGGGCGAACGTGTACATCGGATACACCGAGGAACAGGAGCGCCTGCGCCAGGAGCTGCGGGCCTATTACGCCGAGCTGCTGACCCCAGAGGTCGAGGCCGATCTGGCCGACTCCAAGGGGGTCGGCGAGACCATGCGGCGGGTGGTCCGCCAGATGGGCGCGGACGGCTGGCTGGGAGTCGGGTGGCCCGAGGAGTGGGGAGGTCGCGGGTTCACCGCCATCGAGCAGTTCGTCTGGTTCGACGAGTCGATGCGCGCCGGTGCCCCCGTACCCATGCTCACCATCAACAGCGTGGGACCGACCATCCGCCAGTTCGGGTCCAAGGAGCAGCAGGACTTCTTCATTCCGGGCATCCTCAAAGGCGAGATCCACTTCTGCATCGGCTACACCGAGCCGAGCGCCGGCACCGACCTGGCCAACCTGAAGACCACGGCCATCCGGGACGGCGACGAGTACGTGGTCAACGGTCAGAAGATCTTCACCAGCCTGGCCGGGGGTGCCGACTACATCTGGCTGGCTGCCCGGACCGATCCCGATGCCAAGAAGCACAAGGGCATCTCGATGTTCTGTGTCCCGATGGACACCCCCGGTCTGAGCATCCAGCCCATGAGCCTCCTGTCGGAGCACGACATCAACCACACCTTCTTCGACGACATGCGCATCCCGGCCAGTTGCCTGGTGGGCAAGGAGAACGAGGGCTGGGGTCTCATAACCAACCAGCTGAACCACGAGCGGGTGACGTTGTGCTCGTCGGGGGTGATCGACCGACACCTCGTCGATGTCCAGCGCTGGGCCCAGGAGACCAAGCTGGCCGACGGCCGGCGGGTCATCGACCAGGAATGGGTACAGGTGAACCTGGCCCGTCTGCGGGCCCGGCTCGAGTACCTGCGTCTGATGAACTGGAAGGTGGCCTGGACCGCCACCCAGGGCCATCTGGACGCCGCCGACGCGTCGAGCATCAAGGTCTTCGGCACCGAGTTCTACCTCGAGGCCTACCGGGTGCTGATGGAGATCATCGGCGAGCGGGCCTACCTGAAGGACGGGTCACCCGACGCCGTGCTGCACGCCCGGCTCGAGCGGGTCTACCGCAGCACCCTGATCCTCACCTTCGGTGGGGGCACCAATGAGATCCAGCGGGATCTCATTGCCATGTTCGGGCTCGGGTTTCCCCGGGCCTCCCGCTGAGGAACTGGACGCGAGGAGCCAGCATCGTGGATTTCTCATTGTCGGAGGAGCAGGCCGCCGTAGTCGAGGCGGCCGCGAAGCTGTTCGAAGGACACCTGAGCGACGAGAGGCGCCAGGAGGTGACCGCCGGCGGGGAAGGTATCGACCGGCAGCTGTGGGCGGCTCTGGCTGAGGCCAACCTGCTCGGCCTGGCCGTGCCCGAGGCCTACGGGGGCAGCGGGCTCGGCTTTGCTGAACTGTCGGTTCTGCTCGAAGAGGCCGGTCGGGCCGCCGCCCCGGTCCCTCTGTGGGCGGCGCTGGTGCTCGGCGCTCTCCCCGTGGTCGAGTTCGGGTCGGAGGAGCAGAAGCAGCGCCTCCTGCGGCCGGCGGTGACCGGCGAGCTCGTCCTGACCGCGGCGCTGGTGGAGGTCGGCACCGAGCCGGAGCAACCTCTGACCACGGCCCGCGCCGTCGATGGAGGCTGGGTCCTCGACGGGACCAAGATCTGCGTGCCGGCTGGCACTCTGGCCGGGACCGTCCTGGTGCCGGCGCGCGTCGGCGATGCCGTCGGGGTGTTCCTCGTCGAGGCCGCGTCCGACGGAGTGGAGGTGTCCGCCGAGATGACCACCACTGACGTGCCCGAAGCGCGCCTGGAGCTGAACGGCGTGCGGGTCGGTCCCGAGGCGGTGCTCGGCGATCCCGAGGGCGGAAAGGCCGTACTGGCCTGGCTGCGCCCGCGGGCCACCTCGGGCCTGTGCTCGCTGATGGCCGGTACCTGCCAGGCGGCGCTCAAGCTGACGGCGGGATACGCCGTGACCCGCAAGCAGTTCGATCGGCCCATTGCCAGCTTCCAGGCGGTGGGGCAGCGGGCGGCGGACGCCTACGTGGACACCGAGGCGGTCGGTATCACGGCCCGCCAGGCGGCCTGGAGGATCTCGGCGGGGCTGCCCGCCGAGGAGCACGTCGCCATAGCCAAGTTCTGGGCTGCCGACGGAGGCCAGCGGGTCGTTCACGCCGCCCAGCACCTCCACGGCGGGCTCGGAGTGGACCGCTCGTATCCCCTGCACCGCTACTTCCTGGCGGCCAAGCAGCTCGAGTTGACCCTCGGCGGGGCCACGCCCAACCTTTTGCGCCTCGGCGCCCTAATGGCAGAGGAGACCGTCTAAATGGACAAGCTGTCCGGTCAGAGAGTCGTCGTACTGGGGGCCACCGGCATGGTGGCGACCCCCGTGATCCACAGTCTGGCCGCCGACAACGAGGTCTGGGGTGTGGCCCGGTTCAACAATCAGGCGGCCAAGGCGGCTCTAGAGGAGGCCGGCGTCAAGACCGTCACCCTCGACCTGTCCGACCCCGACACCTCTGTGCTGCCCACCGAGGTCGACTACGTGGTCAACCTGGCCGTCACCCACTCGAACGATTTCGCCACCGCCTTGAGGTCCAACGCCGAGAGCCTCGGCCTCATCATGCGTCACTTCCGGTCGGCCAAGGCCTTCCTGCACTGCTCGTCGACGGGGGTGTACGCCCCCAACGGGTCCCACCGCATGCGCGAAGGCGACCCGCTCGGCGACAATCACCGGGCCCTGCTGCCCACCTACAGCATCTCCAAGATCGCCGCCGAGTCGGTGGCGCGCCTGTCGGCCCGGCTGTACGACCTGCCAACGGTGATCACCCGTCTCAACGTGCCCTACGGCGACGCCGTGGCGTGGCCGTCGATTCATCTGGAGTGCATCCTCGGCGGCCATCCCATCCAGGTGCTCCCCGGCGAACCCTCCTACTACTCGCCCATTCACAGCGACGACATCATCCGCCAGATCCCCCGCTTCCTCGGCGTGGCCGCCGTCCCTGCGGTGACGGTCAACTGGGCCGGTCCCGACGTGGTGAGCGTCCAGGAGTGGTGCGGGTACCTCGGGTCGCTGGTCGGCAAGGAGCCGGTCATCGAGGAGACCGAGCAGGCCCTGCCCAGCGTGGCCGTGGACACCAGCTTGATGGAGCAGCTGATCGGGCCGGCCGAGGTGCACTGGAAGGACGGCATGCGGAGGATGGTGGCCAACTCCCATCCCGAGATCACTCTGCGCGACGTCTAGCCCCGCCGCCCTCCCGCCCAGCCCGTCCACCAGCCCGTCCCGGCCGCCCGCCCAGGGCGACACCATTACCACCTGTTCCACTACGCCCTGCGCTACTATGAGCCGGGCGGGGCCACATGAATCCCAGACGGCTCGATGGATGCGGGCCTCGAAGGGGTCGTGACCCCGCAGGTCGACAAATCCGGAATGGAAGGAAACCGGAATAGGTTCAACCAAGGGGCTTTGGCCGTCGATTCCAAGGCCGTTGGGTGACGAAATTGGGAAGCCGGGTGTAGGCGACGGGCCGACTGTCGGGCGACGCGTCCTGTAACGGTCGCGGTTCTGCGGTGCCGGGTGGCTCCAGGGTGCGAGTGGAGAGAGAGCTGAACCAGATCACGTTAGAGGCAGCAGCCGCCGCTGATGCCGGCGGTTGGGCGTCAGAAGCCGAGCGCAGTGCGCTCACGGCCCAGCCACTGGCCTGGGCCGCGGCACTGCGTCGACTGATACACGAGACCGACGACGGCCTGCGCTCGGCCGCCAGCCTCACCGGGGACCTGAGGGACGTGGTGCTGGCCGACCTGCGCTCGGAGCGGGAGCGGTTGGCGGCGGCGCTGTCAAGGGTGACCGGCGGTGACACCATCGACGCGCCGGACCTCCCCGCTGACGGGCCGGCCCGGCCGGAGCCGGCCGAGGTGGAGAGCCGGAGGCCGCAGGCTGTCCGGCCGCCGGCCGAGGTGGAGATGCCGAGCGGCCCAGCCCGCCTCCACGCCTCGTGGGGCGAGGGACGGGTGGTGGTGTGGGGAGGTGGCCCGGGGACGGTCGCCGCGAGCGAGGAGCTCGACGAGCTGCTGGCCAAGGCCGAGGCGTCGGGCATCGGCTGGGAGAAGCACGCCCCCGTCCCGGTGCCCTCGGGCGAGACTGTCGAGGCCCGCAGCGCCCCGCTGTCCCAGACGCTGGGCTGGCTGGTGGGCATCGGGGCCGGGGCCGCGGGCGACGAGGTCGGTTCCAGCCTGCGCTGGCTGGGTGAGGTGGCTCTGTGGGGCACCGAGCTGGTGGCCCAGGGCCACATGGTTCCGGTCCTGCGCTCGGCGACGGGCGCCCCCTCGGGGGGCCGTCCCGGTAGCGGACGTCACCGGGTCCGCTGGGTACCTGCGCTGGTCGGTCGGGAGAGGCTGCACGACCTGGTCGTGCGCATGCCCGGGGCGGTATCCTGCCTGCAGAACGCCACGCCTGCCGACGCGGCGGCCCGATCCATCCTCTCGGCCGTGGTGGACGCCGTCTCGCGGGCCGGGGCCGGGCGCCTGGTGGCACCGGCCGCTCCGCCCCACGCCGGCACCCGCACCGAGATCGCCGAGGCCCTCCTGTCGGGCCTGGACGGGCGGCCTTTCATCGCCGACATCGATCCCGCCGGAAAGGTCGGCGATGACCTCAAGCGGTGGGCGGCACCGGTGACGAGCAACCATCGGGTGGGGCTGATCGTCCGGCTCGATCCCCCCGAGCAGCACGGTGGGTGGCTGCTCACCGTGGAGGCCACCGGGGTGGACAAGCACCCGATGCCCGTGGAGCACGCCCTGGTGGTGTCGTCGGGTACCAAGTCCCAGCACGTGGAAGCCCAGCTCAAGCGGCTGGAGCGTCTGGTGCCGGCCCTGCGCCGCCCGAGCACCCGGCGCGGCCAGGTCGTGCTCGACGGCGACGAGGCCATGGAGCTGATGTTCACGACCGGTCCGTCCCTCCAGGCCGCCGGCTTCGAGGTGAGCCTGCCACGGGTGTCGCGCCGGCGTCCGTCGCCACAGCTGCGGCTGTTCGCCGAGGCCCTCGGCGGTGAGTCGCAGGTCGGCGTCCGCCAGCTGTCCAACGTCCGCTGGACGGTGCTCTTCGACGACCTCGAGCTCGACGCCGCCGAGATCAGCCGCCTGGCCAAGGAGGCGTCCCCCCTGGTCCGGGTGAGGGGCCGCTGGGTCCATCTCGACCGGGCCGATCTCACCGCGGCCGCGGCGGCGCTGGCCGAGCGGGCGGCCATCACCCAGATGTCGGGGGCGGAGATGATCCGCCACGCCGTCGGCCTGGAAGGCAGCGCCCTGGGCGGCCCGGTGCGGGTGGAGGGCACCGGCTGGGCGGCCGAGCTGCTCAAGGGTGCCACCAGCCACCCGCCCGCTCCGATCGACACCCCCGACGGTTTCGCCGGCCAGCTGCGCAGCTACCAGGCCGAGGCCGCCGGGTGGCTGGCCTTCCTGGACCGGGCCGGGCTCGGGGGGTGCCTGGCCATGGACATGGGCCTGGGCAAGACCCCGACCCTGCTGGCCCACATGCTGCTCGACAAGGGTCACGGCCCCTCGCTGGTCATCTGCCCGCCGGCGGTGCTGGGCAACTGGGCGGCCGAGGCGGCCCGCTTCACCAGGAGCCTGAAGGTCTCGCTGCACCACGGCCCCCGCCGGGCCGAGGGCGAGGCGATCGCCAAGCTGGCCGGTCTGTCCGACGTGGTGCTCACCACCTACGCCACCGCGGTACGCGACATCGAGGCCCTGTCGGCTCTGCACTGGCGGCGGGTGGTGGTCGACGAGGCGCAGGTCATCAAGAACCACACCAGCGACACCGCCCGGGAGCTGCGCCGCCTGTCCGCCGACAGCCGCCTGGCTCTCACCGGCACCCCCGTGGAGAACGGCCTCGGCGACCTGTGGGCCATCCTCGACTGGACCAACCCGGGGCTGGTCGGGGGTCGCAGCTCGTTCATCGAGAACCTGTCCCGTAACAGCGCGGTGGTCGCCCCCCGGGGAGAGACCGACGGCGCCGACGGCGAGGGCGCCGCGGCCCGGGGCGCGCCGCCACAGCGCAGCGAGGAGAGCGCACTGCGGGCCCTCAACGGACTGCTCATCTTCCGCCGGACCAAGAACGAGCCCGAGATCGCCGCCGAGCTTCCTGACAAGGTCGACCGTCTCGACCACTGCAGCATGACCTCCGAGCAGATCGGTCTCTACCAGGCCGTCGTCAACCGGCTTCTCGACAATGGTCTCGACTCCGACGCCAACCAGCGCAAGGGTCAGGTCCTGGCGGCCATCACCGCGCTGAAGCAGATCTGCGACCACCCGGCGGCGTTCCTCGGCGAGGAGGACGACCAGGACACGCTGGTCGGCCGGTCGGGCAAGCTGTCGCGCCTCGAGGAGATCGTCGACGACGTGTTCGCGGCGGGGGAGCGGATCCTCGTCTTCACCCACTTCGCCCGTTGGGGGGAGCGTCTCGCCGCCCATCTGAGCCAGCGCACCGCCACCAAGGTCGGCTGCTACCACGGCGGCCTGTCGCGGACCGTTCGCGACGAGCTGATCGCCGAGTTCCAGCAGGGCACCGGCGCGGGAGCCCTGGTGCTGTCCATCAAGGCCGGGGGCTCGGGTCTGAACCTGACCGCCGCCAACCACGTCGTGCTCTACGACCGGTGGTGGAACCCCGCCGTCGAGGACCAGGCCCGGGACCGGGCCTGGCGTATCGGCCAGCAGAACACCGTCATGTGCCACCGTCTGGTGTGCCCCGGCACCGTCGACGAGCAGGTCGAGGAGATCGTGGCCGGGAAGCGGCGCATCGCCGGGATGGTCCTGCCTGCCCGTAGCACCCTCGGGGATCTCGACGCCGAGCAGTTGCGCGCCGCCCTGGGACTGCGCGACGAGGACCTGGTGGAGGACGAGCCCACGGGCGAGGACTCCAACGAGGAGGAGGCGGCCTGACCGTGAGCAAGAGGAGACGTCCGGCGGCCACCCGCCGGCTGGCCGAACAGAGGTTCTGGGGCGCCTCCTACGAGCCGGCCCCGGTCAACACCAGCATCCGCCCCAGCCCCGATCCCGGCGTCCTGGTGCGCTCCCTCGGGAACCCGCCGCTCGCCATCGACTCGGCGCAGGCGGTGCGGCACCTGACGGCGGTCTACGAGGAGGCGGTGCGGGCGGCCACCGCGCTGGCCGCGGCCAACGGCGTGCTGGCCGACCCCGACCAGGACGACTGAGCGCTACTTGTAGCGGTAGGTGATGCGGCCCCGGGTGAGGTCGTAGGGGCTGATCTCCACCTGCACCTTGTCCCCGGGCAGCACCCGGATCCGGTTCATCCTCATCTTCCCCGAGTTGTGGGCCAACACCTCGTGCCCATTGGCCAGTTGCACTTTGAACATGGCGTTCTTGAGGGCCTCGCTCACCGTGCCTTCCAGCACGATTGCGTCCTCCTTACCTTGAGCCAGCGTCTCTGCTCCTCTTCTCGGATCCGGCCGGGCGGCCGGGGTAACTCGGGTCTGGGCACAGTGTACGGTTCCCGGAGGCCCTCGCTGGTGAGACCGAGCCGATCCGGCGGCCGTCGTCGGCCGGGGGCGGGGCGTTCAAGACGTTCGGAGGGCCCTGGTGGTGAGGCCCCTGGCGAACTCCCAGACCGGCTTGGAGCTGCTGGAGATGGCGTCCATCACCGAGCAGAACGCGGTCATGAACCACTCGATGTCCTCGCTGGTAGTGGTGAGCGGGGGGAGCAGTTTGAGCACGTCGGCGTGGTCGGAGGCGGTCTGGGTGAGGATCCGGTGCCGGGCGAAGAGGTCGCAGACGATCATCTGGGTGAACAGTCCCTTGCGGGCCAGGGTCATCGGCGCGTAGCGGGCCCGGCGCCGAAGGGAGCGGGGCATGCCGAATTCGATGCCGATCATCAGCCCCCGGCCGCGCACGTCGGAGATGAAGTCGTAGCGGGCGGCGGCGGCGCGCAGGGCGTCGGTGAGCTCTTGGCCCCGCTCGGCGGCGTTGGCGATCAGACCCTCGTCGTCGAGCACGCTCAGAGCGGCCAGACCGGCCGCGGCCGCCGTGTTGTTGTGGCTGTAGGTGGTGTCGTGGACCAAGACGCGGGTCATGTTGGAGTAAACCTTGGCGAAGATTTTCTCCTTGCCGAGGGTGGCTCCGATCGGCGCCACCCCGCCCGAGAGGGTCTTGGCCACGCTGACCAGGTCGGGCTCGATCCCGTCGTGCTCGAACCCGAAGAACCGTCCCGTCCGGCCGAGCCCGCACTGCACCTCGTCGCAGATGAGCAGCGCCCCATGGTCGTGGAGGATCCGCAGAGCTCCGGCGAGGAAGCCCGGGGGGGCGACGTGCACGCCCTTGCCCTGCACCGGCTCCACGATCAAGGCGGCCACGTCGCGCTGGGCCAGTTCCCGCTCGAGGGCGTCGAGGTCGCCCAGGGGGATCATCGTCGAGGGCAGGAGCGGGCCGAAGCCCTCGGTGAAGTCCTTGGAGCCGTTGACCGACAGCGACCCGGCGGTCAGACCGTGGTAGGCGTGGCTGCAGTAGAGGACCCGGGGGCGGCCGGTGGCGTAGCGGGCGAACTTGAGGGCCGTCTCCACCGCCTCGGTGCCGCTGTTGCAGAGGTACACCCGGTCCAGATAGGGAGCTCGCGCCACCAGCGCCTCACCGAGCAGGCCGGCCAGCAGGGGGGTGTCCATCTTGACCATGTCGGCCAGGTCGGCGTCGAGCGCGTCCTTGACGGCCTGCCTCACCACGGGGTGGTTGCGGCCCACGCCGAACACCCCGAAGCCGGCCAACCAGTCGAGGTAGCGGTCTCCATCGACATCCCACAGGTAGGGGCCGTCGGCCCGCACCCACTGACGGTCGAGACCCACCGAGTGGAGGACCTTGGCCGTCTGCGGGTTCAGGTAGCGGTCCCAGAGACGGGCTCCTTCCCCCGCCCGGGAGGCCAGCAGGCTGTTCAGATCGAAACCCATGGGCTCAGACGCTCACCGCGGCGCGGATGGACTGCCGGAGGGACTTGGTGGTGGCCAGCACGGCGGTGGGCTCGTAGCCGCAGTGGGCCATGCAGTTGGCGCAGCGGGGATCCTTGCCCCGACCGTAGCGGTCCCAGTCGGTGGTCTCGATGAGCTCCTTGTAGGTCTCGGCGTAGCCGTCGGCCATGAGGTAGCAGGGACGCTGCCACCCGAACACCGAGTAGCTCGGAATGCCCCAGGGGGTGCACTCGAAGTCGACCTTGCCCTCCAAGAAGTCGAGGAACAGAGGGCTGTGGTTCAGCCTCCAGCGCCGGCGCCGGCCGTCGGCGAAGGCCTGGGCGAACAGCTCGTTGGAGCTCCGGGTGCTGAGGAAGTGCACCTGGTCGGGGGCCTTCTCGTAGGCGTAGCCGGGGGAGATTTGCATCCCGTCCACCTCGAGCTCGTCGTTCAAGAAATCGAGGACCTCGCGGATGGTCTCGGGGGAGTCGGTGTTGAAGAACGTCGTGTTGGTGTACACCTGGAAGCCCTTCTCCTTGGCCAGGCGCACCGCGGCGACGGCCTTGTCGAAGGTGCCCTCCCGGCTGACGCTCTCGTCGTGGCGCTCCCGCAGGCCGTCGATGTGAACCATCCACTGGAACCGGGGATGGGGTTTGAAGCGGTCGATCTTGCGCTCGAGGAGCAGCGCATTGGTGCAGAGGATCACGAACTTCTTGCGGTCGAGCAGTTCGGAGACGATCTTCTCTATCTCGGGGTGCAGCAGGGGCTCACCACCGGCGATGGACACCATCGGGGCCCCGCACTCCTCTATGGCGGCGACGGCCTGCTCGACGGTGAGACGCTTGCGCAGAATCTCGGTGGGGTACTGGATTTTGCCGCAGCCGTTGCATTCGAGGTTGCAGGCGAAGAGCGGTTCGAGCTCCACGATGAGGGGGAACTTGTCTCGTTTGGCGAGCTTCTGTGCCGCCAGGTACTTGCCGACGGCCACGCTCTGGCGCAGGGAAACAGACATTCAGCGGACCTCCACAGGCAGGGGAAAATTGATGTTCTCGGTGGTGGTGCGGCGTTCCTCGACGCGTACGCCGCCGAGGGCGTCGAGGGTCGCGACCAGACGTTCGACCAGGTGGGGAGGGGTGGACGCAGCGGCCGTCACACCCACCACCCGGGCACGGGAAAGGTGCTCGAAGCGTAGCTCGGACTCGTCCTCTATGAGAGCCGCCGGAGCGCCGGCCCGCTCAGCCACCTCCACCAGGCGGGCCGCGTTGGACGAATTGGCGGAGCCGATGACGAGGACCAGGTCGCATTCGGCGGCCATGGCCGACACCGCATCCTGGCGGTTCTGGGTGGCGTAGCAGATGTCGGTGGCGTGGGGGCCGATTACCGCGGGGTAGCGGGCCGACAGCTCCGACACGATCTCCGACACGTCGTCGGGCGAGAGGGTCGTCTGGGTGATGTAGGCCAGCCGGTCGGGGTCGGCGACGCGCAGCCGGGCCACGTCGGCGCGCTCGGTGATCAAAGTGATGCCCTCGGCCTCGCCGAGGGTGCCCTCGGTCTCGTCGTGGCCGGGGTGGCCGATCATGACGATCTGGTAGCCCCTCTGGCTGAAGCGTCGCACCTCGTGGTGGACCTTGGACACCAGCGGGCAGGTGGCGTCGATGACCTGGAGGTCGCGGTGGGTGGCTTCGGAGCGCACCTCGGGCGACACCCCGTGGGCGGACAGGATCACCGTCGCCCCGTCGGGCACCTCGGACAACTCCCGGACGAATATCGCGCCCCGCTCCTCCAGGTCCTCTACAACGTGGCGGTTGTGAACGATCTGACGTCGGACGTAGACCGGGGCGCCGAAGCGGTTGAGGGCCCGGTCGACGGTGGCGATGGCCCGCTCCACACCGGCGCAGAAGGATCGGGGGCCGGCCAGCAGGACCGTCCGCTCGGCCAGGCAGTCGGCCCACGCCAACAGGGCGGGAGCGACCCGTCGCAGGTGGCGGAGGGCGGCCACCCCACCGCTGAAGGTGCCGGTCGAGAAGAGCTCGCGCTCGGGGGTGTCCACCACGACGCGCACCACGGCCGTGGGGATGTCGTAACCCCCGTCCAGGGCGTAGGCCGTCTCGGTGTCGACCACCACGGCCCCGAGGCGGGCCAGCGCCGCCCGACGGTCCCGCCCTCTCGCGACCCGCGGCGTCGACACCACGCCGCCGACGGTCACCGGGAGGCCCAGGCGGCGCAGGTGCCCGGCCATGAGAGCGGCCGAGTCGACCACGGCGACCTCCCGGCCGTCGTCGGCGAGAACCCGGTCGCCGATGACGACCGTCCCCGCCGCCAGGCCGGCCACGAGACCCCCACCGACCCCGGCCACCGCCAGGGCGGCGACCCCGCCGCCGTTCAGACGCGACGCGGCGCGGGCCGCCCGCTGCGGCCCGGATCCGCTGCGCACGACGCGCAGGCCGGGAGCGCCCCGGCTCAAAGCCCTGGCTTCGAGGCGAAGCGGGGCGAGGACCGCAGGGGCGGTGCTCAGAGCTGGACTCCGGTTCCGGCCATGGCCTCGAGGTACCGGCCGAGCGCCATCAGCGGCCACACCAGGCGGTAGAGGTGGTAGTTGATGGTGAAGTCCCAGGGAAAGCCCGTCCCGGTGAACTGCGGCTCGTCCCAGGTCCCATCGGCCGTCTGGTGCTCGACCAGCCAGGCGACGCCCCCGGCGACGGCGGGGGAGGCGGCCTCGCCGGCGGCGATGAGAGCCAGGAGGGCCCAGGCCGTCTGGGAGGCGGTGGAGTCCCCCCGCCCCCTCCACGCCGGGTCGACGTAGGAGCGCAGGTCCTCGCCCCACCCGCCATCGTCGTTCTGGTGGGACTCCAGCCACTCCACGGCCCGGCGGATGCGGGCGTCGATGATGGGCACCCCGGCGGCCACGAGGGCCGGCACGACGGCACCGGTCCCGTAGATGTGGTTGACCCCCCACCGCCCGAACCAGGAGCCCTCCGGCTCCTGCTCCGACCACAGCCAGTCGATGGCGCCCTCGATGATGTCGTCGGGCACGTCGGGTTCGCCGGCCAACATCTCGAGCACATGGGCGGTGACGTCGGCCGACGGCGGGTCGGTGACCTCGCCGAAGTCACAGAAGGGCAGCGCGGCGATCAGCCGGCTGCAGTTGTCGGCGTCGAAGGCGCCCCAGGCCCCGTTGCGGCTGCGCATCCCGAGCGTCCAGAGCACCCCTCTCCGGCAGGCGTCGGCGGTGGCGGTGACCGCCTCGGGGCGGTGGCCGGCCCGCCGCAGGGCCATGACCACCTCGGCGGTGTCGTCGATGTCGGGGTAGTGGTCGTTGGCGAACTCGAAGGCCCAGCCCCCGGGGGCCAGGTCGGGGCGGCGGACGGCCCAGTCGCCCCGGTAGGTGACCTCCTCGCCGGTCAGCCAGTCGGAGGCCTGACGGATGGCCGGGTGCTCGGGACCCACGCCGGCGTCGCGCAGGGCGATCACGGCCAGGGCGGTGTCCCAGACCGGGGACTGGCAGGCCTCGAGCCGCCGCCCCCGCTCGTCTTCGATGGTGAAGGCCTGCAGCCCCTCGAAAGCGGCGGCGATCACGGGGTGGTCGAGGGGGTAGCCGAGCAGGTGCAGGGCGATGATCGAGTAGACCACCGGCGGCTGTATGCCCCCCCACAACCCGTCGGCCTCCTGCCGCTGCACGATCCAGCTCTCGGCCCGCCGCAGGGCGGCGCGGCGTAGGACACGCCGGGGCAGGAACCAGCCGGGGAGCCGCTCGTAGCGGTGCAGGAGGCGGTCCAGGGCACCGAAGAAGCCGCCCGGCTCAGGGGCGCGCCGACCCGGCACCACCAGCTCATCGATGGCGAAGGGCAGCGGGCGGGCGGGTCGGTGGGCCATGACCACGCTGAGCGCCACCACCGTCTGGCGGGCCCAGCAGCCGAAGTCGTAGATGTTGAGCGGGACCTGAGGGGGCAGGAACATCAGCTCGGCGGGCAGGACCGGAAGGTCCTCCCACCTCCAGGCCCCGACCATGGCCATCCATATGCGGGTGAACACCCGGGCGGCGGCGACGCCGCCCTGGGCCCGCACCCAGGCCGCCGCCTCCTGCATGTGGGGCAGATCGGCGGGCTCGCCGGCCAGGCGGAGAGCGACGTAGGCCTCCACTGTGGCCGACAGATCGGGAGGCCCCCCGTAGAAGGTGGCCCAGGTGCCGTCGGGATCCTGGTTGGAGCGGATCCAGTCGGCGGCGGGGACCGCCACATCGGTGTCGAGCACCCCCAGGAAGTGACGCAGGAGCAGGTCCTCGGCGTCCATGGTGACGTTGGTCTCGAGCTCGCCTTTCCACCAGCCGGCCGGATCCTGGAGCGAGAGCAGGTGCTCGACGGCGGCCTTGGCCGTCGCCGACGCCACCTCCTCGAGCGAGGCCCGGGCCCCTTCCAGTCCGAGGGCCACGGCTAGAACTCCCGCTCCACGACGTAGACCGCCAGGTCGGCGAGGTCGCGGTGGGGGATGGCCGACAGGCGCACCCGTTCGAGGGCGCCCAGGGCGGCGTCGAGGTTGGCCTTGGCTCGCACCGCGGTCCATTCCCGGCCGCCGCACGCCTCCACCAGGTAACGGGCCCGCTCCACCTCGTCGGGTCCGAGCGGGCCGAGGGGCAGTTCGGCGTCCTCGGGTCCGAGCATGAGCAGGCGTAGCTCGTCGGCTTCGGCCCCTCCGGCGGCCAGAGCCGAGACCACCGGCATGGACTTCTTGCGCAGCGTGAGGTCGGAGCTGGCCGGTTTGCCGGTCGTGTCCGGGTCCCCCCAGATGCCGAGCAGGTCGTCGATGGCCTGGAAGGCCAGGCCCAGGTGGCGGCCGTAGTCGCGTAGAGCCCCCACGGTGGCGTCGGGGGCGCCGGCCAGGATGGCTCCGATGGCCGAGGCGCACCCGAGGAGGGCGCCGGTCTTGGCCGCCGACATGGCGGTGCACTGCTCCACGGTCACGTTGCGGCGCTTCTCGAAGGCGATGTCGTCGGCCTGGCCGGCGATCATGGCCGCGGTGGCGTCGGCCAGCTCGGACGACGCCGCCGGGCCGGTGTCGGGTGAGGCCTCGAGCAGCACCTGGTGGGCCAGTACCTGCAGCGCGTCGCCGGCCACGATCGCCGGTCCCACACCGAAAGCCGACCACACCGTCGGTCTGTGGTGACGCTCGGTGTCGGTGTCGATGATGTCGTCGTGGATCAGCGAGAAGTTGTGGACCAGCTCCACCGCGACCGCTCCGGGCACGCCCACTTCGGAGTCGGCCCAGGCCGCTTCGGCGCCGAGGATGGCCACGGTGGGACGCACCCCCTTCCCGCCGGGCGCGTCGACCGGGCTGC
Source organism: Actinomycetes bacterium (assembly GCA_021838445.1). Taxonomy (GTDB): domain Bacteria; phylum Actinomycetota; class Acidimicrobiia; order Acidimicrobiales; family Palsa-688; genus JAKCDU01. The sequence continues at coordinate 27,429 of JAKCDU010000020.1, read as the reverse complement.
CCGCAGCGTCGGTCCAGCCCATGTGGTAGGCGGCGATCTGGCGTATCTCGGGGGCCAGCCGGTCGATGGCCGCAGTGAGCGCCGGATGAATGGCCCGCCGGCAGCGGGCCAGGACTTCCTCAACACCGATGGTCGGGGTCACGCCACCTCCTGGGTGATAGGTGCGGAAATGAAGGTCGAAGAGAGGGCCCGGACGGCGGCGACGCCGCTGCGCACCGCGCTCTCCATGGTCGCCGGCCATCCGGTGGCGGTCCACGCCCCGGCCAGGACCAGGCCGGGGAGGTCCGATCGGGGCCCCGGACGGAGAGCCGCGCTACCGGGGGCGGCCCGGAAGGTGGCCCGGCGTTCCTTGGTCACCGCCGAGTCGACCAGCTGGGCGCCGGCCACGGCGGGCAACAGCCGGGTCAGCTCGCCGACGATGGTGGCCACGAGCTCCTCGGGGCGGGTCCCGAGGAGGTGGTCGGCTGCAGACAGGGATACGGCCAGGTACTGCCCGGACGGGTTGGTCTCAGACAGGCCCGACGCCGCCGAGCGGTCGAACACCCACTGGATGGGGGAGTCGTGCCCGGCCATGACCTCCCAGTGGGTGACCCGCCGGTCGAACACCAGGTGCACGTCGACGACCGCCGAGGAGCCCAGACCGGCCCACTGGCGCCGCTGCGGGGCGGCCTCGGGGGGGACCACGTCGGCGGCCTCCTCGTGGGGGAGGGCGACCACCACGGCGTCGGCGGTCAGCCGGCCGTCGGGGAGTAGCACCTCGTAGTCGGCCGAGAGGCCGGCGACCACGGCCGAGACCCGCTCACCGGTCAGCACCCGAACCCCGGCGCGCTCGAGGGCGGCGGCCGCCCGCTCGCCGTGGAGGTGCCCGAGGGGGACCCGGCTCCAGCCGATGTCGAGGGCGGCGCGCCCGCCGAGGACCCCGGTGCGGAACACCATGGCGGCCGCCGCGAGGGAAGCCTCGGCGGCCGGGAGGTTGACCGTCGGAACCGTGATCAGGTCCCAGACGGCGGCGATGGCGGCCGGGCTCTGGCCGTGGCTTTGGAGCCATTCGCCGAAGGTGATGCGGTCCAGGTACGGGTCGGCCAGGTCGAGTCGGGCCAGGCCGACGAGGGCCCGGCCGACCATCAGGCGGTCCCCGACCCCGAGGTGGCCGAAGCGCAGCAGGGAGTCGGCCAGATGGAGCGGCACCGGCAGGTCCCGTCGCCGCAGCCGGGCCGCGACCGGCCCGCGGGGCCCGGGGGCGACCACCGGGATGTCGAGGACCCGCGCCGCCTCCACGTCGCCGCGGGCGCCGATACGGTCCAAGAAGCCCACGTAGGCGTCACAGCACGCCAGGAAGACGTGCTGACCATTGTCCATCCAGAGGCCGCCCCGCTCGAACGACCAGGTGAGGCCCCCGAGTCTACGCTGGCGCTCGACGAGGGTCACCCGGGCCCCCAGGTCGGCACATTCGAGAGCCGCCGCCAGCCCCGCCAGCCCCCCGCCGAGGACGGCCACGTGGCGTCCCGTCAGCGACGACCGGCCCGGACCGGTGGTGGAGGCCCTCACGGACGACCCCAGGTGAGCGCCCGGGCTGCGACGGCGGCCTTCTGCCAGGCGGGAAGCGACACCCGTCCGCGCAGCACTGCCGAGGGATCTCGGCGGATGGTGACGAGCAGCCGGTGGTAGATACCGGCCATCGCCGCGGTGGCCGCCCGGGAGCGACGATCGAGCAGCGGGAGCAGGGTGAAGCCCCGCTCGTACCACTCCTCGGCCCTGCCCGTCTCGAAGGCGACGAGAGCGATCAGGGCATCCTCAGGGCCGTCCAGGTCGGGGCCGACACCGAAGCGGTCGAGGTCGGCGCGCGGCAGGTAGACCCGGCCCAGAGCCCGGTGGTCCTCGACGACGTCCCTCAAGATGTTGGTGATCTGCAACGCCACACCGAGGTCGTCGGCGAGACCCTCGGCCCGAGCCGGCGCCTCGGTGCCGTAGATGGCCAGGCTGAGCCGCCCCACCGTGCCGGCCACCCGCCGGCAGTAGCCGACCAGGTCGTCGAAGGTGTCGTAGCGGGTACCCACCACATCCATCTCGCAGCCCTCGATGAGCTCCTCGAGGGCCGACACGGGCAGGGGGTAGCGCCGGGCCACATCGGCCACGGCCGTCATCACCGGGTCGTCGGAATGGACCGCGGGCCGGTCGGTCCGCAACTCGCCGACCTGCTTGCGGACCCGGGCCAGGGCGTCGAGCTTCTCGGCGGGGGCGCCGTCGCCGTCGCCGATGTCATCGATGCGCCGGGCCAGGGCGTAGAGGGCCGACATGGCCCGGCGCTTGGGTTCGGGCAGGAGTTTGATGCCGTAGGAGAAATTGCGGGCCTCGGTGGCTGTGATGTGCTCGCAGGCCCGGTATGCCTCGTCCAGGTTCACGCCGCCCTCCCCGTGGCGTGGCGGCCGACCGCGGCCAGGTTGCGGACCAGCGAACGGGTCCTCGGACGGGACGGCTCGACCAGGCAGTCGAAGTCCCGATCCGCCAGGTCGTCGAGGGCGGCCCGGCCTCCGGCCACGAAACCGGCGACGGCCAACCGGGCCGGGCCGTGCAGAAGACCGATCAGATCGGCGCCGTGGTCCATCCACCGCCGGGCCCGGGCCACCTCGAAGACCATCAGGGAGCGTAGCGCCGGGGGGGCGGGGGGAGGCAGGACCAGGTCGCGTCGATCGACCCCGAAGCGGCGCAGGTCGTCGGCGGGCAGATAGACCCTTCCGGCGAGGGCGTCCTCGCGAACGTCCTGCCAGTGCTCCACCAGTTGCAGGGCGGTGCACACCGCGTCGCTGAGAGCCGCCTTCTCATCGTCGAGTTGCCCGAAAGCGCCCAGCACCAGGCGTCCTACGGGGTTGGCCGACAGGGAGCAGTAGCCCAGCAACTGGTCGAAGTCGGCGTACGAGGTGACCGACTGGTCCAAGACGTTGGCCTCGATCAGGTCGAACAGCGGTCGGGGGTCGAGGTGGAGGGCGTTCACCGACGCAGTTGCGCCGGCCACCAGGGAATGTGCGTCGGTCTGATCGGCCAGGGACCGGGCGGTCTCTTGGCGCAGCCACTCGAGCGCCGCGACCCGATCGCCTTGGTAGACGTCGCCGATCTGGTCGGTGAAGCGGGCGAAGCCGTAGAACGCCAAGAGGTGCCGGCGGGCCGCCCGGGGCAGCAACCGGGACGCGACCGCGAAGTTCTCACTTCCGGCCCGGCCGAGGACCTCCCCGGCAGCCGGCAAACCGGGTGGGAGCTGCCTCCCCCCGTCGGTGCAAGACAGTGACCGCGTGGTCACAACTTAGTACGTGGTGCGGCCCGGCCCGTACCTTTCCGGTTTGGCGGCCACGGGACCGGCATGGGCGAGCTCAGACCAGGTGGTCGGGAGGCCAGTCGGTCCCGACCGACCACTGCAGCACGGTGGAGAATCCTGACTCGATGACCCTCAGCCCGGCCTGTATGGCTTCCTCCTCGTCGGCGTCATCGGCGGTGAACGGTCGCCCGGCGGTGATGGCCAGGGTCCGCAGCACCCGCCGGGCCAGGTCGGCGCTCGGCTCGTGGCCCTTGGCGGCCCGAGCCCCGAGCTCGAGCAGGATGGGCAGGACATCGGCCACCACGTAGCCCAGAGCCATGGCCGACTTCTCCGGGTCGACGGTCAGGTCGTCCCCTTCCCCCAGCGCGTCGAGGGCCCCCTGGAAGCGCTCGGAGGTGTCGTCGAGGAGGGTTTCGATGGACGCCGTGAGGAGGGCCTCCTTGGACGGGAAGTAGCGGTACACGTTGCCCTTGGCCATGTGGGCCGCCTCGGCGATGTCGCTCACCGACACCTCGGCGTAGCTGCGGGTCTTGAACGCCTCGATGGCCGCGTCCACGATGCGTTCCCGGCAGTCGTGCTGCTCGGCGGCGGGCTGGGCCCGCAGCGCGTTGATGGCGTCCACGTGACGCTGGTCGTAGACGAAGCGGTTGGCCGCCGCCCGCAGCGGTGCCGGTATCAACCCGCTGCGGCGGTAGTAGTGGATGGTGCTGGCGGGCACCGAGGTGGCGGCCACCACCTCCGACAGGGAAAGGGCGGCGGGCATCGGCTCTTCACCTGCGGCGGAGCTCACCGCCGCAGGTTAACCCCCGGCGGGGGCCGCGGGCACGGTGCCCAACCTTCCCTGCTGGAAGTCCTCGAAGGCCTGGGCCAGCTCGGCCCGGGTGTTCATCACGAACGGCCCGTAAGCGGCGACGGGCTCCCCGATGGGCCGCCCGCCGAGGAGCAGCACCTCGAAATTGGCACTGCGGCTGTCCTGGACGGGGGCGGCCTCGACGATCACCGTGTCCCCGTCGCCGAGCACCGCCAACTGGCCGCCCGACAGCGCCGGATGGTCCGCTCCGACCCATCCCCGCCCGGCCAGGCCGTATACCAGGGCGTTGGCCGCGGGGTCCCAGGGGAGCTCCACCCGGGCACCGGGGCTCAAGGAGGCGTGGACCATGGTGATGGGCGTGTAGGTGACCCCCGGGCCGCGCCCATCGCCCAGGTCCCCGGCGATTATGCGGATCAGGGCCCCGGCGTCGCCCGCGGTAGCCAGCGCCACCTGGTCCCTGGAGATGTCCTGGTAGCGGGGGTCCACCCACTTGCGGGCCGCCGGCAGATTGACCCACAGCTGGATACCGTGGAACAGGCCGCCCTTGGCGACGAGCGCCTCCGGCGGTCGCTCGATGTGCAGGATCCCGGCGCCGGCGGTCATCCACTGGGTGTCCCCGTTGGTGATCAGCCCACCTCCCCCGGTGGAATCCTGGTGCTCGAAGGTGCCGTCGATCATGTAGGTCACCGTCTCGAAGCCCCGGTGGGGGTGCCAGGCGGTTCCCCGGGGCTCCCCGGGGCCGTAGTCCACCTCGCCCATCTGGTCCATGTGGATGAACGGGTCGAGGACCTCGAGCGGCACGCCGGCGAAGGCCCGGCGCACCGGGAATCCCTCACCCTCGAACCCGGCCGGGGCGGTGGTCACGGTCCGGACCCGGCGTCCCCTCGACTCCCCGCTCGGGGGTGCGATTCTCGGCAGGCGGCTCAGATCGTCGACGGTCACAGCAGGCATGACCATCCCAACTTCATTGCGGTCGCAACTATTCCGGGGCCCGTACACTTCAGGCAATGACCGAGCCCCGCCTGTACTTCCGCCAGCTCCTCTCGGGCCGTGACTTCGCGACCGGCGACCAGATGGCGGTGCAGATGGTCAATTTTTCCTACCTGATCGGCGACCGCGACACCGGCGACGCGGTCATCGTGGATCCCGCCTACGGGGTGGGGGAGCTGGTCGACATCGCCGCCGCCGACGGTATGCGCATCACCGCAGCCCTGGCCACGCACCACCACCCCGACCACGTGGGTGGCTCGATGATGGGCTTCTCGATCGAGGGCGTGGCGGCCCTGCTCGACCGGGTCTCGGTGCCGATTCACGCCAACCGCGACGAGGCGGCCCTGATCACCCGGGTCACCGGGCTCGAGCCCTCGGCGGTGGTGGGGCACTTCGGCGGTGACCGGGTCTCGGTGGGGGCCGTGGAAATCGAGTTGCTGCACACCCCGGGCCACACTCCCGGCAGCCAGTGCTTCCTGGTCGACGGCATGCTGATCGCCGGCGACACGCTGTTCCTGCAGGGATGCGGCCGCACCGACCTGCCCGGTGCCGACCCCGCCTCGATGTACGACTCCCTGCAACGTCTTGCCGCCCTCCCCGACACCACCGTGATCTATCCCGGCCACCGCTACTCGGTGGCCTCGGCGGGGACCATGGCCGCGGTGAAGGAAACCAACATGGTGTTCAAGCCGGCGACCGAGCAAGCGTGGCTGCAGGCCTTCTCCTGAGCCCGACCTGCCGACCGCTCAGGCTCTGAGGCCCAACTCCACCAGGCGGATCTCCATGGCCGTCTCATCGCGCTCCAAGAAGCGCCCGATCACCCTCAGGTCCTCGGCCCGGATAGCCATCAGCGGTCCCTGAGGGGCGGAGCGCTGGCCCTGTATGGCGTTGACGTAGCGGCGGATCACTTGCCCCTCGATGGATTCGGTGGCCTGCAGACGGGGCAGATCCAACAACAGCGGGCGTCGCGCTTCGAACGGCTCACCGGGAGAGGGACCTCCCGGCGTTCCCCCGCCCTCGGCGCCGGCCGCCGCGACGCCCGGGCGGGGCAGGACCTGATCGACGGGCACCCGGTAGAACTGGGCCAGGCGTTGCAGGCGCAGCACCGATATCACCCGTTCGCCTCGCTCGTAGGCGCCGAGCACCGAAGCTTTGAACTCGCGCCCGGAGGCTTCCTCCACGGCGAGCAGCGACAGGCCGCGTTGGCGCCGCAGGGCACGTAGACGGTCGCCGACGGCCCTCGCATACGAAACAGGGACTTCTTCTGACACCTGTCCTCCTGACAAGCGCGCATCGTAGGCCCTGGGTCGGGCCCCGGGCGCCAAACTTGTCTAAACGGTCGACTGGGCGCGCAGAAGAATCAACCTACGTCCCGAAAGGCTCAGCACCGCCCCGGCCGGTCGGTGCTCGGCAGGCGCCGTGCCCGAACCCGACAGGTACTCGGCCGTATCGAGCTCCAGCTCCCACGAGGCGGCCCACCGGGGGCCGGGGAGAGTGAACTCGATGTCCTGGTCCCAGGAGTTCAACACGACGAACAGCGAGTCGTCGACGATGGGCCGTCCGTGCTCGTCGACGTCGGGTATGGCCGAACCGTTGACGAACACCCCGAGGGTCTTGGCGTAGCCGACGGTCCAGTCCCGGTCGGTCATCTCCTGGCCGTCGGGGCGGAACCAGGCCAGGTCGGGCAGGCTGTCGTCGCTGGTCCGCTCCCGCAGGGGCCGACCCTGGAAGAAGCGGCGCCGCCGGAGGACCGGGTGGCGGCGACGCAGGTCTATCAGGCGGCGGGTCCAGGCCAGCAGGTCCTCGTCGACGTGCTCCCAGTCGTACCAGGACGTGCGGTTGTCCTGGCAGTAGGCGTTGTTGTTGCCGCCCTGGGTGCGACCGAGCTCGTCGCCGCCGAGGAGCATCGGCACCCCCTGGCTGAGGAAGAGGGTGGCCAGCAGGTTGCGCTCCTGCCGGCGGCGCAGATCGCTCACCGCCGGATCGTCGGTCGGGCCTTCGGCCCCGCAATTCCAGGACCGGTTGTCGTCGGTGCCGTCGCGGCCGTCCTCGCCGTTGGCGTCGTTGTGCTTCACGTTGTACGACACCAGGTCGCGCAGCGTGAAGCCGTCATGGGCGGTGACGAAATTGATGCTGGCGAAGGGGCTGCGCCCGTTGGCCTGGTACAGGTCGGAGCTGCCCGTCAGGCGTTCCGCCAGCTCGCCGATGGACGTGCCGCCCTCCCTCCAGTAGTCGCGCACCGAGTCCCGGAACTTGCCGTTCCACTCCGACCACAGCGGTGGGAAGTTGCCCACCTGGTAGCCGCCGTCGCCGACGTCCCAGGGCTCGGCGATCAGCTTCACCTGGCTGATGACCGGGTCCTGCTGGATCAGGTCGAAGAAGGCCGACAGGCGGTCCACCTCGTGGAACTGGCGGGCCAGGGTGGCGGCCAGGTCGAAGCGGAAGCCGTCGACGTGCATCTCGATGACCCAGTAGCGCAGCGAGTCCATCATGAGTTGGAGGACGTGCGGGTTGCGGACGTTCAACGTGTTGCCCGTGCCCGTCGAGTCGCTGTAGAGGCGGGGGTTGCCGTCCACCAGCCGGTAGTACGACGGGTTGTCGAAGCCCCGGAAGGCCAGGGTCGGGCCCCGGTGGTCGCCCTCCGCGGTGTGGTTGTAGACCACGTCGAGGATCACCTCGATACCGGCCCGGTGCAGCGAGCGGACCATGGCCTTGAACTCGTTTACCACCCGGTGGCCGGGCCGCGACGCGTACCCATTGTGCGGGGCCAGGTAGGCGATGGAGTTGTACCCCCAGTAGTTGCTCAACCCCATCTCGACCAGGCGGTGGTCGTGGACGAAGTGGTGCACGGGCATCAACTCGACGGCCGTCACACCGAGGCTGGTCAGGTGCTCCACCACCGCCGGGTGGGCCACCGCGGCGTAGGTCCCCCGCAGGTGGCGCGGCACCTCCGGATGAGCCACCGTGAGCCCTTTGACATGGGTCTCGTAGATGACCGTGTCGGCCCAGCGCCGCTTGGGTGGTCGGTCGTTGCCCCACTCGAAGGCCGGGTCGGTCACCAGCGCCTTGGGCATGGCCGGCGCCGAGTCGGTGGCGTTGATGACCGTGTCGTCGGCGGCCAGGTCGTAGCCGTAGGGCCCCTGGCCCCACTTGACCCGACCGTCGATGGCCTTGGCGTAGGGGTCGAGCAGGAGCTTGGCCGGGTTGCAGCGCAGCCCCTGAGCCGGATCGTAGGGCCCGTGCACCCGGAACCCGTAGCGCTGTCCCGGCTCGACTTCCTCGAGGTAGCCGTGCCACAGGTAGGCGTCGACTTCGCGCAACTCGTGGCGGGCTTCCTGGCCGTCCTCGTCGAACAGGCACAGTTCCACCGCCTCGGCAGCCTGGGAGAAGACCGAGAAGTTGGTGCCGAGGCCGTCGTAGGTCGCGCCCAGCGGGTAGGCATCGCCCGGCAGGAGACGCCGTTCGGTCAACCCCACCAGAACGCCGCCGCCAGGATGAAATACAGGGCTATCAGGGCTACTCCTTCGATCCAGGTGTACTCACCGTCGTAGATGATGACCGTAACCACCGTGGTGGAGATGGCCAGGGCGGCGACCAGCAGCGGGGGAAAGACGAGGGTCAGCTTGGCCGGCCCGACAGCGTTGCTCACCAGGACCAGAACCGGGGTCAGGAGGAGGGCAACCTGCAGCGGACTGTTGAGGGTGGTGCTGATGGCGTATTCCGGCTTGGCCTTCCACGCGAAGCGGACCCCGACGGCGTGCTCCACGGCGTTGGACGCCACCGCCACCACCACCAGGCCGGTGAAGGTCTGGGACAGCCCGAGGGTCCGGGTCGCCGCCTCCAGGGGGCTCACGAACCAGTCCGACACGAGCGCTGCGGCGAGGCTCCCGAAGGCCAGGATGGCCGCCGACCAGCGCAGGGGGAGGGCCGCCACCGGCTCGTCGGGCTCACCCTGCGCCTCCGATCCGCCGTCGCGTCCTGGGTCGCCGCCAGCCCCGGGCGGCCCATCTCCGGGATCGGGGCGGGGGCTGCGGCGAAGGTAGTAGGGGATGGAGGCGCCGTAGACGATTAGCAGGACGATGGCCAGCACGTCGCTCAGCTGTCCGGCGTGGGCCGCGGCCGGAGTGCTCAACCGGCTGGCCAGGGTGGGGACCAGCAGGGCGGCGACGACCAGCATCAGGAGGGAGGCGTTGAGCCGGGGCTCCTCGGCGTTGAAGCGCTGGGTCCCGTGGCGCAGGCCCCCGGCCAGAAAGGCCAGCCCCAGCACCAGCACGGCGTTGCCCAGCACCGAGCCGACCAGCGCCGCTCTCACCACGCCGGTGAGCCCGGCTCGCAGCGCGAAGATACCGACGAACAGTTCGGGCAGGTTCCCCAGGGTGGACTGGAGGAGGCCGGTCGGGCCAGGACCGAGTCGCTCGCCGATCTGGTCGATGGCCTGGCCCACCACGGCGGCCAGCCCGGCCAGCGCCAGACCGGCCACGATGAAGCGGGCGACGGGACTGGCGCCGACCGCCACCAGGACCCCGGCCAAAGCGGTGAGCAGGCCCGAAGCGATCAACGTCAGCCGTTGGCCACGGCCCAGGTGGGCCTCGGTGCCCGACCCGGGTCGATTTACCTCACGCCGGCTCACGTCCGGGCAACACTAGCCAACTGATGTGGGACGGCCGGGCGGGTACACTTGCCCGGTCGTACGCGCCGGGCGGCGTGGCCGAGTGGTTTAGGCAAGGGCCTGCAAAGCCCTGTACACCGGTTCGATTCCGGTCGCCGCCTCAATAGTGTTTTCGCAGGTCAGAGGCCCTTTCTGATCATTGTCGGGCTCCTCGTTGCCGGGCTCCATCCCGCGAGAATCCCGCGGCTCATTTAATTCGCGGCGTCCGGGAGGGCCACGATTCGGGGTTTCGCGGGCGCCGTCGCCTTGATCTTCTCTTCGAGGAATTCGGCCACGTGGCGGTCGCGTTCGGCCGTAGCGTGCTGGTAGATCAAGGCCGCTCTCGGGGAGGAATGGCCGATGCGGGCCATCAGCTCCTTGGTCGTGATGCCGGGCATCTGGGCCATGAGCGTGGCGGCGTGGTGCCGGAGGTCGTGAGGGCGCATCTCGGGGTCGACACCGACCGCCGCCTTCGCTTCGCTCCACGCATCTGAAACTCGCGACCGGCGGGCCGGGCCCCCGTGGGGATCGGTGATCAGCTCGCCCGTGTCGGCGCAGCCGAACGCCTCCACGTGGGCTGCAATCGCCTCCATGGCCTGCTTCGGCAGGACCACCGTTCGTCTGCTGGCGTCGGATTTCGGGTCCTTGATAATCCGACCGAGCTTCGGGATCTCCTGCGCGGTCCGGCGGATGTGGACCGCGGTACGGAGAGTGTCGACATCGGAAAGCCGGAGGCCGAGGATCTCCCCCGTGCGGAGCCCGCCCAGCCCGGCAAGGACCAGCACCAGGCGGTACCGCTTTGGCATGGCCTCGATGAGGGCGAGCACTTCGGCTGTGGTGGGCATCGGGCGTTCCGGTGCCGACTCCCGGCCACCGCCCCTGATCCGGCAGGGATTGCGTGCGATCCGTTCGTCGCTGACAGCCGTGTTGAGGATGGCGCTCAGGAGCCGGTAGCTCTTGGCCGCCTGGTCGTGTCCGGCACTGGACGTGACGGTGCCGTACCAGGTGCGCACCACTTCCGGGCTGATGGCCCGGAGGGGCAGCGGGGCGAGGTGCGGCAGGACGTTCCGGGCGAGGAGCCGCTCGTACCCATAGCGCGTCGACGGCGAGAGCGACCGGCCGCGGACCACTCGGCCGTCGAGCCAGTCCTTGGCGTACGCCGCGAAGCCGACCTTGCCGACTCGGGGGTTGGCCACCAGACCGACCAGCTCATCGCCTTCCACCTTGGCCTTGTACGAGTCGGCATCCTTACGGCGGGCGAAGCTCTTCGATCTCTCCTGGTCTCCGGCTCTCCACCGGACGTCGTATCGCCACTCGCCGGTCCTGGTACGACGGCGCTGGATGTGGGCCATGGTGATCCTCCCGTGGTATCGGCGTCGAGCCTATGAAGAGGATGCGACAGCGTCTGTCCCATCGTTGTCGAGCAGTCGGTCGATGTAGTCGTGAACTTCCTTCAGGGGTATGCGCCGGCTCGCTCCGCGCTTGACGGACCGAAGCTCGCCTGCATCGAGGAGCTCGTAGAGGGTCGAGCGCCCGATGCCGAGCAGTTCAGCTGTCTGCTTCACGGTCAGCAGCAGCGGCAGGATCGGCGACCGCTCTTGCGCTGGGTGAGTGGGATGTATCACAGGATCCTCCTGGGTTGGAAAGTGCATGGGAGGGCGGGAGGGCTGGGATGCGGGTGTCGCTCTGGTCTCTCCCGCGAGGACCTCGAGCGCATGGTGAAGTGATCTCTGGCTTTGAGCCGTGGAGAGGCCCGCCCGGTGTCGGGCGGTTCTGGGCGGCTCGCCGAGGACGCCAATCTGAAACGCCTGGCGGGCTGAACGGGCGTCCAGCTCTCCCGACTGGACGGCTTGTCGGAGCGTTGCTGCGACGTGTCGCTCGTCCTCGCTGGTTTCCTGGACCAACGCCGCTGCGGGATCGATGTCCCAATGCGGGACAGCATGATCGGCGTCTCTGCGGTGAGCATCGTGGAGGGTGCGCAGCCGACGCTCCACACGTCTGATTATGAGACGGGCGGGACGGGGAGTGTCGCTTCCGGCATGGTGACGGATCGCTTCCCAGGCGGCCGAGGCGGCTTCGGCGGCCAGGTCTGCTTGGGTCTGCCACGGACCGTTCAGCCGCGCCGTCTTCCATCGCTGGCGGACGGTCGCCCGCAGTCCGGGGAGCAGGGCCTCCATGACGGCGAGTTGGGCGAGGGGGTCGTCTGCGGCGACGAGGAGGACGTCGGACAGGAGAGCGCAGGAGCGATCAGCGTGGCCGGGCTGGTTGATCGCCGCGACGACGTCGGCGGGGGAGTGGTACTCGCCGAGGGATGGCCGGCGTTGCGCCCATTTCATGATGGCGCTACGTGCTCGATGGCTGTTGGCCACTGCCAGCCATTCGGCGGCGATGGAAGCGAACGCGTCCATGGGGTGATGGTGGACTGGGCCCCTTCCAAAGTCCTTGCTCGAGTCCTTGCTGAGTCCTTCCAAAGTCCTTGCTTTCGAGCCATTCCCGGGATGAATTAGCTGGTCAGCGCCTTGTCGGCCTGAGTGCGAGATTTTTAGAGTTTTTCGTCCATGGGCGTCCGACACGGACTCGCTAGTCGTGGGCAGCCGGCCGTTTACCCGGTGATGGGGATTTTGGACGGCGCCGGTGGGTGATGAAGACGGTCATCTAATTGGCCTGGCGGGGATCACCCGGGGTCCGATTCTCACGACGCGGGGCTTCTGCTGTCCGCCGCGAGCCGAAACCTGCGGCGGCGGCTACGGCCTCTGGCCTGGGTGGCGCTTGAGGAAGTTGCTCTCGACGCGGTCTGCGAAGGCGGCCGCCTAGTCGCCCGGACATCGGCGCGGCAGGTCGCGGAACGCCTCGGCGTAGACCCCGGGACGGCGGCCGGTGCCCTTCGCGATCTACGGCGCCACCGTCTGCTCCTACTGGAGCGCGAGGCGGGCCCGTCGGGCCGCTTCGGGCTGTCGGTATATGTCCTCGGGTCGATCACGGGGCTGACGGTCGTCACTCCATCAGCGGCTGCACCAAGTGTGGCGTTGCCGTCAGTGGGCGAGCCGCATGGGGTCGACTCCAGTTCGGCAACTCCGGATCCTTCTGGTCCCCACTCGTATCGACCACGTGTGGTTACACCACGCAGTGCGCCAGCGCGCCGGCTTTGAGGTCACGAATGACCAGCTCGACCTGGGCGTGGCGGCGGTGATCGGCGTCGAGATCGGCCGCCGTGCCATCGCGGTCAGTGACGAAGGCGTGGTAGCGCCACACCTTGAACAGCGTCTCGGCCGGGTCCAAGACGATGGTGCGGCGCACGATCAGCCGGGTGCCGTCAGCCAGGACGGTTTCCCCCAGCTCGGCGAAGCCGCTGTCGGGGTAGTCGGCCAGGGGCACCCAGCCCAGCTCGGGGATCGACTCGATCGCCGTGCGAATGGTGGTGGTCATGCGGGCGGTGACCGAGAACCGAACACCCTTGGCCCGACAGGTGTCGATCGTCGGCGCGGAATGGAAGCCCGAGTCGGCCCGCAACACGATCGGCCCGACCGCGCCGGCTCGGCGCACGCGGGCGACGGTCTCTTCGATGAACCGTCTTGCCCCCCGAGCGGTGTTGGCCGATCCGGTCCTAAACCGCAGGTGCAGGACTTCGCCGGTCTCGGCCCGGGTGGCCAACAACGGGTGGTAGCCGCGCTGGCGGGTGTGACCGAACGCGGCTCCCTGCTTGGCGTAACCGTGAACCTCGACGACGGTGGAGTCCACGTCGATGGTCAACGGGCCATCGCCGGGGCCGGCACCGGCCGCCCACGCCCGACCCAAAGCGACATCAGCAACGCGGTCGAGCTGGCGGACATGACCGAAGGAGAACGCCCGCAGGAACGTGCCCACCGTCGTCGCCGCCATGGCCCGGTGCGAAAGGATCTCCGCCGTCGCTCCCGCCCGGAGCATGTCGATGTCGGAGATGAAGTCCCCGCCGGCGGCCATCGAGGCCACCAAGGTCAGCAACTTGCGGCCAGGAGCGAACCCGCCCGGCCGATCGCCCAGGTTGATCGTTTCATCTGCAAGGGCCTCGAGCTCGAGGTGCTGGGCCAGCGACGCGGGCAACATCAGCCCGGCGTCGGCCACCGCGTGCTCGTCATCGAATGCCACCGCCACACGGTCAAGACTGTGCGAAACTCGCATCGAAAAGATGCCCTCCTAGAGCGGCCGGATGTTGACGTGAGAATCCACATCCTCCCTGCTCAGAGGGCATCTTTCGCGGATACGCGACCTACAGACTCAAATCAGCCACAGCGGATCCAGGCTCAGCCCTAGGCGATAGCTCAGGCAAACCAGAATCGGACGAAGCGGTCAAATGGTTGCGCTCACTTAAGGGGGCGCAGCCGACCCCATCGAAAGCTCTGGACCGGCGTCTCCGGCAGACAGTCAACTGCTGGTTAGTTTCCTTGACAGTCAGGTGGGACGAGCGTACGGTAACCGTCACCTACCGATTTTGAGGGGGCGGCGATGATAGGTGCGCGGAGTCTTCGTTTCAAGCTGCTCGCTGCGGCTGTTGGCACGTTGGGACCGGCGACCTTCGCTGTAGCTGCTTTCGGCTCTCCCGCTTATGCCAACGTGTGTGATGTTGGAAATCTACTGAGCCGAGCCTGCTACTCGGGTCACGTTCAGACCCTCCTATCGGCGAACGGCAACGCGATTCCCAATGGCGTAACTCCCGGCGGCGACTACTTCCGGTGGGCTGGAACAGAATATGGAGGCGTCAACCAACTCACTGAAGTCGGGATCGAGATAACTCCCCAGAACGTGGGACAGGCATACACCCAAACTCTAATGCCCAATGGGACATGGGCTGGGAATACGCAGGTGATCAGCGGTGGCACTCCCTCTAAGGAGCAGTTTGACCTGACCTATAATGGGCCTGGGGACTGGAAAGACACTGTGTATTGGTGGATAGGAACGACCCAATACCAATTGCCCTATCAGTTCAATGGAACTGGAATCGACGGCGGAGCTATTGCGGAGGACGGGTTCATCTTTATCGGGAACATCAATGACGGGTCCAGTACAGGTACCTGGACGAGCCCGAACTTCCAAATCACCGCCAATGGCGTCGGCACTGTCACCCAATGGAATGGCAATGTGATCGACGACCCTTGTTCCCCTGGAGCTCATCACTGTTTAAACGGCCAGTGGAATCCCGCGTACAGCGGCTGGAATGCGAACGAGCAATCATGAAGGCGTCCAGTTCCCAACTAGTTCGGTATTAGAGGACGGTGAGAGAATGAGAATACGGGTGTTGGTGGGAGTCATAGGTGGGTCGGCTTGCCTTGGCGTCGGCTTATTCTTCATAACCCAGTCATCGTCACCTGCCACGTTGGTGAAGGCTGGCTCGAGCCCTTCAGCTCAGCTAAGCACGTCGCAGCAGCTTGCTGAGAAGTGGGCTGCACCCCTGCAGTCCGGCAGCATGATGACGTCCGTGACGAAGGTTGGTATCAAGCAGATGACGTGGGGAGATCTTGTCCCCGCTCTTACGACGTTTCTCGGAAGCGAACCGCTGCCTGGGAACCTGACCTCGGGAGAGTCTGTGTACGTCGTCGTGCAGGCAGGCAATTTCGACAATCGGGCGCTCGAAGGGCGTGGAGCGGGTACGTACAATTGGGAAGTAACCGTTCTAGACGCCGCTACCCTCGACCCCGCATTCGATTGTGGAGGGCCCGCTTCATCGTGGCCCAGCTTCTTCGAAGGATTGCCTGGCAGCGAGACCGACTACAGCCCAGCGACAGGGGCTCTTACGGGTCCATGACTGCCGCGGACCGCAGGCAGGTCTGAACCTGGAAGACTTGGCTGAGCAGCCGACAGATGCGATGCCCAACTCAGCTCTGCGACTGGTCTCGAACAGCAGTCGTCATGATCACACGTTGATCACAAACGCGCCGGGTTCGATCGGTATGGACAGGTCCCAAACGGGAGCGCCCATCGACACAGACCACGTCTGAGCAGCCAAAATGTCATTCGAAGGGACGGCCCGGAATGGGCTCGTCAAGAGTTGCAGTCCGATTCCGTTCGTCCCGTGCTGTACGGCGTCACGCGTCGGGGAAGTTGTTGGCGACGTCGAGCCGGCCCAGCCAACTCTGATGTTGGCGTTCGGTCAACCCGGTGAGGGTGACTGTCATTGGCGGATGCTGTCCAGCAACTCACTGACCCGGGCGTCTTCACGCGCTCCGTCGTGGTCGGCGAGGTCGGCAATTACCAGCCCAAGCGGGGCCGGACGCAGTAGCGGACGGTCAGCGACGTGTACCCATACGTTGGCGGGACGCACAGCGGCCATCAGGTGGTCCGCCATGAGCTGCCCAACGTCGCTCGAGCGAACGTAACCCTCCACCTCGCGCCCGGCGGACATCTCGGATCGGGCATCGCTGATCCCTGATGGGACCAGTCTGGGGTCGCTCAGTAGGTCGTCCACCTCAGAAGGAGACACGGCGAGCCGGACCAGCTGAGCCCGGCGGCGGAGCCATGAACGCAGCAACACCTCGGGATGAGGAGAGCCCAGCAGCGCCAGTAGCTTCGCGTCCAACCGGAGGAGTTCCCGGTCCGATATGCCGGGGGCGGGTTCCCCGGAGAGAAGGTTGATGAAGGCCCAAGCGATCCTCGGCGACATCGGGCGAGTCACGGGTCGGGACCGCGGAATCCTTGCCTCTTCGATGAGCAGACGTCCCGCCACCCGGCGCGCTGGAAGGGCACCGGCTTCGATGAGCTGGCGTACCCGTCGCTCGGTGACCCCGAGTTGGGCCGCTACTTCCTTGACGCCGATCTCCACGACAGAAGGCTACCGTAGCAAGAAGACTTGTGTCCGAGACTCCGTTAGGTGTGTCTCATCGCGACCACAGATAGGCGAGGGCTGTCGACCGTGGGAGCAGCCACAGGGCCGATGGGCCGGCTGTCCAGACTCCTTTGTCGGATTGGATCAGGTCGAGGCCCCGCAGGATGAACTGGAGACTGCGGAGGTCGCTCAGGGTGCGAGCCTGGTCGAGAGGATCTCCCCGGCTCGTGACCCACCGGTGACCGAGCAGGTCGAATAGGCGGCCGGCCATGTCTTCAGGCCTGCTCGGTCCCTCGGTGGCGAGAAGGGCGAGGGCGTCTCCGGCCAGCATCGATGTGAAGCCGTAGACAGGGCCGAACCACGATCGGAGACGGCGGATCACCTCGGTGTCGTCGCTCGCGGCGCGGGTCGGCGAGAGGACCCCGTTGCTCAGGCGGAGAAGGCCCACCTCGCGCAGCAGGTCGTGCAGGTGTGTCAGCGGTGGAAGGTCCTCCTCGATTGAGGCCGGGCGTCCGAGCGAATACCAGCTGGGGTAGTGGTCCTGGACCTGGCGCACGAAAGAACGAGGGAGCCGTCCGCCCGGCGTCAGCTTCACACCGTCGGCGGCCAGGCCGAGAACCAGCCGAACCGGCGACGGGACGGCACCGGCGGTCTGCTGTACGAGAAGGTCGGCAGCCGCCAGGTCGAACTTGTCGCTCCACGGTCCGGCCCAGTTCTTCATGTGGTCGTGCTCGGGGTCCCGGGGGTTGGCCAGTGCCTTCAGGAAATCGGCGTAGCCGTGGGGCCCGCCCACGTCCTCCGGGGGACAGGCACCCTCCCCGGTCACGACCCCCGCCGAGTCACCCCCGGCGCCGATGACCTCCACTTCGTGATGCCAGTCGTCGCCGAAGTCGTACAGGTAGGTGAAGCGGTCGGGCAGTGCTCGAAGAGCCACGTCGGTCTCGGCTTGCTCATCCTCGAACTCGTTGAAGTCGTCAATGTCGGGCATTCCGTAACGCACGTCGCCGGCCACGAACTGGTGGAGGTGCGAGTCGGTCCAACCGATTGCGACCTGAAGGAGATCATGCAGCTCCGGCAGCAGCACTCCAGCCGGTACGTCGAGCACCCGCATCACTTTGGGCTCGACCTCTTGCATCGTCACCCGGAGGCGAGTCGTCTTCATCGGCAAGACGCTACGGGCTGCCGAAGGCCGAGGGAGCCAGCACCTAGCGTGGAGACGCATGCCGGAGATCACCTTCAAGGAGTCCAGCCGACAGATCCGTGCCATCAGCAACCGCGTGGACGAGTGCGAGAAGGCGAAGGACTGGAATGCCGCGATCGCCGGCCTCCACGAGTTGCTCGACCACCCCTGCGCCCATCACCAGGTCGTTGCCTACGAGGTGTGGGACAACATCCACGAGCTCAACAAGAGGGCGGGCGACTACGACGCGGCTGTAGCCGCCAAACAGGAGGCTGTTCGGGCCGGCTACCAGTCCCTGCCGCATCCCGACGCCGACATCGCCGAGTGCCATCTCAGGGCCGGACGGCGCGCCGAAGGTGACGCACTCTTCGCGGACCTGAAGATACGGACGTCCGACGACGTCTGGCTCTACAACGCCGCCGGGTTCTCCTACGCAGGGGTATCCGATCATGCCGAGTCGGCCCGATGGTTCCGTGAAGGCATCGACGTCGCAGTGCGCACCGGCGATCCCGACCAGGTCGTGGTCCAACTCCTCGAAGGCCTCGAGGATGCATGGGCAGCCCTCGCAGAGGCACCGGAGCCAGGACTGAACGAACGGGTGGACGCCTTCGTCGAGGGTTGGGTACGGCCGACGGATCCGTTCCGCCACGGATGGGACGACCGGCCGCCCATCGAGGAACGTCGGTGTGAGCATTGTGGCTACGACCCAGCCTCGTCGAGAGGCGACTTCGCGAACTGGGGTACCAATGGCCAGGACGTCACGTGGGAGCGTGGCCGCCCGCCGGACGGCCTTCGTTCCTCGATGGTGGTGTCGCTGGCCTGGTTCCCCGCGGGCGAGTGGGAGAAGGCCACCACCGCCTGGCCCGACCTCCTCGAAGACCCCCCCGCTGACCACCGGGAGTACAGCCACCGGATCGAGGCTCGGATGAAACGGCTGGCGCGAGCTCTGGCCGGCCACCCGATGCGGGTGTCGCCCATGACCGTCGACGGGCTCACGGACTTCTGCGCCGGCGAGGGTGAGGCTCCTGCCACCGGAGAGGCCCGCTCCTCCTATGCCGCCGAGATCGCCCGCCGGCGCCAAGCCGTGGAGTGGCCGCCCCGCCGCAACGCCCCCTGCTGGTGTGGCTCCGGCCGCAAGTACAAGACGTGTTGCGGGCCGATCGCGATGGCACCGGACTGAGGCCTCGGGCCAGCGGTCTCGATCCAGAGTCTGTATGAAATCCACCATATGAACCCCTTTCCTTAGTAGAGTTTCATACATGCCCACTGCCGAGGCGATAGGTGAGCGTTTGAGGACTCTCGGCCCCATCTTCCGTGCCCGCGAAGCGATCGACGCGGGTGTCTCGTGGAGGGATCTCTATCAAGCCCGGGATTCCGGACTGGTCATCGAGCTTTCCCGTGGGCTCTACCAGCTCGAGGAGTCGGCGGGTCTCGATCAGATCGATTTCGTGGCTGTGTGCGCACGAGCTCCGCGGGGGATGGTCTGCCTGCGTTCGGCGCTCGCCTACTGGGATCTAAGTGACGAGATCGCTAGCTGGGTCGATCTGGCCGTTCCGTCGGGACTACACCGACCGCGAATCGATCACCCGCCGACCGTCGTCCACGTCTTCCAGGCATCGACGTTCGACATGGGCCGGATCCAAGTCGAGGGCAGCGCTGGAACCGGGTTCTTCATCAGCGACCGGGAGCGCACCGTGGTGGACTGCTTTCGGGCGCGCCACCGCATCGGTGATGACCTCGCGACCGTTGGGCTCCGTCGATACCTGCGGTTGGTTGGAGCCAAGCCGGCCAGGATCATCGACCTCGCCAGCGTCTTGCGGGTCAGAACGCCGGTCCTCCAAGCACTTCGGATCCTCCAGGAATGAGCCCGGTCCGTCGGGACACGCCGGCCGGGCGTGCCTATCTCGACTTGCAGAGGCTCGCTCGTCGCAGCGGCCGGCCGACGCAGGAGTTGCTCGTGCTGTATGTGCTGGAACGCTTCTTGTTCAGGCTGGCCAACTCAGGGTTCCGGGAGAGGCTGGTCTTGAAGGGCGGATTGCTGCTCGCTGCGCTCGACAGGCGGCGACCTACAGCCGACGTCGACCTCCTCGCCCGAGCAGTTGCCAACGGCTTGGACGTCGTTGCCGACATTGTGCGAGCGATCCTCGCCGCAGAAGTTGACGACGGAGTCGTCTACGAGCCCGACCGGCTTACGGCAGCAGTGATACGGGATGCCGAGCTGTACTCGGGAGTGCGGCTGGCGGTTCCGGCGCGGCTCGACCGGGCTCATGCCGTTCTGCGAGTCGACGTCAACGTCGGCGATCCGGTCACTCCGGCTCCGGTCGAAGTCACCTACCCCGGCCTACTGGAAGGTTCGTTCAACGTGTTGGGCTATCCGCTGGCCACCGTCCTGGCCGAGAAGGTGGTGACCATGATCGACAGGGGACTGGCCACGACCCGCGAACGGGACTTCGCCGATGTAGTGCTCCTCTCCAGGCGTCATCAGATCGACGCATCGGAACTGCTTGCAGCCTTGCGGGCGACAGCCGCCCACCGGAGGAGCAACCTGAGTCCTCTGACCGGCTTGCTCGATGCCCTTGGACCAGCGCGGCAAACTTCATGGTCGGCGTTCGTCGCCCGGACCGGTTTGGGCGACCTCCTCCCGGCCGACTACTCGACCGCGATCGAGGAAGTCGAACGGTTCATCGACCCGATCCTCAGCGAGACGATCGACAGCGGAACCTGGGACCCGTTGGTACGAAGTTGGACGCCCTGACCGGGTGCTGATTTGCGGCCGTTTCCATCCCGCGAGAATCCCGCGGCATCCCGCGAAAATCCCGCGGCCGAGGCCGTCCGCAGTTGTCCACATGAGTCCAGGCGGCCTGAGAAATTAGGGCGCTGACCAGCACTTATTGTCACCGGCGGACTCCAACGGTCATCCACGGCGAAGGCCGGAATTTGCGGGCAAATGGGCCTGCAAAGCCCTGTACAGCGGTTCGATTCCGCTCGCCGCCTCCAGATCTGATACGGGCAAAAGTCCAGGTCAACGAGCATTTTCGGTACTGCCCGGGTCTGCCTGTCATTTGCCGCCGATGACCCCCGAAAGCCCCTATTTCGCGCCTCGTCCGCGCCTCAAACGCGCCTCGGGATCAAGAGGAGGTCGACCTCATGGGCTACATCCAGAAGCAGAGGGGCAAATACCGGGCTCGGTACCGCGATCCCCTCGGCCGGGGCACGTCGACGACATTCGATCGCAAGGCCGACGCCCAGCGGTTCCTGGCCGAGATGGAGACCGAGAAAGCCCCGGGTAACTGGATCGACCCGAGGCACGCCGCCATCCCGCTGGCTCACTGGGCGGACGAGTTCCTCCTCCTGGCCCCCAGGCTGTCTCCCAGCACCCAAGAGACCTACCGGCGGGACCTCAACGTGCCAGACGCCAGTACCAGGAGCCGGTGGTGAAGACTTCGCCTCTAGTCAGCGCCAGGGCCGTCTCCGCTCCTATCTCACCGGCGAGGGTCAGGAGGAGGTTGTCCTCGTCGAGTACCAGCAAGGCGTACGACTGCGGTGTCAGAGGTCAGCGAAGTCGGGATCCTCGCGTCCCACCTCGATCGCCAAGCGGTGGTACTCGCCCGAGCGCACGAACTCGGCGATCACTTCTCTCGTCTCGGCGTCGAAGCGGGATTCGTAAGGGCCGGTCGCCGCTCGCAGTTCGCCGTTCGCCTCCAGCTTGGCTCGCGTTCGTACGACGAGCGCCTTAAGTTCTGGGTCGAGCTTCGGACGAACGGTCACAACGGCAGCCTGCGTCACCGAGGGAGACGACCGACCGCTTCTGACCCGTCGTGCCCGCTGCCGACCGTCATTCCGCTCCCCGTCGGCCCGCGGACTGCCGACCGGCGGGTCGGGGCTGGCCGGCGCGACCAGCTCGGTACAGTTCACCTCCGGCGGCAGCCTTCTCTGCCAGGCCAGCGTGGCCTCCGGCTCGGCCACCTGCGTCACCGGGATACTCCCGGCCGGCGACTACAACCTGACCGCCACCTATTCGGGGGACAGCAATTACGCCCCCTCGACAGGAACCGCCTCGTTCGCGGTCACCACCACCCAGATCGGCGCCTCCACGACCCAGTCGCTCTACGACGCCGGGTCGGCCAGCGCGTGGGGTTCGGTGCCCGAGACGACCGGGGCCACGGCCTACGACAGCGCGCTCGTGTTCGCAAACGGCAACCCCTCGACGCCTCCGTCAGGGCAGGTCACCTACTTGCTCTACGACACCATCAACTGCAGCGGCTCGGCCGTGACCCGCGAGGTACTCCTCGATCACGATCACCGCCAGGACCTCGTGGACTCAGTCGGCGTGGTCGGGATGCTCGTCGCCGCCCAGGAGAGGATCGGCGGCCAGGTCGGCGTCGAGCGCGGCCTGGAACTCGGCCTGCAGGTCACCGCGGGTGACCCGGCGCAGGATCTCCCGGTCCGCCTCAGACAGTCGCGGGTCACCGGCCCGACGGCGGCGGCGGCGCTCCTCGAGCAGATCCTCGCCAACACTCACGCCCACCATCATGGCGCAGCCCTGTGACGTCGTGTCCATCATCTGGACATCGCTGAAGAGGAGCCCAAGTGCTCGATCAGGAAAATGCGGAAATCGAGCGCAAACCACGACGCCGTCGTGAGATAACGAAGGGGTGGGTACCCAGGAGCGGCTCGAACTGGCGGAGGCGCTGATCGCCAAGGCTCGGGCGACCCCGTTCCCGGCCGAGCGGACGACCTTCGCCGCCTCGGCCCGCCAGCAGATCGAGCGCTACCTCGCCGTCGACTCCGACACCCCGGAGGTGATCGACTTGCGGGACCCGCCCGGCGGGGTGGCGTCGAAAGCAGCGTCGACCTACGGTAGTCAGACGGCCCTGGCGCAGCCTGCGCGGGGCGAGCGCGTGGACGTGGCACTCTGAGCCAGCACTGCGGGCGGCCGATCGTGGCCCCGCGACCGCCGCTCTGAGCAATCCTTCAGGTTCTTCTCACAGACGGTCGCCATCATGACTTCCGAGCTTCGAGGGAGGGCTATCAGACCATGTGGCACGAACCGTATGACCTGCCGGACGATTCGGCGCGCCCGACCCGGGATTCCCGACGCCGTCCCCGGGTGGCCGTCGCCGCCGGGGTCGTCGCCGTGGTCGGCCTGGGCGGCGCCGGGCTGGCCCTGGCATCCAGCGGCGGCAGTCACGCCGCGGCATCGCTGGCCTCGTCGTCGACGACACCGCCGACGTCGAGCGCCAATAACTCTCCGGCGGTCACACCGGGCCCGGGACTGGCCGGTCCCATGGGCGCCGCCCGCGGGGGAGTGCTCCACGGTCAGTACACCATCGCCCATGGCACCTCCTACGAGACCATCGATGAGCAGGTGGGCTCGGTCGATACCGTGTCCTCGTCATCGATCACGGTGGTCAGCTCCGACGGATTCAAGGCGACCTACAGCGTGGACAGCACCACCGTCGTGGACTCCCAGGCGGGGGGGATATCGGCGGTGATGCCCAAGGACAGCGTGCGCATCGAGGCTCTGGTGAAAGGCAGCTCCCCGGTGGCCACCGAGATCGTAGACGTCACCAAGATCGGCTCCAGCCGGCAGGGGTTCGGGCTCCCGGGCGGTCCCGGGGGTGGATGGGGTCCCGGGGGTGGGGGTATCCACCGCGACGGTGACGGCCCGGGCGGCCCGGGCTTCCCGGCCTGAGCCGGCTCACGCGGTCAGAGCGGGTACCGGAGCCGGCGCCGGTAGGCCCACATAGCGGGCCGACGGTCGGATCAGTCGCCGTTGCTCTGCCTGCTCGGCGATATTGGCCGACCAGCCGATGAGCCGGCTGAGGGCGAAGGTGGTGCTGAACAGCTCACGGGGAAGGCCGCAGGCGTCCATGACCACGCCGGCGTAGTACTCCACGTTGGTGTAGATGGGCGCGTCGGGGCGGTCCTCGGCCAGGACCCTCAAGGTGGTCGCTTCCACCTCGACGGCCAGCTCGGCGAGGGGTGCGCCGATGCGGACCGCCACCTCCCGCATCATCACGGCGCGGGGATCGAAGGTGCGGTAGACGGCGTGCCCGAAACCCATCACCCGCTCGCCGCGACCGAGCAGGGCCCGAACGTAGGGTTCGGCACCCTCGGCCGTGCCGATGGCGTCCAGGGTGTCGAGGGCCCGGCTCGGGGCGCCCCCGTGGAGCGGCCCCGAGAGAGCGCCCAGCGCGCCCACCACCGCGGCCGCGGCGTCGGCGCCGGTGGACGCGATCACCCGGGCCGTGAAGGTGGAGGCGTTGAACCCGTGGTCGACAGTGAGGATCAGGTACTGCTCCAAGGCCCGGGCCGCGTCCTCCCCGGGAGCTACGCCGGTGAGCATGTGGAGGTAGTTGGCGGCGTGGCCGAGCGCCGGGTCGGAGGGGACCGGTGCCAGGTCCCGGCTCAGCCGGTACAGCCCGGCGGCCAGCACCGGTGCTGCCGCGACCAGATCGAGCAGGTCGGCCCGCCTCCGCTCCCCGTCGAGGTCCCAGAGCGGCTGGTAGCCCCGAGCCGAGCCGTAGAGGGACAGGGCGCTGCGCAGGGCGTCGAGCGGCGTACCCTTCGACGCCCGGGCGATTTCTGGGAGAACCCGCTCGACTTCGGGCGGCAGGCGCCGCCCGGTGACCGTCTCGGCGGCGAAGTCCTCGGCGTCGGTGCTGGTGGCGGGCAGGTGCCCGTCAAGGAGCAGTTGCCACACGTGCTCGAGGGGGCGACTGGCCGCCAGGTCGAGGGCCGAGTACTGGCGGTAGTGGTAGAAGCCCTCCCGGCCCCGCACGTCACCGACGGTGGTGTCGGTGACGGCGACGCCTTTGAGGCCGGCGGGGACGTCGATGAGGTGATCGGTGTCAGGGGTCATAGGGTCATCTTGACCGCCACCTGGATACTGATCAATATTGATCAATGATCAATCGGAGGTTGAGCAGCCGTCAGGCGGCGGAACGCCTGGGGGTGAAGCCGGCCACGTTGTACGCCTACGTGAGTCGCGGCCTGCTCCACCCGGAGCGCACCGGGAGGGGCAGCTTCTTCGATCTCCAGGAGGTCATTGAGCTGTCCCGGACGTCGCGCCGCCCCGGCGGCCCGGGTCAGCCGTCGGCACGCTCGTCGCGGGCGCGGATCCCGCGGGCCGCGCCCGGCGAGGCGGAGACGATCCGCGAGGACCCCGTGTTCGTGACCGAGCTGACCTTGATCGCCGACGGCCATCTCTACTACCGGGGCCGCGATGCCGTGGAGCTGTCCCGGTCGGCCACCTTCGAGGAGGTGGCCGAGTGGCTCTGGAGCGGTCAGTGGCCCACCGGTCCCGTCGATTGGGAGGTCCCGGCCGCGGTGGCGGCCCGGGCGGGGCGGGCCCTGGCCGACCTGGATCGGGCGACCGGCCTGCTCGAGCGGTTCATGGTGGTGCTCGTCGCCGGTTCGCTGGGGGACCAGCTCCGCCACGACCTGACCCCCTCCGGGCTGGCGGTGACCAGCCGGGCCCTGCTGGGCTTGCTCAGCCGCTCGCTGGGAGGGGGGGACCGGGAGCCCACCACCGGGGCCCGTATCAGCCACCGGCTGTGGGACGCCCTCACCGGTGGTCGCCGCGCCGGCGGCGGCGACGCCGAGCGGGGCGTGGACGCGGTCGAGGCGGCGTTGGTCCTGGCCGCCGATCACGAGCTGGCTCCGTCCACCCTGGCGGCGAGGGTGGCCGCCTCATTCCGGGCCGATCCCTACGCCGTGGTGCTCACCGGGCTGGGACCGGCCCGGGGCAGTTCCTACGCCGGTAGTACCGGCGCTCCGACAGAGGTGGAGATGATGCTGGCCGAGGCCACCCAGGTGGGC
Organism: Actinomycetes bacterium; assembly: GCA_021838445.1. Lineage (GTDB taxonomy): Bacteria > Actinomycetota > Acidimicrobiia > Acidimicrobiales > Palsa-688 > JAKCDU01. The sequence continues at coordinate 1,870 of JAKCDU010000020.1, read as the reverse complement.
GTCGAGCGGGCCATCGGTGAGCGCCTTCGTCGGAGCGGGGGGGTTCCCCACGGATTCGGTATGCCCCTGTACCCCGGCGGGGATCCCCGGGGGGCGGAACTGCTGAGCCGGCTAGAGGGGATCGGCGACCCGGCGCGGTTGGAACTGGTCCAACGGATCGTCCAGTTGGGCGCCGAGCGGCACTTCCCCGAGCCCAACTTCGACCTGGGCCTGGGAGCTCTGTCCTTCTGCGCCGACATGGGCCCCGGCGCCGGCCAGGTCATCTTCACGCTCGGCAAGATCGCCGGGTGGCTGGCGCATGCCATGGAGGAGTACGCCGCCCCCACCCGCTTCCGCAGTCGAGCGGACTACGTGGGCGTGCGTCCCGGGCCGACGGCGGCCTCCTGACCCCCGGTGTCCTCGCCGCCGCGCTTGGCCGCACCGACATCCTCCCCGGCCTCAGCGGTCCCGTTGGCGGTGCCCCCGGCGGTCGCCAGGCCGGCGGGCGTCCCCTTGACCAGGGGATCGCCGGCGCAGTCCTCGCCGGGCTGGGCCCGGCCGAAGAGCAGGAGGATGGCGGCCGACACCACGAAGACCCCCACGCTGGTCCAGTCGTTCAGCCGCAGCCCGTAGAACCGGTGGGCCGGGTCGATCCGCATCCACTCGGTGAAGAAACGCCCGAAGGTGTACAGGGCGGCGTAGGACAGGACCAGATAGCCGCGACGGATGCGGTAGCGCCGCTCGACCTGGATGACCATGACGCAGACCAGGAGGTCCCAGATGGACTCGTACAGGAACGTCGGCTGGAAGGTGGCGGCCGGCGAGTTGGAGCCGTTCGGGTGGTCGATCTGCACCGCCCAGGGCAGATTCGAGTGCCACCCGTAGAGCTCCTGGTTGAAGTAGTTGCCCCAGCGGCCCACCGCCTGGGCCAGCGCGAAGGCCGGGGCCACGCAGTCCACCAGGGGAGCCAGGCTCAGCCCGGCCCGGCGGGCGCCGATGGCCCCGGTAGCGATACCGCCGACCACGCCACCCCATATCCCCAGACCACCCCGCCAGATCTCGAAGCCCCACAGCCAGTGCCCGGCGGTGTCCACCTGCCAGCTGGTGATGAGGCTGTAGATCCGGGCGCCTATCAAGCCGCCCGGTACTCCCCACACAGCCAGCATCGACATGGTCCCGGGCGCGCCGCCGAGCAACGTCCAACGCCTCTGGGACAGCCACACCGCCGAGACGATGCCGAGGGCGATCATCAGCCCGTAGACGTGCAGTCGCAGACCGCCGATGCTGATTCCGTTGGCCGGCGGACTGGGGATGTAGGCGAGGAGCGACGCGGTAAGCACCAGCGCTCAGCCTAGATGCCGACCGGGACCCCGGGTGGTCAGTGCTTCCAGCTGCTATGTTCGGTTGCTCCCGGGCGCATAGCTCAGTTGGTTAGAGCGCATGCATGACGCGCATGAGGTCGGGGGTTCGAATCCCTCTGCGCCCACCCTCCTGACCAGGACATATGCCGGTCAGGGACGGCGCCGGAAAGGTCCGGAAACCCGCTTGGCAGCCAAGTTGGCAGCCAAGCCGCTTCAGTCCCCATCGGCAGCCGCCGGCACCTCGAGCAGACCCCGCATCCTGGTCCCGGCCGAGGCGACCTTACGGACCCGGTGGCGGTAGTGGCGATAAAGCGTGATCGGGTCGTCGCCGAACAAATCGGCCACTTCCTCCACACTGGCGCCGGCGTCGATTAGCAGGCTGGCAGTCGTGTGGCGGATGGCATAGGGGAAGACGTGGCCGATCCCGGCCTTCTTTGCGATCCGGGAGAACACCCGGCGGAGGTTGGCGGGGTCGATCGGTGTGCCGATCTCGGAGCAGAAGACCAAGCCGTGATCGGTCCATAGAGGGC
>JAKCDU010000019.1:27503-67070 GCA_021838445.1 Actinomycetes bacterium | reverse complement strand
CCTGAGCGACCAGAAGATGGCGGCCGCCTGCCGAACCCTACGCGTCGCGCTCGGATGCAGCTGAGCAGATAGGAACCGCCGTCGGGCTTCCCTGGGATCCCAAACCTCACGTGACCTTCAGCCGGCGATCGGGGATGGGTTGTCGTCAGGACGCGGCTGATCCTTCTGGGGCAAGGGCCGGAGGCTGTTTTGCCGCGCCGAGTACCGACCTGAGCCCGGCGATCCCAGGCGAAAGGTCGCGGCCTGTTGGAGGCGGAGCTGCTGGAATCAACAGCGTGATCCAGGCTCGACTGATTCTCACGTGCGGCTTGCCCGGAGCAGGTAAGACCATGCTCGCGACGCATCTCGCCGCTGAGCGCCCCGCCGTGCGCCTCACCAAGGACGAATGGCTCTGGGCCCTCGGTACCACCCCTTGGGATGAGCCGACCCGAGAAAAGATCGAAGCCCAACTCTGGCGCCTGGCCCAAGAGATCCTGCGCCTCGGCCTGAGCGTCGTCCTTGACTTCGGGCTCTGGGCGCGGGTCGAACGCGACGAGATGCGAAGTGCGGCCCGTGGCCTTGGTGTCGGGATCGAACTGCACTACCTCGACGTACCTGCCGAGGAACTCTGGCGGCGCATCGAGACCCGGAACTCGCAGCCCCCTTGGGACAGCTACCCTATCTCTCGAGCCGACCTCGACAGATGGTCCTCCATATTCCAGTCGCCCGACGCCGCCGAGCTGTTGCTCTACGACACCCCGCCCATCTCAGGTTGAGTCCCAGAGGGCGCCCCACGCCAGCCGGTCCACCCCTGCCCAGTCGAGAGCGCCCCTGAGACCCGACGGTCTGAGACAAGTTGTCGTCAGCTGAGGTTGGGGGGTTCTGGGCGCCCGGCCCCGGAGTTGGTCGCCGGCCTTCCTGCCCTCCGGGCTATGCGTTTCAGGTTATACTGTCGGGAGCATGCCCACCGACTGGGAGGTCGAGCTCGAACCCGAGGTAGCCGACTGGCTAGCTTCGCTCGACGTCAGAGCCTTCGAGGTGGCCGAGGCACACATCGACCTGCTGGCCGAGTACGGATCGGCCCTGAGGATGCCCCACAGTCGGACCTTGGGCGAGGGCCTCTTCGAATTGCGCTTCGACCTGAACCGGCGGTCGTGGCGGATCACTTACTGGTTCGCGGCCCAGAAGACTCTCGTCTTGCTCACCGTGTTCCACAAGCAACGAAACAACGAGCGCCATGAGGTCGCCCGAGCCCGAGATGCGATGAACCGATGCCAAGGAGAACACCATCCATGACCAAAGAAACCAAGACGGGCCACCGGAGCTGGTCGGAGACCAAGACCGCCCGGAGAGCCCATCTGACCGACACCGAGCGGGCCGAGTCCGAGACTCGAGCCGCCCGCTTGGCCGGGGCGCTCCGGCTAGGTATCGCCATCCGCGACACGCGAGAAACGGTCGGGGTGACCCAGACCGAGCTCGCCGCCCGGATGCATGTGGCCCAGTCGGCTCTCAGCCGGATCGAGTCGGGGCGAACGAACGTCACCATCGAGATGCTGGCCCGGATCGCAGAAGCCCTCGGCACCCCCCTGTCGGTCAGGATCGGCCAGGAAGAGGCACCTCTCGCCAGTTGATACTCGGCAGCTGCACTAGCGTCCCCATAACTCGCAGCAAGGACCAGCAGAACCAACTGGGGCCCGCCCGATGAGTGCCGTACCGGGATGGTTGTCCGGGTGATCGGGTTATCGGTCCTCGGGGTCGCCTGATAACACGGCCAGGACCGTCCCCGGCCGCCGGCCGCCCTGTCGTCCAGTGCCGCTGGGAGCGCAGCAACTTCAGCAAGAGGGACCCGCAGGCCTGGTGCCTGCGGTCCTTTACAGGGGGCGATTCGGGGCGGCAGGGGCGCTTGCTCACGGTGTCAGTGGCGATTCCGGATGGCGGCACGATCAGGGCGTCAGTGGCCTGACCCCACGAGGAGGGTTCGGGCCTCTAGACCCACTTCATGTGCACGAGGAAGCGGGCCACCCCGTAGATCATCATGCCGCCGAGGAAGATCACCGCCGCTTGCCCGGCGCCGCGCGCCGGTGAGCCGACCACCCGGTGCACGGTGCCGAGAGGCTCCTGGTACACCGCAGCGTCCCAGCCGACGATGGTCGCGAACACGGCGATGGCGGCGATGATCAGCAGGGAGTCCCGGCGGTTCATGGGCGCATGGTAACCCCGGATCGACCTGGGTGGGCCCCACCACGTCCCATCCCGGTTGGTATCAGGCGACGGCGAAGGCCTCCCTCAGCCAGTTCTTGACGGCCTCGGTGCCACGAATGGACATCGGCGCGTCGGGGGCGATGCTGTCGAAGGCGTGCGGGGCGCCGGGGTAGACGTGCAGCTCGGTGGCGATCCCCGCCCGGTACAGGCGGCTGGCGTAGGCGACGGACTCGTCGCAGAGCCCGTCCGCCGTCCCGACGAACACCAGCGTGGGGGGCAGACCGGTCAGGTTGGTGGCCCGGGCCGGGGCGGCGAGGTAGGGGACGTCGTCGCGGCCGTGTAGGTCACCCAGATACGAGCGCCATCCGAACGCATTGTTGGCCGCCGGCCAGATCGGGACGTCCCACCGGTTGGATTCCGCCGCCATGGTGTCGTCGATCATGGGGTAGGCGAGCAGCTGGAAGGCGACGTCCAGCTGACCCCGGTCGCGAGCCAGCAGGGCCAGCGCGGCGGCCAACCCGCCCCCGGCGCTGGCTCCCCCGACCCCGATCCGGGTCGGGTCGACCCCGAGCTCGGAGGCGTGCCCGAACAGCCACATCAGCCCGGCGTAGCAGTCCTCGAGGGGACCCGGGAAAGGAGTCTCGGGAGCCAGGCGGTACTCGACCGAGGCCCCGATGAAGCCCAGCTCCGGGCACCACCGGTCGAAGCGGACGTCGTCGATGGCCCGGTGGCCGAGCACGTAGCCGCCGCCGTGCATCGAGTACAGGCACGGAGCCGGGGTGTCCAGCCCCACCGGTACGTGCAGGCGAACGGTGATCTCCGGTGCGCCGGGAGGACCGGGTATGACGTAATCCCGTCGCTCCACCCGATCCGAGAGCGGTTGCCGCTCGAGGTTGGCTCGACGGACCTCGCGTAGGTCTTCGAGGATGTCGGTATGCAGCAGGGGCATCGTCGGCAGGACCGTTTGTATGGCGGACCGGAACTGCGGATCGATGGCGGGCATCGGCATGGGCGGATGCTACGACCGCCGCCCTGGCCGGCGCCTCATCGATACGGCCGCCGCCCCGGCTTTGCCCGCACCGACGCCTGGTCCGGGCCCGTCGGGTGGCCGAGTCGAGGGACGGTTGTGCGTTCCTCTAGGGTATGGACCCGCTGAAACAACCAGGTGAGAGGACATCCAGAGGTATGGCACAGGAGTTGAAGCCCGGTTCCCGTTGGACCAGCGCAGTGGATGACACAGAGGTGATCGTGGTCAAGGCCGGGGGTGAGGGTCTCAGCCTGGAGTGCGGAGGGCAGCCCATGCTGCCCGGTGGCTCGGAGAAGCCGGCGGACGCCTCGATGGACCCTGAGTTCTCCTCAGGGACCCAGGTGGGCAAGCGCTTCGAGCACGAAAGCGGCCTGGAGCTCCTCTGCACCAAGGCCGGCGCCGGCACCCTGGCGGTGAATGGCGCTGTGCTGCCGCTCAAGGAGAGCAAGCCGCTGCCCTCCTCGGACTGACGGTCCCGGCGTTCTCGGATGGCCGGCTGGGGCTGGCCACCCGGTCCCGGCTATCATCTACCTCTCACTGCATGGCCCCATCGTCTAGTGGCCTAGGACACCACCCTCTCAAGGTGGAGGCACGGGTTCGAATCCCGTTGGGGCTGCCACGCATCAGGACTGGGCAGAAGCACTTTCTGAGGTCTCGTCGAGGACCGCGGGGTCGGTGGGCGCCCCTTCGGTCACTTCTGCCTGTGTCGAGCCCGGCGCCATGGGTCACCAGGCGAGCGCGGAGGGGCTGTCCGCTTCGTGTTGTTTCCGGGGTGGGATGTCCTGCCCAGGTGCATCTGCCAGCCTATGAGGCGGGCGGTCAGAACTGCCCGACGACGTCGAGTATCAGCACCTCAGGAGGGGCGGCGGGGGCCGCCGGGGCCGTTGCCGTGGCCGGCTGGGCGGGACTGGCGGGGAGCAGTACGACGGCGCGGGCTCCGACCTTCTGGCCGTTGAGGGCGGTGGCCACCGACAGGACGGTCTGGGCGCTGATCAGCTGGGGCTGATGACCCCAGGTGGACTGCGTCTGCTTGCCGGTGGCGATGTCGGTCTGGACGAGTTGCAGAACCAGTGTCTTGGTCGGGTCGATGTTGGCCCCTAGGCCGTCGAGCAGCAGCTTGGATGTCGGGGCAGTGGGTGCCTGTACCCCCGCCACACCTGTGATCTGGGGTGGCTGCCCGGGGGGGTTGGTGATATGCGGCCAGCCGGTGGCGGGCAGCGGAGCGGCGGCCACGCCTGGGGCCGACGCGTTGGGCTTGTAGTCGGCGAGGAGGTCGACCACGAACACGAGGGTGTCGGTACCGGCGATCCCGGCCTGCGAGTTACCCGACGGCCCGTAACCGTCGGCCGGCGGGATGCTGAGGACCAGACGTGAGCCGAGCTTCTGGCCGACCAGGGTCTTGTCGAAGCCGGGTATGACGGCGCCCGTTCCGATGACGAATCCGTCGGGGGCGTGGCGCGAGTAGGAGCTGTCGAACACCTTGGGTTTGGCGCCCGTCGCGACGGGCCAGATCTCCCCCAGGTAGTTGAGGACCAGGGTGTCGCCCGACGTGACGGTGGCTCCTTGGCCGGCGACCACGGTCTGCTCCTCGAGTCGCTTGGGGGGCCCGCCCGCCGGGAAGACGACCGTGGGCGTGGTGTTGAACGCCCCGGTCACGGTGATTCCGGTGTTGGCGACCACTGCCGTATCGACCGAGCCGGAGGATCCGCCTGAGCTCGTCCCGCCGGGCGCGGTCGTCGAGGTGGTGGCCTTGGTCGAGGGGCTCGAAGCAGGCGAGTGCGACCCCGAGGAGCAGGCGCTCAGCGAGATGACCGCGGTGACCACCAAGGCGATCCCTGTCGACCCGCCCCGCAGCACAGTGCGGACAGCATTACCCATTGGTGTTCCGTTCGTAGTTGCGTAGGCGGCGTCGAGAGCCTAACCCGTGGGGCGGCCCCGGTCCCCGCGTCCGGCGCGCCGGCGGGAACGGGAAGGCGGTCACCGGATCGCCAGGTGGCGGTTGCTAACCTCGGCGGGGCCGAGCGTTTCGGTGGAGGTGCGATGTCATCCTGGCGGAACATCCTGGCGACCGTCGTGTCGGCCGCGGCTCTGGCTTGGACGTGGCCGGCGGCCGCCGTGGCCGCCCAGTCGGCGCAACCCACCGGCGCCTATGCCGTGACCGCGTCCGACGACACCTTCACGGTGTCGGACCGGCCGACTCCGGCCCGCCAGGGTCAGCCGGACCTGCCGACGAGGACCATCCACGATGTCGTCTACGCGCCGACCGGCGCAACCGGTCAACTGCCCACGGTCGTCTTCGCCCCGGGATGGTACGCGCAGGTCGCCGACTATGACGTCCTGCTGCGCGCCGTGGCCTCGGCCGGCTACCTGGTCATCGGGGTCGACTCGCCGGGCACCTCGAGCTACTTCCCCGGCGTTCCCACGAGCGAGGATTTGGCCAACAACACGCTCGACCTTTCAGACGCCCTCACCAACGAGGAGAACGGGCCGTTCGGGTCGCAGATCGACCGGGCCGAGGTGGCCGCCATGGGTCACTCCGACGGTGGATCGGTGGTGGCGACCCTCGCCCTCGACCCCAGCTTCGTCTCCTACCGGTTCAACGCCTACGTGGTGTTGAGCGGGGTGACACCGGTGGGGCAGGTGCCCGGGACGTTCGCAGCGGTCAACAACGGGCCCGTCCTGGCCATGGTCGGCACCGCCGACGAGTTCGCCAACTACACCCCGCAACCCAACGGCGACGGCACCGAGACGGTCTACAACACGAGCCGCCCGTCCCGGGTGTTCGTGGCCATCACCGGCGCCACCCACTTCTCGGCCTACACCGGTTCGAGCTCCCAGGCCACCGACACCCGCAACACCATCGTCGATTTCCTCAACACCTCCGAGTTCCATGACCCCGCCAGTCGCGACCGCTTCGCCGCCGAGGTGACGTCGGAGGGCCTGATCCCCGACCAGGACCTGTTCCAGTCCTGGTCGTTCAACCGGTCCGTGGTGGGCATGGCCGCGTCGGCCGACGGCAGCGGGTACTGGGTGGCCAGCAGCGACGGCACCGTGAGGAGCTTCGGTGACGCACCGTATCTCGGTGAACCCTCGCAGCCGGAAGCTCCGATAGTCGGTATCGCCGCCACCGCCGACTCGGAGGGCTACTGGGAGGTGGCCGCCGACGGGGCCGTCTACTCCTTCGGTGACGCCGTCTACCGCGGTGGGGCCAACGGCTACCAGCTGTCGGCGCCGATCGTCGGCATGACCGCCGACCCGGCGACGGGCGGCTACTGGCTCCTCGGCGGCGACGGGGGAGTGTTCAGCTTCGACGCCCCCTTCTACGGCAGCACCGGGGGTATCCCACTGGCCGCCCCGGCGGTCGCCATGGCCGCCTCCCCCGACGGGGGGGGCTACTACTTCGTCGCCTCCGACGGGGGTGTATTCACTTACGGCACGGCCCGCTTCCTCGGCTCGGTCAGCGGTGTTCCACTGGTGCAGCCGGTGGTCGGCATGACCATCGACGCGTCCACCGGCGGCTACTGGCTCGACGCCGCCGACGGCGGGATATTCGCCTTCGACGCCCCGTTCCGCGGGTCCACGGGAGGGGTCGCGCTGGTAGCCCCCTGCGTGGCCATGGCCGCCCAGCCCTCGGGCGGCGGCTACTGGCTCGTCACCGGCGACGGCGGGGTGTTCTCTTTCGACGTCCCCTTCGAAGGCTCGGCCGCCTGACCGGGCGGTCGGCGGCGGTGGACCGGCCGCCGGCGGCGGGTCCACCGTCCGGGAGAGGAGCGCCGGGGGAGGCTCACATGATGATGTGCTCGGCCGCCACCTCGTCGAGGTCGTAGCCGAGGGCCACCATCACCTTGTCGTTGCTGAAACCCATGAGCTGGACCGCCAGCTCTACGACCTGGGCCCGACTGAGCTGTTCGGCCACCTCGGCTTTGAGCCCGGCGGTCATCTCGGCGGGGGAGATCAGATAGGCGTCAGCCAGCCGGAGGGCCGCCTTGTGGGCGTCGTCGAGGTCGGCCTGTTCGTAGTGGTCCACCGACGCGAGGAGCTCCTCGTCGGCACCCTGCTGCAGCGCAACTGCGCTGCGGACACTCATTCAATAGTTGCAGTTCTGGAAACGGGCGTTGCGCATCCGGATCAGCTCGGTCGTGACCGGGTCCAGTTCGCCCATCTGCGAGGCCGTGCGCCGCAGGTCCCGTCGGGCCGGGCGTAGCGTCGCAGCCACCGAGGGAACGGCCGCCGAACTGCGCGGCGAGGTTTGAATCCGGGGTTTCATGAGGTTTCCTCCTGCTCGGTGGAACGTGGGTGCCCGAGCTCGACCAGACGGTCCACGCCGGGGGTGGTGGTGATGCCCATCGTGAGGCAGGCGCGCTGGAACGTCTCGATGGCGGATACCGCTTCGACGAACACGTAGCAGCCGTCGTCGCCGAGATGCGCGGCCACCGCCGACACCTGCTCGTCGGTGACGGCCGAGGCGTCGAGGGCGAACTGCTCGACCAGGGCCAGACAGCTGCGCTCGGCATCGGAGAAGAGAGGCGATGTGGGCCAACTCCCGACGGCGGCGGCCTTCTCCTCGCTCAGGCCCGCCTCCCGGGCGGCCCGACTGCGATGTCGGTGCTCGTCGTCGAAGCGCAACAAGGTGGCCATGCGCAGACGGGCCAGCTCGAGCAGGACCGGGTCGCTGTCCTCCCAGGCCGCGAAGTAGAGGCGGGCCATGGCCGACAGCGCCTCGGGATGGGCGGCGTGCATCCGGTCCCATTCGGTCGGTCCTTCGGGCAGGTCGTCGAACCAGGTCAAACGGTGGTGTCCCTCCAGGGTGCCGGGATCCCGAATCTAGCTCCCGGCCGGGCACCGGCGCCGGGTTGCTCCCACCGGGACGGGATGGGGTCAGCCCGGATGGGAGTCCTCGAGCGAGTCGCAGACGAAGTTGGCCCAGCGCAGCGCCTCGATCCCGAGCTCGTTGAGCCTCGGTGCCGACAGACCCGACTTGAGCTGGATGGCCAGCCCCTGCTCCCACGCCAGGACGTCGCCCAGTATGTAGCCGAAGCGGCCCGCCCCCTCGGTCACTGCGGCGCGCAGCTCCTCGGTGAGGCTCAGGTTGGCGAGGACCTCCTCGATGGGGACACCCATCAGCAGGTCCAGCGCCGATACCAGCCCCACGGTGAAAGCCGAGTGCTCCAGCTCCGGGCGGATGTCGCGGGCGATCAGCTCGCACAGCCGGGCGCGGGTCATGGCGATGGCCAACTGCTCGGGCACGCCGGTCCCGGCATCGGCGAGGAGCATGAGCATCACCCAGGCCTTCATCCGGTGCTCGCCCATCAGGACCACGCCCTCGCGGATCGAGTTCAGCCGCCGTCGAAGCCCCGACGCCGCCCCGGCGCCGGCGGCGCGCAGGAAACGCACGCTGAGGCCCGGGTCGGTCTCGATGATGCGCTGGACGTCCGAGGAGGGGATCTCGGGGTCGGAGAGGGCCTGGATGAGCCGCAGGCAGCTCATGCGGTTGGGACTGAGGGTCTGACCGGGTATGCCGGTGGGGCGTGACAGGAAGTGACCCTGGAACATGTTGAACCCGGCGTCTTTGGAGGCGATGAGCTGTTCTTTGGTCTCGACCTTGACGGCCACGAGCAGAGCGCCGTAGCGGCAGCAGCGCTCGACCTGCTCTGGGAGCTTCGGGATACCGGCCGCGCCGAGGTCGACTTTCACCATGTTGACCAGTTCCAGGAGCGGCTCATCGCCGGGCTGGTACACGTAGTTGTCCAGCGCGAGCATGTAGCCCTTGGCGCTCAGCTCCCGGGCGCCTTCGACCAGATCGGCGTTGCGCTCCACCGTCGGGTGAATCTCGAGGACCGTCTGCTCGTAGGGGAGCGGGAACTCCCGCTCGCCGGTCAGGTAGGCCCGGGTGACGTTGATGCACGCCCGCTTGCGGCCCACCAGCGATTCCATACCCACGTCCAGCCCGGTCCGCAGCAGCACCTCGGCGGTCATGGCGTCGCCCGTGTAACGCTCACCGGCGCGGTCCCGAAAGAGGACTTCGTAGCCCCAGACGGCCAGGTCCCGGTCGAAGATGGGCTGACGGGCGAGGAGCAGGTCGGACTCGGGCGCCGGCCTCACGGCGCGGTCCGGCGGGTCGACGCCCTCGGCGGCTTTGGGTTGGGGTTGGCTCATCGTTGGTCGCGTTCGAGAAGCTCGCAGTTGAGGCGGGGCCTGCTCCGAGGCCTCATCCACTTGTCGGCTGGAAACGACCGCAGACGTAGCTTTTTCCGGCGCGACCGGCGGGATGGAGCCGCCGGGCGCGCCGCAACTGCTCGGGGGACCGGGTCGATAGCGGCCTCCCGGGACCCGGTTCGACTCTGGTCCGGGCGTCGGCGTTGGCCGGCAGGGGTGATGTGCGCTTAGCATCTACCGGCCGTGGACGCCCGCACTTTCCTCGGCCTGGAGGCCACCCACAACCCCTACCGGTGGGTTCTGCCCGTTCAGCCCGGTATCTGCACCCCGGGGGGCTTCTTGTTCGGTGGGTGCGCCCTCGGCGCAGCCGTGGCGGCGATGGAGGCCACCACCGACAGGCCGGTCGTGTGGGCCAGCTGCCAGTACCTGTCGTTCGCCACTCCGTCCGAGGTGCTGGACCTGGACGTGACCGTAGCGGTGGCGGGACACCAGACGACCCAGGCTCGCGCCGTCGGCCACGTAGCCGACCGGGAGGTGTTCACCGTCAATGCCGCCCTCGGTACTCGCCCGCTCGATCACGAGGGCACCTGGGCGGTCATGCCGGTAGTTCCGGTGCCCGAGCTGTGCAGCGCCCGCGAGGTCCGCTTCGACACCGGCGGCCAGTACCTGCCCGACCGACTGGAGATCCGCCTGGCCGCGGCCCGGAGCACCTCCGAGCTCCCGGGGCCGGGCATGCCCGCCGGTCGCAGCTCGCTGTGGGCCAAGCTCCCCGACGTGTTGGAGATCTCATCGGCTTCGCTCGCCGTGCTCGGTGACTACGTGCCGTTCGGTATCGGCCAGGCGCTGGGCCTCCTCGCCGGCGGCAACAGCCTGGATAACACGCTGCGCATCGGGCGCATCGTGCCCACCGAGTGGGTGTTGTTGGACATCCGGGTCCACCAGGTGGTCAACGGTTTCGGGCACGGCGACGTCCACCTGTGGGCCGACGACGGCACCCTGCTAGCTACCGCGAGCCAGTCCACCATCGTCAGGATGTGGAAGGACATGTCCCGGCCCTGACCCACCGGCGAGCCTGAGCCCCTGGAGACCTGGAGTCACCGGGGGTCGGAGAGCGGTGCGGGAGCTGACCCGGCCGCGTCGGCGCAGGCCTCCAGGGCCTCCCCGTCGAGGCGCCAGGTGGTCCACTCCCCCAGGGGCCGGGCCCCCATCCGCCGGTAGAACCCGATGGCCGGCTCGTTCCAGTCGAGCACCGACCAGTCCATCCGGGCGCAGCCGAGCTGGCCGGCCCGGGCGGCGAGCCGCTCGAAGAGCCGGCGCCCCACGCCCGACCCCCGCCACTCGGGCTCCACGAACAGATCCTCGAGGTAGAGGCTGTGACGTCCGGTCCAGGTCGAGAACGACAGGAACCACACCGCCAGGCCGACGACCCGCCCGTCGCGCTCGGCCACCAGGGCGTGGACCATGGGACGGTCGGCGAACAAGGCGGCAGACAGGGACGCCTCGTCGGCGACCACGGCGTCAGGCTCGCGCTCGTATTCGGCCAGCGCCCGTACCAGGCGCAGGATGGCGGTCTCATCGCCCGGGCGGGCTTCCCTGATCATCCTGCTCAGATTAGTGGAAGCGAACAGGCGTTCGACCTAGCATGGGGTGGGTGGCGACCGTTGCCCCGCTCACCCTCGAACTCGAATGGCCCGTCCGCGACCCGAGCCGGTTCCACCCGGCCGTCGCCGAGTGGTTCCGCCGTCGGTTCCCCGAGGGTCCCACCGCGCCGCAGGAGCAGGGCTGGCCCCTCATCGCCTCCGGGCGCGACACGCTGATCGCCGCCCCGACCGGCTCGGGCAAGACCCTCGCCGGCTTCTTGATGTCGATCAACTCCCTCTACCTGGCCCACGAGGAGGGCGCCGATATCACTACCGGGGTCCGCGTGCTCTACGTCTCCCCGCTCAAGGCCCTGGCCGTGGACGTGGCTCAGAACCTGCACCGGCCGCTGGCGGGGATCGCCGAGGTGGCCGTCGAGATGGGTCTGCGGCCGCCATCCATAGGAGTCTCGGTCCGCACCGGGGACACCACCCCCGCCGAGCGCGCCGCCATGGTCCGCCGGCCCCCCGCCTTCGTCGTCACCACCCCCGAATCGCTGTACCTGCTGCTCACCAGCCGCAAGGGCAGATCGGCCCTGAGCACCACCCAGACCGTCATCGTCGACGAGATCCATGCCGTCGCCCGGGACAAGCGGGGAGCCCATCTGGCTCTGAGCCTCGAGCGCCTGGAGGCCCTCTGCGGGACCCGCCCCGTACGTATCGGTCTGTCGGCGACGCAGAGGCCCATCGAGACCGTCGGTCGACTCCTGGTCGGGTCGCGGCCCCTACCGGCCGTCGTCGACGTGGGCCACCGCCGGGAGATGGATCTCGGCCTCGAGCTCCCCGACGGGGAGATCGAGGCGGTGGCCTCGGCCGCCCACATGTCCGACACGGTCGACCGCATCGCCTCACTGGTCGCAGAGCACCGGACCACCATCGTGTTCGTCAACACCAGGCGGCTGGCCGAGCGCCTCGCCCATCATCTGGCCGAGCGCCTCGGCGACGACGTGGTGTCGGCCCATCACGGGAGCCTGTCCAAGGAGCGACGGCTCCGGGTCGAGTCGAGGTTGCGCAACGGCGAGCTGCGAGCCCTCGTGGCCACCGCATCGCTGGAGCTGGGTATCGACATCGGACCGGTCGAGTTGGTCTGCCAGATCGGCTCGCCGCGCAGCATCGCCACGTTCCTGCAGCGGGTGGGGCGTTCCAACCACAGCCGCAACGGCACCCCCAAGGGCCGCATCTTTCCCATGACCAGGGACGAGCTGGTCGAGTGCACGGCCCTGCTGGTGGCCGTGCGGGCCGGTCGACTCGACGCCATCGTCCCGGCTCGCCGCCCGCTCGACATCGCCGCCCAGCAAGTGGTGGCCGAGGTCGCCGCCCGGGAGTGGAAATCCGACGAGCTCTACGAAATGGTCCGCCGGGCGGCTCCCTATGCCGACATGACCCGGGAGCAGTTCGCCGAGGTGCTCGAGCTGGTCTCCGAGGGCATCCAGACCGGGCGCGGACGGCGGGGGGCCCACCTCCACCACGACCGGGTGAACGGGGAGCTGCGGGCCCGTAAAGGAGCCCGACTGGCCGCTTCGACCTCCGGGGGGGCCATCCCCGAGACCGGTGACTACCGGGTCCTGGCCGAACCCGACGACGTGCTGGTCGGCACCGTCAACGAGGACTGGGCGGTCGAGTCGTCGGCCGGTGACATATTCCTGTTGGGTAGTCACTCTTGGCAGATCCGCCGGGTCGAGTCCGGCGTGGTGAGGGTGCGCGACGCCGGTGACATCCCCCCGACGGTGCCGTTCTGGCTCGGCGAAGCTCCGGCCCGCACCGAGGAACTGTCACGTGAAGTGTCGGAGCTGCGTCGCCGGGTGGAGGGCTTCGTCGAAGCCGGGGACCACGACGGGGCCCGGCGCTGGCTGCAGGACGTCAGTGGGGTCGACCCCGACGCGGCCACGACCATCGTGGACTACCTGGCCGCCGGCCGAGCCGTCCTGGGGATCCTGCCGACCCAGGAGACCCTGGTGCTCGAGCGCTTCTTCGATGACACCGGCGGCATGCAACTGGTGCTGCACTCTCCCTACGGGGCGCGCGTGAACCGGGCTCTGGGCATGGCGCTGCGCAAGAAGTTCTGTCGGCGGTTCAACTTCGAGCTGCAGGCGGCGGCCAGCGACGACGCCGTGGTCCTCTCGCTCGGCCCTCATCACAGCTTCCCCTTGGAGGAGGTGCTCGGCTACCTCTCCAGCGCCACGCTGGAGGACACACTGGCCCACGCCATCCTCGACGCCCCCATGTTCCAATCCCGCTGGCGTTGGAACCTCAACCGGTCCCTCCTGGTGCTCCGCTGGCGCAACGGGCGGCGCAACCCGCCGCCGCTGCAGAGGATGGAGTCCGACGACCTGTTGGCTGCGGTATTCCCCCAGGCGGCGGCCTGCCAGGACAATCTGGTCGGCCCCCGCGAGATACCTGACCACATACTGGTTCGCCAGACCATCGACGACACCCTGCACGAGGCCATGGACCTCGACCGGGCCAGGGAGGTCGTCGAGGGTATCGAAGCGGGCCTGATCCGGGTCCATTGCCGTGACACCACCGAGCCTTCGGTGCTGGCCCACGAGATCATCACCGCCCGCGCCTACGCCTTCCTCGACGACGAGGAGCTCCAGAACCGCCGCACCAACGCCGTCCACCTGAGGCGCGGCCTCACCCCCGATCTCTCAGGGGTCGGCTCGCTCGACGCCGGGGCCATCGAAGCCGTGCACTCGGAGATCGATCCGGCGCCCACGTCCCCCGACGAGCTGCACGACCTCCTGAACGCCACAGTCATAATGCGGCCCCGACCCGGGTGGGCCGCCCTGTTCGCGGCCTTGGAGGCGGCCGGCCGGGCCGAGACCCGCACCCACGACGCCGGCGTGCTCTGGGTCGCCGCCGAGCAGCGCGACCGGGCCGACCAGGCCCGGGCCGGTGGTGACGAGGCGGTGCTGCAGAGCGTCAGGGGTCATCTGGAGCTGGCGGGGATCACCACTGCGGCCGAGCTTGCCGAGCGGACCACCCTGGCGCCGGGACGGGTGGCCTGGGCCCTCGCCGCCCTCGAGCTGGAGGGCTTCGTCTTCCAGGGCCGCTACACGCCGGGGGCCACGGAGGTGCAATACGTCGCCCGTCGGCTCCTGGCCCGCATGCACTCCTACTCGCGCCGCTCCCGCCGCCAGGCGGTCGAGGCCGTCACCGCCCAGGACTTCATGCGTTTCCTCCTCGAATGGCAGCACGTGGCGCCCGGAACCCAGCTGTCCGGTCCCTCCGGCGTGGCCGCGTTGATCGAGCAGCTGCAGGGCTTCGAGGCGGCCGCCGGGGCCTGGGAATCCGAACTGTTGGGCCGCCGCCTGCTGCGCTACTCGCCTTCTTGGCTCGACTCCATGTGCCACGCCGGCGAGACCGCCTGGCTGCGGGTGTCGCCGACCAGCTCGGCCCGGCGGCCGGCGCCGACCCGGGCCAGCCCCATCGCGCTGGTGTTCCGGGCCGACCTGGGCTGGCTGGTGGGCGACCGGGACGACGGCGCCGACACCGGCGGAGTGCTGGGCGGCGTACTGGGCGTCCTCGAGGGCCGGGGAGCCTGCTTCGCGTCGGAGATAGCCACGGCCGGGGGTTGGCGTGCCGACGAGGTGGAGCAGGCCCTCTGGGAGGGCGTCGGGCGGGGCTTGATCATGTGCGATGGCTTCGAGGCCATTCGCGCCCGGATGGCCGACGGCCCGGCCCCCCTGCGCCGACCCCGGCGCTTCGGTCACGGTTCGAGGGCGGCGGTGAGCGGCGCAGCCACGGCGGGGGCGGCCGGTCGGTGGTCGCTGGTGCCCGCCCCCGACGCGTCGGGCCTCGACGCTCACGACCTGGCTGAGACGGTGGCCGAGCAGCTCCTGCAGCGGTGGGGTGTCGTGTTCCGGGACCTGGCCGTCCACGACGACCTGAGCCTGCCGTGGCGAGAGCTGCAGTGGGCCCTCCGGCGCCTGGAGGACCGGGGACTGGTTCGGGGCGGTCGGTTCGTGGCCGGCTTCAGCGGCGAGCAGTACGCCCTTCCCGAGGCCGTCGAGCACCTGGAGCGGACGAGGAGGCGTCCCCGGGCGGGGATCCGGGTGACCGTCAATGCCAGCGACCCGCTCAACCTGGTGGGCCTGATCGTGCCGGGAGAGACGGTCCCCGCGGTGCGGACCAACCACATCACCTACGAGGACGGGGTATACGTGGGAGATGGGTGAACCCGAAGCGGTGAGCGCACTTCGTCGCATCGCCTACCTGCTCGAGCGCCAGCACGCCGACAGCTACCGGGTACGGGCGTTCCGTCGCGCCGCCGACGCGGTGGCTGCCGCCGAGGAGCAGGACCCCGGCCGGCTTCCCGCGCTGCACGCAGCCGGTCGCCTCCGCGACCTCGAGGGGGTCGGGGAGCGCACGGCCGCGGTGATCGCCGAGGTCCTCGATGGACGGCGACCGGCCTACCTGGCCGAGCTCGAGTCGGTGGCCCCGCCCGCAACCAGTGGGGCCGCCGACGGCTACCTGCAGGCGCTCATCGGGGACTGTCACAGTCACAGCGACTGGTCCGACGGGGGAAGCGACGTCAAGACCATGGCCGAGGCGGCCATGGCCTTCGGCCACCGCTACCTGGTCCTCACCGACCACAGCCCCCGCCTCACCGTGGCCCACGGGCTCGACGCCGGCCGTCTGGTGGCCCAACTGGACCTCGTGGCGCGCCTCAACGAGGAGTTGGCGCCGTTCCGCATCCTCACCGGCATCGAGGTGGACATCCTCGAGGACGGCGGACTGGACCAGGACGTCGGCCTGCTCGCCGACCTCGACGTGGTGGTCGCCAGCGTCCACTCCAAGCTGTCGATGGATCAGGCCTCGATGACCCGTCGCATGCTCGCCGCCATAGAGAGTCCCCACACCGACATCCTCGGGCACTGCACGGGGCGCAAGATCGTGGGCCGGGGCCGCCTCCCCTCGACGTTCGACGCCGGGTCGGTCTTCGAAGCCTGCGCCTCGACGGGCACCGCGGTGGAGATCAACTCCCGCCCGGAGCGGCGCGATCCACCGCACGACCTGCTGGTGCAGGCGGTTGACGCCGGATGCCTGTTCAGCATCGACACCGACGCCCACGCCCCGGGTCAGCTCGAGTGGCTGTGGATGGGCTGCGAGCAGGCCGCCGAGGCCTCGGTGCCGGTGGAGAGGATCGTCAACAGCTGGGACGTCGATCGGCTACTGGCCTGGGCCGACCGGTGACATCCGGCCTGGGCCGACCGGTGACGTCGGCGTCGTGGCCGCCCGGGTCGCGACTGCCGTGGCCCCTCCAGATCCCCCTGTTCCTGGCCGGCCCGCGATGGCAGTCGGTGTGGGCGCGTCGCTACGGCGACCGCTTCACCGTCCGCCTCGGGCCGTTCGGGAACTACATCTACCTGGCCGACCCCGGCGACATCCGGGGCGTGTTCCACAGCGACGACACCGTGCTCCACGCCGGGCAGGCCAACGCCGCCATGCTCGGCGCCGTCCTCGGCCCGAGCTCCCTCCTGGTCCTCGACGAGCACGAGCACCGCAGGCGCAGGAAGATGATGGCCGCCTCCCTGCAGCGGCCCGCCGTCGAGCGCCTCGTTCCTCGCATGGAGGAAATCGCCGGTGCCGCCGTCGGCCGGTGGCCCGAGGGTCGAACCTTCCCGGCGTTACCCCGGATGAGGGCTATCACCCTCGAGGTCATCCTGCAGGCGGCGATCGGCGTGACCGATCCGGCCCGCCTGGGTGCCCTGCGGCGGGCCCTGCTCGTTCTGAGCGACATCCCGCTGTGGCAGATGGCCCAGTTCGCCGTGCCGTCCCTTCGCGCCCACCGCCCGTGGCGGAGTTTCTGGGACGGTTGGACCGTGGCCGACCGCCTGCTGCGCGACGAGGTTCGCCGGGCCGTCGGTGACCCGGACCTGGAGCGCCGCCCCGATGTCCTGGCGGTGCTGGCCCGGGCCCGCGACGAAGACGGATCGGCGATGACCGAGGATGAGCTGGTGGACCAGTTGCGCACCCTCCTGCTGGCCGGCCACGAGACCACGGCCACCGCCCTGGCCTGGACCCTGGAGCGCCTGGTACGCCACCGCGACGTGCTGGAGCGGGCCACCGGCGCGGCGCGCTCAGGGAACCTCGACTACCTCGACGCGGTCGTCGCCGAGACCCTGCGCTGCCGTCCCGTCATCGCCGACGTGGCTCGCGTCGTGGTGTCGGGCTACCGCCTCGGTGACCACACCGTCCCGCCCGGCACGTTCTTGAACCCGGCCATCGCCCTGGTGCACCGCTCGGCGGACGCCTACCCCCGACCCGACCGCTTCGACCCGCAGCGCTTCGTCGGGCGCCGGCCCGACCCCTCCGTGTGGCTACCGTTCGGGGGCGGAAGTCGTCGCTGCCTGGGGGCGTCGTTGGCGACGACCGAGATGCGGGTGGTGCTCGCCGCCGTGCTGCGCCGCACCGACCTGGTGTGGACCTCGCAGCGGGGGGAACGGCCCCGCATCCGCCACGTCACCCTGGTGCCCCACCGTGGCGCCCGGATCCTGGTCAACGCGCGCACCGGGCGCTGAGCGGAGCGG
Organism: Actinomycetes bacterium; assembly: GCA_021838445.1. Taxonomy (GTDB): domain Bacteria; phylum Actinomycetota; class Acidimicrobiia; order Acidimicrobiales; family Palsa-688; genus JAKCDU01. The sequence goes on along the minus strand of JAKCDU010000019.1, from coordinate 49,536 downwards.
CGAAGGGGAGCGATGGACCTCTACGACGGCTCCTGCGGGGGGTGGGTGGACGGCGCCCGCCCGGCCGCCACCTCGCCGTGGTCCCGGCAGCGGGCCCGCCACCCCGACGGGGTGACCACGACGCGCATCCGCCGGCCGCAGCTCCCGCAGTAGCGGGGCGGCTCGAACCGGCCGGTGCACTGGCCGCCGCGGGGACACTCGTCGGTGTGGCGACCGCAACCGCTGCAGAAGCTCACGGGTGGGTCTCAGATCACCTTGGACAGAGCGCCGATAGGCATGCGCAGGTCCGCCAGCATGGTGAGATCCTCCTGGGGGGCGCGCCCGAGCGTCGTCAGGTAGTTGCCCACGATCAAGGCGTTGATACCGCCGGTCAGCCCGAGGGCCTGCAGCTCACCGAGGGTGATCTCGCGGCCGCCGGCGTAGCGCAGGATGACGTCGGGCAGGCCGAGGCGGAACAGGGCGATCCATCTGAGCGCCTCGAGCGCCCCGACCGGCTTGCGGATCATGAGCGGGGTCCCCGGGCGGGGATCGAGAAAGTTGACCGGGACCTCGTCGGGCTCGATCTCGGCGAGCTGGCCGATCAGCTCCAGTCGCTGGGCGTCGGTCTCGCCCATGCCCAGAAGGACCCCGCAGCACAGCTCCATGCCCACCGCCCGGACCAGCTCACAGGTGTCCCGGCGCTCCTGCCAGGTGTGGGTGGTGACTACCTGGGGGAAAAAGGAGCGGGCCGTCTCGAGGTTGTGGTTGTAGCGGTGCACCCCGCCCTCGGCCAACCTCCGGGCCTGCTCGTCGGTGAGGATGCCGGCCGAAACGGCCACATTGAGGCCCGTCTCGGCGGCCACGATCGGGACCAGATCGAGGAGGCGCTGCATGGTGCGCTCGTCGGGGCCGCGCACCGCCAGCACGATGCAGAACTCGCTGGCCCCGAGCTGGGCCGTCTGGCGGGCCGCCTCGAGCACCTCCTCGGTGTCGAGGAAGGGGGTGGCCAGTACAGGCGTGTCGAAGCGGGACGACTGGGCGCAGAAGTGGCAGTCCTCGGGGCAGCCCCCCGTCTTGGCCGACAGGATGCCCTCCACCTCGACGGTGTCTCCGCACCAGGCCAGGCGCACCTCGTGAGCCAGGGAGGCCAGGGACGGCACGTAGGCGTCGGGGATGGTGGCCAGGGCGGCGAGCAGGGCGGAGGGCAGGCGCTGATGCTCGGTCAGCAGCCGCTGCCGGGCTGTCCCGATCAACTCCAGGGGAGCGTCGGCACTGGCCTGGCCACCGGCGAAAGTGGCGATCTCGGTCTTGGTGGGGGGCACGGGCCGTTATGGTACGTGACCCGTGAGTGCGACAGCTTGGGTGGAACGGGATCGCCGGCGGGTGTGGCACGGCTTCACCCAGATGGCGGCCTACGCCGACAACCGGCCGGTGATGGTCGAGCGGGCCGAGGGCCGGGAGCTGATCGACGTCGACGGGCGCCGGTACCTCGATGCCATCTCGTCGCTGTGGGTGAACACCCTCGGCCACCGGGTACCCGAGCTCGACCGGGCGTTGCGCGACCAGCTGGACCGGGTGTCCCACAGCACCCTCCTCGGCCACGGCAACACCGCGGTGGTGGAGTTGGCCGAGGCCCTCGCGCCGGTCGTGCCCGTCGACGACGCCAGGTTCCTCTTCGCCTCCGATGGCGCCGCCGCTGTGGAGCAGGCCTTGAAGGTGGCGTTCCAGTACTGGTGGAACCGCGGTGAACGCGGCCGGGACCGCTACCTGGTGCTCGGCGACGCCTACCACGGCGACACCGTCGGCTCGCTCAGCCTCGGCGACGGAGGGTTCGGCACCGACCTGTTCGATCCTCTCCGGTTTCCCGGCACCGTCCGGACCCCGGGATACCGCCATCCGGGCTGGCTGGAGCAGGCTTTGGCCGCACTGGCCGAGCGCGCCGGGAGCTTGGCCGCGGTGGTGCTGGAGCCGGTCGTGCAGGGAGCAGCGGGAATGTACGTGGCCCGCCCGCCGGACGTCGCCGCCCTGGTCTCGGCGGCCCAGCGGGCCGGGGTGCTGGTGATCTGCGACGAGGTGGCCACGGGATTCGGGCGCACCGGGGCCATGTTCGCGTCGCAGCTGGGCGGGGTCCGCCCCGACATCATGTGCATCGGCAAGGGCCTGGCCGGCGGCTACCTGCCGATCTCGGCCACGGTGGCCTCCGGCCCGGTCGCCGCGGCGTTCGAGGGGGACGACCTGGGGGAGCGGACGCTCTACCACGGCCACTCCTTCGGGGGAAACGCTCTCGCGGCGGCGGTAGCCCTCCGTCACCTCTCGCTGTTCGAGGAGTGGAAGGTGCTCGACCACGTGTCGGCGCGCGCCGAGCAGCTGGGCCGACTGCTGGACGCCCGGGTCGTCGGTCACCCCGCCGTGGGCGAAGTGCGCCGGTGCGGCCTGATGGTCGGGGTGGAGCTGGCCCCTCCCCGGCCCGGGCTGCGGTGGGGTCGTCGGGTGTGCGCCGCGGCGGTCGAGGCGGGGGTCCTGTTGCGCCCCCTCGGCGACGTGGTGGTGCTGATGCCCATCCTGACATCCACCGCGGAGGAGATAGATCGCATGGTGGGCGCCTTGGCCATTGCCCTCGACACGGTGCACCCTTGACCCGGCCGGCCCGCCTGGCCGTGGTCACCGGTACGGGGACCGAGGTGGGCAAGACGTGGGTGGGGGCCGCCGTTCTGGCGGCGGGCCGCCGGCGGGGCCTGCGGGTGGCCGCCCGCAAACCGCTGCAGTCCTACTCGCCCGGCGAGCACCCACTCGACTCGGAGGTCCTGGCCGCGGCCAGCGGAGAGCCCGAGGAGCTGGTCTGCCCGCAGGGGTGGAGGTACGCCGCGCCGATGGCTCCGCCCATGGCCGCCGCCGCCCTCGGTCGGCCGGTGCCATCGCTGGAGGCACTGGCCGCGTTCGTCGAGGGCAGCTGGCCGGGACGGGGATGCGACCTGGCCCTCGTCGAGGGCGCCGGCGGGGTGGCCTCACCGCTCGGCGCCGACGCATCGAACGCCGACCTGGTCCAGCGGCTCGCCCCCGACGCCGTGGTCCTGGTCGCCGATGCGTCCCTCGGGGTCATCAACGCGGTGCGCCTCAGCGTGGCCGCCCTCGGTCCCCGCCGGGTGATCGTCCATCTCAACCGCTACCAGCCGGCCGACGACCTGCACCGCCGCAACCTGGCCTGGCTGTCGGAGGTGGACCGCCTGGACGTGACGACCGACGTGGAGCAACTGCTCGGCCGGGTCGTGGGGTGAGCGGCCGATAGGCCGCCCCGACGACCGGCCGCTCGCCGACCGGCCGCCGCCCATCGGCCCGGGTATTAGCCTGACGGGACCATGACGGCGCCTGTTTCCTCGTCACCCGGCCGTCCGTGGCGCGACCGGGCGGTGGACCTGGCCAACGAGGCGGGGGCGTGGATCCTGCACGGGCTGGAGAGCCTGGTGGTCCGGTCCTCGCTGGTGCCGACGACGCCCTTCCTGCCGGCCGGCACCTTCGAATGGGTTCCCCGCCTCGAGGCCGAGTGGCGATCCATCCGGGCCGAGCTCGACGAGGTGATGGCGTTTCGCGACGAGCTGCCCAACTTCCAGGACATCTCCATCGACCAGGCCTCCATTACCGACGACGACGGCTGGAAGACCTACTTCTTCTTCGCCTACGGCTTCCGTTCCGAGGCCAACTGCGCCCGCTGCCCGACGACGGCCGCCCTGCTCGACTCCGTCCCCGGCATCACCACGGCGTTCTTCTCCCTCCTCTCGCCCGGCAAGCACATACCCGAGCACCGGGGCCCGTGGCGAGGCGTGATCCGCTACCACCTCGCCCTCGCCGTCCCCGAACCGGCCGACGCCGCCGGTATCGAAGTGGGTGGGGAGCGGGCGCATTGGAGGGAAGGCTCGAGCCTGCTCTTCGACGACGGCTACGAGCACCGGGCCTGGAATGACACCGACGGCGTCCGGGTGGTCCTGTTCGTCGATGTCGTCCGCCCGCTGCGGGCGCCCATGGACCAGGTCAATCGGGCCCTCATCTGGGCCATCGGGCGCTCCCCGTTCATCCAGGACTCCCGGCGCCGCCACGAGGCCTGGGAGCAGCGCTTCGAGGCTCTGCGCGCCGGCGGCCGCCGATGACCGAAGCCCCTGACCGGGATCCGGCGGGCAAGCCGACGGCCGACATATTCGCCAAGCTGGCCGACCCCCGACTGGAGCAGTGGCACCTGGCCCAGTCGATGGACCTGCTGCCGTTCTACCGGGAGCTCGAGGGCGAGGTCGGGCCGAGGACGGTGTTCCAGGGGCGGCCGGTCGTCATGCTCGGCTCCAACAACTACCTGGGCTTGACCACCGACCCCCGCGTCCGGGCCGCGGCGGTGGACGCAGTCGAGCGCTTCGGGACCGGTGTCACCGGCAGCCGGCTGCTCAACGGCACCCTGCCCCTGCACCGCGAGTTGGAGGAACTGCTCGCTGACTGGGTCGGCATGGAGGCGGCGCTGGTGTTCACCACCGGCTACTCCGCCAACCTGGGTCTGATCGGCGCCTTGGTAGGCCCGAGCGACGCCCTGGTGGTCGACTCCGCGGCCCACGCCAGCCTCGTGGACGGTGCCCGCTACTCGGAAGGGACGTTGCGGGCCTTCCGCCACCAGCGACCGAACAGCCTGCGCCGGACGCTGCGGTCGTGGCGGGAGCAGGACCAATCGGGTGGGGTCCTGGTCGCGGTGGACGGCATCTACTCGATGGAGGGGGACCGGGCTCCCCTGATCGAGATCGCCGAGTTGTGCCGGGCCTTCGGGGCCGGTCTGCTCGTCGACGAGGCCCACGCTCTCGGGGTGGTCGGCCCCGCGGGTAGCGGCACCGCCCGCGCCGCGGGGATCGAAGCCGACGTGGTCATGGGCACCTTCTCCAAGTCGCTGGCCAGCTGCGGTGGCTTCATCGCCGGGTCGCGCCCGCTCATCGAGTTCCTCCAGATCACCTGCCGGCCGCTCATGTTCACGGCTTCGGGTGTCCCCGCCGCTCTCGGCGCGGCGCTGGCGGCCGCCCACATCGCCCGTGACGAGCAGTGGAGGCGGGAGGCGGTGCGGGTCCGGGCCACACAGCTGCGCCAGGGCCTCTCCGAGCTGGGGTTCACCGTCGGCGGCGACGAGGAGAGCCCCATCGTCCCGGTGTGGGTGGGGGACCTCTGGGATGCCGGTCGGCTCTGGCGGGCCCTCCTCGACGAGGGGGTCTACACCAACGCCGCCATCCCCCCGGCGGTGGCCAAGCCGGTACTGCGCACATCGGTGATGGCGACCCACACCGAGGCCGACATCGCCCGCGCCCTCGAGGGGTTCGCCCGCGCCGCTCGAGTCCTGGGGTCCGCCCCCGGCTCCTAGGCGGCTCCGGCTCCGCCGGCTCGGGCCCCGGCTCCGAGCCGCCGGCGACTCCCAACGGGGCTCCGGCTGCTAGGCGGCCGGTCGGCGGTAGAGCCGCCAGGTGCGCGAGCGGGTGGCCCCCATGGCGGCGATCTGGTCGTTGATCCGGTGGTTGCTGGCGAGGGTCCACGACGCCTCGGCGGTCTCGATGTGGGGGTCGGCGCTGAGCCGGTTGATGATCTCGCCGTACAGCAGAGGCCCTAGAGCCAGGTTCTGGTAGTCGGGCCGGATGCCCAACGCCCACACCCGGGCCCGGGTGACCTTCTTGCGCCCGGACAGCAGCGGGTACCAGCCGAGAGGGAGGAGCCGCCCGGAGCGGTTGCCCAGCATGGGCTGGTTGAGGTCGGGAAGGGCCAGGCACACGGCTACGGCCTCACCGCTCACCGTCTCGAGGCCGAAGGCCCACTCCGGCCGGATGATCTGCTTCAGCTGCTTGGCCAGGTGGCGGACCTCGGCTTCGGGCATGGGCGCAAACCCCCAGTTGTCCTCCCACGCCGAGTTGTAGATGGCGAAGAAGCGCCCGACCTCGGCGTCGTAGTCGTCCATGTTCAGGCTGCGGGCGCGGACCTTGGCCCGCTGCCGGATGCGCTCCAGGGCCCGGGCCTGGCGTTCGGACAGCGCGGTGGTGCCCCGCTCGAAGTGCCAGCCCCACAGGTCCATGGCCGGCTCCCACGCGTTCTGCGTCCACAGCGCCTCGTAGTAGCGGGGGTTCTGAAGGGTGAGGAGGGCCGGCGGGTCGTCGAAGCCTTCGACCATCAAGCCCAGCTCGTCGTTGGTGGTGAAGTTGGCCGGACCGACGCACGTGTCGGCTCCCCGCTCGGCGGCCCAGCGGCACACCGTGTCGAACAGGGCGGCGGCCACGGCCGGATCGTCGAAGGCGTCGAAGAAGCCGACCCACGCCCAGCGCTCGCCGCGGTGGCGGTTGAAGAGGGAGTCGACGCAGCCGGCGATGCGGCCCACCGGGCGGCCGTGACGGTAGGCGACCCACAGCGCGGTCTCCTGGTGGGCCGCCGCCGGGTGACGCCTCGAGATGCGGTCGTAGACGCTGACGCGCAGCGGGGGCACCCAGCCAGGGTCGCCGCCGTGGATGCGGAACGGCACGTCGACGAACACCCGACGGCTGTTCCATCCCCTGACCGGGCGGATTTCGAGCGCGGCGCCAGACACCCGCAAAAGGTAACCGATGGGCGGGTGGGCGCCTGCGGTCCCGTTCCTGGCAAAGTGGTCGTGATGACCGATGCGAACCGCTCCGCCCCGGAGCCGCCCCTCCCTCCCGTCGAGCTGGTCCGGCCGGGCCTGTGGAGCATCCCGGTGCCCATCCCGAACAACCCGCTGCGCTACGTGCTCGTCTACGCCTTCGAGACCGACCGGGGCCCCTACCTCATCGACGCCGGCTGGAACACCGACGACGCCTACCAGACGCTCGTCGACGGGCTCGGGGTGGCCGGGTTCGCCGTGGCCGATGTCCAGGGGGTGCTCGTCACCCACATCCACCCCGACCACTACGGCCTGGCAGGGCGGATCCGGGAGGCTTCGGGGGCTTGGGTGGGTCTCCACCCCGCCGACGCCGCACTGATCGAGGAACGCTACGACGAGCCCGACGATCTGCTGGTGAAGATCGGCTCCATGCTGCGGCGCGACGGGGCCCCGCCCGAGGAGATCGCCACCCTGCAGAACGCCTCGATGCCGGTCCGCAACTGGGTGTGGGCGGCGGTCCCCGACGTGCTGGTCGAGGACGGGGACCGGCCCGACATACCCGGCTGGGACCTCACCGCGATCTGGACCCCCGGGCACTCACCCGGCCACATCTGCCTCTACGAGGGCCGGCACCGGCTCATGCTGTCGGGTGACCACGTGCTTCCGCGCATCACCCCCAACATCTCCTTCCACCCCCAGGCCGGTCCCGATCCCCTCGGGGATTTCCTGGCCTCGCTGGACAAGGTTGCGGCCTACGACACCGACGAGGCCCTGCCCGCCCACGAGCACCGCTTCAAGGACCTCCGGGGTCGGGTGGAGGAGCTGAAGAGCCACCACCAGGCCCGTTTCGACGAGGTGGTGACGGCCATCCAGGGCGGGACCACCACGGCCTGGGACATCGCCAGCCACATGACCTGGAGCCGCCCGTGGGATCAGATCCAGGGCTGGATGAGGCGAGCCGCGGTCGGTGAGACCCTCGCCCATCTGCGCTACCTCCAGAAGCTGGGGGTGGTGCTCGAAGTAGACGGGGAGCCCGCTGAGTGGCACGCCACAGACCTGGCCAAGCGGTCGTGAGCGACTGGAATTTCGGCGACGTCTGGGATGTCGTCGCGGCGTCGTTCCCGGACCGTCCGGCGGTGATCCAGGGGACCACGCGGGTGTCGTGGCAGGCCTTCGAGCGGCGCGCCGCCAGCCTGGCCGCGGCGCTGCTGGACGCCGGTCTGGGGCATCAGGCCAAAGTGGCCCAGTACCTCTACAACTGCCCCGCCTACCTGGAGTCGGTCTACGGCGCTTTCAAGGCCGGCTTGGTCCCGGTGAACACCAACTACCGCTACACCGACGACGAGCTGGTGTACCTGTGGGAGAACTCCGACTCCGAAGCCGTCATCTTCGACGCGGCGTTCAGCGAGCGCGTCGAGGCGGTCAGGAAGCGGCTGCCGGCCGTTCGACTGTGGTTGCGGGTCGGCGCCGACTTCCCGGCCGCCGACTGGGTGACCGACTACGAGGCGGTGGCGGCCCGGGGGGCCGAACCGCAGCCGCGGCCCCGGTCGGGGGACGATCTGCTGTTCATCTACACCGGGGGGACGACGGGCATGCCCAAGGGGGTGATGTGGCGCCAGGACGACCTCTTCGCCGTCCTCAACCGTACGGGGGAGGTGCGCTACCCGGAGGAAGGCGGGATGGAGGGAGTCCGCCACACCCTGCAGCAGCCCCCGAAGCACCCGCCGGCCCGGCTGCTCCCGGGTCCCCCGCTCATGCACGGAACCGGGCTGTTCACGGCGATGTCGGTGCTGAGCGGGGGTGGAACGGTGGTCATGACCGACAGTCACCATTTCGACCCGGCCGCCCTCTTGGACCTCGTCGAAGCCGAGCGGGTCACCCAGCTGTGCATCGTGGGCGACGCCTTCGCCAAGCCCATCCTGGCGGCCCTCGACGCGCAGCCGGGACGGTGGGATCTGAGCTCTCTCTGGCTGATCGTCAGTTCCGGGGTCATGTGGTCGGCGGAGGTCAAGCAGGGGCTGCTCGGCCACAACCCCAAGATGATGCTGGTGGACACCCTCGGATCTTCAGAGGCCGTCGGCATGGCCCGGTCCACGGCCCGGGCCGGTCAGGAGGTCCAGACCGCCGACTTCAAGCTGGGCGCCGACACCAAGGTGCTGACCGACGACGGCGGCGAGCTGCAACCGGGCTCGACCGATCGGGGGCGCCTGGCCATCCGGGGGAGGGGGCCCATCGGCTACTACAAGGACGCCGAGAAGTCGGCGGCCACTTTCACCTTCATCGACGGCCAACGCTGGACCATCCCGGGAGACTTCGCCACCGTCGCGGCGGACGGCACCGTCAGGTTGCTCGGCCGGGGCTCGGTGTGCATCAACAGCGGTGGCGAGAAGATCTTCCCCGAGGAGGTCGAGGAGGTCCTGAAGCTGCACCCCGGCGTGGCCGACGCCGTGGTCGTCGGGATACCCGATGACCGGTTCGGCGAGGCGGTGACCGCGGTCATCGAGCGCCGCCCGGGTGTCCCCGGGATCGACCACTCCGAGCTGGCCGAATGGGTGAAGAAACGTCTGGCCGCCTACAAGGCGCCGCGGCGCTTCGTCGAGGTCGACTCCATCGGCCGCTCCCCGGCCGGCAAGGTGGACTACCGCGGCCTGCGCAGCCTGGCCGTCGAGCGGGTCGCCTCCGCCCGCTGAGAGGCCGGCGGCGCCGGGGGTCAGCCCTCGATGGTCACCGAGGAGACATACCAGCCGTTGGACAGGTGGGTGACGCCGATCTCGTAGAGACGACCCGAGGCGAGGTCGGCATAGGTGCAGGTGCCGGGGTTGGTCCGGGCGTCGGTGCAGCCCCGGGCCTGGGCCCCGCCGGCGGGGTAGGGGACGGCGAAGAGGGCCTGGCGGGCGGCGGGGGAAGCGGTGGCCGCGGCCTGGGTCGGGTTGGCCCGGGCCCACGCCTCGACCAGCGCGGCCGCGGCCCCGTCAGGGCTGTCGGCCGGGGCGGTCGGGGTGTAGACGGTGGTGGGCGGAGCCGTGACCGGGGTCGACGTGGTCGAGGCCGCCGGGGGGGTGGTCGAAGGCGTGGGCGATGGTACGGCGGGCCCGGTTGGGGGCCCGGTCGAGGTCGCGGCCGGGCCCGCCGACGCGGCCGGCCCCCCGCCCGAACAGGCCGAACTGAGCAGGACCGTCAGTCCGGCTACGGCGGTCAGGCGGGCGAGGTGGTGGGCCACGGCCGCCAAGGTAGGTTGTCGGCTGTGTCGAGCGGAGGTCGGGGCGCGCAGCCGGCGGGGAATGCCGAAGGCCGCGTCACGCGGACGGGGTCGGATCGGGGGTCGGAGCGGCGATGCTGAGCGGGTCGGTGGGTCCGGCCGTGGTGATCACGACCGGAGGCCACCCCGCGGCCTACGACGTGCTGGTGGGTCTGCACGTGCTGTGCGCGGTTATCGGCTTCGGGGCGGTGGCGGTGAGCGGCGCCTACGGGGCCATCGGTCGCCACGCTTCCGCTGACGGCGCCCGGCCGCAGGCGGCGTCGGAGGTGCGGCGCTATTTCGCCTCCCCGTCATCCCTCGAGTACCTGCTGCTCCTGGCACCGGTGTTGGGGGTCGCGGCCATGTCGGTGCGCCCCGGAGGCAGCGAGTTCGGGCAGATCTGGGTGGTGGCCGGGCTGTTCATCTGGGTGGTGGCGGGCGGCCTGCTGACGGCCGTGGTCCGCCCCGCGGAGCGACGCATCCGGGGGGCGGGCGAGGACCTCGGGTCGGTGACCGACGACGCCCGCCGGCTCATGTGGGCGGCGGGAGCATCCGACGCCCTGTTCGTGCTGGCTCTGATACTCATGGTCACGCAGCCCCGCTGATCGGGTCGTAGCATGCCGGCATGGCGGTACCGACGTCCGTGGGCGGGCCCGGTCTGTTCCGGGGGCTGCCCGTCGAGGAGATCCGCGAGGACTTCCGGTTGGGCTGGATCTCCCGGTATCTAGACGACCGGGAGATAGCCCTCCAGAAGCAGAGCCGGGTGTTCTTCCAGATCTCCGGGGCGGGCCACGAGGCTCTTCTGCTCGGCTTGGGGCGTTACCTGCGGGGCGGTTACGACTGGTTCTTCCCCTACTACCGGGACCGAGCCCTGATGCTGTCGCTCGGCGTCACCCCCGAGGAGATTCTCCTCCAGGCCGTGGGCAGCGCCCTCGACCCGTCCTCGGGGGGACGCCAGATGCCCTGCCACTGGGGGTACGCCCCGCTCAATGTGGTCACGCAGTCGTCGGCCACGGGCAGCCAGTGCCTGCCGGCGGTGGGCTGCGCCGAGGCCTCCCGCTACATCGTGCGCCGGCCTCACCTTCGCGGTTGCCGGGCCCACGGTGACGAGCTGACCTACGTCTCGCTCGGGGAGGGCGCCACCTCGGAGGGGGAGTTCTGGGAGGCCCTCAACTCGGCCTGCACCCTCCACCTGCCGGTCCTGTTCGTCGTGGCCGACAATGGCTTCGCCATCTCGGTCCCCTCCGCCGACCAGGCCCCCGCGCCGGTGTCGGAACTGGTCCGGGGCTTCCGGGGCCTGCGGGTGCACCGCCTCGAGGGCAGGGACTATTTCCAGGTGCGGGCCCGGGCCGCCGGCATCGTGGCCGAGGTGCGCGCTGGGGTCGGACCGGCCCTCGTCCACGCCACGGTGACCCGGCCCTACTCGCACTCGTCGGCCGACACCCAGAGCAAGTACCGCTCGACCGAGGAACTGGCCGACGAGGCGGCCCACGACCCCCTCGTCCTCATGGAGCAGGCCATCCGGGCGGGCCGGCTGATGACCGACGACGAGATCCAGACCCTGAAGGACGAGGCGAAGTTCGCCGTCTCCGAGGCGTCACGGTCGGCGCTGGCCGCGCCCCGCCCGTCGCCGGCGTCGGTCACCGAGCACGTCGTCGCCGCCCGGAGGGGCGACGACGACGCCGCCGGCCCGCTCGGACGCCAAGCCGAGCCGGCCGACTCGGGGGAGGTGGTGGCCCTCGGGGAGGCCATCCGGCGGACCCTCCACGAGCAGATGGCGGCTGACGAGCGCATCCGGGTGTTCGGAGAGGACGTAGCCGACGCCCGCGAGGCGGTATTGGCCAACGTCGAGGGCAAAGGCGGCGTGTTCGGCACCACCCACGGCCTCCAACGGGAGTTCGGCATCGCCCGCTGCTACAACACCCCCCTCGCCGAGGCCAACATCGTCGGGCGGGCCGTCGGCCAGGCGCTGAGGGGCCTGCGACCAGTGCCCGAAGTGCAGTTCTTCGATTACATCTGGACCGCCATGCAGCAGATAAAGACCGAGGCGGCCACCATCAGGTGGCGCTCCAACGGGGCGTTCAACTGCCCGCTGGTGCTGCGGGTGCCGATCGGGGGTTACCTGTCGGGTGGGGCGATCTGGCACTCGCAGTCGGGGGAATCGATCTTCGCCCACGTGCCGGGACTGACCGTGGTCATGCCGTCGCGCGCCGCCGACGCAGTTGGGCTGCTGCGCAGCGCCCTGGCCGCCGAGGACCCGGTGCTGTTCCTCGAGCACAAGCACCTGCTCCGCCAGCCCTACACCAGGTCCCCGTGGCCGGCCCCCCCGTGGCGGGTCCCGTTCGGGCGGGGCCGGATCGTCAGCGCCGGTGACGACCTGACCGTCGTCACGTGGGGAGCGACGGTCGAGAAGTCCCGGCTGGCGGCCGCCTCGATCGAAGGCGCCGGGGTGGAGATCATCGATCTGCGCTCCATCCTGCCCTGGGACCGGGAGCTGGTGGCCGAGTCGGTGGCGAGGACGGGCCGTCTCCTGGTGGTCCACGAGGACACCCTCACCGGGGGGTTCGGGGCGGAGGTGGCGGCGTGGGTGGGGGAGCACTGCTTCGGCGACCTCGACGCCCCGGTCAGCCGGGTGGGGGCGCTCGACACCCACGTGGCCTACGAGCCGGGGCTGGAGCGGGCCATCCTGCCCCAGGTAGAGGGCATCGCCGGGGCCGCCCGGCGGCTGCTCGAGTACTGAGGACGCCCGTCCGGCGTCGGCCTCCCGGCCGGCACCCGGAGACCCCGACTCGAGGACCCCCGATAGTTGGATGTCCTATTAATATGGTGCTGTGACAGAACTCCATCGGCCCGCGCACCCGGTGCGCTTCGTGACCGCCGCCAGCCTCTTCGACGGCCACGACGCGGCGATCAACATCATGCGCCGGCTGCTCCAAGCCCAGGGTGCGGAGGTGGTCCACCTCGGTCACAACCGCTCGGTGGACGAGGTCGTCACCGCCGCCGTGCAGGAGGACGTCCAGGGGGTCGCCGTCAGCTCCTACCAGGGCGGCCACGTGGAGTACTTCCGCTACCTCGTCGACCGCCTCCGCGAGGAGGGCCGGCCCGAGGTGCGGGTCTACGGTGGGGGCGGCGGGACCATCACCCCGAGCGAGATCCGCGAGTTGCACGACTACGGAGTGGCCCGCCTCTTCTCGCCGCAGGACGGCCAGTCCATGGGGCTGGTGGCCATGGTCAACTCGCTCATCGCCGAATGCGACCGGCGCGTGGCCGACCTCACCGACGCCGAGCTCGAGGCGCTGCTCGGCGGCGACGCCCGGGCCCTGTCCCGGGGTCTCAGCACCGCGGAGAACGGTCGCCTGTCGACCGGCCAGAGGGACGCGCTGCTCCGGGCCGCCGGACGGCGCCACGTGCCGGTCCTCGGTGTGACCGGCACCGGAGGCAGCGGCAAATCGTCGCTCACCGATGAGCTGGTTCAGCGCTTCCGTCTGGACCAGGAGGACAAGCTCCGCATCGCCGTGCTGGCCATCGACCCCACCCGACGCAAGGGCGGCGGGGCGCTGCTGGGCGACCGCATCCGCATGAACTCGATCGGCAACGGGGAGCGGGTGTTCTTCCGTTCCTTTGCCACCCGCGATTCCGGAAGCGACATGCCCCCCTGCCTCGACGACGCGGTGGCGGCCTGCAAGGCGGCCGGGTTCGACCTGGTGATCGTCGAGACGCCGGGGATCGGCCAGGGCGACTCGGCCGTGGTGCCCCACGTCGATGTCCCCTTGTACGTGATGACCCCGGAGTTCGGCTCGGCATCGCAGCTGGAGAAGATCGACATGCTCGACTACGCCGCGGCGGTCGCCATCAACAAGTTCGAGCGGCGAGGCGGCGAGGACGCGCTGCGCGATGTCCGCCGGACCCTGGCCCGCGACCCCGACCGCATGGGCGTACCCCTCGAGGAGCTCCCGGTCTTCGGGACGGTGGCCTCGCGCTTCGCCGACGACGGGGTGACGGCCCTCTACCAGTTCCTGAGAGGCGAGTTGGGGCTGCCCGCAGGGGTGCTGAGCCCGGTCGAGGGACGCACCTCGACCCGGGGTCATTCCATCGTCCCCGCCGATCGCACCCGCTACCTGGCCGACGTGGCCGCCGCGGTGCGCTCCTACCACGACCAGACCCGCCGGGAGGCGGTCCTCGCCCGACGGCGCCAGCAGCTGCGGGAGGTAGCCGAGCTGGTCGATGACCGAGCGGCGCTCGACGAGATGGCGGTGCAGGTCGAGGCCGAGATGCGCAGGGACAGCAGGGAGCTGCTCGACGGCTGGGACGAGGCCGCCGGGGAGCTGCGCGGGCACACCCGGGAGTCGCTGTCGGGCACCGTCGTGGCGCGGGTGGCCACGCCGCGCTTCACCGATCACGGGGAGCTCCTGCGCTGGCTGCGCTCGGAGAATCTGCCCGGCCGATTCCCCTACACCGCCGGGGTCTTCCCGCTCAAGCGGGAAGGGGAGGACCCGGCCCGCATGTTCGCCGGGGAGGGGGACGCGGCGCGCACCAACCGGAGGTTTCACTACCTCGCCGAGGGCCAGCCGGCGACCCGCCTGTCGACGGCGTTCGATTCGGTCACCCTCTACGGTTTCGACCCCGACCGCCGCCCCGACATCTACGGGAAGGTGGGCAACTCGGGGGTGTCCATCGCCACCCTCGAGGACATGAAGGTCCTCTACGGCGGCTTCGACCTGTGCGATCCCAGCACCTCGGTGTCGATGACCATCAACGGTCCGGCCCCGACGATCCTCGCCATGTTCTTCAACGCGGCCATCGACGACCAGATCGCCCGCCACCCCGATGAGGACCCGGCGGCGGTCAGGGCTCGGACCCTGGCGCAGATCCGAGGGACCGTCCAGGCCGACATCTTGAAAGAGGACCAGGGGCAGAACACCTGCATCTTCTCCACCGAGTTCTCCCTGCGGGTCATGGCCGACATGCAGGAGTGGTTCATCGCCAACTCGGTCCGGAACTTCTACTCGGTGTCCATCTCCGGGTACCACATAGCCGAGGCCGGAGCCAACCCCATCTCCCAGCTGGCCTTCACCCTGGCCAACGGTTTCACCTACGTGGAGTCATACCTGGCCCGGGGCATGGACATCGACGACTTCGCCCCGAACTTCTCGTTCTTCTTCTCCAACGGCATGGACCCCGAGTACACCGTCATCGGCCGCGTCGCCCGGCGCATATGGGCCATCGCCATGCGGGACCGCTACGGGGCCAATGCCCGCTCGCAGCGGCTGAAGTACCACATCCAGACCTCGGGTCGGTCGCTGCACGCCCAGGAGATGTCGTTCAACGACATCCGCACCACGCTGCAGGCTCTGTGCGCCATCTACGACAACGCCAACAGCCTCCACACCAACGCCTACGACGAAGCCGTCACCACGCCCACCACCGAGTCGGTCCGGCGGGCCCTGGCCATTCAGATGATCATCAACCGGGAGTGGGGCCTGGCCTTCAACGAGAACCCCCTGCAGGGCAGCTTCATCGTGGAGGAGCTGACCGATCTGGTGGAAGAGGCGGTCCTGGCCGAACTGGAACGTCTGAGCGACCGGGGAGGGGTGCTCGGGGCCATGGAGACCGGCTACCAGCGAGGCCGCATCCAGGACGAGTCCATGCTCTACGAAGCCCGCAAGCACGACGGTTCGCTGCCGATCATCGGAGTGAACACCTTCCGCAACCCGGCGGGCGACGACATTCCCGAGCAGCTGGAGCTGGCCCGTTCCACCGAGGGGGAGAAGGAGAGCCAGCTCGAGCGCCTCGCCGACTTCCGGCGCCGGCACGCCCAGCAGAGCACCGAGGTCCTGGGCCGCCTCCAGCAGGCGGCGCTGAGCGGGGAGAACGTGTTCGCGGTGTTGATGGACGTGGTCCGCTGCTGCTCTCTCGGCCAGATATCCGACGCGCTGTTCGAAGTCGGGGGCCGTTACCGCCGCAACGTCTGACGCCCCGGGGCGGCTCCCGGGTCGAGCCCCTGGGGGAGCGGGTCCCCTCCTGACACAGGCGGACTCAAAGCTGACTAATGTGGTAGGGAATGTCGGTTGGCTACGAACTCTCGCATCTGGGCACCGTCGAGGCCGAGGCGGTGCACATCTTCCGCGAGGTAGCCGCCAGTTTCGAGCGGCCGGTGCTGCTCTTCTCAGGGGGCAAGGATTCGGTGGTGATGCTCCACGTGGCGGTCAAGGCCTTCTGGCCGGGGCGGCTGCCGTTCCCGGTCCTGCACGTCGACACCGGCCACAACCTGCCCGAGGTCATCGAGTTCCGCGACCGGGTGGTGGACCGCCTCGGTATCCGCCTGGTGGTGGCTTCGGTCCAGGACGACATCGACGCGGGGCGGGTGGTCGAAGACACCGGTCCCCGGGCGTCGCGCAACCGGCTCCAGACCGTGACCCTGCTGCGGTCCATCCGGGAGGGGGGCTTCGACGCCGTCTTCGGCGGGGCCCGCCGCGACGAGGAGAAGGCCCGGGCCAAGGAGCGGGTCTTCTCCTTCCGTGACGAGTTCGGCCAATGGGACCCGAAGAACCAGCGGCCGGAGCTGTGGAACCTCTACAACGGGGCCCATCGCCGAGGTGAGCACATACGGGTCTTCCCGCTGTCCAACTGGACCGAGCTGGACATCTGGCAGTACATCGCCGACGAGGGGATCGAGCTGCCCAACCTGTACTTTGCCCACCAGCGGGAGGTCTTCGCGCGCGACGGGATGCTGCTGGCCGTCTCGCCGTTCGTGACCGTCGACGCTGCCGAGGAGGTGGTCACGGCCATGGTCCGGTTCCGGACCATCGGGGACGCAACCTGCACCGGCTGCGTGGAATCGGTGGCGGCGGACGTGGAGGCGGTGGTGGCCGAGGTGGCGGGCTCCCGCCTCACCGAGCGGGGCGCCACCCGCGCCGACGACCGGATATCCGAGGCGGGGATGGAAGATCGCAAGAAGGAGGGCTACTTCTAGTGTCCGAGCTCCTGCGCCTGGCCACTGCCGGAAGCGTCGACGACGGCAAGTCGACGCTGATCGGCCGGCTGCTGTTCGATTCCAAAGCCATCTTCGCCGACCAACTCGAGGCCGTCGAGCGTACCTCGCGCGATCGGGGCGACGAGTACACCAATCTGGCCCTGCTGACCGACGGCCTGCGCGCCGAGCGCGAACAGGGGATCACCATCGACGTGGCCTACCGGTACTTCGCCACGCCCAAGCGCAAGTTCATCATCGCCGACACCCCCGGCCACATCCAGTACACCCGGAACATGGTGACCGGGGCGTCGACGGCCGACCTGGCCCTCATCCTCATCGACGCCCGCCAGGGAGTCCTCGAACAGTCCCGCCGCCACGCCTTCATCGCCTCGTTGCTCGGCATCCCCCACCTGGTGGTATGCGTCAACAAGATGGACCTGGTCAGGTGGTCCGAGGACCGCTTCGAGGAGATCCGCGAGGACTTCCGGGCCTTCGCCATGAAGCTCGAAGTGCACGACGTGAGTTTCATACCGATGTCGGCCCTGCTCGGTGACAACGTCGTCGACGCCAGCCAGAACATGGGCTGGTACGACGGCCGGCCGTTGCTCCACCACCTGGAGAACGTGCACATCGCGTCGGACCGCAACCTGATCGACGCCCGCTTCCCGGTCCAGTACGTCATCCGCCCCCAGTCGGGCACCGACGCCGACCTGCACGACTACCGGGGCTATGCCGGCACCGTCGCCGGTGGGGTGTTCAAGCCCGGCGATGAGGTGGCCGTGCTGCCCTCGGGGTTCACCTCGACCATCAGCGAGATCCGGGCTCCGGGCGGGGCTCCGGTGGCCGAGGCCTTCCCACCCCAGGCGGTGACCATCCTCCTGACCGACGACATCGACGTGTCGCGCGGCGACCTGATCTGCCGCCCCAACAACCGACCGTCGGTGGGCCAGGACATAGACGCCCTGGTGTGCTGGTTCTCGGAGCGCAGCACCCTCACCCCTGGATCGCGGTTCCTGCTGCGCCACACGACCCGTCAGGTGATGGCCCAGGTGGAGCTGCTCGAGTACCGCCTCGACGTCAACACCCTGCACCGGGACGAGGGAGCCGACCGCCTCGACCTCAACGAGATCGGACGGGTGCGTCTGCGGACCCAGGCCCCGCTCATGTTCGATCCCTACCGGCGGAACCGCTACACCGGGTCTTTGATCCTGATCGACCCGACCACCAACAACACCGTGGCGGCGGGCATGATCACCGGCGGCGAGCAGGCCCGGGTGAGCAGCAACGTCACGTGGCACACGAACGCGGTGGACCGGGCCACCCGCTCGGCCACCGGGGCCACGCTGTGGTTCACCGGCCTGTCCGGGTCGGGCAAGTCCACGGTGGCCGTGGAGGTCGAACGCCTCCTGGTCGAGTCGGGCCGGGCGGCCTACCTGCTCGACGGGGACAACCTCCGCCACGGTCTCAACGCCGATCTCGGTTTCGGGGCCGCCGACCGGGCCGAGAACGTGAGGCGGGTCGGTGAGGTGGCCAAGCTGTTTGCCGACGCCGGGCTGGTCTCCGTCGTTTCGCTGGTGTCGCCCTACCGGGCCGACCGCAACCGGGTCCGCTCGGCCCACGAAGCGGCCGGCCTGCGCTTCGTCGAGATCTTCGTGGACACCCCCCTCGACATCTGCGAGGCCCGCGACCCCAAAGGTCTCTACGCCCGGGCCCGGGCCGGGCAGATCACCGGTTTCACCGGGATAGACGACCCCTACGAGGCCCCCGACATCCCCGACCTGGTCCTGCGCCCCGGCCACGGAGGACCGTCGGCCATGGCCGAGATGGTCGTCAGCCTCCTCGGGGCATGAGCGACGACCAGCTGAGCGACGACCGTCTGGCCGCGCTGGTGGCGGCCGAGGCCGGCGGGCTGCTGTTGGAGATCCGCGCCGGCGGGCTCCGCGGCAGGGAGCTCGGCAAGGAAGGTGACCGGAGGTCCAACGAGCTCATCCTGAGCCGCCTGGCCGCGGCGCGCCCCCACGACGCCGTTCTCTCCGAGGAGTCGGCCGACAGCCCGGCGCGCCTGTCGGCGTCGAGGGTGTGGATCGTCGACCCCCTCGACGGCACCCGCGAGTACGGCATGGCCGACCGGCCCGACTGGGCGGTGCACGTCGCCCTTTGGAGGCGAGGAACCGGGATCGCCGCCGCCGCCGTGGCCCAGCCCGCCCTCGGCCTGGTCCACGCCACCGACGACCCGGACGCCGACGACCCGGTGGCGGCGGACGGGTCGGGCCGGGGTGAGCACCCGGAGCCCACCATCCTCGTGAGCGACAGCCGGCCGCCGGAGTTCGCCGCAGCGGTGGCCCGGGCCGTCGGGGGCCGGCTGCAGCCCATGGGCTCGGCCGGCGCCAAGGCGATGGCGGTTCGGCGCGGCGAGGCCGCCGCCTACCTGCATGCCGGCGGCCAGTGGGAGTGGGACTCGGCCGCTCCCGTCGGGGTGCTCGAGGCGGCCGGATTCCACACCTCCCGCCTCGACGGGTCCCCGCTCGAGTACAACCGCCCGCACCCCTACCTGCCGGACCTGCTTCTGTGCCGGCGGGACCTGGCCCACGATCTGCTCGAGGCGGTCCAGCCCTACCTGGCCTGAGGGGCCCGACGGCCCCCCGGCCGAGGGCACCCAGGGCACCTAGGGCGGCGGGAAGGCAGCGGCTCGCAGCTCGGCGAACAGCTCGACCATCTCGGGCAGCTGATAGCGGGCCTGCAGGCCGCTCGGGTTGGGCAGGAGCCACAACCCCCGGCCCCCGATGCCCTCGTCCTGGCGGCCCACGACGGCCCGGGGCCGACCGAAGGCGGTCCGGTAGGCCTGCACCCCGAGCACCGCCACCCAGCGGGGCTCCCAACGGGCGACGCGCCGCTCGAGGGAGGCGGCCCCCGCCCTCAACTCGTCAGGAGTGAGGTCCCGGGCGGCGCGCGACGGCCGGTCGACCAGGTTGGTGATGCCGAGCCGGTACCCCAGGAGCTGCTGCTGCTCGGCCGGGGCGAGTAGCCGGTCGGTGAAGCCCGACCCGTGCAGCACCTTCCAGAAGCGGTTACCGGGCCGGGCGAAATGCTGCGCCAGCTCGCCCGAGCGCACCCCCGGGTTGATCCCGCAGAAGAGCACGGCCAGGGCGGGCTCGACCACGTCGGGCACCTCTTGGGCGGGGGTCACCCCACGATGATGGCGCAGCCCGACGGAGGTGCCGTCTTGGTCCTCCGGACCTCCTACTCTGAGGTTGTGCAGACCGACAGACGTCCCGCCACCATGATGACCGCGGCCCGCATGTGGCTGACCGGCCGGGATCCCAGCTCGACCACCCGCCACCGTGATGTCAAGAGCGGGGGCTCGCGCGCCGCGGTCCTCGGGGCCGGCGACGGCCTCATCACCAATGTGTCGCTGGTCCTCGGCGTGGCCGGCGCCAGCACCAACGTCTCCACGGTGCGACTGGCCGGGGTGGCCGGGCTGCTCGCCGGGGCGTTCTCCATGGCCGCCGGGGAGCTCGTCTCGGTGAGAGCCCAGAAGGAGCTGGCCGAGAAGGAGCTCGACGTCGAGCGGCGGGAGCTGGCCGATGAGCCCGAGGCGGAGATGCGGGAGCTGGCGGCCATGTACCGGGCCCGGGGGGTGCCGGCCGACGACGCCATGACGGTGGCGCAGATCCTGTCGGCCAACGAGCACGTCGCCCTCGACACCCACGCCCGTTTGGAGCTGGGGATAGACCCCGAGGACTCCGGTCAGCCCGTGAAGGCGGCGGCCTTCTCGTTCGTGTCGTTCACCATCGGGGCCATACTTCCGCTGTTCCCCTGGTTCTTCACCCGGGGCACGTCAGCGGTGCTCCTGTCCATCGTCATCGGCGCCGTCGCGGCCCTCCTGCTCGGCGCTTTCATCGGATCGATGGCCGGACGCTCCGTGGTGGGCACGGCGCTGCGGCAGCTGCTCGTGGCCGCCCTGGCCGCCGGGATCACTTTCGGAGTGGGCCACCTTCTCGGCGTACAGGCCACGTGAGCCAACCGGCTCCCGCTCCCCTCACCGTCGGGGTCGCCGATCTGAGGATCGGTGAGCTCCTGGCTGAGGGTGGCGAGGGTCAGGTGTACCAACTGCCCCGCCAGCCCCACCTGGTGTACAAGGCCTACCGGGCGTCGTCGGACCGGGCCCGTCTCGCGGACCTCGTCGCCTGGCCGGGTCGCCTCGGGTCGGCGGAGGCGGCAATCGTGGGGGCGGCCTCGGCGTGGCCCGGCGCGGTGGTGGTGGACGGGTCGGGCGAGGCCGTCGGCCTGCTCGTGCCGCGCGCCCCGCGCCGGTTCGCCCTGCGCCACCGTGATGGCCACAGCCGCCTGGCCTCCCTCAGCTACCTGACCGCCGATCCCGAGCACCGGGCGGCCGCCTACGGGCTGGATCTGCCCCCACCGGCGGCGCCCGAGCGGGTGGGGCTGGTCTACGCCCTGGCCCGGCTGCTGAGCGTGTTCGAGACGGCCGACCCAGCGGTGGGCCACGGCGATCTGTCGACCAAGAACGTGCTGTGGTCTCTCCAGCGCGGCCCGGAGGTCTTAGTCATCGACTGTGACAACAGCGAGCGGTTCGGGCCCGGCGGGAGCCCCTTGGGGGCCGGTGCCCGGCGGCGGCCCATGACCCCCAACTGGGACGACCCGGCGGTCGGGCGCGGGTCCAACCCGGGCCCCGGGACCGACCGCTACTCGCTCGCCCTGGTGTTCCTGCGGGTGGTCGGCGCGGCCAACTTCCCCATCCAGGGCCGTCAACGCCGAGGCGAGCCCGTCGAGGTCCGCTTCCCGGTCCCGGACCGTTCCCCGGCGTCGGTCCTGATGGACCCCGAGCACCCGCTGTGGGAGCTCTGCGCAGCCAGTCTGACCGTCGCCGACGCCGGCGCCCGGCCGCTGGCGTCGGCCTGGCTGGCGCCGCTGGAAGACCTGCTGGCGGCCATGGGCGCCCCGGAGGTGGCCCACCAGGTCCGACAGGCGCAGGGCGGCGTCGCCCCGGCCGGGGCCGGCTCACCCCAGGAGCGGCGCCAGCCGGCTCCAGCGGCGCCGGCCGCCGCGGGGGCGACGCCGGGACCCAGGCCGAACGCCGACGTGAGCATCGTGCCCGACGGGCACCAGGTCAGCATCGTGCCCGACGGGCACCAGGTCAGCATCGTGCCCGACGGGCACCAGGTCAGCATCGTGCCCGTCGCCGCCCCGGCGCGGCCGCGTTCGTGGGCGC
>JAKCDU010000019.1:0-27403 GCA_021838445.1 Actinomycetes bacterium | reverse complement strand
AGCATCGTGCCCGACGGGCACCAGGTCAGCATCGTGCCCGACGGGCACCAGGTCAGCATCGTGCCCGACGGGCACCAGGTCAGCATCGTGCCCGTCGCCGCCCCGGCGCGGCCGCGTTCGTGGGCGCGGCGGGCACCGGCGACGACCCCCGGCGGCCCCGCCCCGGCGGCCATCGGATACCGGTCGGGACCGCCCGGTTGGCGGCCGACCACCGGGACGGCGGCGCCCACTTGGGTGCGGCCCACGGGGGTGCGGGCCATGGCGCCGGGATCGGTCGATCCGCCTGCGCCGGTCTTCCCCGCGGCGTGGGCCGAGTTGCGGACCCAGGTGGGTCGCTTCGGCCGTTGGTGGCGGGAACTGCACCGCGCCGCCCTGCGTCGGCGGGGCCCCCGACGGGCGTTGCGGCGGTGGCGGGCCGCCGCCGCATGCCTGGTCGTGGACTTCGCTCTGCTGGTGATCTCGGCCGCCGCGGCGGCCGTCATAGTCTCGCCATTAATCCAGCACTGACGCTACGTTGGTCCCATAATGACCAGCGTTAGCACCGATGTCGGCGTAGAGGAGCGGTACTCGGTCTTCCCGTTCTACATATGCCTGGACACCTCGGCGTCCATGGCCGGCGACCCGGTCAGCAGCGTCAATCAGCAGATGCCCCTGCTGCGGGCCAGCGTGGGCGAGGACCCGGCGGTGGCCGAGGTCGTCCGGCTCGGCATCATCACCTTCAGCGACGTGGCTCGCAGCGTGCTGCCCCTGTGTGACCTCAGCCTGGTGGAGGAGCTGCCCGAGGTGTCGGCCCAGGGCCGCACGTCCTACGCCGCCGCTTTCGACCACCTCCGCCAGGTCATCGAGGCGGACTACGCCAAGAGCCGGGCGGCGGGCGACCGCTGGTATCGGCCGGCGGTCATCTTCATCTCCGACGGGCGGCCGACCGACGACTCCGAGCGGTGGAGGGCCGCCCTGGAGCGCCTCACCGATCCGACCTGGAAGCGACGGCCCAACGTGCTGGCCTTCGGTTTCGGCGAGGCCGACCCGGCGGTGCTGGCCGCGGTGACCTCCAACCTGCCCAATCGGGCCTTCATCGCGGCTGAGGGCGCCGAACCGGCCAAGGTGGTACCGGAGCTGCTCAAGGGCCTGATCCAGTCCATCGTGAGCTCGTCGGCGAGTGTGTACGACGGGGCTGCGTCGCTGATCGCCCCCGATCTGCCCAGCATGAGCGCCATCCCGGTCGACCAGCTCGACTAGCCGTTCCGAGACGAGGCCGTGGAGCCCTTGTCAGAGCCCGTGGAGCCGCGCCGGCCGGCCTTCGGGCGACCCTCGGCGGCCGCTGACCACGAGCCGGCCCTGCGCTCAGCCGGTGACGCCGCCTCGGCGTCGTGGCGGGCCGACGGCGCCAGTCGCGACTGGTGCACGCTGCGGGCCGCCTCGGTGGTGGGGGTGCGCCACCGCCTGGCCGGCCAGGGCCCCGAGGACAGCTACGCCTGGGCCTGCGCCGGGGCCGGAGCCCTCTTCGTGGCTGTCGCCGACGGGGTCGGCTCCCTGCCCGGCTCGGCGGCGGCGGCGGCCCGGGCGGCGTCGGCGGCGGTCACCGCGGCGCGCGGGGCCCTGCCCGCCGGGGCGGCGGGGGAGCGTGTCCCGCACGGGGAGTGCGGCGCAGCCGGGGAGCTGGCCGGGGCTCTCGTCGCCGGTGTGGAGGCGGCCAACCGGGCCGCCGAGGGAGGCGGCGCCACGACCCTGGTGATGGGAGCCCTGTCGGCCTCGGGGCGGGTGATCCTGGCCCGGGTGGGCGACTCCAGCGCCTTTGTGGTGAGGGCCGACGGGCAGGCCGCGGAGGCCTTCCCCCACGTTTGGCGTGACTCGGTGGAGACCACCACGGCGGCCCTGCCGGCGGCCGACCCGGCGCTCGAGGTGGTCGAGGTGGAGGGGGGTGTCGGCCCCGGGGAGGTCCTGCTGCTGGCCACCGACGGCCTGGCCGAGCCGTGGCGTGACGGGCCGACCACGGTGGCCCCCGCCCTCAGCCGGGTGCTGCTCGGCCAGCCCGGCCCGCTGGAGCTGCTGAGAGCGGTGGACTTCTCGCGCCAGGGCTGCCACGACGACCGTACCGCG
The DNA here is from genome assembly GCA_021838445.1 of Actinomycetes bacterium. GTDB lineage: Bacteria > Actinomycetota > Acidimicrobiia > Acidimicrobiales > Palsa-688 > JAKCDU01. Next base: position 25,303 of record JAKCDU010000019.1, on the reverse strand, counting down.
CTGTGCGCGTGGCTGACCGGCGGCCTACCAGGCGTCGGCGAGAGCGTCGATGCGGGCGCCGTTCAGGGCCCGCATCTCGACCACGTAGCCCCCGCCGGGGATCAGGCCGGCAACGAGGATGCTGAAGGTGGTCAGGATGCTCCACCGCATCCGGGAGCGCACCAGGAGGATCAAGCCGACGTAGGCGGTGAACACGCAACCGTGACTGAATCCGACCACGACCAGGGCGCTGTGCAGGCCCCCGGTGAGCTTGTAGCCCGTCAGGGTCACGACCCAGGCGATGCAGAGGACCACGAAGAACGTGGCCTCCCAGAAGGCCACTTTGCGCAGCAACTTGATCATCCTCACCGCCTCGTGAATCTAGTCACCGGGTGAGCCTCAGCGTCATCGTGGCGGTCTTCCCCCTCGTCTTCCTGGCCGAGCTCCCGGACAAGACCATGTTCGCCAGCCTGGTCCTGGCCACTCGGGGCCGCCCCCTGGCCGTCTGGCTGGGGGCCTGCCTGGCGTTCGCCGTGCACGTGGTCATCGCCGTGTCGGTGGGGGTGGCGGTGTTCTCGCTGCTTCCTCACCGGGTCGTGCAGATAGTGGTGGGCCTGATGTTCGCCGGCGGGGCGCTGTACGCCTACCTCAGCCGGACCCACGTCGAGGCCGAGGAGCTCACCCAGATCGGGTCGCACCGCACGGCTCTCCTCACCGCCACCGGGGTGATCTTCCTGGCCGAATGGGGTGACCTGACCCAGGTGCTGACCGCCAACCTGGCCGTCCACTACCGGGACTGGCTGAGTGTCGGCGTGGCCGCCCAGGCGGCCCTCATGGCCGTCGCCGGCCTGGCCGTGCTCGGCGGGTCGCGGGTGCTCGGCCGGGTCCGGCTGGCCACGCTGCGCCTGGTCACCGCGGTGGTGCTGGCCGGGCTGGCCGTCTACACCCTCACCGAGGCGGTTCGGGGGCGTTAGACGCGACCGGGGCGGCTCGGGCGGGTACCGTCGGAGTGTGAGGATCGCGGCCTTCGACCTGGGCAGCAACTCGTTCCACCTGCTCGTCGCCGACGCCCACCCCGACGGCACCTTCGAGCAGGTCGTCACCGACAAGGAGATGCTCCGCCTCGGCAGCGTCGTGGCGGCCACCGGAGAGATCGGCCGGACTGGGGCGACCGCCGCAGTGGAGGTGGTCAGGCGCTTCCGGGCCATGGCCGAATCGCAGCGGGCCGACGAGATCGTGGCCTGCGCCACCGCCGCCTTCCGTGAGGCGTCGGACTCCTCGGCGGTGGTGGACCGCATCGAGGCCGAGGCGGGGGTGAAGATCCGGGTGATCAGCGGGCGGGAGGAAGCCCGCCTGATATTCGACGCGGTACGGGCCAGTGTGACCATAGACCCGGGTCCGGCGCTGGCCCTCGACCTGGGCGGGGGAAGTCTGGAGGTCATGGTCGGCGGCGGCCGGGGCCTCGAGTGGGCGGTGAGCCTCAAGCTCGGCGTGGCCCGCCTCACCGCAGAGCTGGTGCGCTCCGATCCGTTGAGCCCCGCCGATGTGCGGCGAGTCGCCCAGACCGTGACCAAAGCCGTCCAGCGGGTCCTGCCCGAGATCCGCCAGAGGCGCCCCGGCGTGGCCATAGGCAGCAGCGGCACCCTCGAAGCCCTGATCCGTCTGGCCGCCTGGCGGCGCAACGGGGTGGCGCCGGTCAGCGTCAACCAGCTCACGGTGACGGCCCGGGAGATCGAGTCGCTGTCGGCCGCCCTGCTGCGCATGACGGCGGCCGAGCGGGCCGCCCTCCCCGGCGTCGATGCCCGGCGCGCCGATCTATTGCCGGCGGGGGTGCTGCTCCTCGGCGTGGTCCTGGACCTGACCGGCACCAGCGAACTGGTCGGCTGCGAATGGGCCCTGCGGGAAGGGATGGTCCTCGACGCCATCGGCCACCACAGCCGGGCCGAGTGGGACGCCGATCCGAGGGCCATGCGCCGGGAGTCGGTGCTCAACCTGTGTCGCCGCTACGGGTGGAACGAGGCCCACTCCACCAAAGTGGCCCGCCTGGCCCTAGAGCTGTTCGACGGCACCTCGGCCCTGCACGACCTGGCCGGAGCCGACCGTGACCTGCTCGAGCTCGGGGCCCTGCTGCACGACATCGGCGAGCACGTGAGCAAGGAGGCTCACGAGCGCCACACCGCCTACCTGATCGAGAACGCCCGGCTGAGAGGTTTCAGCCCCGAGGAGATCGGCGTGCTGGCCTGCCTCGGGCGCTTCCACAAGCGGGGCACCCCCAAACCGTCGTTCGAGCCTTTCGCCCGGATGAAGGAGACCAGGCAGAAGAAGGTGACCCAGCTGGTCGCCCTGCTCCAGATCGCCGACGGCCTCGACCGCAGCCACGGCGGACCGGTCCAGGACGTGCACGTGTACGCCAACCGGGACGTGGTCGAAGTGGTGGTGGAGGCCGACGACGACATAGACCTCGAACTGTGGGGCCTGAGACGCAAGCGTGACCTGTTCGAGCGGGTCTTCGACTGTCGCCTGGACGTGGTCGACGCCCAACTGGCGTTGACCCTGGACCGCGACGACCGGGTCACCCGCATCGGCCACCACCGCTGAGGTCGGTCAGTTGCGCCGCACCTCGGACCAGGGGACACCCTTGTCCACCCGGATGTCACCGGGGAGCCCGAGGACCCGCTCACCGATGATGTTGCGCATCACCTCCGATGACCCCCCTTCGATGGAGTTGGCCCGCGACCGCAGGAAGGCCCGGGCCGGGATGGCGACCTCGTTGGCGCCGGTGGGGCGGCGCATCCGGTAGCTGTCGTAGAGCATCCCCTCGGCTCCGAGGAGCTCCACGCAGAACTCGTAGATCCGCTTGTTGGTCTCCGCCCCGGCCAGTTTGCCGAGCGAGCCTTCCGGCCCAGGGGTGCCGAGGGCGGCCGCCTCGGTGGCCCGCATCCGGGTCAGCCTCTGGACCTCAGCCTCGGCCCACAGGCGCACGAGCCGGTCCCTGAGCACCGGGGTGCGGGCCGATTCGGGCAGGTCGGCCCACACCGCGGTGGCTGACGCGATCGGACCGGAGCCGCGTGGCGGTGGCGTGCCGGCGATCGACACCCTCTCGTTCATCAGGGTCACCAGGGCGCCCCGCCAGCCCTCGCCGACTTCACTCAGGCGGTCGGTGTCGGCGACGCGCACGTCGGTGAAGTAGACCTCGTTGAACTCGGCGTCACCGGTCATCTGGCGGAGGGGCCGGACCTCGACCCCGGGGGCGTGCATGTCCACCACGAAGTAGGTCAGCCCCTGGTGCTTCTCGGCGTCGGGGTCGCTGCGGGCCAGGACCATCCCGAACGTGGCGGTGTGGGCCAGGGTGGTCCACACCTTCTGCCCGTTGATCACCCACTCGTCCCCGTCGCGAACGGCCCGGGTGGCCAGGCTGGCCACGTCCGATCCCGCCCCCGGCTCGGAGAAGAGCTGGCACCAGACCTCCTCACAGGTGAAGAGGGGACGCAGGTACCGGCGGCGCTGGGTCTCCGACCCCATGGTGAGGATGGTCGGGGCGGCCATCCCGTAGCCGATGGGGTTGCGGCCGGCCCCGCTCGGCGCCCCGGCCCGGCGCAGGGCGGAACTGATCACCGGTTGCCGGGCCCGGCTGAGGCCGAGGCCGCCGCACCCCTCGGGGAAGTGCACGAAGGCCAGCCCGGCGTCGAACTGGGCTCCGAGGAAGGTGACCTCAGGGGTGTGCGAGGGGGGAAACTCGGCGAGGAGCTTCCCCACCCGCTCCTCGACCTCGTGTTGCTCGTCGTCGGGCGCCATGCCGTCACGCTAACGGCTGCCGTCGGGGCGCCGCTGATCGCCGCCCCGGGCTGGGTAGGCTTCCTTTCACCATGGTGCGTTTCCTGCGCCTGATCGCCGTGATCGCGGCGTCGGCCGTTCTGTTCACGGGGACCATCGTCGCGGTCGTGGCCATCAGCGGGGTGGCCGTCCACCGGGCGGCCAGCGCCCAGGAGCTGCCCCTGCCCCCCCTCGACAGCAAGGTGCAGGAGCCCTCGACGGTGCTCGCCGCAGACGGCACGACCGTCTTGGCCACCCTCAGCGGGCCCGAGTTCCGCCAGCCGGTCAAGCTGTCGCAGGTGTCGAAGGTGCTGATCACCGCCGTTCTCGACACCGAGGACCACGGCTTCTACGTCCACGGCGGATTCGACATCCCGGCCATCGTCCGGGCTTTCGTCAACGACGCCCAGGGCGGGGGGCTGCAGGGCGGTTCGACCATCCCCGAGCAGCTCGTCAAGCAGCTGTACCTGTCGTCGTCGCGGACGCTCAACCGGAAGATCCGCGAAGCGGTGCTCGCCGACCGGCTGGAGCAGAAGTACAGCCGGGACCAGATCCTCCAGGCCTACCTGAACACCATCTACCTGGGCAGCGGCGCCTACGGGGTGCAGGCGGCGGCCAAGACCTACTTCGGCGTGCCGGCCAGCGCCCTGACCCTACCTCAGGCGGCGCTTCTGGCCGGGATGATCCAGGACCCCAACGGCTACGATCCGATACTCCAACCGGCGGCCGCCCGGACCCGGCGCAGCGAGGTCCTCGGGCGCATGGTCCACTACGGCGACATCACGCTGGCCCAGTCGGCCGCCGCCGACAAGGAACCCCTGCCCACCGCCATCGCCACCACCGCCGCCCCGACGGTGGTCCAGCAGGACCCGATCGCCGGCTACTACGTGAACCAGGTGAAGCAGTTCCTCCTCGACGACAGCACGGTGCTCGGGGCGACCTACGCCGAGCGCTACGCTTCGCTGTTCGGCGGCGGCCTGCGCATCGTCACCAACTTCGACCCGGCCGCCCAGGTGGCCGCCGAGGCGGCGGTGAACCGGAACACCCCGGCCAACACCCAGGGCTTCGAGGAGGGGCTGGTGTCGATAGACCCGTCCAACGGGGCGGTGCGGGCCCTCGTGGGCGGCGCCGGCGCCCAGACCCAGCAGTTCGACGTGATGACCATGGGGGAGCGCCAGCCCGGTTCGGGCTTCAAGCTGTTCACCCTGCTGGCGGCGCTGCAGCAGGGTTACTCGGTCTACGACACCGTCGACGGGCAGGGGCCCTGCGAGATCCTCTTCCCCGGCAACGTGTCCATGGTCAAGACCCCCATCCAGAACGACAACCCGAACGAGGTGACCCAGACGGTGGTCCAGGCCACAGCTAACTCGGTCAACTGCGCCTTCATCCGTCTGGCCCACGAGGTTGGCCTCCACAACGTGATCTCCATGGCTCAGAGCCTGGGGATCAGCCCCACCGAGATCCCCCACGCGCTGTACGACTACATACCGTCGGTGGTCATCGGCGCCGCCGCCGTCAAGCCCATCGAGATGGCCGGGGCCTACGCCGCGGTGGCCAACGGCGGGGTGTTCCACGCCCCGTCGTTCATCGACACCATCTACGACCGCCTCGGCAACGTGGTCTACCGGGGTCTCGACCCGGGTCACCGGATCGTCTCGGCCCAGGTGGCCGCCGAGGCCGACGTGGCCTTCAACGCCGTGGTGTCCTACGGAACGGGCACCGCCGCCGGTCTGTACAACCGGCCCGTCGCCGGCAAGACCGGGACCACCAACAACAACGTGGACGCCTGGTTCAACGGCTACACCCCCCAGCTCGAGAGCACGGTGTGGATCGGCAACCTCCACGGCGAGGTCCCGATCATTCTCCCGCTCTACCCCGGCGGGTCTCCCCAGCCGGTGTACGGCGCCAACTTCCCGGCCCAGACCTGGCACGACTTCGCCGCCGCCGTCCTCGCCAACCAGCCGGTGCTGGAGTTCCCGTCGGTCAACGGCAGCCTGCTGCCGGCCACCAAGTACATAACCTCGGCCAGCCTGGTGCACGACGACGTGGTCGACCACAACGCCGGGTACACACCGCCGCCACCGAGCCCGGTCAGCCCGACGACCACCGCGGGCACCGGCGGTTCCAGCCCGTCCACCACCGCGCCGGCTGCCGCCCCGACGACGACCGCATCCACCACCCCGGCCGGCGGAGGGGGGCAGTGAGCGGGGGCCTGCAGGGCCTGCTGGCCGTCCAGGACCTGGATATCGGCCTGGACCAGCTCCGTCACCGCCGGGGCCACCTCCCCGAGCGGACCGAGATGGCCGTCGTGGAGCGGACCGTCTCCGAGCTGGAGGCGGAGCTGGTCGGCCTGGAAGAGGAGCGCGAGCGTCTGGGCCGCCAGCAGGCCGCGGCCGAGACCGAGCTGGCCGCCACCGAGAGTCGGGTCGCCGCCATAGACCGGCGTCTCTACGGCGGGGACGTGGCGGCGGCCCGGGACCTGCAGGCCATGACCGCCGAGGTCGCCCACCTGAAGGAGCGGGCCTCGGACCTGGAGGACACGGTGCTGGCGGTGATGGGGGAGATCGAGCCTCTCGACGAGCGGGCCGGGGAGCTGCGCCGCCGCCTCGACGAGCTGGCCGCCCAGCGCGCCGCGCTGGTGGAGAGCCTGGCCCGGTCGGTGGCGTCACTCGACGCCGACGCGGCCGAGCGGGCGGCCCAGCGGGAAGCGGCGGCGGCGGCCGTCGACGAGTCGCTGCTGGCCACCTACGAGAAGCTGCGCGGCCGCCTCGGCGGTATCGGGGTGGCCCGGCTGGTCGGCAACCACTGCGACGGTTGCCACCTCACCCTTTCAGCCGTGGAACTGGACCAGGTCCGCCACCTGGGCGAAGGACAGATCTACACCTGCGAGCAGTGCTCGCGAATCCTGGTGCCCTGACGCGCGTGCCCTGACGCGGCGTTCCCGCCGGGACGGTTCCCTACCCGGTAGACTGTTAGCCGAGCTAAGAGGATTGGGGTGGTCGGGTGTCGCAGGACGAGAAGGCGGCGGGGGCGGCGGACCCGGCTGGGTTCGCGTCCCGGACGTTCTCGTCGCTGTCCAACCGCAACTACCGCTTCTACTTCGCCGGTCAGAGCCTGTCGATGATCGGCACCTGGATGCAGAGCGTCACCCAGTCGTGGCTGGTGTACGCCTGGACCCACTCGGGATTCCAGGTCGGTCTGCTGGTGGCTCTGCAGACCCTGCCCATCCTGGTGCTGGGGCCCCTGGGGGGGACCGTCGCCGACCGCTACGGCAAGTACCGGATCCTGTTCTGGACCCAGGCCCTGGCCGGGGCTCAGGCGCTGGTCCTGGCCGGCCTCGATCTCGGTGGCTATCTGCACATCTGGCTTCTCTACCCGATGGCCGTGGTCCTCGGTTTGATCAATACAGTGGACAACCCCACCCGCCAGACGTTCATCGTGGAGATGGTCGGGCGTGACCAGCTGACCAACGCGGTGACCCTCAACAGCGTCATGGTCAACGTGGCCCGGGCCATCGGCCCCGCCGCCGCGGGAGTGATGATCGCCTCGGTGGGGAGCGGCTGGTGCTTTTTGATCAACGGCGTGTCGTTCGGTTTCGTGCTGCTCTCGCTGCGGGCCATGCACATCGACGAGCTGACGCCGGCGCCGAGGGCGTCGCGTGCGAAAGGCCAGCTCAGGGAGGGCTTCCGCTACGTCGGATCCACTCCACTGCTGCGCGACGCCCTGATCATGATGGCGGTCATCGGGTGCCTCACCTACGAGTTCCAGACGACGCTCCCGCTGATGGCCGGCGGAACCTTCCACGGCGACTCCCAGACCTACGGGTTCCTCACCGCCTCGATGGGGGTGGGAGCCGTGGTGGGGGGACTGGTGGCGGCCGGCCGGCCCGGGCGCGGCATGCCCTACCTGGTGGCCACCGCCGCCATCTTCGGGGTGGCTGTGATCGGCGCCGCGGTGGCCCCCTCACTCGTCGTCGAGGAGATCCTGCTGCTCGGGGTGGGAGCCTGCTCGGTGACCTTCCTCGCCTTGGGCAACGCCACCCTGCAACTCGGCTCGGACCCCTCAATGCGGGGACGGGTGATGTCGCTGTGGTCGGTGGCGTTCCTCGGGTCGACCCCGATCGGCGGGCCCCTCGTCGGACTGGTGGGAGGTTCCCTCGGCGCGCGCTACGGCCTGGGTCTGGGCGGCGTGGCGGCGCTGGCCGCGGCGGCCTACGGATGGACCCGGGTACGAGCCAGGGCGGCCCGTGGGGACGGTGACGCCGACACCGCCCTCCGCGACGATCTGGCCCGGGCCTGAGCGACCCGGGGGTCAGTCCTCGATCCGGATGGCCTGCTTCGGGCAGCGCTGCACCGCCAGCTCCACCTTGGCGCGCAACTCCTCGGGCGGGTTCTCGTCGAGCACGTAGAGGAAGTCGTCATCGCGAACCTCGAACACCTCGGGCGCGGCGGCCATGCACAAGGCGTTGCTCTCACAAAGGTCGAAGTCGACCACCACTCGCATTGCGGACCCTCCCGTTCAACGTCGTCTGAGCCGGCCACCATAGCGGTCCGAAGGACGGGGGGTGGCGAGACCTCACGAGCCCGGCCGGTGGGCGGTCCCGTTGAAGCTGTGCAGGGTCGGTCCCTTCCGGCCCGGCCCGACCACGGTCATCGACGCGGTGTCGAGGAACATGCGCCACTGGGTCTCGTCGGGCACCCCGAGGGCCCACGCCACCGCCGCCTTGATGGGCGAGACGTGGCTGACCACCACGACGTCGCTCCCGGAGGCTTCCTCCCAGAGGTCGGCGCAGGCGGCCCGGACCCTCCGGCCCAGGTCGGACAGGGACTCGCCGCCCTCGGGGCGGTACTCGAGATCGGCGTCCCAGGCGGCCCACAGCTGCGTCGCGGCGGACAGCTCGAGCCCGTCGAAGCGCCCGTAGTCGATCTCGATCCAGCGGTCGTCGACGGTGACGGGCGGGCCGATGGCGGAGGCGGTGTCGTAGGCGCGCGCCAGGGGCGACGAAATCACCCGGGTCGCGCCCCGCAGCTGCGGGACCTCGGCCAGGGCCGCGGCCTGCCGACGGCCGAGCTCGTCGAGGGGGACGTCCATGCGGCCGAGCAGGAGCCGGGCGGCGTTCGACGCGGTCCGGCCGTGGCGGACCAGGTAGAGCACCGTCAGGCTCCGCCGTCGGCATCGATGGCGGCGCTGACCTTCCCCCGGTCAGCGTCCCGGTCGCCGGTCACGCCGGGGCCTCGACGACGAGGTCGCGCAGCAGGGTGCGCTGCACCTGGCCGGTGGCGGGGGTTCTCGGAATGGCCGGCACGGCCACTACCCGGCGCGGGTGCTTGAAGGCGGCCAGACGGTCGCCGAGGCGGTGGCGCACCTCGGCCACGGTGGGCACCGCGCTCGGGGCGGCGCACACCACGGCCAGACACACGATCTCTCCCCACGTCTGGTCGGGCACACCGACCACGGCCAGGTCGGAGACGCCGGGCAGGCCGGTGAGGGCCTGTTCCACCTCGGGTGGGGCGACCGACTCCCCGCCGGTGCGGATCACCTCCCGGGCCCGCCCGGTGATCCACAGGTAGCCCCGGTCGTCCATGTGCCCGAGGTCGCCGGTGCGGTACCAGCCGTCGTCGAGGGCGGTGGCGGTCTCGGCGGGGCGCTCGAAGTACCCGTCCATGAGGGTGGGGCTGCGGTAGAGGATCTCGCCTTCGGGGGACAGCTTGATCACCCCGGGCGGGGCGACGCGCCCCACGCTGCCGGGGTGGGTGGCCACGTCGCGGTCGTGCAGGGTGGTGTGGTGGCCGCCCTCGGAGGAGCCGTAGAGGACCGAGGTGGTGGCGTCGGGCATGATGCGCCGGAGGGTCTCGAGCAGGGCCGGCGGGGCGGCGGAGGTACCCGTGTCGGCGTGGCGGACCGACTCGAGGCCGTGGCCGTCGGGGGCGGCCTCCACCACCCGGTTCCAGACCGCCGGTATGCAGTACATGGCCACCGGCTTCCACCGGGCGGCGGCGGCGACCAGGTTGGGGCCGTCGAAGCGGGGGCAGATGTGGAAGGCGCAGCGGTGGTGCCAGGCCTCGAGCACGTAGTGCCACCCGCCGTAGTGGAACAGCGGGAAGCTGACCAGGATGCCGCCGTCGCCGCGCAGACCGGCGGCGAAGGTGGAGCCCCCCGGGAAGGACCGCAACCAGCTGGCCCGGTGGCTGACCACGACGCCTTTCGGTGCTCCCGTGGTGCCGCTGGTCAGGTAGATGATGTGGGGGGAGCGGTCGTCGACGGCGGGCGGCGTCCGGGCCGGCCCGCGGGCGTCGGGGCCGTGGTCGCTGGGTCCGGTGGCGTCGGGGGAGAGGTCATCGAGGGCGAGCAGCACCGCCCCGGGCGGCGTGAGGCGGGCGGCGAGAGGGAGGTGGACGGCGTCGGCCACCACAGCCACGGGCCGCAGGTAGGCCAGGGCCGAGGCGGCCTCGTCGGCATTGTAGGCCGGGTTGAGCGGGGCGAAGACCAGACCGGCACGGGCCACCGCGGCGAAGCCGGCCGGGCTGCGCAGGTCGGCGTCGCACCACCACACCACCGTTCCGCCGGGGTCCAGTCCGCAGCCGAGGAGGGTGTCGGTGAGGGCGGCGGCCCGCCGTTCCAGCTGCCGGTACGTGAGGGAGCGGTCGCCCAGGGTCAGCGCGCTACCGTCCGGGTTGACATCTGCCGCGTCGGCTAGGAGCCCGCCTACGAGTAGGTTCATCAGCGGCGAACGTACAACCCGAGCGTGCAGGGAGGCAGCGTTTTGCAGAGGGAGGTCGTGCTGACCGGCATCGGAGGCCAGGGTGTCCAGCTGGCGGCCAAGACGTTGGCCATGGCGGCCACGGCTGAGGGCCGGCAGGTGATGATGAGCTCCCACTACGGCGGGGAGATGCGCGGCGGCCAGACCGAGGCGTCGGTGGTGGTTTCCGACGGCCAGCTGCGCCCCGTGCCCATCCTCGAGTCGACCTGGTCGGCCTATGTCATGCACCACCGCTACTGGCCCGGCGTGGCCGAGCGGCTCCGGGCGGGAGGCATCGCGGTGGTCAACTCGTCGGTGGCCAACGAGGAGATCACCGCCCCGGGCGTGCGGATCGTGCCCGTCGCCGCCGGTGAGGTCGCGGTCGAGGTGGGATCGGCGATGGCCGCCGGGTTCGTGCTGCTCGGGGCTTTCGCCGCGCTCACCGGGCTGGCCGAAACCGATTCGCTGGTCGAGGCCATGCGGCAGCTGGTGCCGCCGTACCGCACCCAGCACCTGGCGGTCAACGAGGCGGCCCTGCGGGCCGGGGCCGAGGTCGGAGCCGGTCTCGACCCGGTGGGAGCGCCGAGGTGACCCTCACCCGGGGCACCGTCGAGATCGACACCGAGCGCTGCAAGGGCTGCGAGCTGTGCATCGCCGCCTGCCGCCCGGGCGTCCTGGTCATGTCCGAGGAGACCAACCACCAGGGCTACCGTTTCCCGCTGCTCGAGCCCGGCTGCACCGCCTGCCGGGCCTGCCGTGACGTGTGCCCGGACTACTGCTTCGAGGTGTTCCGCTTCGACCAGGCGATGGAGGTCTAGATGCCGGCCCAGCTGCTGCAGGGGAGCGACGCCGTGGCCCGCTCGGCCATTGAGGCGGGATGCCGGTTCTTCGCCGGGTACCCGATGCTGCCCTTCACCGACCTGCTCGAAGCCATGGCCCGACTGATGCCCGGGGCGGGTGGGGTGTGCATGAACGCCGAGACCGAGATAGAGGCGGTCAACATGGCCCTCGGGGCGGGAGCGGCGGGGGCCCGGGCGGCGACGGGCAGCTGCGGGCAGGGCATCGCCCTGATGCAGGAGGCCATCGCCGAGGCGGCCCTCAACGAGGTGCCGTTCGTGGTGTTCAACATGGCGCGGGGCCAGCAGGACTACTTCCAGGCCACCCGCGGGGGCGGGTGGGGCGACTACCGGACGATCTGCCTGGCCCCGAAAGACGTCAACGAGGCCGTCGAGCACACCCAGCTGCTGTTCCACCTGGCCGACCTGTACCGGGCGCCGGTCATGATGTACGGCGACTACCTGATCGGTCACACCTACATGAGCGTCGACATGCAACGGCGCGACTACGGGCCGTTGCCCCCCAAGGACTGGGCGCTCGACGGCCGCCGGGGCGGCACCGGGGCGTCACGGCAGATCTGGACCTGGGCCATGGGCAAGGCCAACGACCCGGGGCCGGGACCGGACCTGCACTGGCAGCGCATCGCGGCCAAGTTCGAGGACGTGGCCCGGGCCGAGCAGCGCTGGGAGTCGGAGCTCTGCGACGACGCCGACACCGTCGTCGTGTCGTTCGGGTCAGCCGGCCCCTTCGTGTCCCAGGTGGTCGCCGAGCTGCGTGCCGACGGCCTGCGGGTGGGGGCCTTCCGGCCGGTGAGCCTGTGGCCGTTCCCCGAGACCGCTCTGGCCGAAGCCTGCGCCTCGGCCCGCCAGGTGCTCGTGTTCGAGGTGAACGCCGGGCAGATGATCGACGACGTGCGGCTCTCGGTCGGCCACCGGGTACCGGTACGGCCGCTGGGGCGGGTCAGCATCGACTTCAGCGGGATGCGCCAGGGTGAGATCCTGACCGTGCCGTGGATCAGGGAAAGGGTCAGGGCAGCCATGAACGAGACGGTGATGGGATGACCGAAGTGGCCCAGAAGAAGGTGGCGTCGGCGCTGGCCCCCCTGCAACTGTCGGGCGAACACCACCTCTGCCCGGGGTGCGGTCACCCCGTGGCGTGGCGGATACTGCTCGAGGCCATCTCCGAGTTGGGCCTCGAACAGCGCGCCATCGGCGTGGTCGGGCACGGCTGCTACACCAACATCGTGCAGCTGGCCGACATCGACTTCCTGCAGTGCCTGCACGGTCGGGCCCCGGCGGTCGCCACCGGCGTGAAGCGGGTCCATCCCGATGCCGCGGTGTTCACCCTCCAAGGCGACGGGGACGTGGCCAGCGAGGGGCTGGCGGAGGTGCTCCACACCGCGGCGCGGGCCGAGCGCATCACCACCATCATGTTGAACAACGGGGTGTTCGGCGACACCGGAGGGCAGATGACCGCCGCCTCGGTGGTGGGCCAGAGGACCAAGACCAGCCTGGACGGTCGTGACGCCGAGACCCACGGTCACCCGGTCCCCGTCGCCGAGCTGGTGGCGGCTTTGGCCGGGAGCGCCTACGTGGCGCGCGGCTCGGTCAACAACGCCGGTTCGATCGCCAAGAGCAAGCGCTACCTGAAGCGGGCGCTGGAGCTGTCGGCCGCAGGCGCCGGCTTCACCTTCGTCGAGATCCTCACCATGTGCCCGACCGGCTGGTTCCTGCCCACCGCCGAGGGCCCCGGCTACCTCGAGGGCACCTTCGAGCAGACCTATCCGCTCGGGGTGCTCAAGGATGGTCCTCGCTAGCAGCCAGCAGCGGCAGGTAGGGCTTCTTCTGCACGTCGGCCACCAAGCGGCCGAGCAGCGACGCCAGCTCGGTGACCTCGACCTCGGGCCAGTCGGCCAGGGCCCGGCGGACCTGGTCCCAGATGACCTCGCGGACCCGTTCGAAGGCCTCGTGACCTTCGGCGGTGGCCTGCACGGTGGTGACCCGGCCGTCATCGGCGCTGCGCGACCTCGTCACCAGCCGGGAGTCCTCCAGCTGGCGCAGCAGCCGGGTGATCACCGCCGGGTCCAGGTCGAGGCGGTCGGCCAGCTGGCCGGGGGTGGTGCTGCCGGCCTGCACCGCCCGTTCGAGCACCCTCAGGGCCTGCGGTGACAGGGACACGCCCGCCGCGGCGATCTGCTGCTGGTGGATGCGGCGGCTCGCCCCCAGCCGGAACAGCGTCTGGATGGCGGCCGTGACCTCGTCGGTGGCGCCCTCCATGACCCGAGCGTACTGGTAGCGTCCCCGAAATGGGACGCTTGGAGGGGAAGGTCGCGTTCATCACGGGCGCGGCGCGTGGTCAGGGTCGTGCGCACGCAGTCCGCCTGGCCGCCGAGGGAGCCGACATCGTCGGCATCGACATCTGCCGGCAGCTGGTCAAGGGCTATCCCGGCTCGACCCCCGGGGATCTGGCCGAGACCGTCGCCCTGGTGGAGAAGCAGGGGCGCTCGATGCTGGCACTCGAGGCCGACGTCCGTGACTTCGACGAGGTCGGGAGCTCGGTGACGCAGGGGTTGGAGCGCTTCGGCCGCCTCGACGCGGTCGTGGCCAACGCCGGCATCTTCTCCTTCGGGCGGATGTGGGAGATCACCCTCGAGCAGTGGCGGGACGTCATCGACGTCAACCTCACCGGCGTGTTCCACACCATCAAGGCGGTGGTCCCCCCGATGATCGAGCAGGGCGAAGGCGGCTCGATCGTGCTCATCAGTTCGGTGTCGGGTTTGAAGGGCACTCCCTTCACCGGGGCCTACACGGCGGCCAAGCACGGCGTCACGGGCCTGTGCCGGACCCTCGCCAACGAGCTCGGTGAGCACCGCATCCGGGTCAACTCCATCCACCCGGCGTCGGTCCCGACGCCCATGATCAGCGACCCGGCCCTGTTCGATCTGATACTCGAGCACTCCGACACTCTGGCGCCCATCTACATGAACACCCTGCCCTACACCGACATGCCGGCCGAGTACGTGTCGCACATGGTCGCCTACCTGGTCTCCGACGAGAGCCGGTACATGACCGGGGCCCAGGTACCCATCGACTTCGGGACGCTCAACCGATGAGCTTCCTGGAGATCGCCACGCCCCGCGAGGGCATCGCCCTGGTCACCTTGAACCGGCCCGAGCGGATGAACGCCATGGCCTTCGACGTGATGATCCCCTTCAAGGAGGCCCTGGAGCGAATCCACCGGGACAACGAAGTGCGGGTAGTGGTCGTGACCGGCGCCGGTCGGGGATTCTGCTCGGGCGCCGACCTGACCGACTCGGGGACCATCCCCCACATCGACGGCCTGACCGTGCCGACCATCTCCATGCGGGCCATGGAACTGCTCGACGACGTGATCCTGACCATCCGCCGACTGCATCAGCCGGTGATCGGGGCCATCAACGGTGCGGCCATCGGCGGCGGCTTCTGCCTGTCGCTGGCCTTCGACATCCGGGTAGCCTCCGACGCCGCCTACTTCCGTGCCGCCGGCATAAACAACGGTCTGTCGTCGACCGAGCTCGGGCTCAGCTACCTGCTGCCGCGGGCCATCGGGTCGTCCCGGGCGTTCGAGATCATGCTGACCGGTCGCGACGTCGACGCCGAGGAGGCCGAACGTATCGGCCTGGTGTCGGCCACCGTACCGGGGCCGCAGTTGCTCGAGACCTGCTACGACATGGCCGAGCGGATCATCGGCTGGAGCCGGACCGGGGTCGAGATCGCCAAGCGGGTCCTGTGGGCCGGCCTGGACTCGTCGAGCCTCGAGGCCCACATCCGTCACGAGGGCATCGCCCAGCTCTACGTGAGGAACCTGACCGGCAACTTCGAGGAGATGATCCGGGCCCGGCGGGAGGGCCGCACCCCGGTCTACCTCGACGACGTGAGCCAGAAGACCCCGCCGAAGCACTGAAGGTCTCCGACCAGGGCCGCCCGGTGGCCAACGCCTAGAGTTTCGGGCCATGGTCGCCGCCGCTGCCCGCCTGTCGCGCCAGTGGACGGCGTCGGGTTGGGCCCGCTGGTTGACCGTGTGGACCCTCGCCGGGCTGGTCATCCGGGTGGCCACGGTGATCGGGCGGCCCCACCGCACCGCCGGCGGAGACGCCTTCTACTACCACGCCGCGGCCAACCTGCTGGCCGCTGGGAAGGGCTGGGTGAACCCGGTCCTCTACCCCCACCAGACGGTCCCCACCGCGGCCTTCCCGCCCGGCTTCGTGGTGATCCTGGCGGCGGCGTCCCTGGTCGGCCTCAAGAGCTACTTCGCCCAGCGCCTCTGGGCCTGCGTGGTCGGCAGCGCGGCCATCGCCGTGTGCGGCCTGGCCGGGCGTCGCATCGGGGGCCCGCGGGTGGGCCTGATCACCGCCTTCGTCGTGGCCGTCTACCCCAACATCTGGATGAGCGACGAGATAGGGATGTCCGAGACGGTCACGCCCCTGGTCGTCGGCCTGGTGCTCCTCGCCGCCTACCGGTTCTGGGAGGCGCCGTCGTGGCGGCGGGCGGGGTGGCTGGGGCTGGCCGAGGGGGTGGCCGCCCTGTGCCGGGACGAGCTGGCCCTGCTCGGGATATTCGTCATCGTCCCCATGACGCTCATCGCCCGCCAGCCGACCTGGCGGGCCCGGTTGGTGGCCCTCGGCGTGGCCACCGCCGCCGCCTTGTTGGTGGTCGGTCCCTGGGTTGGCTACAACATGTCCCGCTTCCGGGACCCGGTGTTCATCAGCACCGGTCTCGGCCCGACGCTGGCCTCCACCAACTGCGCCGCTCTCTACTCGGGTCGCAGCGAGGGCTACTGGTCCCACGACTGCGCGGTGGCCGACCTCGGTCCTCCCACCACCGACGAGTCGGTGGCCTCGGCCCAGCTCGAATCCAACGCCTTGAAGTACATCCGGGCCCACGAGAACCGCCTGGTGGCCGTCAACGCGGCCCGCATCGGCCGGGCGTTCGGCCTGTTCCACCCGTTCAGCCAGATCAGGTTGGACAGCAGCATCGAGACCCGGCCGCTGCACTGGGCCCTCGTGGGGCTGTGGTCGTTCTGGGGACTGTCCCTACTGTCAGTGGGAGGGCTGGTGATCCTGCGCCGAAGAAAGGTGCCGGTCTTCCCCCTCCTCGGGGTCGGCCTGACGGTGGTCGTCTCGGTCATGTTGTCCTTCGGTGACACCCGCTACCGCACCCCCTTCGAGGTGTCGGTCGCCATCCTGGCCTCGGTGTCCGCCGAGAGGGTGTGGGCCGCGGTGGTGCCGCGGCGCCCCCCGGCGGGCGGGCCGGGCCCGTCCGGCGAGGTCCCCGAGGTCATCCTGAGCGCCAGTGGTCACAGCCGGTAGGCGGCCGTCCCACCCGTGTGGTGGGGCCGCCGCCACGGGGGCCGGCCGCGACGCCGAGTCGGGGCCCGGTGGGGCCGCGGCGCCGGGGTGGCGCCGGCTCGGCGCAGCTGTCGCCAACCCGGCGCTGGTCGCGGTGGTACTGGCTCTGGCCATCGGGGTGGCCATCGCCGTGCTCACCCCACCCGAGACCGGCGCCGACGAGCGGGACCACTTCACCCGGGCCTACCAGATATCGCGCGGCGACCTGCTCACCCACCGTCAGGGCACGGCTTTCGGGGCCTACCTGCCGGCCAGCTTCGCCGCCGAAGAGGCCCGCCTGGCCGCCCTGGCCTACTCCTCGCCCGACCGGACCGCCTTCGTGGCCGATCTGGGGCAGGCCGCACCCCACGGACCGGCGGTGTTCGTCTCGACGGGCAACGCTGCGTCCTACGGTCCAGGGGCCTACGCCCCGTATGTGGCGGCCCTCGTGGTGGGTCGGCTGATGCGGGTGTCCACGTTGGGGCTCCTGTACCTGGCCCGCCTCGCCGGGGTGGTCAGCTACGCCCTGATCCTGGGCCTGGCGGTGACCCGCATCCCGGTGCACAAGTGGATGCTGGCGGGGGTCGGCCTGCTGCCCTCGGCGGTGAACCAGGCCTCCACGGTCTCGGCCGACGGGATGACCATGGTGCTGTCGTTCCTGGTGGTGGCCGACGCCCTGCGCCTCGGTGCGGGCATCGGCCGGAAGCGGCCGGTTCTGGTGGAGACCGCTCTGGCGGCCGCCGTGCTGGCCCTGGCCAAACCGCCCTACGTGCTGCTCCTGGCCACCCTGGCGGTGCCGGCCTGGCGCTTCAGGGGGCGCCTGGCCGGGGCCGTCTGGGCGGTGTGGGCGGGGGCCGCCGCCCTGGCCGTGCTGTGGGGCGCCTACCAGTTGGGCCACGCCCCGTCGCAGGCCAACCCCAAGGCGTGGTTGTACGTGGCGCCGCACAGCTACGCCTTCCACGGCATCCGCACCACGGCGCAGACGGTGTACGTGCTGACCCACCCCTGGTCGTTCCTGGCCGCCGTGGGGCGGACCTTCGTCAGCTTCGGATCGGCCTTCCCCAAGCAGCTGTTCGGGATGCTGGCCCTCTACCAGATGCCCTGGTCCCTGGTCGCGCTGGCCGCGGTCGGACTCGTCGTGGCCTGCGTGGCCCCCTCCCCGTCAGCGCCGCCGCGGCGCCTGGGGCGCGCCGATCGGGTAGCTGCGGCGGTGGTGGCCCTGGTCGTGGCCCTCGGGGTGTTCGCCATCGCCTACGCCAACTGGAACCAGTACCGCGCCCCTCGCATCGACGCGGTGAACACCCGCTACCTGCTGCCCCTGCTGCCGGCGCTGCTCGTCGGCGTCCTGCCCGACCAGGGCCGGCCACGGCGTCGGCGGCTGGCCTGGAAGGGATGGCGCCCCTTGTTCGTGGCTCTGGCGGTGACGGCGGGGGCGGGCGCCGTGATCGGCGTGGCGCACTACCACTACTCCCACCCCACCCTGGCCGCCACCCCCACCCAGGCGGCCGGCGGGTGAGGCCCCAGCCCGCGCACTTGACGCACGCAACGCACCCGGGGGACCTGGCGCGGAGGCGGCGCGGGCCGCGGCTGCGGGCCCCGGGGGTGGTGGCGCTGGTCCTGGTGGCGGCGCTGGTCCTGGTCGGGGCCGGGTGCTCGTCGGGGGGGCACCCTGCGCCGGCCCGCCCGGCGGCGACGCCCGGACCGCCGGTGGTGCTCTTCGGGGACTCGCTGTCGTGGGAGGCCCGCTCGTACTGGACCGCGCTGGTGGCAGCCAGCGGGGCCTCGCCGGTCACCTACACGGCTCGGGGGTCGGCCATCTGCGACTGGACCGACGAGATGCGCAAGGTGGCCCAGACGTTGCGCCCTCGAGCGGTGGAGATCCAGTTCAGCGGGAACGCCCTCACGCCGTGCATGAAGCCCGACGCGTCCCCCACCGCCGTCTACCTGGCCAAGTACGCGGCGGACACCCGGACCGCGGTCGGCCTGTTCCTGGCTGTCGGCGCGCACGTGTGGCTGATCGGCGCGCCGGTGAGCCGCTCCGAGGAGGCCACCGACCCGGGCTGGGACCGGCTCAACCGGCAGTACCAGGCCATCGCCGCCTCCTACGGGAGCCGGGTCACCTACAGCGACGCCGGGGCGGCGGTCGAGGCCGCCGGCCACCGATTCACCCAGACCCTGCCCTGCCTGGCCGACGAGCCCTGCGGGGGGCCGGTGGTGGACGGGATCGGGACCAACATCGTCCGGGCCCCCGACGGCGCCCACTTCTGCCCGGTCGAGAAGGACGCGGCCATCGGCAGCATCGGCCCCTGCCCGATGTACTCCTCAGGCGCTTACCGCTTCGCTTTCGCCATGGTGTCGGCCATGACCGCCGGGGCCTGAGAGAGGTCGCTCCACCGGCCCGGCGGGCGGGGCCGGTGCGGTCGCTCGGCCGGCCTGGCGGGGCCGGCCCGATTGCTCAGCCGGTCTGCCGGGCCCAGGCCAGGGTGGTGAGGTCCAGGGTGCAGGCCCCCGGGCCGGTCCGCTCGGCCGTCTCCCAGGAGCGCACGGCGGCGAGGTAGCCGGGGCCCCCGATGGGGTCGAGGTGCCAACCGGCGGGTGATCCGCCGGTGTAGCCGTTGAGGGTGGGCAGGCCTACCTTCTGGGCGATGAGCATGGCGTCCACCTGGGATATGGGTGACCCGAGATCGAACAGCGGCAACGCCGAGTTGCCCCGGTCCACGGCCGACGTGTCCAGCAGGTAGAAGTAACGGCAGCCGGGCGGCGGGGGTTTCACCGAGGCGAGGAGTCGGGCGTCGGCCGGCCCGTCGATGCCTGCGACGGCGGCGGTGTTCACCTGCTCGGCCAGGACCAGGGCGACGAGCAGACCGAGACCGAACCGACGGGCCCGGGAGGAATGCCGCCGTGGAGGGCCGCTCGTCACCGGGGGCGGGGGAGTGGCGTTCGGCGCCGGGGGCCCGGACGGGACGGCCAGTGCGGCCCGGCGCCGACCGCCGTCGCCGGCGGCGGTCACGGCCAGGACGGCGAGGGACGCGGTGACGACCCCGAGGCGGTCGACGGCCCGGATGGCGTCGAAGCCCGGGAGGGGCCAGAGCAGCAGCCAGGCCGGTCGGCCGCCCAGCTTGACGGGCAGCACCATGAGGGTCAGGGCGGTGAGGGCCACGACCATCCCCGCCGGGCGGGGCGGGACCTGCGGGCCGGCCCGCTCCGCCCACAACCGCCGCTCCGCCCACAACCGCCGGGCCATCCACCCGGCCGAGCCGATCAGCGCGGCCAGCAGGACGGGGGTGACGGCGTAGGTGCTCTCGTAGGCCCCCGGCGGGACGCGGGGGAGGAGGGGATGGATCACCGCCCCCCACACCAGGTTGCCCGACCCGGTGTCGAGCAGAGACCACCACGCCGGCGAGAAGGTGAGCACCTCGGCTTCGCCGACCCCGCCGCGCGACGCGTGGACCGGCAGGTAGGTGACCAAGAACGGGGTGATCCCGACCGCCAAGCCGACCGAGTAGGCGGCTACGAGGAGGCCCGGCGGGCGCCCGCCGCCGCGGAGGCGGCGACGGGGCCTCGTGAGCCCGCCGATCACTAGCGACCAGCCGGCGGCCACTGCTGCGGCCAGGCCGGCGAACAGGGCCACGTAGAAGGTCGTGAAGAACAGCAGCCCGTACAGCGCGCCGGCCGCCGCCGCGATCAGTCCGGCCCGCCGGGGCGAGGTGAGGCGCCTCTGCCAGGCCCGCCCGGCGAGCAGGACCAGGCCGGGCAGGAGGTAGACGCCGCCCAGCTGCGGCGAGTCCACGTGCAGGTACAGGTCATTGCCGAAGGTGAAGACCAGCGCCGCGCCGAGGGCCGGCCGGGCTCCGACGCCGAACATGGTGGTGGTCACCCGGTAGAAGGTTGCGAAGCCCAGCGCGCTGAGCAGGATCAGGGTGACCTGGAGGGCCACCTCGGGGTCGCATCCGAACTCGCGCAGCGGGACGTAGGCGGGCAGGTACAAGAAGAAGGCGTCGCTCCAGCCGAGCAGGCCCTTGACCGGGAAGTAGAAACCCGGGTTGCGCCAGGACGCCTGACCGTGCAGGACGCCGAACCAGTGCTCGCACAGGTAGGCAACCAGACGGTTGTCCGTGGGGACACCCATCAGCCGGTCAAAACCACTCGACCAGACCGAGCGGTAGAAGATCAGGGCGCCGGCCAGCCAGACGGCGGAGACGGCCGCGGCGGGGCGGGCCCAGGGCCGCCCCACCCGCCCGGGGCCGAGATGTCGAGCCGACCGGCTCCAGGCGGTGACCCCGCGCCGGCGGGGCGGCGACGGGGCGGGGACGTCAGTGATGGCGCTCAGGCCGGGCGACCGCCGACCACGCTGGCCCGCTCCATGACCCGCACTGACGGCCAGTAGTCGCTGCACGCGTAGTGCTGCACGGCCCGGTTGTCCCAGAAAGCCACCGAGTGGGGCTCCCACTGCCAGCGGCACTGGTGCTCGATCTGATCGGCCGTGTCGGCCAGCCGGTTGATCAGGGCATCGCTGGCCGCCGGTTCGAGGCCGACGATGTGATCGACGAAGAAGCGGTTGACGTACACCAGCTTGCGACCGGTCTCCTCGTGGGTCCGGATCACCGGATGCGCGACCTGGGGGTACTGGGCCCGCATGGCCTCCCTCCGGTCCCCGGGAACCTGCCCCGAGAAGGCCAGCATGAAGTCGTGCACCGCCTCGCGAGCGTCGACCTCGGCGCGGGTGGACTCGTCGAGGCTGTCGTAGGCGGCGTACATGTCGGAAAAGAGGGTGTCGCCACCGGTAGGGGGAACCTCGAGGGCGTGCAGGATGGCCCCCATGGACGGGGTCTCGCGCCAGCTGACGTCGCTGTGCCAACCATTCTCGTAGCCGCCCACGTCGGCCGATTTGGCGAAGCGGACCAACTCGGGGTGGTCCGGGTTGGAGGGAATGAACGGATGTATCTCCAGCTCGCCGAACTGCTTCGCGAACGCCACGTGCTGGGCGGCGCTGAGCGGCTGGTCGCGGAAGAAGATGACCTTGTAGTCGAGCAGCGCCTGACGCAACTCGGCCACCACCGGGGCCGGCCGCGGGGCGGTCAGATCCACTCCGAGGATCTCGGCGCCGATGGTCGCACCCAGGCGGCGCACGTCGAAGTGCTGCCAGGTGAGGCCGTCGAGGCGCTGGCGCTCACCGGCCAGGTAGCCCAGGGGACCCACCGATACGTCCCATCGGCCGAGCGGGGCGCGCAGGGCCGCCAGGCGGGCGCCCGGATCGGCTTCGGCGACCACCTCCACCGCTGGCGTGGTCAGGCTGTCGGTACTCATTCTTCATGCTCCTTTCAATCGGGTGCGGGCCATTTCGGCGAGCGTGAGGGAAGACACCGGTGCGGCCAGTACGGCGGCGGCACCGTCCACCAGGTCGGCGGCCAGCGCCGACGTCGGAAGGGCGGCCGCACCGCGGGCCATGGACGCCTCGTGCTCGGCCAATCCGTGGATCACCACCTGCATGACCCGGGTGATGCGCAGATCTCCGAGCGGGGGGTCCAGGCCCTCGACCCGGCGGCGCAGGCCGTCGACGACGACCCGTAGGCCCCGGGTCACGTCCCGGCGGGCGCCCGAGAAGCTGTCGAATCCGGGCTGGAAGGCGACCTGGGCGAGGAAACGGGCGTACCAGCTCTCGCCGTCCTCGTGGCCGATGGACTCGGCCAGGGGGAACACCAGCGCCTCGAGGAGGAAGCGGGGATCGTCGTGGGCCTCGGGCCGGGCGGCGAGGAAGGCCCTCCGGCGCTCGTCGATGCGGGCCATCCGGTAGGTGAAGATGGCATCGACCAGGCCGTTGCGCGAGCCGAAGTGGTACCGCACCGCCGACGTGTTGCCCTGGCCGGCGGCGGCGGCGACCTCCCGCATGGACACCGCCGGAATGCCCCGTTCGGCGAAGAGCCTCTCCGCCACAGATATCAGTGCTTGGCGGGCCGACATAGTACACCCCTTGCTGACAAGTGGGTTCATATTAATACAAGTGCGTTAGCCCTGCGCAAGTGCCTGAACCGCCCATTCGGCCATAGATTGCGGCTGAGCAACTCACCTAACGGTGTTAACAGACTTTCTCCCTCTTTCGGGGCGGTCGGTGCAGGCCTAAGGTCGCATCCATGGGCGAGGGGTCCCGGGTCCGGGACGCTCCGCTCGGAAGGGAGGCATAGGTCGTGCCACAGCCATCTTCGACCCCCGCGGCGGACTTCATGACGAAGCTCGCCTTGATCGACTGCCTGCGCCGCTCGGGAGCGGCACTCGACCGCCTTTGGGAGGAGGCTGCCGAATCGGGCAGCAAGGAAGCCATTGATCTGAGCGACGCCGCTCAGAACGTGCACCGCGCCCTGGTCACCCTGAGCGAGGCCTGACCACCTGAGGCCCCCGTTGGCGGCGATCTGGTCCTGATCTCGTCCTCGCCGAAGCGGATGAGCTTGCCGACCTCCCACCGCCTGGGCCCGCCGTGACAAGGCGCTGCGGGCTCGCCGACCGGTCCTCGTCGCCTGCCACGGACGCAGTCGCCTCATCTGCCCCCACGCCCTCGGCTGGCGAGCCGGCAGAGCCACGGTCCTCGGCTACCAAACCGGCGGCGACACCACCACCACGGGAACTCAACCCCGATCCGACCAAACGGTGGCGACTGCTCTTCGCCGACGAGATCGACGAGGTCACCGACGCCCCTGGCGCCCCGTGGGGCACCGCCGACGACTACAACACCCAGCATCCCTTCCCGCCTCGTACACCACTACGCGGGACTCAACCATCAACGATTCGGGGACACTTTGAAGAGGGCGCAACGCGCCTGCGATGGGTCGACGACCCATCGCCGTATAACCGGCGATCAGGGATGATCCTGTCGTGTCGTTCAGAGATGGTCGCGACGAGCGATAGGAGACGCTTCGCACCATCGATGTGAGACCTGAGGAGTGACCATGGGAACGCCCTTCCCCTCCCCACCCGACCCTGATATCATGCGATATCACGATGGCTGTCGCGAGGAGGACACATGCCCGACGTGTTGATTCGTGACCTGCCGGATGACGTCTTGGCCGCAATAGACGCCAAGGCTCGACGAGTCGGCTTGTCGCGCACCGAGTACATCCGCCGGGCCCTTTCCCGCGAGCGCGGCGAGGCCACCGACAACGTCAGCGTGAAAGACCTGGTTGTCTTCGCCGATACCTTCGCCGACCTCGCCGACGGTGACGTCATGCGACAAGCCTGGTCGTGACCGGTTGGCTTATCGACAAGTCGGCGCTGGTTCGCCTCGGCCGCAGCGCTGAAGTCGAAGAATGGGCCGGGCGGATCGAGCGCGGCTTGGTCCGAGTCTCCACGGTCACCAGACTCGAAGTCGGGTTCTCCGCCCGGTCCGGCCAGGATCTCCGAGCCGCCTTCGAGCGCCCACCATTGGCCCGCATGCCCGTCGAGTACCTCACTCCAGCTATCGAAGACCGCGCCGTGGAGGTCCAGGTCGCGCTTGGCGAACGCGGTCAGCACCGAGCGGCATCGATCCCGGATCTGCTGATCGCCGCCACCGCCGAGCTGGCCCAGCTCACCGTCCTCCACGACGACAAGGACTTCGAACTCATCGCAGATATCACCGGTCAGCCCATCGAACGGCTCACGCTCGACCAACCAACCAAGAAGTAACGTCCGGGATCCGGCGGTATGTGACGATCGCCGGCTGTGGTTCGGGGATGTTTCCGGCTGACCTTTGGGGACGGTCAGCAGCTTGCGAGCCAGAGATCGCATTTGGTGCCATCCACGACTTTGGACTCTTGCCGTGCCATGACAAGCTGGACCACGATCGGATCGTGAAGCACAAGGGAACGCTCTACGACGATGGTCGGATCGCTTGTGACGATGAGGGACTGACGATCCGGTGGTACTCCTTGTGGGGCACCAAGCGGATCCCCTTCCACGCGATTCACTCAATTCGAACGTTCCCGCTCAGTGCAGTGCGTGGCAAGTGGCGCGTCTGGGGTTCGGGGGACTTCGTCCACTGGTACAACCTCGACGGCAATAGACCCAAGAAGGAGACGGGCATCGAGATCGACCTCGGCGGTCGGGTTCGCCCTTGCATCACCCCGGATGACTCGGCGGCGGTGACACGAATAATCGAGGACCACGTAGCGCACTGAACGATAGAGATTGATCTCGGTCCGGGCGATCAGGGGCGCCAGAGGATCCCGGATAGGGGACGCGGCCTCTGGGATAGTCGGATCGACGGTCCGACTATCCCGTTTCGAGATAGTTCGGGTCGGCTTGTGGTGGCAATCTGGCCACGATGCCATTCTGTTGCCGTGTCTGCTCTACCCCCCGACTACGACTCCGATCCGGAGCGATGGCGATCCTGGTCGGCTCCGGAAGATGTTCACGACATGATCGCTCCGCGACTCCGCGGCCCCGGCCTTGACGTCGGCTGTGGAGAAGGTCGTCTTGCCTCGCTCCTTGATGAACCGGTGCGCTGGGTCGGCGTCGACTCTTCCCCCACTCAGTTGGCCGCCAACGCTTACCGACCGGTGGTCCTTGCTGATATGCGTCACCTTCCGTTCGCTGACGAT
>JAKCDU010000063.1 GCA_021838445.1 Actinomycetes bacterium | reverse complement strand
GACTCTTAATCCGCAGGTTCTGGGTTCGAATCCCAGGGGGCGCACCAGTAAAGACTCTGGTCAGAAGCCATATCGGCGTAACCGTCACATCCAACAAGTCGGTCCAACCAGTGTTGGATGCGCAGGTGTTGGATGGCCGGCAGCATTCGCCAGAAACCCAACGGTTCTTGGCAACTTCGGGTGTATCTCGACCGGGATGAGCACGGTCGTGTCGTCCACTCCACAAGACCAAGACGGTGTATGGCACCCGCCGGGACGCCCAAGCGGAGCTCAACCAGCTGGTAGCGCAATACCAGGGCCGTCTGACCGAGGTCACGGCGGAAGCCGGGGCGGTCGAGGGTCGCGTCGTACGCTGGGGGCCCAACACCACGATCAACGACGCCATCGAGGGGTGGAAGCTCAACGGTTGGAGCGACCTCTCCCCCACCACCCAGCGCCGGTATCAGGGCATGTGGGACCTCCAGGTCCGCAACGGCATTGACCGCCGCCGGCTGGCGGACCTGACGCCGTGGGACCTCGAGCGGTTCTTCCGGGAGCTCAAGGCGCAGGGCCTTTCCAAGGACAGCGTCCGTCAGGTGAGGGCCATGCTCCATAGGGGCCTGCCGACTCGCTCGCAAGTGGAGCAACGGTGCCCTTCCGAATCCGGTGGCCGACACCGAGCTGCCGGAGTGGAGCTATGCCGAGCAGTCGCCAGAGGTGCGCTCCCCCGCCGCCCATGAGGTCCGCGCCGTGCTGTCGACGGCGGAGCAGATCGACCGCCGCTTGGCCGTGTTCTTCCGGGTGGCCGCTGCTACCGGCGCCCGACGAGGAGAGCTGTGTGCCCTGCGTTGGAGCGACATCGACTGGGAAACCTCCACCGTTCGCTTCGACGAGGCCGTGATAGCTGCCTGGGGGCCGAGCGAGATCAAAGGTCCCAAGACCCGCAAGAGCGTGCGCCGGGTGGCCGTGGACCAAGGAACTCTCGATCGCCTCCGGAAATCCCGGGCCGTCAAAGTCGAGCAGGACCCGTTGGCGTCGTGATGACTCGTCGGTGGTTTCGACAGCCGCACCGGACGTGACTGTGACGGCGACGGCTGGCCTGTTCTGGCAGCCGTCACCGCTGTTCGAACTTCCCCGGCGGCAACCCGAGGACCCGACCGTAGGGGCGCCAGGACAACCGAGCGCAGCGAGGGCGTCAGCAACCGGCGCTGGCAGCCGGTCAGGGGATCAGTTCGAACGCTTCGGTGTGACGGGGGCGCACGATGGTGAAGTCCCGGTGGTTGAGGGTAGCGATGGTGGCGATCCCGAGGCGTTCGGCGATGGTGATGACACTGGCGTCGACCAGGCCCAAGCCCATGTCGGCGTAGGTGTCGATCAGTTCCACGCAGCGGCGGTAGTCGTCAAGGGTGAGGTCTTCGACTTGGAGGTGGCCTTCGGTGACCAGAGCCAGGAAGCGGGTTTCGGCGGCGGGACCGAGGCGGGACTCGATCATCCAGGCGGTCTCGGCCACGGCCGGGGCGGCCATGACCAGCTGGCTGCGATGGCCGAGCAGCAGCTCGACGCAGTCGCGGTGGCGGGGTTCGTCCCGGTCCGCCGCGGCGAGGGCCACCCCGGTGTCGAGCGCGACGGTCACGCCCGGCGCTCAGATGGTCTCGGCGGTCTTGGAGCGGGCCAGCTCGGTTCGGGCCTGGTGAATGTCGAAAGGTTCGCGCCGTCCCGACGAGCCGCAACCGATGAACGCTTCTAGCGCGTCGCGGTCATCAGGATGAGCGCGGGCTGGGAAGCGGTCGGCGAGGGTCTCGGCGACCAGCTCGTCGACGGTCACACCGCGCCGGGACGCTTCGGCGGTGAGACGGTCGACCAGCTCGTCGGGCAGGTGCAGCGCGGACATGATCATCCAGGGTAGGCCCCGGCGGTGACAGCCGGCCGGCGGGTTTGTTTCTTCAGCTGCCAGCGGCTGCTCATCGGCGACTGCGGCGGCCGTGGTTCTGGGCGGCTCGCCGGGCGGCCCGGTTGGGACCCGCTGCTGGCTTTCCTTCGATGGTTGGGTCGGGGCGCTCGAGGCGGTGCTGCAGGGCGGCCACGGTCAGTTTGAGGGCACCCACCTGCCCTTCGGCCGCAGCGGCCCGCTGTAGGGCTGTGTCGGCCTGCTGGCGGGCCGAAGCGAGCTGCTGCTCCAGCTCGGCGACCCGGGCGACCAGGTGGCCGTCAGCGGCGGCCTGTTGGCGTCGAGCGAGGCGGGCCCGGTAGGCGGCTTGGCGCTCCGCGTTGGTGGCACACAGACGCTCCCGGGCCATCAACCAGCCCAGCCTACACGAACGTAACGTTACGATTATGTTCCCCCCGCCCCGTCCAGCACCCTCCCGGCCTTCCCCACACCGACCCAACCCTCACCCATCAGCCCAGGTCAGCCCCTCGTTGCGCCACCCCACCACCCGACCCGGCACCCACCACCTGCCGGCTTCCTCACTTTCTGCTCCACACGTGTGGCATTAGATGATCCGCAGGTTCTGGGTTCGAATCCCAGGGGGCGCACTCGCAAAGGGCAGATCAGGGGCTCTGTCGGGATAGCGAGGGGCCTGGGCCTGACCGGGGCAGACCTGGCCTCGTGGCGGCTGCCCGCGCCGACCAAGGGCTCGCAAGTCCGGTGCCACGCCACTCGACCCACTACTCGAGGTTGAATCCACCTGTGGAGGTAGAATCCACCTGTGACTATCAGCATCAAGGATCCCGAAGCCGATCGCCTGGCCCGGGAGCTGTCGGCCGTCACCGGCGAGAGCATCACCACCGCCGTGACCACCGCAGTACGCGAGCGACTGGAGCGCGTCCGGGGGGTGGCCGGCACCCGGGACCTGGTCACCGATCTCCTGGCCATCGCCGAGCGCTGCGCCGCCCTCCCGGTACTCGACGACCACCCGGCCGAGGAGATCCTCGGCTACGACGCCCACGGCGTTCCCGCTTGACCGTCATCGACACCTCGGCGCTGGTCGCCATCCTGACCGGCGAGCCATACGCCGCCGAGCTGGTGACCGTCCTCGCCGGGAACGGCCGGCGGCTGCTGTCTTCGGCGTCCTTGGTGGAAGCTTCGATCGTCCTCGAGGCCCGGCACGGCGAGATGGCCGCCAGGGAGCTCGACCTGTTCCTGCACCGGGCTGGCGTGCAAACCGTGGCCGTCGACACTGAGCAAGTGGCGATCGCCCGGACAGCCTGGCGACGCTACGGGAAGGGGCGCCACCCAGCCGGCCTCAACTTCGGCGACCTCTTCTCCTACGCCTTGGCCAAGTCGACCCGCGATGACCTGCTGTACGTTGGCGACGACTTCCCCAAGACCGACGTCGTGGCGGCACTGTGACCGTTCGAGGTGCACCGACTCGCTTTGACCAAAGAAATCGAGTTGCTCCGAGACGCGGTCCTCACTGGTCCACCACGCCACGACATCGGTCACGGGGCGACGCACGATGGCTTTGAAGCCGCTTCTCCGTTCGCTCCCCACGGCTGGTCAGTCGACTCCGGGGTGACATAGGGCCCTGTCCGGGGGAAGTCATCTGGGCCCATGATCGCATCGGTGCCGTTACCCATCGATCTGCAGGACGTGACCAAGCGCTACCGGGGCGCCAGGGGGGTGGAGCACGTGGACCTGGAGGTACCAAGCGGCCGGGTCTTCGCCTTCCTCGGCCCCAATGGCGCCGGGAAGACCACCACGATCCGGATTCTCCTGGACCTGATTCGGCCCGACTCCGGCGCCGTCCGCCTGTTCGGTCAGGATCTACGGTCGCACAGTGTAGAGATTCGGCGGCGGATCGGGTACCTACCCGGCGATCTCTCCCTGTACGAGAATCTGACGGCCCGGGAGCTGCTCACCCACTTCGCCCATCTGCGACGGGGGCCACCCTGGTCGTCCATAGAGGAGTTGACGGCCCGCTTCGACCTGCAGGTCGACCGACCGATCCGTACCCTCTCGAAAGGCAACCGCCAGAAGGTGGGGCTGGTCCAGGCCTTGATGGGCCGCCCGGAGCTGGTGATACTCGACGAGCCGACCTCGGGACTCGACCCCCTGGTGCAGGCCGAGGTCCACCAGTTGGTCCGTGACGTCGCCCGAGACGGCCGGACGGTGTTCCTTTCATCCCACGTGCTGTCCGAGGTCGGCGAGGTCGCCGATCAGGTCGGGATCATCCGCGACGGTGTGATGGTCGCCGTCGAGGAGGTAGCGGCGCTGAGACGCCGGGCCGTCCACTACGTCGACGTTCGCTTCGGCGGGGGTGTCGTCCCCGAGGCCCTCACGACCCTCGACGGCGTGGCCCGACGGCCATCAGCCGCCAGCGAGGTCCGGCTGGTCGTCACGGGGCCTCTGCACCCGCTGCTGGCCGTCCTCTCCGGCGCCGAGGTCGAGGATCTGACCATCCGTGAGCCGGACCTCGAGGACATCTTCTTCACCTTCATGTCGAACAACCGGGGCTCCCCCGGTGATGAGACCGGGACCCGTGTCGTCGCTTAGGCGTCCGGTCGTCCTGCGCTCGGTGCTCCATCGGGCACTCCACGAGCATCGTCGGTCGGTGCTGGCGTGGTCGTCCAGCCTGTTCACCTTGGTCGTGATGGTCGCTGCTGTCTTCCCCACCATCAGGGGCAACCAACAGATCGTGAAGCTCTACGACAATTATCCGAAGGCCCTCCGCTCCCTATTCGGCATCACAGACCTAACCACCGGCCCCGGGTACATGAACGCCGAAATTTTTTCGTTGATGGCCCCCCTATTGGTGATCGTCTTCGCGGTGCTGTGGGGCGGCGACCTCATCAGCGGCGAGGAGGAGCGGGGCACCATGGACATCCTGCTGGCCAATCCGATCTCCCGCCGACGCTTGCTGATCGAGAAGTGGGCGGCGCTGGCCGCCGGCTCGACCATGGCCGGCGCCGCACTCGCCGCCGGCCTGGCCTTCGCCAGCCCCATCTTCGGTCTCGGTATCAGCGTGGAGGGCGCAGCGGCCGCCGTCGTGTCGGTCGTCTTGCTGGGCCTGCTGTACGGAACCGTCGCCCTGGCCGTCGGAGCGACCACCGGGCACAGAGGGCTGGCGCGAGGAGCTACCACTGGCTTGGCCGTAGCCGCCTATCTGATCAGTTCACTCGCCGGCCTGGTGGGCTGGCTGAAGCCCGTCCGGCCGCTGTCGCCGTGGTACCACGCCCTGGGCACCGACCCCCTCACCCACGGCTTCGTCGGCGTGCACCTACTGGTGCTGCCCCTGTTGACCGCCGCGCTGCTGATCGGATCCGTCTACTTCTTCGACCGTCGCGACCTGGCCGTTTGAACCACCCGTCGCTGAGGACCCACCCGGTCCCCACCGACGGTTCCCACCCCGACCGTGGGATGTGTCCCCGGGGCGCGTGAGGCCGCTTACCTTCGGCCCTGGTCGGCGGGACGCAGGCCGGCCCATCCTGGGAGAGTGACCAATCGCCGGATCGGCTCGTGGGTAGCACGAGCCACAGCCGTAGCCGTGCTCTCGGGTACTGGCCTGACCGGCTGCCACACCGGCGGCGGGGGCACGGCGCCTCCGTCCAGCACCAGTTCGGGCCCGGCCCGCACCTCGACATCCGCTCCGACCAGTGTCGGCCCGGGCGACGCGGCTGCACTGGCCTCCACCCTCCAGGCCGCGTTCATCGCGGTCGTCGCCGAGGTTCGTCCTCAGGTGGTCCAGATATCGACGGGGGGCGGCCTGGGCTCGGGCATCATCTTCGACCGGGCCGGTGACGTGGTCACCAATGCCCACGTGGTGGGTACGGCGACCGACTTCACGGTTCAGCTACTCGACGGTCAGCAGGTCACCGCGGCCCTGGTCGGGGTCTACGCTCCCGACGACCTGGCGGTCATAAAGCTCACCGGAGCAGCCAACCTCTCCCCCGCCACCTTCGCCGACTCGAGCTCGGTGAAGGTGGGCGAGATAGTCTTCGCCGTAGGCAACCCGCTCGGATTGTCCAGTTCGGTCACCGACGGCATCGTGTCTTATAATGGGCGGCCGGTCAGCGAGGGCAACGGAGTGGTGCTACCTTCCACCATCCAGACCAGCGCCCCCATCAATCCGGGCAACAGTGGTGGCGCCCTGGTGGACCTGGCCGGTCACGTCATAGGCATCCCGACTCTGGCAGCAGCCGACCAGCAGGTGGGCGGAGCTGCCGCAGGCATCGGGTTCGCCGTGCCGTCCAACACCGTCGAGCTGATAGTCCCGCAGCTGATCGAGTCCGGCCGCGTCACCCACAGCGACCGGGCGGCCCTCGACATCTCCGCCGTCGACGCCTTGGCCTCTACCGGTCAGCCCCTGGGGGCGGTGGTCGTCGGCTTGACTCCGGGCGGCAGCGCTGAGCGCGCCGGAGTTCGAGAGGGGGATCTGATCACCATCCTGGCCGGCACGAAGGTGACATCCCTCGCCGACCTGCAGAAGGTCCTGGCCGGGCTGGCCCCGGGCCAGGACGTCAGCCTGGTGGTGAAGTCCCCGGACGGCGCGGTGCGATCCCTCACCGCCGTACTCGGCCAGCTGCAGGGCTGATCCCCACCGAGGTCCGACCCCGCCGAGCCCGCCGCCCCCCGAGCCTGCGGCCGGCCGGCCGGCTGGGTCGGACCGGAGGCGCCGGGTGTTCATGCAAGGTTCAGGCGGGATACACGACCTCGCCATCAACCGTTCAACTCCCGACGGTAGACCTCCGGGCATCCACAGCGATCGCCGGGAACGGCGAAGGAAGGGAGTACCCGTGCCGGTTCGCATCACACGCACCTCGGCTGTCAAGTTTGGAGCGGGAGGCCTGGCGGCGGGATTCGCCGTCATGCAGTTCGGGGTGATCAGCCCCGCCACCGCTTCTCCGAAGGCTCCGCCCTCGACCTCGCCCGCCGCCACCTACCAGGTGACACCCGTATTCAGCCCGACCGGGCTGAAGACCGATCAGGGCTATCCGCTGACCAAGCCCGACGACCTCGTCTGGTTCGACAGCCACCTCTTCGTGGCGTTCCAGAACGGCGTCACCGCCACCGGCGGCCCGGCGTCCAACGGCAACAACGAGAGCTCCGTGGTGGAACTGACATCGACTGGACATCTGGTCCGGCAGTGGGACCTGACCTCCAAAGTCGATGGTCTGGGCGTCGACCCCGCCATCCATTCGCTCGTCGCCACCGTGGACGAGGACGGCAACTCGAGCCTCTACACCATCGATCCGAGCTCGCCGGACGGCGGCTTCACCCACTACTGCTACAACCTGAACCCGCTTCCCCACGGAGCCGGCACCGACAGTGTCGCTTACTACCAGGGCCGGTTGATCATCACCGCCTCCGCACCCAGTCCCTCCCCGGCCAACGTCCCGGCCGTCTACGCCGCTACTCTCGAGCCGGGCGTCCACCCCACCAACTGCCCGAGCGGCGGGGCTCCGGCGAGCGGCACCGCGGTGCTCACCAACGGCTTCTCCGATACCGCCCCGGCCATCCCCGCGGACAAGGGGGCGCCCTCGACGCTGGCCCTCACCGATCCCGACTCGAGCATGGTGGTCCCCAGCTCGGTGCCCCGCTTCGGGGGTAGCTTCCTGCTCGACAGTCAGGGTGACGCCCAGCAGGTGTACACCCGGGACCCGGTGGGGGGCGCCGGTCTCAGCGTCCTGCAGCTGAGCCAGTCGGTGGACAACACGGCGTTCGCCACTTCGCGCAACGGCACGCTCTACGTGACCGACCCGACGGCCAACCGGGTGGACCGGGTGACCGGCCCGTTCCAGCCCGGGCAGGCCTTCGTCGCGGTGACTCCGTGTGACAATAACAACGCGCCCTCCACGTGCCCGGCGCCTCCCGCCTGGCCGGCCAACTACCTCGGCCAGCTGAACCTGTGGACCGGTCAGGTTTCCAATGTCAGCACCGCTGTCAACCCGGTCGGCATGATCTTCGTGGGTGGCCGCTCGGGCGGAGACGACGGGGGTCTCTCGGAGGGTTGATCGGCTCCTCGGCCCTCACCTGGGCAGAGTTCACCGGCGCGCCCAGCGCCGCCTATTCGAGGGTCGAGGAGTCCACGGTGGTGAGGTGGGGCGGCGGCAGCCCCACCTCACGCCGGGCGGGGACCGTGGCGGCCGATCAGATCGAGGCCCCGCTCGATCAGACAGATTCCGGCGATGCCCGTCAGCATCGGCGGGACTCCCACCGGGCGAGACGACACCGTCGATGCAGTCGTTGCCGTCACAGCTACACGATTGGGCGTGCGGGTGCGTCCATGACAGGCCATCCAGACGACATTGATGCACTCACCGCCGGGATGGCGCACGTGACCGTCGTTCCTCCAGACGCCCGAGCTACACCACGCCACGGGACTCCCCTACGAGAAGTTCGATCGGCGCGAGGATGGCTCGAGCAAGGTCCTGCTGCGTCGCGCGGCCTGAGGAGCGTCATGCCGGACAGCACCTGTACCATCTCGGAAGTGGTCGGAACTTCCAAGCCGGGCGTCGACGACCGCCCGGGCGAGCCGGAGTGATCCTCCGAAGCGGCCGGTCCGACGAGCGGCCCGACCCAGATGGCGCGCCTCACGTCCGGAACGGCCCCGCCGGGAGCCCACGGTCGGTTCGTCGCGCCGCCGGCGCGGCGGTCATCGTCGCCGCCGGATTGGGCGCCATCACCATCGCCGGGCCCGCCAGAGGGCCCAGAACCAGCGGAACCGGCGCGGCGACTGCGACTCCGGCCCTGTCGGGAGGATCGACTGGCCCGGTGCTGGCCGCCACCGCGGCGGCCTGCGCCGATCCGGTCGCTACCTGGTCGCTGACGCAGAAGGTCGATCAGCTGCTGCTCGTGACCGCCGACTACTCGGACCTGGCGGCCGCGGGCCCCGCCGCGGCGGCGGGGGTCGGCGGCCTGGTCCTGATGGGTCAGCCTCCGTATGGGTCGGGACCGGCGATCCAATCCTCTCTGGCTGGGCTGCAAGCTGAGGCGGCTGGTTCCGGCCGGCTCCCGCTGTTGGTGTCCACCGACGAGGAGGGCGGCTACGTGGCCCGTCTCTCGCAGGTGATCGGGAGCCTGCCCACTCCCCGACAGATGGCCTCCCAATGGTCTCCCGCCCAGACCGAGACCGCCATCGCCGCTCACGCCCGGGCCATGAAGGCCCTCGGGGTGGACATGGACCTGGCCCCGGTGGCTGACACGTCGCCGGCCGGCAACCCCATAGCCGACGAGGGAGACCGGTCGTTCAGCGCCGACCCCCAGACGGCAGCCACCTACACCGACGCGTTCATGGCCGGCTTGCGCGACGGCGGGGTGATCCCGGTGGTCAAGCATTTCCCCGGCCTGGGGCACGCCAGCGCCAACACCGACCAAGGCCCGGCGGTCGACCCGTCGCTCTCGCAGTTGCAGGGCGCCGACCTGATTCCCTTCGAGAGCGCGGTTGCGGCCGGCGCCCCGGTGGTGATGGTCGGTCACCCCTCGGTTCCGGACCTGACCGGGGGGGCGCCGGCCAGTCTCTCACCGGCCACCTACAGCCTGCTCAGAGGTCAACTCGGCTTCAGCGGCGTCGCCATCACCGACGCGCTCGGCGCCGGCGCCATCTCGGCGGCGGGCTACACCGAGGCCACGGCCGCCGCTCAGGCCGTAGAATCGGGGGCGGACATGGTGATTGTCGATGCCGCCGATCAGGCCGCGGTGGAACAGAGCCTGGCATCGGCGGTCCAGTCCGGTTCGCTGTCCACTTCGGTGCTCGACACCCACGTCGACCGCATCCTGGCCCTCAAAGGCCTCAACGTCTGCCCGACGACGGTCGGGATCGCCGCCTCCCCTCCCGGGGCTGCGTCCGAGGGATATCGCCTGGCCGGTTCGACCGGCGGAGTCCAATCGTTCAATGTGCCCGATGAGGGATCACTGTCCGGAGTTGCCCTCGACCGGCCGGTGGTCGGCATCGGCTCGACCGCTGACGGCGGTGGCTACTGGCTCGTCGCCTCCGACGGCGGCATCTTCTCCTTCGGCGACGCCGCCTTCCACGGCTCCACCGGCGGCATCCGCCTGGCCCAACCCGTCGTCGGCATGGCCCCCACCCCCGACGGACGCGGCTACTGGCTCGTCGCCTCCGACGGCGGCATCTTCTCCTTCGGCGACGCCCACTTCTACGGCTCCACCGGCGCCACACCCCTCAACCAACCCGTCGTCGGCATGGCCCCCACCCCCGACGGACGCGGCTACTGGCTCGTCGCCTCCGACGGCGGCATCTTCTCCTTCGGCGACGCCCACTTCTACGGCTCCGGGGCCTGAGGAGGGTCAGCGGGCCACCAGCTGAAGCGATCAGGCTGCTGAGCAGCCAGTCACGGAGTTGCTCGACGTACCGGTAGACGAGCAGCGCTGCGGCCTCGGACAGTCCGCGATGCCGGCTCCCCGCTTGGCGACTCAACGCCGATCTGCGGCAGAATCCGCCCGTGCCTGACGCGGTCGTGGTCGGCGCCGGGCCCAACGGTCTGGTCGCCGCCAACCACCTGGCCGACCACGGCTGGTCGGTGGTGGTCCTCGAAGCCGAACCCGAGCCAGGCGGGGCCGTCCGAAGCGGCGAGATCACCCGGCCGGGCTTCGTCCACGACCGGTTCAGCGCCTTCTACCCCCTGGCCGTGGCCTCGCCGGCCCTCACCGGGCTTCAACTCACCGACTACGGGCTGAAATGGCGCCACGCTCCTCTCGTGCTGGCCCATCCCTTCCAGGACGGGCGCTGCGCCACCATCGCCAGGGACGAGGCGGTCACGGCTGCGACGGCCGCCTCGTTCAGCCCCGCCGACGGGCCGGCCTGGGTGGCCATGATGCAGCAGTGGGACCGTATCAGCGAACCACTGCTCGGCTCCCTGCTCGGCCCCTTCCCCCCCATCCGCCACGGGTTGACCGTCGCCCGGCGGTTGAAGGCCACCGGCACCCTCCGTCTGCTGCGCCACACCGTTCTGCCGGTCCGGCGCATGGCCGAGGAGATGTTCGGTGGGGAGGGCGCCCGGATTCTGCTCGGCGGTTCGGCGCTGCACGCCGACCTCTGCCCCGAGGGGGCAGGCAGCGGGCTTTACGGGTGGATGCTGTCGTGCCTGGGCCAACGCCACGGGTTTCCCGTGCCGGAGGGAGGAGCAGGGTCTCTCACCCGGGCCCTGGTGGCCCGGCTCGAAGCCAAAGGCGGCAAGGTGGAATGCGGCCGTCGGGTCACCCGGGTCGTCGTCGAGGGCGGCCGCGCCGTGGGCGTCGAAACCACCGGAGGCGACCCGACCCCGGCCCGGCGGGCCGTCCTAGCCGACGTGTCGGCGCCCTCCCTCTATCTCGACCTCGTCGAGCCCGGGCTCCTGCCGGCGGGGCTGCTCGCCGACCTGGACCGGTTCCAGTGGGACACGGCCACAGTGAAGATCGACTGGGCGCTCAGCCGTCCCCTGCCCTGGAGCGCGCCGGCCGCCGCCGAGGCTGGGACGGTCCATATCGCCGACGACTTCGACAACCTCACCGAGTTCGCCGCCCACCTGGCCATGGGTCAGCTGCCGTCCCGGCCGTTCCTGCTCTTCGGCCAGCACTCGCGGGCCGACCCGAGCCGCTCCCCGACGGGAACGGAGACCGCGTGGGCCTACACCCACGTGCCCCGCACCATCCGCGGCGATGCCCCCGGGCGCATCGCCGTAGACCCCACGTCGCCGGAGGGGGCCTGGCTGGAAGCCTTCGCCGAACGGATCGAGGAGCGGGTCGAGCGGCTCGCCCCTGGATTCCGCTCCACCATCGTCGGCCGCCACGTGGCCGGACCGGGAGACCTGCAGGGCGCGGATGCCAACCTCCACGGCGGCGCCATCGGCGGGGGAACCGCCCAATTCCACCAGCAGCTGGTCTTCCGTCCCGTGCCCGGCACGGGACGGCCCGAGACACCTATCGCCGGGCTCTACCTGGCCTCCTCGTCGGCCCACCCGGGCGGGGGGGTCCACGGTGCCCCCGGCGCCAACGCCGCCCGCGCCGCGCTGCTCGGGTTCCAGCGGGCCCGGGCCGCGCTCTTCGGGGGCGGGTCCCGGCGCTGAACCCCGGAAGCGGCCTGCCGGAGGGACCTATAGTCGCCTTGCGGCTCTGATTGTCGCAGTCGATCACCCAGGGTGAGCTGATCCGAGGGGGGAACCGTGTCCGACGCCGGCCTGAGGGATATCCGCGAACTGCGCGAGGACAGGGAGGCCTACGCCGCCGAGCTGCGACGGCGATGGGGGGGTCTGCTCAGCTACCGCTACGTCGGTCGCCGCTGGTCGTCGATGGATCTCGGCGTCGACGCCGACGACACCGTGGCCGTCAGGCACGATTTCCGCAACTCGACCGGCGGGCTGCTGGTCGCCCCCCTCGCCATATGCGCGCCCGAAGGGGGAGGTATGAGTGATCTCGAGGCGGTACCCAACCCGGTCATCCACAGCGCCCAGATCGTCGACGCCGGCCACGGCGTGGAGCGCATCAAGGTGCTCACCACGGTCCTCAAGCGGGGACGCCAGATGGGCTACAGCCGGTCGCTGATCGTCGACGCCGACCACCCCGAGCGGGTGATCGCCCTGACCGAGGGGCAGGGCATCAGCATCGGCGCCGTGCCCGAGGGGCTCGAACGCATGCCCGAGAACCCCATCGACGTCGTCGACTCACCTGATCTCCCGCCGCTGTGGCAGGTGTTCGGCGCCGCCCGCCGGGCCGACGGCCACTGGGCTCTGCCCGAACTGGCCGTCGAGGTGGCGTCCCCCGACGCCGCTTTGCATATCGGCCCCCAGCACGTCGTCCTCGAAGCCGCCGCAGAGGACGCCGCAGAGGACGCCGCCCGCGAGGTCGCAGCAACCGACCGCCTGCAGGTCCGCTCCTGGCACGTGATGTTCCTCGCCCGTGCCAAGGTGGGGCCTTTCCGGGTAGACGCCGAAGCCTTCCGAGGGACCGACGGGCAGGTCGGCGTGCGCCTGCTGATGGTCGACGAGGGAGATGGCGGCCGGGCGGTGACGTCAGGAGCGGCGATGTTCAGCGTCGTCTCCGGCGGGTAGCCCTCGACCGGAACCTCGCCGCTGCGCCAGCACCGGTAGGCCGCGGCCGCCGCGCCGTCGGGTCGCTGCGGCCTGCGGCCCCGGCGGCCCGGGCGGCCCGGGCGACTAGAACCCCAGCGCTTCTCGGGCCCGATCCAGCTCGGTCGGGTCGGTGGTGGTCGGCACGAGGAAGAACTCGTCACAGCCCACCTGGCCGGCCGCTTCGGCGGCGTGGCGCAACGCCTCGGCCGAGTTGATGGCGGCGTGGCCGGCGGCCTGGCGGGCCACGCCTTCCCCGTAGACACGCATGTAGCGGTACACGTACTCCGAGAGGCGGTCCTCGGCTCCCGACCCGAGAGCGAACCAGACACTGGTCGAGAAGTGCGGTTCGCGGTCGCGCCCCGCCTCGGCCCAGGCCTGGAACACCCGGGCCCTCTGGGCCGCCAGCGCCTCGGGGTTGACCGCGGTGATCGACGACGGGTCGTTGACCCCCATGGCCCAGCGGGCGGCCCGGGCCATGGCCTTGGGCCCGACTACTCCGGCGACGAAAGGAGGGCCTCCGGGCTGGAGGGGAGACGGCCCGACCGGGTCCGACCCGGGGAAAGGCTCCTCCCCCGCCCAGGTCCGCCTCATGCGGGCCACCTGCTCGTCCATGCGCGACCACCGCCGACCGAAATCGGCGCTGATGGCCCGGTAGTCCTCCTCCCGACCCCCTACCCCGACCCCGACGGTCAGCCGGCCGCCGCTCAGCTGATCCACAGACGCCATCTCCTTGGCCATCATCACTTCGTCGTGGGCGGGTAGCACGATCAGCGTGGTCCACAACCGGACCCGTTCGGTGAGCGCGGCCGCGCCCGACAGCTCGACGAGGAGAGAATGGCTGGGATAGGTGATGCGCTCGGGCACGGCCAGGCTGCTCCAGGGCCCTTCGTCTACGCGCCGGCACCAGGCCAGGAACTCCTCCCGGCTGTGGGGGAGCATCGTGGGCAGGGTCATGGCCAGGTCCATACTGAATGATGCCGCACGCGACCCCGGCGGCGCCGATCCACCGAGGTGGCGGGCTCAGCCGGCGGTGAGGACGGCCCCGGTGCGGCTGGAGGTGACGAGGACGGCCTCGGGGCGCTCCACCTGGTTGACCGCCGTACCCCGGATTTGGCGGGTGGCCTCGACCGCCAGGTTCAGCCCGTGGATGTAGCCCTCGCCGATGAGACCGCCGTTGGTGTTGCAGGGCAACTGGCCGTTGAGGGCCAGATTGCCCTCGGCGACGAAGTCCTTGGCCTCCCCGGGACCGCAGAAGCCGAGCCCTTCGATCTGCATCATGAACACGGGAGTGAACGCGTCGTAGATCATCGCCGCGTCGATGTCCTCCCGGCGGATGCCGAACCGGTCGAACAGCTGGGCCGCGAGGGCGACTGATCCGTCCATGACGGCCAGATCCGGGCGGTAGAAGTCGGTGGCGATCTCCTGCTCGAACAGGCCGGCTCCCGCCGCCGCGGCTATCACCGCCGGACGCCTGGGGAGGTCCCTGGCCCGGTCGGTTCCTGTGATGACCAGCGCCACCGACCCGTCGGTCTGCTGACAGCAGTCCAGCAGCCGGATGCACGGCTCCACGATCCAGCGTGAGGCCTGGTGGTCGGCCAGGGTGATGGGCCGCCCGAAGCCCCACGCTGCCGGGTTGGTCGACGCGTAGTCGCGCAGCTGCACCGCGGCGCGGCCGAAGTCCTCGCTGGTCACCCCGTAGGTGTGCATGTAGCGGGTCCCGTTGAGACCCATCCACGACGCCGGTGTCAGCACCCCGAACGGCGTGCACCACTGCGACGAGGTCGTCCCCGAATGGACGTCGTTCTGGCCGGTGCGGATCTGGGCCGCCCCGAAGCGCACCGGACCGGATCGCGCTTTGATGGCGCGGTAGGCGACGACCACGTCGGCGGCACCGCTCGCCACGGCCGCGGCCGCGTGCAACAAGACGCCCATCGAGCCGCCGCCGCCGTAGGGGACCCGCGACGAGAAGGCGATCTCGGCGAAACCCACAGACCGCACCAGTTCGGTCTCGCTCACCGGGTCGATGGTGTAGCTGACCAGGCCGTCCACGTCGCTAGGACCGAGACCGGCATCGGCCAGGGCCGCGGTGATGGACTCACACGCCAGTCGCAGCTCGCTGCGACCAGCGGCGCGGGAGAGCTCGGTGGCGCCTATCCCGACGATCGCCGCCTTCCCGGCGAAGGCCGCGCCCGGTGAGGTCATCTCGGCGCCGCCTCGAACACCGGGACGGCGTTGCCGCCTGCGGTGGGCACGAAGGTGACCGTCACCATCATCCCGATCTCGATTTCAGCCGTCTCCATCCCCACCAGGTTGGTGACCATGCGAATCCCTTCTTCGAGATCCACCAGGGCGGCCCGGACGGGATATTCGAAGGCCGGGTTCTGAGGGTGGTGGAGCAGCGCGTAGCTATAGACCGAGCCCCGGCCGGAGAGCTCGGTGACCTCGGTCGCCAACGATCCGCAGTGCGGGCACATGGGGCGGGGCGGATGGCGCACGACCCCGCAGTCACTGCAACGTTGAGCTACCAGGCGGTGCCCGGTGGCGGCCTCCCAGAAGAATTCGTTGTCCTCGGTGATGGTCGGGTCGGGCCTGGAGACCACATCGTCGGCCACGTCGCGCGCTCCTCTCGCTTCACCCGCAGTCCCCGTCTGCGGTGGCCCGTACCATAGCAAGTGGTATCGTTGGCGGGTCGACCTAGGGCTAGGGGGAAGCGCCGTGGGGATACTGAGCGCCACCAAGGTCCTGGACCTCTCGTGGGGGGTGAGCGGCCCTCTGGCCGCCATGCTGCTCGCCGATCACGGCGCCGACGTGACCCGCATCGAAAGGCCGGGCGGTGATCCCTTCGGCGATTTCTCCGGCTACCGGACCTGGAACCGCGGCAAGAGGTCCGCGGTCCTCGACCTGAAGGACCGGACCGATCTCGAGCGTTTCGGCGCCCTCGCCCGGGAGGCCGACGTGCTGATCGAGAGCTTCTCCCCCGGGACGGCGGATCGCCTGGGCATCGGCTACGACATCATGGCGGCCGCCAACCCGGGGCTCGTGTACTGCTCCATCACCGGCTACGGCGCCGACAGCCCCGACGCCGGGCGCCCCGGCGTGGACGCCCTGGTCGCCGCCCGCACCGGCCACCAGTGGGAGGTGCGGGGGGTCCCCGGTAGTACGGTCAGCAGGCTCTCCGGCTCGCCCGGCCCGCTGCCGGGGGTGGAGATCCCCGAGGGCTGCTGGGTGGGACCGGACCGCCCGGGGCCACTGTTCAGCGGGGTGCCCTGGGTCAGCCTGGCAACTTTCTACATCGCCGTGGTGGGCATCAACGCCGCGCTGCGCGCCCGGGGACTGACCGGCCGGGGACAGCACGTCCAGGCCTCACTGCTGCACGGCGTCCTGGCCACCACGGTGGCCGGTTGGCAGAAGGTGGACCGTCCCGACTCCTCCGGCTACCAGAGCTGGGTCGTCGACCCCCGGGCGCCCAAAGGGTTCTTCCGGGCGGCGGATGGGCGATGGCTCCACCACTGGGTCCCGCTGCCCGGGTTCATCATCGATGCCGCCGCCAACGGCATGCGCCCCGACGGCCTGACCGGTCCCCGCCAGGCGGCCTTGAGGATCGGCAGCAAAGCTGAGGACATGGTGGTTCTCCACGCCTTCGAGGACCAGATGCGAGAAGCGGTGGCCGGCTACAACTCGGCCCAGTGGACCGAGCTGGCCGCTGAGGTGGGTGTCCCCGTCCAGACTGTGCGCTCCCCCGAGGAAGCCCTCCTCGACCCGCTGCTACTGGCCGACGGCTGCGTCGTCGAGGTGGACGACCCCGAGGTGGGCCCCATACGACAGGTGGGAAGGGTCGTCGAGCTGAGCCGCCACCCGGCCCCCCGCCCCGAGCCTGCGCCCCGTCGGGGCCAGCACACCGATGCCGTGCGATCCGAGGCCGACGCCCTGCTCCGGTCGGTACCGACGTCCCCGGCACCGGGGGTCTCATCGAAGCCCCTGAGCTCCCCGCTCGAGGGGGTGACCGTCATCGATCTCGGTCTGGCCGTGGCCGGGCCGTTCGGCACGCAGGTCCTCGCCCAGCTCGGCGCCCGGGTGATCAAGGTCAACTCGCCCAACGACGAGACCTGGTTCCGCAACCACATCGCCATGACCTGCAACCGGGACAAGGACTCGATCCTCCTCGACCTGAAGGACCCCGAGGGCCTGGCCGTGCTCCACCGGCTGGTGGAAAGTGCTGACGTGGTCCAGCACAACATGCGCTACGAGGCCGCCGAGCGTCTCGGCGTCGACTACGAGTCGCTGAGACGGCTCAACCCCGCCCTCATCTACTGTCACACCCTCGGCCACGAACAGGGACCTCGCCAGAAGAGCCCGGGCAACGACCAGACCGGGGCGGCTCTCGCCGGTACCACCTGGCTCGATGGCGGCCTCGACGACGGCGGGCGGCCGGTGTGGTCGTGCACGTCGCTCGGCGACACGGGCAACGGCTTCCTGTCCGCCCTCGGGATCATCCAGGCGCTCTATGACCGCGACCGCAGCGGGGAGGGCCAGTTCGTCCGCACCTCCATCCTCTACGCCCAGTTGCTCAATGCCTCGACGGCGTGGGTCTCGCCCGACGGCGCCACCACCGGGGCCCGCCCGCGGCCCGACGCGCAGCTCTACGGGTGGGGTCCCCTCTACCGCCTCTACGCCGCCTCCGACGGCTGGGTCTGCGTGGCCGCGCACCGGCCTGGGGACTTCTCCCGCTTGTGCCGGGCCGTCG
The DNA here is from genome assembly GCA_021838445.1 of Actinomycetes bacterium. Classification (GTDB taxonomy): domain Bacteria; phylum Actinomycetota; class Acidimicrobiia; order Acidimicrobiales; family Palsa-688; genus JAKCDU01. Next base: position 578 of record JAKCDU010000063.1, on the reverse strand, counting down.
GACGACCGGACCTTCTGAGCGACGCCCGCTTCGCCACCCCCGAGACCCGTTCGGCCCACGGCCCGGCACTGGCCGACGAGCTCGCCGGGGCCTTCTCGTCGCGGTCCGCCCGGGAGTGCTTCGAGCTGCTCGACGGCGTAGGCGTGGGCTGCGAGATCTCCGATCCGGACTACGCCGTCGGGCTGTTCTCCGACCCCGACGCCGAAGCTCGGGGGTTGCTCAGCTCCTTCGAGCACCCGGTCCTGGGCCGGATGACCATGGCCGGGTCCTACTTCGACCTGTCCGACACGCCCGGGGTGATCGGCCGCCCGCCGCTCTGGCCCGGCCAGGACAGCCGGCGCATCTTGGGTGAGCTCGGCTACGGGCCCGAGGAGGTCGCCAAGCTGCTGGCCGCCGGCACGGTCGTGGACACGTCCAGCTGAGGGCCCCGGGGCGCCGCCGCGCCCGCCGCGCCCGCCGCGCCCGCCGACCGGCCGACCGGCTCAGACCCGGCCGAGCATCTCGAGGATTCGGTAGGGCGGCAGGTACTGCTCCCGGATGGTCACCCCGAAAGGAGCGAGGGCGTCTTCCACGGCGGC
>JAKCDU010000062.1 GCA_021838445.1 Actinomycetes bacterium | reverse complement strand
ACTCGGGATCGCGCCTGGTCATCGTCGAACCCGACCACCTCCCCAGTACCGCCGGCGTGGAGGTTCCCCTCATCGTGTTCGGGGGCACCTACGAGGATGCTCTGGCCGCCGCCACTTGCGACGAGCCATCCGAGCAGACCATGGGCGGGGTGATGTTCTACACCTCGGGTACCACCGGACGACCCAAGGGCGTGACCAGCTCGGCGTTCCCGGCCGGGCTCCCGCCGACCTTCTACGCCCAGGTAGCGGCCGGGGTCACCGGGCTCGGCGTGCCCCCGCAGGGACGGACCCTGCTGTGCGGGCCGGGCTACCACTCGGCCCAGTGGGCCCTCAGCTTCTTCCCTCTCATCGGCGGCTCGTCAGTAGTGGTGCAACGGCGCTTCGATCCCGCCGAGACCCTCGAGCTCATCGACCGCCACCAGGTGACCAACGTCCATCTCGTGCCGACCCAGTTCGTGCGCCTGCTGCGCCTCCCCGAGGCGGCCAAGGCGGCCTTCTCGGGCCGGTCCCTCGAGGTGGTCCTGCACGGAGCGGCCCCCTGCAGCCCCGACGTCAAACGCCAGATGATCGAGTGGTGGGGCCCGAAGATCACCGAGTACTACGGCGCCACCGAAGGCGGCTTCGTATCGCTGATCGACTCCGAGACCTGGCTGGATCACCCCGGCTCGGTCGGACGGCCTCTACCGGCGATGGACGTGCAGATCGTCACCGACGACGGCGGCCCGGCCGAGGTCGGCCAGCCGGGGGTGATCCACGTGCGCAACATCAGCGGGGCCGACTTCGAGTACCTGGGCGAACCGGAGAAGACGGCCCAGGCCCATTCCCTGGCCGGGTACTTCACACTGGGTGACATCGGTTACCTGGACGCCGACGGGTTCCTGTACTTGTCGGACCGGCGGATCGACATGATCATCTCCGGCGGGGTCAATATCTACCCGGCCGAGATCGAGGGGGTGCTGGCCGCCCACCCGTCGGTGGTGGACGCCGCGGTGTTCGGCATCCCCGACGAGGAGTACGGGGAGCGGGTCCACGCCACCGTGCAGTTGGCCACCGGAGCGGAGTGGGGGGAGCAGCAGGAGGCCGAGCTGGAGGCCTACCTGCGTAGCCGCCTGGCCGGGTACAAGGTGCCGAGGGACTGGGCGGTGATCGACGAGATGCCCCGCAGCGACGCCGGGAAGCTGCTCAAGGCCCCGCTGCGGGCCCCTTACTGGGAGCGCACCGGCCGCTCCATCTGAGCAGGAGCTCACAGCGACCGGCGGAGAGCCGGCGACCGGCGGAGACCGGCGGAGAGCCGGCGACCGGCGGGCTCAGTACTCGCCCTTGATGACGAAGTACGAGCCCCGGATGGTCCCGGCCAGCTTGGATCTCTGGCGGGCGAACTTGAACGAGCTCAGCTCGGCGGGGATCTCCATCCCCTCCGACAGCTTGAAGCCGACCGCCCTCTTCTTCGGGTCGTCGCGGGGGTAGAGGACGTTGACCGCCAGACCGCTCTGGTAGAAGACGTAGGGCCAGCGGATCTGCTCCACCTCCATGACCGCAACCTCGAGCGGCGGCGAAGCGATCACGATCTGACGTTCCACCAAGAGGATGCGATGCACCCAGTCGATGGTCTGCTCGCACGCGGCGGCCGGCTCGACGGTGAACACCACGTCGTACTTGTTCTTGAAATAGCGAGCTTCGTTGGCCCGCAGGCCGGCCAGCGCGTCCGCCACCGGTGACGACTCCAGGCCCACGGTGGAGACGTTGACGAAGTCGACCTCGTAGCTCATAGAGGGCGATTGTAGGTGCGGTTCACTTCCGACGATCCGCCCCCTCGGGCCGTCGTCTCCGGCGCGACCTGGCCGACCAGCGAGTCTTCTCGGTCGTCGGCTGGCCTGTATGATCCCGACTTTCGACGATCGGAGGCTCGACATGACGCGTCTCGCTCTCACCGGCGCCCGGCTGCTCGACGGCAACGGTCCGGCTGTGGCGGGCGCCACGGTCGTAGTCGATGGTGATCGCATCGCCGAGATCCGCACCGGGGAGCAGGCAGCGGCGGCGATCAGCGCCGACCGGGTCGTCGACCTGGGGGGCCGCACGCTGATGCCGGGCCTGTGGACCTGCCATTTCCACGCCACCTACCACGAGCTGGGTTCCCGGCCCAACGCCCCCTACGGTGACGAGTACCCGCCCGGCTACACCGCTCTGATCGCGGCCAAGAACCTCCAGACGGCGCTGGCTCTCGGCTACACGGGTGTGGTCGGCGCCGGCGGGGCCCACCACATCGAGCCGGCGGTCCACCGGGCCATCGTCGACGGGCTGATCCCCGGCCCCCGGCTCTGGCCGTCGTCGAGGGAGCTGTCGACTACCGGTCACAGCAACGACTCGGTCCCGTGGCACTGGGGCATGCCCGCCCCCGGGGCGGTACGTATCTGCGACGGCGCCGACTCATTTCGTCAGGGCGTGCGGGAGGAGATCAAACGCGGCGCCAAGGTCATCAAGCTGTTCGTCACCGGCGGCCACGGCACCACCGCACCCAAGGACCGCATGGAGATGACCGCCGACGAACTGGCTGCCGCTATAGACGCCGCCCACCAACGGGGTGCGCTCATTCGCGGTCACCTGGTCAACAAGAAGGCCATCCTGCTGGCTCTCGAGTACGGGATGGATATCGTAGACCACTGCGACGAGATGGACGACGAAGTGATCGCCGCCTTGGTGGAGAGAGGGGCGACCGTGGTGCCGTCGCTGCACTTCCCCAAGCACTTCCTCGAAACCTACGGTTCGGGTCTGGGCTTCTCGGCCGAGGCCATCCGAGCCGATCTCGAGCACATGTACAACATCATCCCCAAGGCTCAGGCGGCCGGGGTGCGCTTCGTGCTCGGCGACGACTACGGCGCCGTGGGTTTCCCCCACGGGAGGTACGGAGCCGAAATGCGCCTGTACGTGGAGCATGCCGGCGTAACCCCCCTCGAGGTCATCGGCTGGGCCACCCGTAACGGAGCCGAGATGGTCGGGCGCGGCCATGACCTCGGAACCATCGAGGTGGGCAAGCTGGCGGACCTGATCGTGGTGGACGGCGACCCGAGCGCCGACATCGGGGTGCTGGCCGACTCCCCGCCGGTCGCCGTGCTGGTTGCGGGGCGCGTCGTCTCCGGCGAACTGTAGGCCCTAGCGGCTGAGGTCGACGGTGTCGAAATCCTCGAACACCTTCACCGGATCGGCGGTGGACAGCGCGGTCACGGTGCTGGTCAGCCGGATGCACCCGGCGGCACGGTCCACGGCGGCGAGCACCACGGCCGGAGAGGAGATGGCGAAATCGGGCCGGTGGTGCTCGCCGACGCCGAACACGTCCAAGCCGGCCTGGTCGGCGAGTCGGGCCAGGTCGATGAACTCCCGCAGTCGCACCGCCGGATCGGCGGGCCGGCCGGTGGCCGGAACGAGGCCGCCGGCGATACTCGACATAGGTGACACCTCAACTATTCCTCCTCCTCGAAGCCCGCTCGGGGCTCCATGCGCCGGTGACTCAGGTACGGCCGAGCCGGTCGTCGACGACCTGGAGGTAGGCGTGGCGGCCCTGGCGTCGCACGGTCAAGCGGCCGCTACCGGGTGGGAGCGCCGGCCGGTGCAGCACCCGGGCGGCGCAGGAGGCCACCCAAGATCGTCGGCTCCACAAGGTCGACCGCCCAATAGGCGAAAGGGCGAAGGAGCGAGATGGTGAGCACGGTCACAACGGCCAGCAGGTAGCCGCCCACGACGTCACCTGGGTAGTGGGCACCGACGTAGACGCGTGCGAAGCACAGGAACAAACCCAGCGCGACGGCGGCGGCCGCGAGGATCCGGACCACCCCCGGTGCGCTCATGCGTCCCGTAGCTGTGGGGAGCATTCCCCCTCGAGCGTGCCGCCATGGCCGCCACGCCCCACTACCGAGCACCAGCAGGATCGATATGGTGAGGCCGCCGGCGATGACCGAGTGATCGGAGGGAAACGAGTAGTCGTTGGCCTTGGCCACCAAGATCAGGGCGTTGGGATGGGCGATGTAGGGTCGCAGCTCCTTGGCGGCGTGACCAACCAGCTGGTTGAGACCGAGAGCGACGATCGTGGCGATGCCGCCCAAGAGGAGCACCCCGGCGGCCCGTGGCGCCTTTCGCCACCACGCCACCGCGTAGGTGGCGCCGAAGAGGGCGGCGAGCAGCACGGGCCCGAGCCAGAGGGCGTAGTCGTGCATGAATCCGTGCGCCCACGCCGTGTGGCGGGAGAAATCGTTGAGGTCGAGGTAGAGCGAGTCGTTGAGGCCCTTGGGGGGCAGCACCCGCACTCCGGTGACGGCAGCCGGTGGGATCGGAGGAGCTGACGTCTGAGCAGCGGCGAAAGGTTCCACGGGCCTCTTCGGGTGACGGGCTGGTGTCCGGAACGTGAACGAACAGTGCCTCGACCGTAGCACCAACCAGCACACAGAAATGTAGCATTCGTTACATGGGATGGCGTATCCTCACCTATCGGCTCTCGGGCGATCAGTCCCGCCATCGGGTGGCGGTATGGCGCGAGCTGCGTCGGGTGGGCGCCGTGGCGCTGCAGTCGGCGACCTGGGCCATCCCGACCGGTGACCGCTTCGACGAAGGGCTGGAGCGGTCGATGGCGCTCGTCAAACGCTCGGGCGGGCAGGCGCTGTGCTTCGAGGTCGCTGCTTCGGATGAGACCTTGGCCGCGGTGGAAGCGTTGTACACGGCCGAGCGTGAGGCCGAGTGGGTCGAGTTCTGCTCGGAGTGCGACAAGGCCGAGACCGAGCTGCGCAGCGAGATCGACAAGGAGAAGTTCACTCTGGCCGAGCTCGACGAGGAGGAGCAGAACATCGACCGGCTCCGACGCTGGTATCGCGACCTACGGGCCAAGGACCTCTTCGGCGCCCCCTCAGCAACGCAGGGCGAGCGCCGGCTCAAGGACTGCGCAGAGCTGCTGGAAGACTTCGCCGAGCGCGTCTACGAGGCCCGCGAACGCCCGTGAGCCTCACCGACGCAGGCGTCGGCGCCATCCTGGACGGTAGCCTTCGGCGGCGGCCATCGAGATCGAAGGGGCCATCTACATCGAAGGGGCCATCCACATAGAAGGGTTGGGCGGGCAGGGATGCATCATGGTCGGCCTCACCGTTTCGGACATCGAGGGATCGCAGTTCGGTTTCGACGAGCGTCGTCGGGCGCAGATGGAGCCCCACCCCTCGTACCTCGGCCGCTTGGGCGACGACGGCGAGAACCTTCATTCCCCGGATACCCCAATCATTTGATTGTGCTGGGTCGCAACGAGTCGGTCTTGACGTAGTAGTACGAGTCCTGCGACTGCCGAGGTGAAGGAGAAGCCGGCCGTGGCTAGCCATCCGTGGCGGTAGGCCTGGAGCGCTGGTTCGCCGCGGCGGGCGGCTCCGAGAACGGCTATGAGCATGGCGACGCCGATGGCCAGGCCGACTTGGCGGACCATGTTCAGGGCGGCTGACCCGGTCGCGAAGGACTCTGGTGGTAGTGCTGATGCGCCAGCGGCCATGAAGGTCGGAAGGGTGAGCCCTACACCGGCCCCGGTCAGCAGGGTGCCGGGCAGGACGCCGGTCACGTAGTCGGGGGTGAGACCGATGCGAGTGGCCCACCACAGATTCCCCAACATGTAGATCGTCGAGCCGAGGGCGATCACCCTTCCGGGCCCGAACCTGGGGATGGCGCGTGACGCCACGAAGAAGGCGAACACGGGCACCAGGAGTGGGCCGGGCGCGAACGCCAGCCCGGCGGTGAGCGGAGACCATCCCCACACGTCTTGCATCCAAAGCACGACCGAGAGGAGCATCGCCCCGAACGCGACAGAAAAGAGCAGGCCCACGATCGACGAACCAGAGAACGCTCGGACCCCGAAAAGCTTCGGGTCGAGGAGCGGGTTGCGGTGACGCAGCGTGTGAATGGCGGCGCCGCCCAAGAGCAAGAGGGACGCGACAAGTGAACCTACGACACCCACGGACTCCCATCCCCACGAGTTGGCCTCGACCAGCCCGAGCGACAGCGCTCCGACGCCGAGAGTGACGAACAGAGCACCGAATACATCAGGGGCGGGCACCTGGCGACCTGGAACCGAAGGCAGCCGGCGCCACCCGACCACGAGCGCCACGATCCCGATCGGGACGTTCACGAGGAACACCAAACGCCACGAGGTGGAGACCAGAAACCCGCCGATCACGGGGCCCAGGCCGGCGGCTATGCCGCCGACCGCGGTCCACGCCCGGACGGACCCGGCCCGCTTGGCCTCCGACGTGGTGGCCAGCACGAGCGAGAGCGACGTCGGCGTCAGCAGCGCGGCCCCGACAGCTTGGATCACACGGAACACGACGAGCAGGCTCAACGACGACGCCGCAGCACACGCGGCTGACGACGCGGTGAAGATCAGCACCCCGAGAAGGAACGCCAGGTCTCTCTGCCGGCGTTCGGCGAGCCGGCCGAGCAGCACCAGCAGCGATGCGTAGACGATCGAGTAGCCGTTGAGCACCCACGAGAGGGAACCGAGCGACGATTGGTGCAAGTCGCGGGCGATGCTCGGCAGAGCCAGGTTGACGATGAACAGATCGAGGCTGGCCAACACGACACCGGAACAGACGACCACGAGCACGAACGGCGGCGAGGCATCGCCCCGTCGAGCCTGGCTTAGCTTTTTCATAGCCAGTGATCCTAGCTAACTTAGAACTTATTTAGACAGATAAAATGTCTCCATGCCGACCACCGACGACGACCATGCCGAGCACCTCCGGCCCGATCAGGGAGCGGATCCGCACATCACCCTGACGGGCAGGCTGGCCGACCGTGACTCGTGGCGGGCCGATAACTGTCCGATCGTCGCTGCGCTCGATGTCATCGGCACCCGCTCGGCGTTCGTCATCATGCGCGAGGCTCTCTACGGTGCCAGCCGATTCGAGCAGTTCGTCAAGAGGACGCAACTCTCCGAACCGATTATCGCGACCAGGCTGAGGGAGCTCACCGAAGCCGGCTTGCTCGCCAAGGAGCCCTACCGCGAGCCGGGGGAGCGGACACGCAACGCCTATCGACTGACCGAGAAAGGTGCTGACCTCCTTCCCGCCTTGACCGCATTGTTCTCCTGGGGTACCCGTTGGCAGCTATCCAGCCGCCCGCCGGTGGAGTTGGCCCACTCCGACTGCGGTGGCCTGGTGACCTCGGTCCTGTACTGCGAGCACGGCCACATCGTCGACCCGAGCACCGTAGAGCTACGCCCTACGCGCAACCAGCGCGATGGCACAGCTCGGAGTCCTTCAGAGGCGGACCCCAAGCGGGCCTGACCACAGCGAACTGGTAGATCGCTCGCATCCCCCCTGCATGGCCACAACCGACACCGACAACGGCACCGGGGCCCCCACCGACTGGGAGGCGCAATCGGTAGCCTCGCTTCCATTCCGCGGCGCGCGGTCAGACGACCAGTGCGTCCACCTCGTAGCGGGTGATCTGGGCGTCGGCTGTGACGATCCGCAGACGTTGGTTGCGAGCCTGGGCCACGAGGAGCCGGTCAAAAGGATCTCGATGAATGGGCGGCAGCTCCGCCACGGCCAGAGCGTGTGTGTGCTGCACCGGAAGTGGCTCCGCCCCGATGGCCCGCATGCGATCCGGAACGTAACGCTTGGGCTCGTCGGGCAGCTCGAGCCTGCCGATCTGGACTTTGATAGCGATCTCCCAGGAGCTCGCCGCAGACAAGAACAGCTGGTTGCCCGGGTCTTGGAGGGAATCGATTCGATCTCCAAGTCGTTCCGGCTCGGCCAACAGCCACAGAAAGACATGCGTGTCGAGTAGGAGCCTCACGCTCCGGCCTCGAAGCCGTCCAGCATTTGGTCGTCGAGCGGGGCGTCGAAGTCTTCGGGGATGACGAGACGACCGCGATCGATCCCGAAGACCCGAGGAGTCCCCTTACCTAGAGCCACGAGACGAGCAGCCGGCTCGCCGCGGCGGGTGATTACGACCTCCTCCCCGGCCGCAACATCGTCCAACAAGCGCGACAGATGCGTCTTAGCCTCGTGAACGCCAACGGACTTAGTCATGGACTTAGTCTAGTAACGCAGCCGCATCGAGGTGCTCCCCGTCCTCGGCGCCGGTGCCGGTGGCCTGGCACCCCCGCATGGAAGAGCGGAGTATGGCGGGAGGCATCGGTGCCGGCAGACCGAGTGGCGTCGAGAAATCGCGGCAGGTGGGGCGGCACGGAGACCGCTACGGTCAGGGAGCTCGCCGGCTGTCAGCGAAAGGCCACGCCGGTCAGGCGCTCGAGCGCGGCCAGGAGCTGCTCGTGGAATGCAGGGTCGAGGACGGCGGGATGCGGCTCTTGGCGGCGCTGGTGGTACCAGTACCCGCCGCTCGTGCGCGCCTCGGTCTCGGGGCTGACGGCCAGCCAGGTCTGGGTGACATGGCCGAGCGACAGGTCGTCGGGGGCGCCACGGCCACCCATGCGGGTCGGAACCCAGCCGGGGTCCACCGAGTTGACCAGCACCTCGGGCCAGCGCCGGGCCACCGCCGCGGCGAAAGCGGTGACCAGCAGCTTGCTGTCCGAATAGGTCACCGATACCCGGTCCACCGGGTCGAGGCCCCGTAGGGAGGGGCGGCCGCCGCCCTGCCGAGGCCGCCGGCCGAGCCGGTGATGAAGACACGGCTCACGGACCGGTATCCGACGGGAACCCGGCCAGCCCCGGGTCGAGCTGCACACCCAAGGCATTCAGGGTCATGGCCACCATGTGGTAGTGCCCGACCAGCATCGGCAGCTCGATCAGCTGCTGGGTGTCGTAGGCCTCGGCCAGAGTGGACCACGTCGCATCGGTGATGGTCCAGTTCCGGTGCAGCTCGTCAGCGGCCCGCAGGAGGGTCGCCTCGAAGGGGCCCCAGCCGGCGTCGGGACCGGTCGCCACCCGGCGGATCTCATGGTCGGTCAGCCCGACGGCCCGGCCGATCACCACGTGCTGGGCCCACTCGTACTCGGACCCGCAGTTCCAGCCGGTGCGCAGGATCAGCAGCTCCCGGTCCCGGGCCGGGATCTTCCCGTTGAGCAGCTTTCCCCCCAGCGGCAGCCACTTGCGGGTGAGCCCCTCGGCTCGCACCAGGGTGGTGAAGATGTTGGCCTCGGCTCCGGCGACGGTTACCGACTCGAGCAGGGCCTGGGCCGCCGGTGACCGCTCCTCTGCCGGCAGCGGCGGTATCCGGGGAGCGGCAGCAGTGGTGACCATGGGGTTACGTTAACCCCCGCCGGCGCAGCCGCCCGGCGCCAGATGGGCCGGGCCGGGGGTAGCGCCGGGCCGGGAACCCGACTCCGACCGTGGCCCTGGCCGTCACCTGGGCCTGGACATCTACCGGTGACCGGGTCCGGCCCACTCAGGCCGTGGGACCGAACGCCCCGTCGACGCCGAGCTCTCGGCTGGTCACCTCGCGCATTTCCACCTTGCGGATCTTGCCGGTGACCGTCATCGGGAACTCGTCGACCAGGCGCACGTAGCGGGGAATCTTCTGGTGGGCGATGCGGCCGGTGCAGAACCGCCGCACGGCTTCCACATCGAGCGGTTCGGCTCCCGGGCGGAGCTTGATCCAGGCCGCGATCTCCTCGCCGTAGCGGGGATCGGGGACGCCGATCACCGACACGTCGGCCACGTCGGGATGGGTGTAGAGGTACTCCTCGACCTCCCGGGGGTAGATATTCTCTCCACCGCGGATGATCAGGTCCTTGATGCGGCCGACGATGTTGACATACCCGTCGTCACGCATCACCGCCAGGTCGCCGGTGTGCATCCAGCCGGCCCCGTCGATCACCTCGGCCGTCTTCTCCGGCTCGTCCCAGTAGCCCAGCATCACCGAGTAGCCGCGGGTGCAGATCTCCCCCGTCTCCCCCACCGGCACGGTCCGGCCAGTGGCCGGGTCGACGATCTTGATCTCCACGTGGGGCATGACCCGTCCGACGGTGGCCGTGCGCCTCTCGACGTCGTCGTCGGCGCGGGTCTGGGTCGACACCGGGGACGTCTCGGTCATCCCGTAGGCGATACCGACCTCCCCCATGTGCATCTCGTCCCGGACCCGCTTCATCACCTCGACGGGGCAGGGGGATCCGGCCATGAGGCCGGTACGCAGAGAGGTGAGGTCGAACCCAGCGAAGCCGTCGACGGCCAACTCGGCGATGAACATGGTGGGCACGCCGTAGAGGGACGTGCACCTCTCGATCTCGACGGCGCGCAGAGTGGCCGCCGGGTCGAACACGGGGGCGGGGATCACGATGGTGGATCCGTGGGACACCGCGCCGAGGTTGCCCATCACCATCCCGAAGCAGTGGTAGAAGGGCACCGGGAGGCACACCCGATCGGTCGGCCCGTACCCGAGCAGCTCACCGACGAAGAACCCATTGTTGAGGATGTTGTGGTGCGAAAGGGTGGCCCCCTTCGGGAACCCGGTGGTACCCGACGTGTACTGGATGTTGATGGGGTCGTCGAACGACAGCCCGGCCGACACCCGGGACAGTTCCTCGGGGGCGACCTCCACAGCCCGCGACAAGAACCGCTCCCATTCCTCCTCACCCAGGTAGACGACCTGTTCCAAAGTCACGACGGTGGGCGCCACCTCCTCCACCATGGCCCGGTAGTCGCTGGTGCGGTGGGCGCTAGCCGAGAAGAGGACCTTCATCCGCGACTGGCCGGCGACGTATGCGAGCTCCGAGGTGCGGTACGCCGGATTGACGTTCACCAGCACGGCGCCCATCAGGGCGGTTCCGAACTGGACGGCGACCCACTCGGCGCAGTTGGGCGCCCAGATCCCCACCCGGTCACCGGGTCCCACCCCCGCCGCCAGCAGGGCCCGGGCCACCTGCTGCGACCAGCCGAGGAGGTCGGCATAGCTGTAGCGGCGGCCGGTCGGGCAGTCCACGAGCGCCTCGTGGTCGGGGTGGGCCGCCGCGGCCTCCTCCAGGTTGGCGCCGATGGCCTGGCCGAGCAGGCCGACCGCGGATTCCCCGCTGGCGTACGAGAGCCGATGCGACATGGTCCCCCCTGTTGCCGATCAAGTCCGGTCCCGCCGACGGCTGGGCGGCGACCCCGATCCAGTATCCACCCCGGGCGACCACCGCGGAAGGTGGCGGCTCACGCCAGCCGGACGAGCCATCCCCGGAACCGAGAGTCTGTCCGCTTCGGTGGTGCTGAGCAAGGTGGACCGCCGGGCCTCAGCTAGCTCGGTCATCGCTCCTTTGAAGCACTCGAGTCGACCGAGCTCGCCTCAGTTGGTCGGCCTCGTCTGGTGCTGGCTTACAGGACTTCGTACGTGCCGTCGAGCCGGGCGCGCCCGATGACGTGTCCGGCCATGGAGCCGAGTGCATCGGCAAGGGTGAACTTGTCGGGCAGGTCGAGGCGGGCGTCCAGGGCGAAGAGTTGAAACACGTAGGAGTGTGGTCCGTGCGAGCGCGGAGGCTTGGGGCCGGCCCAACCGCGGCGGCCGAGGGCGCCTCTGCCGTGTTTGATCCCGGGAATCGGGCTGGGGTGGATGAGACCGTTCTCGGGAATCGCCCGTAGCGACGAGTCGATGCCCATCGTGAGTGCGTGGGTGGCGGGTTTCCCGAGTGGGACGTCAGGGTCTTGCACGATGAGCACGAGCTCCGCCGTTCCAACGGGCGGCGGTGTCCAAGCGAGGGCAGGCGAAATGTTGTCTCCGAAGAACCTGCCCCGGTACCGCTCGGGCACGGGAGCGCCGTGCTCGAAGCCGGGGCTGGTGAGAGTAAAGCTCTCGGGTGCTCGCATGTCGGGACGTGCCCACACAAGCTTGTCGTGTCCGGCATGTCGCGTGCGCAGCGCGCGGCCAAGGGGGTTTGCGGGCATTGTCTTGTTCCTTCTCTCTCTATTTCCGGCGGATGGGGACGCCGGGTTGCGAACGCAATCGGGACCGAAATCAAATCCGGCGCGGACGTCCATCGAGCTGTCCGCCCTGGTCACGGGCTCATGCAACACGGTCCACACTCGGGGTGCGCTGCTAGGCGGCGTAGCCAACTGAGCAGTCATCAGACTCCCGTCATGGCGGGACTCTCGTCACCGGCCACGCGGCTTCCGTTTCGCTCGGCAATCGCCAGTGCCCAGCGTCCGGTCGAGACCATGCCGAGCAGTACGACCATCACTCCACAGCCGGCGACTACTCCCCAAGCGGTGCGGCTGGCGTGCAGGAAGCCGACCGGGCTGCCCGCGATGATCGCACCCGTGACCGCCACCCCGATGGCCGCACCGGTCTGGCGACAGGTGGAGGCGATCGCTCCCGCGACACCGGCCTGCTCCCGGGGCATGCCCGAAAGTGCCGTGTGGGTGATCGGAGCGCTGACCAGGCCCGCCCCTGCGCCGTAGAGAAGGTAGGCGGCGACCAGATACCACACCGAGGTGTGGGCACGGAGGCCGATCAAGAGCAGCGCGCCTACGGCGATCAAGCCACCGGAGATGAGCAGCGAGAGCCTCGGCCCACGACGGGCGACCAACCGGCCCGAGACGGTGGAGAACACAGCAAGCATGGCGGCCATCGGAACCGTCAGCAATCCGGCCTCCCCCGCGCTGTAACCGCGGACGTCCTGGAGGTAGAGCGTGTTGAGAAACAAGAAGCCTCCGAGGGTCGCCAACGCGAAGACCCCGATCAGCGCCGCGCCCGAGAACGGCGCACTGCGGAAATACCGCATGTCGATCAACGGCTCACGCCGCCGGGACTCGACCACGACCAGCACGATCCCCGCGAGCACGCTAGAGGCGAACAGCACGACGGTCGGAGCCGATCCCCAGCCGAGGTGTGGCCCCTCGATGATCCCGGCGGTTAGGCATCCCAGGAGCAATATCACCAGAACCTGACCGGGAGGATCTAGCCTCCGAGCATGCCCGGCCCGCGACTCGGGCACGAACCACCCAGTGAGTGCAATCGCGATCAGCCCAACGGGAACGTTGATCCAGAAGATCGAACGCCACCCGATCCCGCTTACCAGCACCCCTCCGATCACCGGGCCGCTGGCCAGGCTGAGTCCGGCGACCGACCCCCACATGCCGATCGCTCTCGCGCGCCCGCCTTGGTCGGTGAACGTATTGGCGATGATCGACATCGCCACCGGGTTGAGCATCGACCCGCCGACGGCCTGCAGTCCGCGAAACGCGATCAGGAGACCGAGGGACGGAGCCAGGCTGCAGGCCAACGAACCCACCGAGAACGTGGCCAGCCCGATCTGAAAGACCCGGCGGCGGCCGAAGCGGTCGGCGAGCGAACCAGAGAGGATGAGCAGGCAGGCGATAGTGAGGGTATAAGCATCGATCGTCCACTGCAGACCGCTGACCGAGGCGTGGAATGCGTGCTGGATCGACGGCAGAGCGACATTGACGATCGTCGTGTCGAGGCCTGCCATGAACACGCTCAGACAACAGATGCCCAGCACCGCCGAACGGCTCTGGGCGTCACGATCAGCGGTCACAGGTGCTGCGCCAGTCGCTCAATCAGAGGTGCGGCCGCCATCAGCTGTCGAAGCTCGGGAGGGCTGAACTCGGTCGAGAGGACCCTCGCCAGCTGCTCGGCTCGCCCGTTGTGCTTCTCCTCCAGTGCCCGCAAGCCCGCCTTGGTCATCGAAAGAACGGAGCGCCGCCCGTCGCTCGGATGGGGGCGTCGCTCGACCAGGCCGCGAGCTTCGAGCGACCGTAACGTCGTTCCTATCGACTGCACGCTGATCTGCTCGAGCTTGGCCAACTCGGTCACCGATATCGGACCACTTCGATCCAGTCGCTTGAGGACCGAAGCCTCCGGCAAGCTCAGGTCACCTTCCACCTGCACTTGACGAAGCTGTCGTATGCACAATCCGATGCTCATCTGCAGAGCGGCGGCAACGTCAACGACTAGCGGATCCTTGGTCATACACCAAGGTTAGCCTTGGTAGTTGTGACTGATCACCACACCGCCCGGGAGGACCGCGCCGGTTACCGGCGGGACCCAGGCTCGGGCCGACGGCCCGAGCCGCCGAGCGATCCCGGAAGCACACGAGTTCCCGCCTTTGAGCACTGCATGAGCACCGGGTTCGGGACCGCACCCGGGTCAGGAGTACGTACACGTCGGGGTCGTTGGCAAGGGCCGTCTTCGAGAGCAATACTATGGTCGGACTGAGGCGGTCGAGGTCCATCGCCAGCGGCTCGACCGGGATGATGACCGTGTCAACGGTCGAGGCCGCCTCAGCGCAGAGCGGTAGGTGCCCGCAAAGCGAGTCCTACACCAAGATGGACGGTCGGCTGTCGTCGTCGTCTTGCCGACGCCGCCCTCGAGGTTGACGACGGCGATACGCACCTTTGTTTCCCACGTCGCCAACGCTGACGCGTGTCCGCGCGGCCGCGCGGACACGATGGTTGCTCATGCAATGACGATACGAATGTCGGGAGCCCTGCTCACAGACGTGGTGCTGATTTGGCGGGCTCATCGGTTCTCCCGCGCGATCGGCTCGGTGGATCGTCGCGGGACTTCAGGGAAGACCGGAGCAGGCGGGCGCGGGGCCAGCCAGTCGAACGTTCTCACTTGCTTCCCGTAATGAGCCGTTCGCGGTCGAAGGTGGCTGACACGAGACGCAAGCCGATCCTGTTGAGGAGTAGGAGCGCCGCCGCGGCGACCGCGGCGGTGACCAGCGAGGCCGGGATGAAGTTGAGCGCGACGAGCACGATCACTGCGACGGACGGCAGGCTCGCCACCATGGCGAGCTGTTGTGCGACTCGGACGTCGTTCGCCCGGGTGGAGATCAACATGGCGGCCCAGATCGACCATCCGGCGAGGAGAGGGGTGAAGACGAGCTGGGCGAGCAGGTCCGGGACCCGGATGACCGCGGGCGCAACGCTCGGGGCGGCGAAGAGCTCGACGCATGCGAGGAAGAAGCCGAAGACCAGGTAGGCGACGGCGACCGAGGGCACCAGGGCGGCGAGAGCTTTGCCGAGCAACAGTTCGTCGCGGCGTACCGGGGTGGTGAGCACCGGCTCGAGGGTGCCTTGCTGGCGTTCACCGACGATCGAGTAGGCGGCGACAAGGGCCGGGACGAGCGCCGGGATGCCCAGCATGTACAGCAGGACGTGTTCGTGGCGGAGGGCGCTCGACGCCGAGGAGCTGAGGGTGAGAACGGTGATCAGCGGCTGGATGGAGAACAGGATTGGGATGATCCCCATTCCCACGGTGAGCGACCGATTGCGTCGAAACTCGCGCAGGTCCTTGGTGAATATGGCCCGGACCCTCCTGCGGCTGAGGCGTGTCATCTGCCCACCGCTTCGTCGTCGATCAGCTTGAGGTACACGTCTTCGAGGGAGTGGCGTGCCTCGCTGATCGACAGCACGTCCGCGCCGGTCGCCACGAGGGCGCGAACGGCTGCCGGCGCGGCGAGGTTCGTATCGGACACGCCGAGCAGGTAGCCACCGGGGCCGTCTTGACGCCAGCCGTCGACGCCAGGAAGGCCGGCGAAGACGCGATCGGGTTCGGCCAGCGGGTCGCGGACCTTCACCGAGAGCGTCTTGGTGAACAGCCGGTCGCGCAGGTCGTCGGGGCGGCCGATCATGCGCAGCGTGGTGTTCAAGATCGCCACGCGGTCACAGAGCCGTTCGGCCTCCTCGAGGCGATGGGTGGTGAGGAAGATCGTCACGCCCCGACGGCGAAGCCCGTCGATCAGCTCGTGGACCTCTCGGGCGGCGACGGGGTCGAGCCCCGAGGTGGGCTCGTCGAGGAAGAGCACCTCCGGGTCGTTGAGCAGCGCCCTGGCGAGAGCCACCCGCTGGCGCAGCCCCTTGGAGAGGGTGCCACACGCATCGTGTGCCCGGTCGGCCAGGTTCACCGCAGCCAGAGCCCGCTCGACACGGTCCGCCGGTTCGGATATCTCGTACAGCTCGGCGAAGCATTCAAGGTTCTCGACCACGCTGTGGCGCAGGTACAGCCCGGGCGACTCGGGCATGACCGAGATCCGCCGGCGGATCTCCACACCGTTCTCTGGTTCGAGGGCGATGCCGGCTACCGTCGCCGACCCTGAACTCGGCGCGATGAGCGTGCCGAGGGCCCGCACCGTCGTCGTCTTGCCGGCGCCGTTCGGGCCGAGGAAGCCGAACACCTCGCCACGGCCTACCTCGAAGGTGACGTCGTCGAACGCGATCCGGCCGCCGAAGCGCTTCGAGAGGTGATCAGCTGACACTGCCGGAGCGCTGGACTTCCCGCCAGAAGGCGCTGGCTCGCCCGATCCGCGCGTGGTCCTGCTACCGCCCACCGATACCTGCCATCGTGCGGGAACCGCCGAGTGGGCACGGACCAGTTAGTCGATCCTCGAAGCGGGATGTCGGCGGCGCGTCCCGGTCCCACCAACGCGCCTGTGTCGCCTGCACCTCGGGCGTGGCCAGGATTACTCGAAGGTCCGGTGGGTGGCCAGCGGAATGGTCAGCGGACACCGGACCGATCACCGTACGGGTCCCGCAGTACGCGGATACCGCGGTCACGCCTCCGTCACCTCTCCCGCCCCCTCGTTGTCGATGACCGCTCCCCTACCGGTCGTCGGATAGGGGTAGAGGAGCGAGGGGTCCTGGGCGGGCGAGTGCCGCCTGGTTGCGCAGGCGCAGGTAGCGGGCGGCGACGATGAGCTGGCGGGATCCGACCTCGACGAGGACCATGAGCAGCAAGCAGGCCACGATCGCGCTCGATGCCGTGATGTCGAGCGAGCGCATCAGGTGGCCGATGTTGCGGTCCGCGCTCGGGCCGCCGTCGGCGGCATACAGGCTGAACGCGGTGCGCAGGACCACCCCGGTCGTCCAGAACACCGCAGCGAGAGCGCCGGCCTTCGCGTAGATGCCATTCTCGGTCGGGTAGACCCGGGTGAAGCTGCCGGCGCCGACCCCGAACACGAGGCCGAGGATGACCCCGCCACCGACCAGGTACAGGTCGTTGCCGGCGGTCGGGACGCCCTCGAGGTAGGCGAAGAGGAAGTAGACCACGATCGCGACGGGCAGCCCCAGGTTCCTCGGGGTGAGGCACCGACCCCTGAACTGGACGAACACCGTCGCCACCAGCACGGCGTCGAGGATGTAGTCGAGGGCGTTCACGGCTGCGCGGCCCGGTCCCGGTCGGCCTCGGGGTCGCCGTGGCCGGCCTGCAAGGCTGCGGCCACCTCCGTGGCGACGGTCCGCTCGCCGATCCAGCCCAGTACCGCCGCGACGAGCGGCAGGGGGACACCGCCCGCGTCCCTGCGAACCTCGATGGCGGCGCCGTCAGGCGTCTGATGCAGTACCGCCACGCAACGCCTGAGCGGGCCTCGTCGCACCGCGATCGTGCTACCGCCTGCGACCTCCACCTTGGCGCCCGGGCGCAGCACCGAGGCCAACCGGGTCGCGACCTCCCCCATGCCGGCATCGAAGCCCAGGTTCACCCTGCGCATAGGCCCACCTCCGTCTCGGTCGGTGACGATGCTCACGGCCGGCGCCGAAGCCCGGCGTGCGCCTACACTACACCAGTCGAATCGACCCATACGTGGCGACGGGAGGTCCGCTCATCGGTGAACCACTAGAGGAGGGGTCGCTCACGGACTTCGAGCAGATCCTCCTCGGCTTGCTCGCCCGCAACCCCCGCTCCGGCTACGAGCTGAAGCGCTTCTTCGCCACCACTCCCGCTGCTGCCTACCAGCCCAGCTCCGGCACCCTCTACCCCGCCTTGCGCCGACTGGAGCGCCGCGGCCTCCTCACCGGAACAGACACTCCGTCAGCGGGCCGGCGCACCCAGCGCCGCTACCGCCTCACCGCCGCCGGCCACGCCGCCCATCTCGGGTGGCTTCGCCGACCCGTCGAGCCCGACACCATCGCCCGGGACCTGGGCGTCCACCTCATGCGCTTCGTGATGGCCGAAGGGGTCCTCGCTCCCGGCGAGATCCTCGGGTTCCTCGGCGATCTCGGCGGCGCCCTCGAGAGCTTCATCGCCAACAGCGAACGCTACGTCGAGGCCACCCCGCTTCCCGGCCGCCACCCACACCTCGCGCTACGCCACGGCCTCGACGTGCACCGCGCCAGCCTCGCGTGGGTCCGCACGGCCATAGAGACGATCACCGCCGAACTCGACGCCTACAGCCCAGAGGCCCTCAGCCCACGTCGCCGTCGCCGGTGACCACGAGCCGGTCCCGGTTCTCGAACGTCCCTGGGAGTGGCGGCGCGCCGGGCGCTACCTGCCCGGTTGCTCAACATCTCGGCCTGCCCATCACCATCGAGACTCGAGCCCGGATCGTGACAAGGCATCGGCCGAATCGATCATCAAGCGAAGCGAGCAGGGCCTTCTCGAAGCCCTCCGGCAACAATTCGAGCTGTTGAAGACCGCGTGCGCTGGATACGACGACGGCAACGATCTGGAGATTCTCGACATCGCCACTCGCCTCAGGGTTATCCCGAACACTTCGCCCACATCCGCAGCTACCTCTCCACCACCCGCAAACACGACATCCCCGCCCTCGAAGCCCTCACCGACCTCTT
>JAKCDU010000018.1 GCA_021838445.1 Actinomycetes bacterium | reverse complement strand
CGGGCGCCCCGCCAGGAACGGCTACGAGCGCCAGGCGTCGGGCACGCAGCTCCGACTCAGGCAGCACTCCCCGACCAAAATCCTGGAACGCTTCGAGCGCGCGCCACCCGTGTGCGCAACCCAACTCACGGGCCTCCCAGTCCCCGGTCACATGCCATCGGGAGGTTTCTCAAATCACTCCTTGCGGATCAGCTTGCTGAGGGCCCCACCCACGTTGTCGGCCAGCGAGTCGACTGTCTTGGTGTTGACCTTGGCAACGATGATCTGGCCCACTTCGGTGTTCACGTCGGAGTAGATGCCCTGCTCGGCCATCCGCTTGGCCTGATTGTCGTTGTCCTCGGTCGGCGTGACGTAGTGCACCGTGGTGACCCGGTAGCGCTTGAGGACGTAGAGGTGGAGCAGGGTCATCAGGCGCTTCTGGCGCAATTCGGAGTCGAAGGTGTTCTGGTCTCGGACCGACAGGATGACCTGCCCATGGCGGTCAGTAGTCGGAGCGAAGATCAGGTTGGCCTTGCGGTGGTCCTCATCGCCGGCACCCAGCACCGACAGCTCGAGCACGTCAGCACCGTCGCGACTCGGTCGCAGCCGTACCGCCAGGCGCTCGTCGATGCCGTAGACCTCCCTCCAGTCGGCGAGCCAGTCCTCGAGCATCTTCTTGGGGAGCTCGGTCTGCGCAAGGTGCTGAACCTGCGTGGATCCCTTGCCCATGGCTTTGGTCGTCGCAGTGCGCGCCGACGAGGCCGCCAATGCGGCGTCGAGACGAGGGCCTCCGACATGGGTCTGCGGCGTACGGTAGGGCGACTCGAGCAGGCGGATCTTGCGTTGGATTTGAGCCAGCGCGAGCATGCCGTCTTCGAGTAGAGCCGTTGCGAACTCCTCGGCTGCAACACCGTCGATCTGGTGGCCACCGTAGGTGATGAAATTGAACACGAAGCCGGCCTCGCCCAGCTGCTTCGGGAACTCCCGCATCTCGTCGTCGCTCATACCGGTCGAATCCCAGTTGAACGACGGCGACAGGTTGTAGGCCAGCATCTTGTCCGGAAACCGGGCGTGGATCGCCTGGGCGAACTCCTGGGCCTCGTGTATGTCCGCCGAGGCAGTTTCCATCCAGATCAGGTCGGCATACGGAGCGACCGACAGCGACTTGTGGATGGCGTAGTTCAGGCCGCCGCGGACCTGGTAGAAGCCCTCGGGAGTACGAGCGACCTCGGCGTCCCAGTAGAAGTCGATGCCGAGTTGGCGCGCCTTGGTGCGCACCGCCCAAAAGGACGCCGTAGACGCGAAGGCGCTCCACTCGTCCTCGCTGATGGGGGTCTCGTCGCCGTCTTCAACCCGGTTCTTCAGGGCGGCCGACACTGCCTCGCCGATGGTCATGAGACCGGAATCGGACTCCCATCGACTGACCATCTCGTTGGCAACCATGTCGTAGGCCTGCTCGACGACGGGCTCGTCGGCCCCCGTCGTGTTCTCGGCCGCCGATCGCGCCAACGCGGCGATCCCCGTACGATCGAGCCATGCGTCGGCTGCTTCGTATTCCTCGTCGGTGACCTTGTAGAGCGTGAAGCCGTTGAAGATGCGGGCGCCCGCTTTGTAGAAGGCCCTCAGCAGGGCCAGAGTCGTCAGCTTGTACGACGGGATGTCAGCGCGCGTCGCCCCGAGGATGAATGGGTGGTCCCGCTCGTCGCCGCTGTTGTCGAGGAGGTTTGCCGCCTCGGCATCCGTGCGGGCCACGATGATGCCCGGAACCCTCATGACGTCGAGCTGGAAGCGGGCCGCGTTGAGGCGCTTGATCTGCTCGTCCACGCCGACGAGGACCTTGCCACCCTGGTGGCCGCACTTCTTGGTGCCCGGCCGCTGATCCTCAATGTGATAGCCAGTGACCCCGACCTCGACGAATCGGCGGATGAGGTTCCGCACGGCGGCGTCACCGCCGTGGCCCGTATCGGCGTCGGCCACGATGAACGGTCGGTAATCGACCGGCTCCGGGGCGCTCGCGAGGTCAGCCGCGGACAGGCGTGAACGCTGGTAGGTCTGGTTCCTGTCTGCCGTCAAGAGGGCGCGAACGATGGCAGCGGCCTCGTCGGGCACCTGCGAGAGCGGATAGCTGGCCAGGTCGGCTCCAGGATCTTCCTGGATGGAGCCCTTGGCCGAGGTCGCCCAGCCGCCCAGGTAGATGCCTTCAATGCCCATCCGCTTCATCGTCACGGCCTGGCTCGGTGAATAGGGACCGAAGGTGGTGATCGACCTGCCCTCTGAGAACAGCTGGCGTAGACGGTGGTAGAAGGCCACCGCGTTGGCTCGTGCCACGGGGTAGCCGTTCTCGATGGTCCCTTGCTGCTCAGCCACTTGGCGGGCTGAGTAGAGACGGGTGATGCCGCTGAAGCGGGCATCGTTCATGTAGTCGTATGCAGCCGTGACGTTGTCTCCGAATGTCATGTTGGGCTCTTTCAGTTCTCGCTGATCAGGTCGAGGTTGCGGGTAATTCGGGTTCCATCGCGGCCGAACTCGTCGAGGAACCTCCGAATCCGCTCCTCGGCCACGGAGACGTCCGTGACGTTGAGGTTCAAGTTGAGGAGGTCGATGTACCACGGAGCTTTGACGGGCTCGAGTGTGTAGGCCTCCACGATTGCCCGGGCGATGGGCAGAGTCGTGGTTTTTGAGTCGTCGTGGACGTCGTGGCTGTCGGCTCGCAGGAGCTTGGCGTGCTCCTCCTCCAACAGTTGCACGAACAGCTCGCGCGTCAGGACATCGCCGGCCTCTACCCCGCTGCCGGTGTCGTAGTCGGTGAACGCGGCCCCCTTGTGGAGCCACTCCCACAGGACGGACAGGCGGATCTCGCCGGTTGCGGCATCCTCCATCAGGTAGAGCACGTCGTCGTCGCCGAAGAAGTCTGCTGGCTTGAGAGCTGCCGCCTGGAAACCGCGGCCGAAGGCGTTGCCGTACTGCAGGCCGACACTTATCAGGTCGCGTGCACCCCTGACGGTGCGGGGCGCATCCTCGAGTGTCCGGAGTGCACTCGCGTCCTGCGCCGTGTAGGTGAGCGGCGGAAACGGGCGGCCGAGTTGGTTGTCGTCTCCCACCTCCTGCCACACCGGCCGCATCACGTGAACCATCTTCCAGTGAGCCACCCACTTCCCTGAGGCGCCCTCGACCTGCTCGCGACGGCCACCGGAAACCGCACGCTGCATGGCGGCTTTGACCGCCGCGTCGGTCCCGACCGGAATGTTCGCCTCCATGCCGCCTTGCCAGAGGGCATAGTTCCCGTTGACGTCGGGGGTGTTGACAGCGCGGCGGACGCGATCCTCGTAGGCGCGCATGTACCCGTAGGTCATGGTGATCGCATCGATGTTGGGGTTGATGAAACTGTGGTCCCAGGCGAGGGCATCCGACACCGAGTTGATGTAGTCCCATCGACCGGTGTTGAAACCGACGAAGTGGGGGCCGAGGGCGGCGCGGATCTCCATCAGCTGATAGCACGCTTCGAGCTGTTCGACGAGAACGTAGACCAGTACGGTACCTCGGTCTGCGCCCAGTCGGTCTTCGATCGTATCGAGGATGTCGGCCCAGTGCGCCGCTTCAGAGGCGGTCTGAATCTTCGGCAGGTAGAGAACGACCGAACGTCCCTGGTTGAGCAGCGTGTCGCCGTTGTTGACGAGGTACAGCGTAGCGTCGGCCATGCTGGCGGAATAGCCCCGGCCATCCTGATGGGCGATGTGCCGGTCGTCGAGGTGGAGACCCCGGGCCCGGAAGATGCGCGTCGTGACCTGCAGCTGCTCACGCCAGTCGGTAACGATCTCCCGGCCGTGGAAGCCAACGGCCCAGCTGTTCATCTCCGCAGCAACGCGCTCGGCGACGTCATGGAACTGCGGGTCGCCAGAGAAGGCCAGCCCGAGGTTGCGGATGCTGTCCAGCGACATGCTGTCGACTTGTCCCAGAGCGTCCTCGCCATCGAACATCCAGCCGTCGGCGCCGGACAGCAAGGCGTAGGCGACATTGCGCAATCCCGAGGTCGTGGATACACGGGGCCTGGTAGCTGGGCCGGTGCCCTGAATCCACTGACGCTGCAGGTCGTGGGGAATGACCGCTCCCTCGAAGCGGCCCGCTCGAGCGTCGTCAACCGTGATGGTGGTCCCGTCGATCACCCCGTCCTCGGGCAGGAAGCCGAGGTGTTGGCTCTCGGTGGCTCGTCGTCGCCGGCGCTCGATGCGCGACTGCATCAGCTCGAGGCGTCGCCGGTCGAGAGGAGCGAGGGCCTCCAGAGTCGCCAAGGCTTGCGGAGTGTAAACATCCGGATAAGCGAGGAGCGCGGCCTTGGAGACCGTTATGACGGATGGCATGGGACCAGTTCATCACGTAGGGGGTAGGGCGCGCCGCCAAAAGACTCGGAGGTGCTCGCACCCGGCGGACGGCTTCTCAGTAGCGTCGGTCATGTCGATCCCGGAGCTCGAAGTACATCTGCATGCTGCCCGCCATGGCGTCGATGTACTGCCGCCAGCTCCGACTCGTCCTGCAGATCGCCGCTACCTACCCACGGCGCCCCGGTCGATCTGCCGGGCAGCCGCATCCAACCCAACGGCGACCTGACAGCTCGCACCGGGAACGACCTCTGTTAGCTTTCACGGTGGCCTTGGCGGGGACGACACACACTGGGGGTGCGGTGGCCGAAGCGGGTACGGACAGGCGGCCCAGGCTGGCGGTCGTCTTCGGCGTGGGCTCGTCGGGGACGTTCCGCCTGCGCGACGCGGTAAGCCACTTCTGCGATCTGATCTGGGTGGTCAGCCGCCCGCTGGCCGAACCCGATCGTAGGATCATGTCCCGCCTCGGGCCGGTGGTGGACGCCCAGGAGGTTGACCCCGCGACGGTCTGCCAGCGGCTGGCCGACCTTCACCTCGACGGCATCGTGACATTCAACGATTCGGACCTGGAGTTGACCAGCCAACTGGCCCTGGGCCTGGGCCTCCCCTCGCACACCTCGGCTACAGCCCAGCGGCTCACCGACAAGTACCTTCAGCGGAGCGCCCTGCGGGCCGCGGACATCCCCACGCCCCCGGTGGTTCGCGTGTCACCAAAGTCGCCCCCGGACCAACTGGCGGCGCAGCTGGCGGGGATGATTTGGCCGGCGGTGGTAAAGCCCGTGGCTAGCGCGGCGAGCCGCCAAACCGCCGCGGTGGCCGATTCACGCGAAGTGGTTGAGCACCTCACCGCGGCGGCCGCGGGAGGGGTGGACGAGGACTTCGTGGTCGAGGGCCGGTTGCTCCCACCGAGGGAGGTGCCCTGGTCACCTCTCGGAGACTTCCTGTCGGTGGAGACCGTCTTCACCGACGGTGAGCCGACCACCATCGGCGTCATGGCCAAGTTCCCGCTGGCCCCTCCCTTCCGCGAGACCGGGGACGTGCTTCCCGCCCCCATCCAGCTCGACGCATGGGAGGAGGCCGCCACCCTCGCCGCCCGGGCCGCCACCGCTCTGGGCGTGTCGTGGGGGTCGACCCACACCGAGCTGAAGCTCACCGACGCCGGCCTGCGGGTCATCGAGGTCAACGGGCGCATGGCCGGCCGAGGGATGTCCGATCTCTACCGCTCGGCCGGGGTTCCGCTCGTGGAGCTGACGGTCCGCAGCGCGCTGGGCGGGGCTCACGCGTTCGACCCGTCCCGCGCCCCGGTGATCGACCCGGCCCTGGCCGGAGTCGGCCCCTACCAGTTCGAGTACTTCCTCCAACCTCCGGTCGGGGCACGCCGGCTGGTGGCGGTCGAGGGGGTGTCGGATGCCGCGACGATCCCTGGCGTGACCAGGGTGGCGACCAACAAGGTGGGGGGAGACGACCTCGATTGGCGCCGGGGCTTCTTCGAGTACGTCCTCGGCGTGCAGGGCGCGGCGCCGGACCTGGCCACCCTTCATTCCATCCCCGGCGAGGTCCACAGCAGAGTGCGCCCCGTCTACGAGTTCGAGGACCGGTAGCGGGGTCGGGCGTGGCTTTGCCGCTCCCACCGCTCGTCAGGTAGCCGAACCATCGGGGCCGGGCGCCCCGACCCGGGACCGGCCCGCGTGGGGTCTAGCCGGACCGGTCTCCGGCCTCCGATCGGGCGGCGGCCGTAACCGCGCTCATCTCGGACATGCAGTCGTTCATCACATCGACCAGTGGCCGACCGTCGGCCCCTCCGGCCCAGCGCTCGAGGGCGACGCGCATCACCGTCATGCCAACCTCGGCGGCCAGGACGGCAGCTGGGTCCTTCACCCCCCGGTCGCGTAGCACCCCGGCAACCGCGGCGGCGTAGTCGGCGAGTTTGGCCAGCTCCCGCTCGCGCAGCTCTGGGTTGGAAGCGATGACCGTCTGGCGCCGCCACGACAGCTCCCGGGGGAACTGCCCCAGCATCCCGGCCGCCGACTCCAGCCCGGCCATGACCGCGTCGAGGGGACCAGCGGGGGCGGGAGCCTCGGCGACGGCCGCCACGATGCGATTGCGCAGCTCCTCGTGTCCCCCGAAGAGCACCTCCCGCTTATCGGCGAAGTGACGGAAGAAGGTGCGCTCGGTCACCCCGGCCCGGGCGGCGATCTCCGCCGTGGTCGTCTGGTCGAAACCCCGTTCAGCGAACAGGGTCAGCGCGGCGGCCTGCAAACGGCCCCGGCTGTTCGGCTCCCAACGTCCCACGCCGCCCATACTACTGTTGACAGTTACTGACATCACGGGTAGGTTGACGTCATAAGCTGACATCAACCCCCGATCAAGGAGTGTCACCATGAAGTTCTTCGTCACCGGCGCGTCCGGCTGGATCGGCTCCGCCGTCATCCCGGAACTGCGCGCATCAGGCCACGACGTGGTGGGCTTGGCCCGCTCCGATGAATCGGCCGATCGCATCCGGTCCGCCGGCGCCGTCCCCCTGGGCGGCGACCTGGACGACACTGCCGGCCTGGCCGCCGCGGCGGCCGACTCGGACGGGGTCATCCATCTCGCCTTCAACCACCAAGTGGCCTTCGAGCAGGGCGACTTTGCCGGGGCCGCCTCCACCGACCGGCGGGCGGTGGAGGCCATGGGCCAGGCTCTGGCCGGCTCGGACCGCCCGCTCGTCATCGCGTCCGGGGTGGCCGGTCTCGCCACCGGACGCCCAGCCGTCGAAACCGACGGCCTGATGCCGCCCGAGGCCATCCGCGGCACACCCCTCATGGGGCGCTTCACCAACTCGCTGTTGGCCCTGTCCCTGGCCGGAACCGGTGTGCGGTCCTCAGTGGTGCGCTTCGCCCCCACCGTGCACGGCCGAGGCGACGAAGGTTTCATCGCCACGTTCGTCGACGTCGCCCGCCGCAAGGGGGTCTCGGGCTACGTCGGCGATGGCACCAACGTCTGGTCGGCGGTGCACGTGTCAGATGCCGCCCGCCTGGTTCGCCTGGCCGCCGAGTCCGCCTTTCCGGGCGCCGTACTGCACGCCACCGCCGAGGACGCCGTGGCGTTCCGCGACATCGCAAATGCCATAGGGCGCCGACTCGGGGTATCGGCGGCGTCGGTGCCACCCGATCAGGCCCTCGACCACTTCGGCTTCCTGGGGCTCTTCGCTGGTAATGACCTCTCGGCCGCTTCCGATGCGACCCGGCAGCTGCTCGGTTGGGAGCCCACCGGGCCGACCCTGCTCGAAGACATCGAAGCCGGCCACTACACCACCTGAGCAGCGCGCCGGGGGCTCGAACGGGGTGGGCCGGCGGCGGCGGTCAACTGGTCGGGACCACCACCACCCTTCCCTCCACCTGGCCGGCGGCCATCCGCCGGTAGGCGTCGAGGGCGTCGTCGAGGCCGACGGTGGTGATCCGCGGTTGCAGCAGACGGCGCGCCCCCAGGTCGAGCACCTCCACCAACTCCGGTCTCGTCCCCCAGTAGGTCGTCTGCAGCGACACCTCGTAGGGCTGGGAGAAGAAGGAGAAGGGCAAGCTGCCCCCGGCGATGCCGACCAGCGTCAGGTCACCGAGGGGACGGGAAACGGCTGCGCCGAGCCGCAGGGTGTCGTCCGAACCGACCAGATCGAGGACCACGTCGGCGCCCATCCCATGGGTGGCGGCCCGGATCTCCTCGGCGGCCTGCCCACCGGCGAGCACTGTCGTATCGGCGCCGAGCGCCGTCGCCAGATCGAGCGCCTCGCGCCTCGTGTCCACCGCCACCACCCGGGCCGCCGTGGTCTGCTTCAGTATCTGCACCGCCAGGTGCCCCAGGCCGCCCACGCCGATCACCACGGCGGTGGCACCCGGCGCCAGTTTGGGCCAAGAGCGGCGCACCGCGTGGTACGGGGTCAGGCCGGCATCGGTCAGTGGGGCGGCGCGCACCGGGTCGAGCCCTTCGGGCAGGACCAGCAGGTGGCGGGCGGAGGGGACGAGGAGGTACTCGGCCATGCCGCCGTCGAGACCGAGGCCGCCGCCCCCTCCGGGCACCGGCGCCCCGGCCGGATTGTCGCAGTAGATCTCGATCCCGAGCTGGCAGCGGGCGCAGGTGCCGCAACCCCACGGGCCGTAGACCGCCACGGCTTGCCCCACCCGCAGGTGGGTGACCCCCTCGCCCAGCTCGTGGACCCAACCGGCGTTCTCGTGGCCGAGGGTGAAGGGGGGACCCCACGGAAGCGTGTCGCCACCGAAGTCGTGCATCAGGTGCAGGTCCGAGTGGCAGGCCCCGGCTCCCCCCACCCGGATGACCACCTGCCCCGGACCGGGGTGGGGATCTTCGACCTCGACGATCTCGGGTTCGGTCTTCCACTCGAGCAGACGCAACGCACGCATCACCATCACCTCAATCGATCGATCACTGCCTCCCACTTTGGACCGCCGCCGGCCACCGGTAAAGGGCCGATCGTCCCCTCACCTGGCCCTGCGGTCGGTCGCGGCTCGGCGTCCACGGTTACCATCGCGGCCACCTCGGGGCGCCGCCCCGGCGCGAAGGGGATGGAGCTTGGCCATCGATGCGAACTGCGCCTTTCTGCTCGCAGATGTGCGCGCCGTCGACCTGACCGACGATTACGGGTCCATGGCCGGCCGGGCCCTGGCCGATCTCGGTGGCGAAGTGGTCCGCGTCGAGCCGCCCGACGGCGGGCGGGGTCGCCGTCGGGGCCCGGTCGGACCCGACGGCACCAGCCTGCACCACACTTTTCGTAATGGCGGCAAGCTGATCGTGTCGGCCGACCCTGACCGGCCCGACGATCGGGGCACGGTGGACGGCCTCCTCGCCGGCGCCGATCTGGCGCTCGTGGCCGGGGGATGGGCGGCGGGGCTCGCCGGGTGGTCGGCAGCCGAGCTGGCCGAACGACACCCCCACCTGGTGGTGGTGTCGGTGACGCCATTCGGTCTCGCCGGGCCGGCGGCCGGCTGGTCAGCCAGCGAACTGGTGGCTCAGAGCCTGGCCGGGGTGGTCTACCGGTCGGGCGTGCCGGAGCTGCCTCCGGTGTCCGCCCCTGGTGGCTACTGCGAGGACGTAGGAGCCATCGTCGCGCTGCTCGCCGGTCTCATCGCCCTGCACCGGGCCGGGGATGACGGCCGGGGCGAGCTGGTAGATGTCTCGTCGGTCCTGGCGCTCGCCGGGTGCACCGACATGGCCCTTCCTCTGTGGAGCCAGAACCACAGCGATCAGGCCCGGTGGGGGGCCGGTCTGTACCCGCTGTTCCCCTGCCGTGACGGCCTGGCCCGGATAGTGCTGCCGATGTCTCCGGCGGACTGGCGCAGCCTGATCGCGTGGATGGGCTCGCCACCGGAGTGGACGGGCCCGGACTGGCAGCAGCCCATGCTCGGACCCGAGCAGCGGGAGCTGGTCATGGCCCGGCTCCCCTCCATGTTCGCGTCGCGCACCCGAGCCGAAGTGGCCGCCGACGCGGACCGGGCCGGGGTACGGGTGACCGCTGTGCTGACCCCGGCCGAGGTGCTCGGCAATGAGCACGTGGCCGCCCGCCGGACCTTCACCGAGGTCGGCCTTGCCGAGGGCCGGTGCCGGCTGCAGTCGGGTCTGTTCAGCGTCAACGGCGAAAGGGTCGACTTCCGCCCGGCCGATGCGGGCAACCCCCCGAGTTGGCCGGCGCGACCGGGCCCGCGGCCCGCCCCCGACGCCACCGCCCCCACCGGCACCACCGGCACCACCGGCACCACCGGCACCACCGGCACCGGTCGTGCCGCCGGAGGTACCGCTGCGGGTGCCACCCTTCCCCTCGCGGGGCTGCGCATCCTCGAGATCGGCTCCGGCGTCGCCGTCCCCGAGGCGGCGCGGCTCCTCGGTGAATGGGGCGCCGAGGTCATCAAGTTGGAGCACCCCCGCCGGCCGGACTTCCAGCGGATGGTGATGGGCGGGGAGATGAACCCGGCCTTCGCCACCGTGGCCCGCGGCAAGCTGGGCTTCGGAGTCGACCTGGGCGACGCGGAGGGGCGCCGCCTGGTGCGACAACTCCTGCCCTCGGTGGACGTGATCCTCGAGAACAACGCCACCGGCGTCATCGAGCGGCTCGGGCTCGGATGGGACGCGGTGCACGCCGCCCACCCGGCGGCGATCATGGTGAGCACCCAGCTCTACGGCAACCGGGGGCCCTGGGCGGCGCGCAAAGGCTACGGTCCGAGCGCCCGCGCCGCCGGCGGTCTCACCTGGCTGTGGTCCCACGGACCGGACGCCCCCAGGGGGGTCATGTCCATCCACCCCGACCATCTGGCCGGGCGGCTGGTGGCGCTGGCTGCCCTGGCCGCGGTCCGGGCCCGGCGGCTCACCGGCACCGGCTACCACATCGACCTGGCGCAGTTCGAAGTGGTGTCGTTCCTCCTGGGCGACCTGCTGGCCGCCGAGAGCCTGAACCCCGGGACCCTCCAGCCCACGGGTAACCGCAGCCGGGAGCACGCCCCCTGGGGCCTGTACCGCTGTGCCGACGACCAGGGTGGCGACGAGACCTGGCTGGCGCTGACCGTGACCGGTGACGACGCCTGGCGGGCCCTGCTCGGCGTCTCCGATGGCGCCGTCCCCGATCGGCCGGCCTGGCGGGGTGCGACCGGTCGGCTCGAGCACCGCGACGACATCGACCGGCTCCTCGCCTCGTGGCTGCGCGATCAGGACGGTGGCGAGATCGAGGGCCGCCTCCAAGCCGCCGGTGTGGCGGCCGGGCGGGCCGTGCACCCCCGCCTCGAGATCGACCATCCCGTCTTCGCCGGGCGGGGCTACCCGACCGGGCTGGAGCAGCCCGGATGTGGTCCGCTGATCGTGGAGGGCACCGCCTTCACCGGGACGCGCATGGGTTCACCGCGCTGCGGCCCGGCTCCCGTCATCGGCGAGCACACCGCGCAGATCTGTGCCTCGCTGCTCGGGATCGACACCGCTTCAATGTCAGACCTGGTCGGCGCCGGAGTGCTGGTCACCAATCGGGAGGAGCGCTAGTGCGCATTTCGGCCAATCTGATCCTCAACGACACCACCCTGCCCATGGCCACGGTGGCCCCGATGGTGGAGGAGCACGGCCTCGACGGGCTCTTCATCGGGGAGCACACCCACACCCCGGTGGCCACCTCGCACCCGGCCTACCCCTCGGGGCTGCCGGAGTTCTACAAGCGGTTCCTCGACCCTTTCGTGCAACTGTCGGTGGCAGCCGCGGTGACCCGAACCATCCGCCTGGGCGCCGGCGTGCTGCTGGTCGCCGAGCGCAACCCCCTCGAACTGGCCAAGGCGGTGGCCAGTGTGGACGTCGTCTCGGGGGGTCGGGTAGACGTCGGTGTGGGCTACGGCTGGAACCGCCTCGAGATGCTGAACAACGGGATCGACCCGGCCAGGAAGCGACAGGCGTTCAGGGAGAAGCTGGCGGTGCTGGAGCGGCTGTGGAGCGAGGAGACCACCGCCTTCGATGGCGAGCTCGTCCGCTTCAGCGAGAGCTGGTCGCTGCCCAAGCCCGTGCAGAAGCCCCGACCGCCGGTCCTCATCGGCGCCGCCGCCGGCCCGTCGACCTTCGCCGACGTGGCCCAACTGGGAGACGGCTGGTACCCGCTGTACCAGCCCGGGATCGGCGAGCAGATCGTGCGGCTGAAGGAGGCGTGCGACCCCATGCGCCCCTCG
The DNA here is from genome assembly GCA_021838445.1 of Actinomycetes bacterium. Taxonomy (GTDB): domain Bacteria; phylum Actinomycetota; class Acidimicrobiia; order Acidimicrobiales; family Palsa-688; genus JAKCDU01. The sequence continues at coordinate 56,359 of JAKCDU010000018.1, read as the reverse complement.
GTCACTGTGGTCGAGATGGCCGGTCAGCGCAGCGGGCCCTGGTACTCGCAGGACCGGGAGGCGCTCACCCATCTGCGCCGGGTGGCGTCGGAATGCGCCGACGCCGGCGTGGACCGTCTCGCCGTCGGGGTTCCCGCCGACTCCGTGGCCGAACTGGCGTCGGCGCTGGCGGTCCTCGCCGCCCTACGCAACTGATCGACTACGAGGCCGGCGAAGCGATCAGCGCGTGGTCCACGAGCAGATCATCCCGCCCCGGGCCGAATCACGCTCCCAGTGGCAGCGCAGCTCATCCGGATTGGCGGCGGGAACGACGGTCGTCAGCCCGTCCTGCAGTCGGTCGACCAGGTCGGTCCAGGCCTCCGAGTGGTCCACCCACGAGGCCGCAGCTACGGCCGGTTCGCTCGTTCTGTCCAGAATGCTCACGGGGACCCCCTCCTCTGCTGACCGAAGATGTTTACCCTGAAGACAACTCTAGTTAACCTGTTGTTCACTTGAAAGCCCTTCTCGGGGCCTGACGAGGAAAAGATGGCATGCTGATGTCCGCTGAGATCGAGGAAGCAGTTGACCGACTCTTGGGGCGAGATTGGCTCGGCTGTGGGTGCGGGCGATGACGATGGTTGCGGGCGCGTAGACGAAGCAGGGGTCGCGGTGGATCAAGCTGGGAAACTCGAAGATGGTCCCACGGACGAAGAATCGAACCGCCCCGCCGCGGATTTCCGCTGGGACGGCGACGCTGGCTCCCTCGAACCGCCGGTCGTTCAGCCGACCCGTGCGCCATCCCCGGTCAGGCCCCCGGTCATCGACCTGACCGACTCCGTCCCCACCACCCCGGTACTTCGCTTCTACGCCAACCCGGCCGGCATCTGATCCCCTTTCCGGCCGGCCGCTGAGCCCCCGCCGGGACGGCCGACGAGCCCCTCTTGGCCGGCCACCGAACGCAGGGCGGCGATTGACTCCTGTCCGGTTTGGGAAGGGATTGCGACGAGCACCACTTCAGTTGCATTACCGAAAGGTTGGGTCAAATGCTCTTCGACATCCTCATTGCCCTGCTCATAACAGCGGTGGCGGTGGTACTGGGCATAACCGTCCACCCCCTGCTCTTCCTCATCGTCATTCTGGCGGTCATATTCCTCTTCGGGCGTCACGCCGGACGGGGTAGAACGGTCGTGTGACCGTCCCACTCACAGGTCGGGGAGACTCTGCGGCCGGCTAGCCACGCCGGCCCAGAGGTCCCCTACCTGGGCCAATCGGGCGGGAAGCGACCGGACCGTCCAGCGGTCGCTGGTCAGCGAATCGTCATCGAGTTCGTCCCAGGCGATCGGGGCGGACACCGGGGCTCCGGCGGCGGGCCGGGTGCTGTAAGGAGCCACCAGGGTCTTGTTGAGAGCGTTCTGGGTGTAGTCGAGGCGGGCTCGCCCTCCCCGCGCCGACTTCTGCCAGGTCCAGCTCACCAGGTCGGGCACAGTGGCACCGACCGCCCTCGACAGCTTCTCGACCCACTGGCTGGTCTGATGGAAGCTGTACCCCGAGCGGATCGGCACGTAGATGTGGATACCGCGCTGGCCGGTGACCTTGGCCGACGCGTTGACACCGAGATGGTCAAGACCGGCCCGGAACAACCGGGCCAGCACCAGCACCTCCCCGGGACTGGTTCCACTCCCGGGGTCGATATCGATCAGAGCCCAGGTGGGCTGGTCGACATCGGGCACCTTCGAGGTCCACGGGTGCAGTTCCAAAGCCCCGTAGTTGGCCATCCACACCAGTGACGCGACGCTGTCGACCACGAAGTAGGGGACTTGGCCGTAGTTCCATTTGGTGATCCACTCCGGTGCGTGAGCCGGAGCCTGCTTGTGCCAGAAGCCGGGCCGGTCCGACCCGTTGGGGAAGCGGTGCAGGTTCACCGGTCGGGCCTCGAGGTGGGGAAGCATGTAAGCGGCGACCGCCGCGTAATAGGCGATGAGGTCCCGCTTGGTCACGGGGGTCTCCCCCGCTCTCGCCGGAAAGAGCACCTTGTCGAGATTGGTGAGCTTCACGTCGCGACCCTGCAGCGTCCAGAGCCCCTCGGGGCCGAGCCGGCTCAGGGCGTCCATCTCCTCGGGGGTGGGACCCGACGGAGGCGGCTGGGGTGGACCCCCGGGGCGGCCAGGACCCAGGCGCTCCTCGGCCCGGCTCGGCGGGCGGCCGCGGTGCCACCGGGCCTCGGGGTCCCGGCTCACCTCCTCATTGGTACGGCCGGAGCGGACCGACCGCGGGTGGTCATCGGGGTTCCACCCCTCCACCGACCACTCGTCGCGCTTGTGCAGCATCAACCACGGCTCCCGGCCTTTCTCAGCGCGGATCCGGACCAGCAGGAAGCGTCCGCGCAGCTTCTCCCCGTACAGGTCGAAGTGGATCTCCCCCGATTCGAGGGCCCGCCCGGGGTCGGTCCCCGGGGACGGCGTCCACATCCCGCGATCCCATACCGTCACGTCCCCCCCGCCGTACTCGGGGCGGGGGATGACCCCCTCGAAATCCCGGTATTCCAGCGGGTGATCCTCCACGTGCACGGCGAGAGACTTGACCGTGGGATCCAGGCTCGGCCCCTTGGGCATGGCCCAGCTGACCAGTACACCGCCCAGCTCCAGTCGGAAGTCGTAGTGGCGGCGGCGGGCCCGGTGAAGCTGCACCACGAACCCTCGCTGCTCGCCGTCGCCGGCGACCGGTTCGGCGCCTCCCGCCGGCTCGGGAGTCCGCGCGAAGTCCCGCTTGGCCCGGTACTCGCCGAGCGGCCGTCGGTCGGCGCTGGATGGCACGACCCAGTTCTACCCCGCGACGCGCCCGGTGCGCCCGGTGCGCCCCGCTCGGCGGGCTCGGCCAGGATGCCCGCTCGGCTCGGGCTCTGCCAGGATGTTCGCCCAACGCCGGGAAGGAGTGACCATGCCCCTCGACCCCCAGATCATCGCCACGCCTGAGTTCTGGCACCAGCCGCTCGCCGAGCGCATGCTCCAGTTCGCCGACCTGCGGGAGCAGGGCCCGTTCCTCGAGGTGACCGCCTTCGACCCCCTCGTCGGCCACGACATCTCCTTCCACGCCGTCACCCGGTACGCCGAGGTGACCGAGATCAGCCGCCGGCCCCTGGACTTCTGCTCGGGCCGGGGGTCCACCTCGATCACCGATATACCGACCGAGGCCATGGAGTTCTTCGGGTCGTTCATCGTCATGGACGACCCCCGCCACGCCCGCCAGAGAGCCATCGTGGCCCGATCTTTCACCCCCAAGCAGCTCCAGGGAGTCCTCGACTCGGTGGAGCGGATCTGCGCCGAGGTGATCGACGGCTTCTGCCAACAGGGCGAGGGGGACCTCGTGGAGGCCCTGTCGCAACCGTTCCCGCTCCTGGTGATCTGCGACATGATGGGTATCCCGAGGAGCGAGTTCGACACGGTGCTGAGAGCCACCAACGTCATCCTCGGCGCGGGCGACCCCGACATGATCGGTGGCCGCGAAGATGTCCTCGGAGCTCTCATCGACGCCGGTATGGAGTTGGCCGGCCTGATGAACGAGCTGGCCGAGTTCCGCCGGACCAACCCCGGCGACGACCTGACGACCGCCCTCATCCACACCGACGTCGGTGAGGACGTGCTGGCACCCGAGGAGCTCGCCCCTTTCTTCATACTCCTGTCGGTGGCCGGCAACGACACCACCCGCACGGCCATCAGCCACGGCATGAACCTGCTCTCGCTGAACCCCGAGCAGCGGGCCGTCTGGCAGGCCGATCTCGGTGGTGTCACCCACAGCGCGGTCGAGGAGATCGTGCGGACCAGCGCCCCGGTGGTCTTCATGCGCCGCACGGTGACCCACGACCTGGAGCTGTCGGGACGGCAGTTCCGAGAGGGCGACCGGCTCGTGCTGTTCTACGGGGCGGCCAACCGGGACCCCCGCGTGTTCCCCGACCCCGAGAGCTTCGATGTCCGACGCGACCCCAACCCCCACGTCGGTTTCGGCGGCCCGGGCCCGCATTTCTGCCTGGGCGCCCACCTGGCCCGGCGGGAGGTCGCGGTGGCCTTCCGCCAGCTTCTCGCCCGTCTCCCCGACATAGAGGTGGCCGGCCCGGTCGTCCCCCTGGCCTCGCTCGGCATACCCCTCGTGGGAGGCATCAAGCACCTCCCCGTCCGCTTCACCCCGACTGCTCCGGTGGGTACCGGAGCGGGCTGAGGGGCGTCTGGTCCTCGGGCGCCCTCCGGCGGTCGGGCCGGGCTGCGGACGCGACCTCATTGTCGTCTCCGCAGCCCGCCCACCGTTGGGGGAGCGCCCTACGGGTAAACCTCGGGGAGCCCCGCCCACACCTGTAGGACGGCGATTTCTGGCCATACTGGGCCAGGTGGATAACCCGACTATCGAGAAAGCGCCGAATCCCGCTCGGTCCCTGTCGCACAGCCTGGTGCTGCTGATGTCGGTGTGCACCGGGCTGTCCGCCGCCAGCCTCTACTACGCCCAGCCGCTCCTCGACTCCATACGCCGGGCCTTCCACACCAGCACCGGCACCGCCGGGCTCGTGGTGTCCATCACCCAGATCGGCTACATCACCGGTCTGGTCCTGCTCGTCCCCCTCGGCGACATGATCGTGAGGCGGGTCCTCCTGCCCACCATGGTCGCCGGGCTGGCCCTGTTCCTGGTGCTGGTGTCGACCTCCCCCTCGGTGGGGCTGCTCCTGGCCGGGTCGTTCATAGTGGGGGCGCTCTCGGTGGCGGCCCAGATCACCGTGGCCCTCGCCGCGTCGCTGGCGAGCGACGCCGAACGGGGACGGATAGTCGGCACGGTCATGAGCGGCCTCCTTCTCGGGATCCTCCTGGCCCGCACCGCTTCTGGTTACCTGGCCCAGTTGGGGGGCTGGCGGACCCCGTTCCGGGTGGCCGCGGTGGTGATGGCCGTGCTGGCCGTGGTGCTGTGGCGGACCCTGCCCCGCGAGGGCCGGCGCCCGGCGGTGCGCTACGCCAGGGTCCTGGCGTCGGTGCCGTCGCTGCTCAGGGACGAGCCGGTCATCCTGCTGCGGTCAGCCTACGGCGCCTCGGCCTTCGGCGCGTTCAACGCCCTCTGGACGCCCCTCGCCTTCATGTTGTCCTCGTCGCCGTACCACTATTCGACCAGCACCATCGGACTGTTCGGCCTGCTCGGGGTGGCTGGCGCGCTGGCCGCGTCGTTCGCCGGGCGTATCGCCGACCGGGGCCACGCCAACCTCATGACCGTGCTGACGGCGGCGACCATGCTGGCATCGTGGCTGCCCATCGCCTTCGGTCACCGCTCGCTGGCCTCCCTGATCGTGGGCATAGTCGTCCTCGACTTCGCCGTGCAGGGCCTTCACATCACCAACCAGAGCATCATCTACGGGGTCCGTCCGGAGGCTCGCAGCCGCATCACCTCCGCCTACATGTCGTGCTACTTCGTGGGCGGGGTCATCGGCTCGGTGGGCGCCTCAGCGGCCTACTCGGCGGCCGGTTGGACCGGCTCGGCGGCCGTGGGGGCGGCCTTCGGGGTCGTAGCCCTCGGCCTGTGGGCGGGCCACGCCGGTCTGCGCCGTCGCCCCGGTCCGGCCCGGACACCCCGGCGACCCACAGATACAGTGGCGGCATGACAGGATCCGGCTGCCCGTGCTGATCCCCCAGGGAGGGGCGGGGGTCCTGCCGAACTCGTACCTGGTGGCCGCCATCGACGAGGGGATCATCGACGCCGGACGGTTCAAGATCCCCGCCGAGAACGTCCAGCCGGCCAGCCTCGACCTGCGTCTCGGCGAGGTGGCCTACCGCATGCGCTGCAGCTTCCTTCCCGGCAACGAGGACGTGGCGGTGCGCATCAAAGAGCTGGCCATCGACCGCCTCGATCTGCGCGGCGAAGGCGTGGTCCTCGAGACCAACCGGCCCTACCTGATCCCGCTCAAAGAGCGCCTCGCTCTGCCCGGAGGGGTGCGGGCCAAAGCCAACCCGAAGAGCTCCACCGGTCGCCTAGACGTATTCACCCGGGTCATCACCGATCACAGCTACCGCTTCGACGAGATCGCACCGGGCTACCACGGTGAGCTGTTCCTGGAGGTGGTGCCGCTGTCTTTCGCCATCCGGGTCAGGGAGGATCTGACCCTCAACCAGCTGCGCCTGTCGGTCGGGCGGAGCGAGCTGTCGGACGCCGAGATACTCGAGCGCCACCTCGCCACCCCGCTCCTGTACGTGGACGGCGCCCCGCTGGCGGCCGAGGCCATCACCATCTCCAACGGGCTGTTCCTCAGCCTCGACCTGCACGGCGACCCCGAGGGCCATGTCGGCTACCGGGCCCGGGAGAACGCCCCCCTGCTCGACCTGACCCGCACCGAACCGCTCGACCCGGAGCCCTTCTGGGAGCCGGTGCGCCGGGAGGCCGCCGACCGGGTCGTGCTGACCGAGAAGAAGTTCTACCTGCTCATGTCCGAGGAGGCGGCGTGCATACCGCCCGGCCTGGCCTCCGAGATGACCGCCTACGACCCCACCAGCGGAGAGCTGCGCACCCATTACGCCGGCTTCTTCGATCCCGGATTCGGATTCGACTCCGACGGACGTTTCTTCGGCTCCAAGGCGGCTCTCGAGGTTCGGGCCCACGACGTGCCTTTCATGATCGAGCACGGCCAGAAGGTCTGCAAGCTCACCTTCGAGCGGATGCTCGAACAGCCCACCATCCTCTACGGGCGGGAGCCGGCCTCCAACTACCAGCAGCAGACGCAGGCCCTCGGCAAGCACTTCCTTCGCCGCGCCGGCTGAGCCGGCCCGACTTCCGGCCTCGGCCTCTCGGCGGGACCCGGGCTCGGGGCGCCGACCGCGACCGCTGTCGTGAGACCGCCGAGCGGCGGCCACGGTCGGACCACCCCGACGGACGGGACCGAAGTCCCGGCCACACTACGGCGGGCGCCGCTTGACGCGGCGCCCGCCGGGGGGGACATCACCGGGTTCGTCCCTGATCCCGGTTCTGACCCTACAAGCGCCAGCGGGAGGCGAACCGGACGGTTCGAACCCACGGGCGACCTTGCCGGGTCAGTAGGTGGTGCGGTGGGTCTCGTCGACTACCGTGCCGGTCCCGTCACGGTAGACCCGTCGCTGGCGGCTGTAGCCGCCGAAGCCGCCCCACGAGCCCCAGAAGGCCAGCGATACCAGGAAACCCACCACACCCACGATCATCAGGATCACGCCGATGGTGTGGATGTTGAAGCTCGACGACGATACCGTCGTTGCGAACTTGAGAATCGCCCCGATGGCGAAAATGACGATGCTGGTGCCTACACCCATTGATCTTCGCTCCTTTACGGTGATCAGCGGGTCGGTCTCTACCCGCTGCCGTTCGTGGATCTACCCGGGTGATACCAACTTCTAAACGGGTCCAGTGCCGAGCCGGAACCGAATCAGGACCGGGTGGGGTTGATCCTCAGGTGCTGGCTGATGTCACCGATCATGTCGAGCATGGTGTAGTCCCGCTCGGCGAAGCACCACTGCCCGTCGATGCGAGCAAAGCGGTCGTGGTAGCGGCCGGCCACGATGGGCTGCAGAGGCAGGGTATCGGTCTGCTGGAGGACGGTGTAGTACGAGCGGCAGGTCGCGGTACCGGCCTCCTCGTCGACTTCGACTATCGGGTTGGTGAGGACGTGCTTGGTGCGGGGCGTTCCATCCCCGTGGCGGATGGTCGTCGCCACCAGCAACCGGCTCATGCCCGGCCCGTCGAGGCGGGGCGCGGGGGGCGCGGCGACGATGAACTCGGCGTGGGCGAACAATCCGTCGCCGAGCTCCTCGAAACGCCCGGCGTCGATCATCTCGGCGTAGGTGTAGAGGAGGTTGGTGACGGCCACTTCGCTCGAGGTCACCGGCCCCACCCTAGGCAACCGGGAAGGGGGCTTGACGGACCGACGTTTCTAGAATATTTTTCTGGTATGCGCGAATTCTCTCATCCGGCCATCGCCGCTCTCCGGGACGCCGGCGAGGAGCTACGAACCCAGGCCGCCGTCTGCGCCGACGAACGCCGTCTGTCGGAGACCACGGCCAAGATCCTGCGTGAGACGGGGGTCATGCGGCTCATTCAGCCGGCCCGTTATGGGGGGCTGGAGGCCGATCCCCGCTGCTTCGTCGAAGCCATGATGGCGGCGGCCGAGTACGACGGGGCGGCGGGCTGGGTGCTCGGCGTCGTGGGTGTGCACAACTGGCACATCGGGCTGTACGCCGACTCGGTCCAGCAGGAGGTCTGGGGGGAGGATCCCGACACGTGGATCAGCTCGTCGTACAACTACGTCGGAAAGGCGACCCGTGTCGATGGCGGGTACCGCCTGACCGGCCGCTGGAGCTTCTCGTCGGGTTGCGAGCACTCCCAGTGGGTGTTCGTCGGCGGGATCGTCTACGGCGAGGGTGGCCAACCGATGGAGATGCGTCACTTCCTGCTCCCCCGCTCCGACTACGAGATCATCGACGTGTGGAACGTGGCCGGCCTCAGTGGGTCGGGCAGCAACGACATCAAGGTCGAAGACGCCTTCGTGCCCGACCTCCACAGCATGAGCTGGCCGGACCTGCAGGCCCACAAGGTCCCGGGGACCGAGGTGAACACAGCGCCGCTGTTCCGGGTCCCGTGGGGCTCCATGTTCCTGAACGCCGTCACCGCCCCGCTCGTGGGCATGGCGCGGGGCATGCTCAACGAGTCGCTGTCCATGGTCAAGGGTCGCATGGCCAACTACCTGCCGCCGGGCCCGACATCGGGGCCCTTCGACGCCAAGCGCATCTGGCCGGCGGTCAGCATGGCCAAGCTGGCCGAGGTGTCCTCCGACATCGACGCCGCCCGGGTCCAGATGCTCGACAACCTGGGCGAGGTCTACGAGCACGTCGTGGCCAACCCCGACCTGGCCGGACAAGCCGCCGTACCGCTCCAGATACGGGCCCGGGCCCGGCGCGACCAGGTGATGGCGGCCAAGCGGGCGACCGAGTCGGCCAACACCATCTTCTCGCTGGCCGGTGGGCGGGGCCTGACGCTGAGCAGCCCGGTGCAGCGCCTGTGGCGCGACGCCCAGGCCGGGTCACACCACGTGGTCAACGGGTCCGATCAGGCCCTGACCGGTTACGGCGCGTGGCTCATGGGCGAGCCGCTCGAGGACATGCTGGTCTGAACCGGCCACCCCGGGGTCGGCCGCCACCGGCGCGGCCCCGGGGTGGGGCCCGGTCCGAGGCCCGCCCTTGGAGGGCGGCCCCGGCTCAGGGCCGCAGGGACTGCCAGGCCCCGGCGGCCAACTGCTCGATGGTGGCCTCGGCCTTGGCCGGGGCCCGGGCCGGATCGAGGAACAGGGCGCTGCGCGCCCAGTGGTGGACCGGCCCGATGAGCAGGGCCACGACCACGTCGAAGGGCAGGCGCTGCAGTTGGCCTTCCTCCATCCGCCGGTCCAGCCAACCGTGCACCGTGTGCAGGAAGTCCTCGTTGGCCTCGAGCAGATCGGCCGGCACGCCCGTCGACCGGTAGCCGGCGAAGGGCTGCTGCAGCAGGAAGGTGGCCGGCCGGGGGTGGCCGACCAGCCAGCGCAGGTGGTAGGCCACGGTGTCCCTGATGCCGTCTTCGGCGGGGGGGTCGGCGGCCAGGATGGGGCCCGCCCCCGACTGGTAGTCGTCGAGGAGGGTGTAGTGGAGGGTGGCGATCAGCTGGTCCTTGGACCCGAAGTGGTGGTACAGCGACCCCACACTTATGGCCGCCCGGGCGCACACCTCCTGGATGAAGGTCCCCGACTCGCCGACGTCAATGAACACGTCGAGGGTGGCGTCGAGAATCGCCCGTCGACGCGACGCGCTACTCGCTCGGGTCCGTACAGTCGCCATGGGCTCCCGCAGCGTAGAGCGTCCCGAGCGGTAGCACCGACACCGGCACCCCCGGCGGGGGCGCGCTATCAGAAGAGGGTGGTGGCCGCCTTGGCGAAGTCCACGGCGAAGGACGACACCCCGGCGGCGATGGTGAAGGCCACCGAGATGAAGATCACCATGGCGTTGGTCGACGACACGTAGGGCGGGTCGCCGGCGGCGGCGTCGAGAGCCGAGGCCCGGTCGGCGGTCTCGGGGTCGAGACCGGGCACCGGCGCCAGGCCGGCGGCGAAGACGTCCTCCTCGGCCTCGACGTCGAGAGCCGACGCCCCGCCGGCCCGCGCCGGGGTGGCGAGACCCCCTTCTGACGGGACGGCACCTGCCGCCAGCCCGGTGGTGGTCATCGCCGATGCCGCCCCGACCCGCTCGGCCGGGACCCCGACGTCGGTCGGCTCGCCGGCGTCCCCGTAAGGGAGGTCCCCGGTGGAGCCGGACGGCTCCGGCGCCGGGGGCGTCGTGGCGGCCACCGCGGGGACACCCGAGGAGTACATGAGAAGGGCGACCCGCAGGTAGAAGAAGGCGGCCACCGCCGCTGTCAGCATGGCGATGACGGCGAGGTAGTACTGGCCCTGCCCGACGGCGGCCTGGATCACGTAGAACTTCCCGAGGAAGCCGCTGGTGAAGGGCACCCCGGCCTGGGCCAGGAGCAGGACCAGCATGGCCGCGGCGAGCAGGGGCTGGCGGCGGGACAGGCCGCGGACCGCCCAGATGGTGCTGCGGCTCTCCCCCTGGCCCTGGATGGCGTCGACGACGGCGAACGAGCCGATGACGATGAAGGTGTAGGTGAACAGGTAGAAGAGGGCGGCTGATTTGCCGGTGCCGGTCGCCGCCTGCACCCCCACCAGGACGTAGCCGGCCTGACTGACCGACGAGTAGGCCAGCATCCGCTTGAGGTCACGCGAGGCGATGGCCAGGACCGAACCGATCACCAAGGTCAGCACCGTGATCACCCAGATGACCGGCCGCCAGTCGGTCTGCTGGGTCAGCAGTCCCTGATCGAGCACCCTCAGCAGCCCGGCGAACCCGGCGGCCTTGGCCACCGCCGCCATGTAACCGGTGAAGGGCGTCGGTGATCCCTGGTAGACGTCGGGGGTCCACAGGTGGAACGGCACGGCAGCCACCTTGAAGCCCAGTCCGACGATGAGCAGGGCCATGCCGGCGAGGAGCACCCCTCCGTTGGACAGGACGTTGGTGGCCAGGTGGTTGGCGATGAGGACCAGTTCGGTGGATCCAGTGGCCCCGTAGACCAAGGCGATGCCGTACAGGAAGATGGCCGAGGAGAACGACCCGAGGAGGAAGTACTTGAGCCCGGCCTCGCCCGACTCAGCCCGGCGGCGGTGATAGGCGGCCATCACGTAGAGGGCGATGGACATGATCTCGAGGCCGAGGAACAAGGAGATGAGGCTGGCCGACTCGGCCATCAGCACCGCGCCGGTCCCCGACATGAGGATCAGCACATAGGCCTCGACGCCGTCGAGGCCCTCCCGGCGCAGATAGCTGTCGCTGGCGATGGAGCTGAGGATCACCGCCACCGAGACCAGGATGGCGAACAGAACGGCGAAGTGGTCGAAGAAGATCTGCCCGCCGATCTCCACCATCCCCTGGCCGTGGCCGGGCACGTTGTACCACTGCCAGACCGAGGCGACGAGCGAGACGCCGCCCACGACGGTGCTGAGCACCGGGTAGAGGCCGGGGTAGATCCGCTTGGGCAGCACCGCCGACACGGCAAGCAGGACCAGGCCGCCGATGGACAGGATCAGGACGGGCAGGATGGCGCTGTAGGCCACCGAGATGTGCAGCGAGTTAGCGGCGCGGCACAGGCCCGAGACCGAGTCTCCGGCCTTGCCGATCGCGCAACCCGACGGGTTGCTGCCGCCCGAGGTCTGCGCCACGAGCCCCGACACCGTCGCCAGGACCACGCCGCTCACTTCGAACCTCCTGCGCTGGCTGTGGCCGACCCCGGGGTGGACCCCGCCGCCGACGGCACCGAACCGGAACTCCCGCCGGACCCCGCACCACCCGAACCCGAGGCCGACGCCGCACCGGCGGCGCCTGGGGGACCTCCCCGGACGTCCTGGTTGGCGGGGAGCGAGTAGGTGACGTTGTGGGTCTTGGGCACGTGGGCGTTGGGGGCGGCCTGCTCCACCCGGTCGAGCAGGTAATTGACCGACGGGGTGACCCGCTCGAGGAAGGGCCTCGGGTAGACGCCGAGGAACACGATGCCCACCAGCAGGGGGGCCACCACCGCCAGTTCCCGCCAGCTGATGTCGGCCACGGCGTCGTTGGCAGGGTTGAGGACCGGGCCGTGGAACACCCGCTGGTAGGCCCAGAGCATGTAGACAGCCGCGGTGATGACCGCCACGGTGGCCACCACCGCCCACCACCGGTGGGTGGCGAAGGTGCCGACCAGCACCAGGAACTCACCCACGAACCCGTTGAGCCCCGGCAGGCCGATGGCGCTCATCACCACGGCCAGGAAGACGGCGGCCATGATCGGCATGGACTTCTGCAGTCCGCCCAGATCGGAGAATCGCAGCGTGCCACGCCGCTCCCAGACAATCCCGACCAGGAAGAAGATGGCCCCCGTGGTGAGACCGTGGTTCACCATCTCGAGCACCCCGCCGGTCACGCCCTGGGAACTGAACGCGAAGAAACCGAGCACGATGAACGCCACGTCGACGATGGAGGCGTAGGCCACCAGGCGCTTCAGGTCCTTCTGCATGATGGTGATCAGCGACCCGTAGACGATGCCGACCGCGGCCAGGGTGAGCAGCACCGGGGCCATGTCGGCGGCGCCGACCGGTACCACGTAGATGCCCAGTCGCAGCAGGCCGTAGGCGCCGAGCTTGAAGAGAATGCCGGCAAGGATCATCGAGCCCGCCGTCGGCGCCTCGGTGTAGGTGTCGGGCAGCCAGCTGTGGAACGGCACCAGGGGGATCTTCACGGCGAAGGCGACGGCGAAGCCGCAGAAGATCAGGACCTGATCGGCGTGGGGCAGCGAGCCGGCGATGCGGGCCAGGGTGATCAGGTCGAAGGTCTGGTGACCCCCGTTGCGGGGAGCGGCGAGGACGACCAGGGCGATGATGGCGACGAACAGGAACGCCGATCCGGCGAAGGTGTAGATGAAGAACTTCATGGCCGCGTAGTTGCGGCGCGCTCCGCCCCATCCCGCCACCAGGAAGTAGCCGGGTACCAGGGTGATCTCGAACATCACGAAGAAGACGAACAGGTCGAGGGACAGGAACGTCCCCATGCACGCCGCTTCGAGCAGCAGCATCCACCCCATGAAAGCCCGGCTGTTACCCCTCAGGGTCGGCCCGAACATGGCGATCGGGAACAGGAGGGCGGTCATGGCCACGAGGAACAGCGATATCCCGTCCACCCCGAGGCTCCAGTCGATACCGAAAGCCCCGATCCACGAGTGCCGGGAGACGAACTGGAAGCCGGCGGCGTGCCCCGACGTCGGATAGTCGATGACCAGGAAGATGACGAAGGCCAACTCCAGGAGAGCGACCACCAACCCGACGATTCCGGCCGGGCCGAGGGTGGACACCGGACCCGGGGCCGGAGCCGGCCGGCCGGTGGACCACGAGGACCGGCGGAGCGAGGTCGACGACCACGACGCCGAGGGGAGGAGCAGGCAGATGATGGCCCCGGCGAGGGGCAGGAACACGATGATGTTGAGGATCGGTAGGCCGGTCGTTTTCAAAGGTCAGCTCCCGGCCCGCAGGGACACGTAGAAGAGGATGATTACCGCTCCGGCGCTGATTCCCAGGGCGTAGTTGCGGACGTACCCGGTCTGCACCCGCCTCAGCTGTCGTCCCGAAGCGGCGAAGCTGCCGGACACGGCCCGCACCAGCCCGTCCACCAGCCGCCCGTCGATGACGAAGCTGAAGGTGTTGGCCATCCGGGTCAGCGGCCCTGCCACCGTCCGCGACACTCCCTCGTCGATGTACCAGGCGTGCTCGAGGACGGCCGGCTCGAGGCGGGGCCGGTCGACGGCCCGACGCCAGGCGGCGACCCCGGAGGCCAGGCCGGCGAGGGCGAAGGCGACCGACACCAGGCCGATCAGCCATTTGGTGCCGGTGGCGACGGAGAAGGCGGGGGCCACCGTCGGGGGAAACAGCGGGGCCAGCCACTTGTTTATGAAGTCCAGCCCCCCGAAAGGAGCGTCGAGGAGCCAGCCGAGCACCGAGGCCGCGGCCAGGATCACGAGCGGCACGGTCATGGTGGCGGGCGCCTCGTGGGGCACCCCCCCGGCTTCGTAGACGTGATGGTCACCGGCCGCGCCCCGCTCCTTGGCATGGTCGAACCAGCGGGACTGGCCGAAGAAGACCAGGACCACCTGCCGGGTCATGTAGTAGGCGGTGAGGAAGGCGGTGAGCACTCCCACGGCCCACAGCGCCGGGCTCTTGTGCCAGGCCGCGGCCAGGATGGCGTCCTTGGACCAGAAACCATCGAAGGGGGGGATGGCGGCCAGGGCCAGGAACCCGATCATGAACGCCGGGAAGGTGATCGGCAGGTAGCGGCGCAAGTTGCCCATCCGCTTCATGTTCTGCTCGTCGTGCAGGGCGTGGATGACCGCACCGGCGGAGAGGAACAGCAGAGCCTTGAAGAAGGCGTGCATCACCGTGTGGTAGATGCCCGCGCCGTAGTCACCCGAGCCCTCACCCAGGAACATGTAGCCGAGCTGGGAGACCGTCGAGTAGGCCAGCACCCGCTTGATGTCATTCTGGTTGCAGGCGATGGTCGCGGCCAGCAGGGCGGTGGCGGCGCCGATGATGGAGATGGTCCACTGGGCCGCCGAGCTGAAATGGATGATGGGGGCGGAGCGGGCGACCAGATAGACCCCGGCGGTCACCATGGTGGCGGCGTGGATCAGCGCCGACACAGGGGTAGGGCCCTCCATGGCGTCGGGCAGCCACATGTACAGCGGGATCTGCGCCGACTTGCCGACGGCACCGAGGAAGAGCATCAGGGCCAGGCCGGTGGCGAAGCTCCCCGAGAGGTGGCTGTGCAGCACGTCGCGGTAGTTGAACGAGCCGAAGTGCTGGAAGAGGAGGAACAGGGCGATCATGAAGCCGTAGTCGCCCACCCGGTTGGTGACGAAGGCCTTCTTGGCCGCCACGGCCGCCGTGTCCCGGTCGAACCAGAAGCCGATCAGCCCGTAGGAGCAGAATCCCACTCCCTCCCAGCCGAAGAAGCTGAACAGATAGTTGTCCGCCAACACCAGCACGATCATGGAGAAGACGAAAGCGTTCAGCAGGAAGAAGAACCGGCTGAAGCTCGGGTCGCCGTGCATGTAGCCGATGGAGTAGAGGGTGATGAGCGACCCGACACCGGTGACGAACAGGCACCAGAGGATCGAGAGCGGGTCCAGTTGCAGACCGGCGTTCACGTGCAGGGAGTTGACCGGAACCCAGGTAAAGATGTTCTTGTCGATGCTGCGGGCCGAGGCCTGCTTGCCCAGCAGGGACACCCACACGATGACCGTGGCCACGAACGAGCCGACGGCCATGATGGTGGCCAACCAGCCCGACAGGGGCTCGCGCAGGCGACGCCCTCCGAAGAGGAGGACGATGGCTCCGATGAGGGGCAGGGCGGGGATCAGATAGGCGGCGTTCACAGAGACGTCAGCCCTTCAAGATGTGGATGTCGTCGGCGGTGGCAGCGGCTCGGCGGCGGAACATGGCGACGATGATGGCCAGCCCCACGACCACCTCGGCGGCGGCCACCACGAGCACGAAGAACACATTCACCTGACCGCCGATGTCGTTGAGGTCGCGAGAGAAGGTCACGAAGGTGAGGTTCACGGCGTTGAGCATCAACTCGATGCACATGAACATCACCAGCACGTTCCGCCTTATGAGGAGGCCGGTGGCCCCGAGACCGAACAGTACGGCGGCCAGGACCAGATACCAGGCGCTGGGTACGCTCACGATTGATCTCCCTGGTCGGGGGGTGTGAACCGTCGGGCCGACAGGAGCTCCTCCTGGTCGAGCTCGCTCATCTCGCTGGCGCTGGGTTGGTGCCGGCGGGAGAGCACCACGGCGGCGACGACTGCGATCACCAGCAGCGCCGCGGTCATCTCGAACGGCAGCAGGTAGCCGGTGTAGATGGCCTGACCCAGCTTCTGCACGTTGGAGCCGGGCCCGCTGAGCGCACCGGACTGGCTGGGCGTCCCGGCCGACCAGTGGTCGATGCGGGACAGGGCGAGGATCTCGACCAGCGCGACCACGCCGAGCAGGACGGCGAGGGGCCTCTGGAACCGGGTCGGCTCGGCGCTGATGGCCTCCTTGCGGTCCACCCCGAGGAACATGATGACGAACAGGAAGAGGATCACCACCGCCCCGGCGTAGACGATGATCTGCACCGCGGCGAGAAAGTCGGCCGACTGGTCGATGAACTCGAGGGCGATGCCGAAGAGGGTGATCACCAGCATCAGGGCGCAGTGCACCGGGTTGCGGAGGAGTACCACTCCGAGCGCCCCGGTGAGGATCATGGCCGCTCCCACCGCGAACACCGCCCAGGCCGAGGCGTGGGCCAGGGCCTGCCCGGAACTGTCGGCCAGGAGGGCGGCGAGCATCAGCCCTCCTCCCCGTCGCGCACCGGTCGCCGGTCGCTCACCCCGATGCCGCGCAGAGCCGCCGAGAGGGTCTCGCGCAGGGACACATCGGTGTCGGCCGAGTAGTCGGCCGAAGTCGGATCGCTCTGCCCCTTCTGGGCCGGGCGCACCCCGTAGCCCAGCTCGCCCGACCAGAGGGGACGGCCCTCCATGGCCGCCGAACCCGCCGGGGCGGTGGCCCGCACCCACGCCGAGGTGTGGCGGTCGTCGCCGGGCTTCCAGTCCTCCCAGGGCAGCTGCTGGGGCATGCCCTCGTCATCGACGAGCAGCTCGGCCTTGGTGTAGATGGCGTCCTCGCGGTTGGCGAAGGAGAACTCGAACAGCTTCGATTCGGTGATGGCCTCGGTCGGGCAGGCCTCGACGCACATGTCGCAGTGGATGCAGCGCAAGAAGTTGATCTCGTACACGAAGCCGTAGCGCTCACCGGGCGAGATCGGCGTGTCGGGCGGATTGTCGGCGCCACGGACGTAGATGCAGCGGGCCGGGCACACGCCGGCGCACAGCTCGCATCCGATGCACTTCTCCATGCCGTCCTCGTAGCGGTTGAGGACGTGGCGGCCATGGAACCGCTCGGGCTTGGGGCGCTTCTCCTCGGGGTACTGGACGGTGAGGCGGGGTTTGAACGGGAGCTTGCCGGTGACGACGAAGCCGCGCAGCGGTCCGGGGACCAGATCGGCGAACCTCATGACTCACGCTCCAGGGATAGCCGGCTCTCCCGGGCTTCTTCGACTTCGCTGGCCTGGCGGCCGACGTCTATGGCCCGCCAGAGGAGCGCGCCGAGCACGAAAGCTCCGCCCACCGCGGCCAGGCCCCACTCCCGCTGGGCCAACCAGTGGCCGGCGCCGTTACCGCCGGAGGTGCTGGTGGCCTGGAAGCCGGCCACCACCATCAACATGATGAGCGACGCCGGGATCAGGCGCTTCCAGCCGAGGTCCATCAGCTGGTCGTAGCGGAACCGGGGAAGGGTGGCCCGGATCCACACGAAGATGTAGAGGACCACGAGCACCTTGACGGTGAACCAGAGCGGGCCGACGGAGTGGCCGTCGATGGTCGGGCCGTTGGGACCACCGAACCAGAGGGTGACGATGATGGCCGAGTTGGTCACCAACGCCGCGTACTCGGCCAGGTAGAACCACGCGAAGTCGATCGAGGAGTACTCGAGGTTGTAGCCACCGGAGAGCTCCTCCTCGGCCTCGACCAGGTCGAAGGGGGCCCGGGTCATCTCAGCCGTTATGGCGATCGAGAACAGGATGAAAGGGATGACCGCGGTGTGGATCAGATTCCAGTGCACGAAGGACCAGTGCCCGCTCTGGGCGGCCACGATGGTGCTGGTGCTGAGCGATCCGGTCACCAGCACGACGGTCGCGGTGGTGAGCCCCAGGACGGCCTCGTAGGAGACCATCTGGGCACTGGCCCGCACCGAGCCGAGCAGCGGGTACTTGGACCCCGACGCCCAACCGGCGAGGATCACCCCGTAGACGGCCAGGCCCGAGGTCATGAGCAGGAAGAGGATCCCCCACTGCGGGTCGGCCAGCTGCAACTCGGTGGTGTGGTGGGCGATGGTGATCCGGCCTCCGATGGGGACGATGGAGAAGGCCACCATGATGGGCACCAGCATCAGGTACGGCGCCGCCTTGTACACCGCCTTGTCGGCGTTGCGGGGCGTGAAGGCCTCCTTGAACAGCAGCTTGGTGCCGTCGGCGAGGGACTGCAACCAGCCCTTGGGCCCGGCCCGGTTGGGACCGTAGCGGACCCCCAGGTAGGCCACCGCCTTGCGCTCGTACATGACCATGAACAGCACCGACAGCAGAACGATGAGGAAGATGACCAGCACCTTCCCCAACAGGATGAGCCACACGGCCAGGTTGAGACCGTTGGCGAAGAGCGGGTCGCTGCCCATCAGCTGCCACCTCCGTGAGCCTCTATGGTCACCGTCGTCGCCACTGCCGCCGAGTCCACCAGGTCCCCGGCCGAGCCGCCGGGCAGGTTCCAGGTGAGGACGGCGGTGCCGGCCGGGAGCGACGCGTCGGCCGCCGCCGGCACCGTGAGCTTGCCCCGCGACGAGCGCAGCACCACCATCTCGCCCTCGGCTGTACCCATTTCGGCCAGGACCGCCGGGTTGACCCGCACCGCAGGATCAGGCGCCAGACCGGCGAGCTGAGCGGCGGCCTGTACCTGGGTGCCTCCATCCCACATGGTTCGGCGGGTGACCAGGCGCAGCCCCTGGGCGAGGGGAGCAGCGCCCGACGGTGCGGGCACCGGGGGGGCGCCGAGGGGGCGGGGTACGGCGGGCACGCCTTCACCCGACGCCCCTGAGGGGGGCGGCTCGGGGTAGGCGACGTGGTCGGAGGGGTCGATGCTGTCGGGCTCGGGCGTCATCTCCACCGATGTGACGAGCAGGGCACTCGGGGCGATCCGGTGCAGCTCGGCCGAGGCGATGCCGGGGTCGGCCATGGGGTCGAGCGGCCGGGAGGTCACCGTCTGGGCGATGGTCGCGGCGTCGGCGGGGACGACCACCCCGTCCCGGGCCCGGATGCCGGAGAGCAGCTCGTAGTGGACCCCGTGGTGCAACGGTGACACCCGCTCGATCTCGGCCCAGATGTCCTCCAGGCAGGTGAAAGCGAGGTTTACGCCCATGCGCTCGGCCAGCTCCGAGGCGATCATCCAGTCGGGCCAGGACACCGAGTGCTCCACGACCAGCTGGCTCAGCCAGGTGATCCGCCCTTCGACGTTGGTGAAGGTGCCCCGCCGCTCGGCCCATGCCGAGGCGGGCAGGACGACGTCGGCGTGACGGACCGAGGCGTTGAGGTGGGTGTCCACGGCCACCACGAAACGGGCGCCGAGCAGGCCCCGCAGGGCCAGGTTGGAATCGGGGAAGTCGGTGAGCGGGTCGGCCCCGACCAGGACCAGCGCGCCCATCCGGCCCCGGCTGGACTCGTTGAGCATGGCCGCGGTGTCGAAGCCCCGCTCGGCCGGTAGGGGGGCACCCCACTGGTACTCGAACCACTCCCGGCCGGCGTCGAGCCCGACCCGGCCGGGCAGGACGCCAGGGGAGAGGCCGAAGTCGAGGGCGCCGTGGATGTTGCCCCGGCGCAGGGCCGACAGGAACTTGACGCCGGGCAGCCCGGCCAGCACGTGGGCCGCCGCCGCGACCTGGGCTTCGGACTCGGCCAGCGAGGGCCGCCCCAGGACCACGACCACCGGCGGGCCCGACGGCGACCCCACCTCCGCGGCCCGGGCCACGTGGGCCCGCACCGCCTCGATGGTGGCCCCGGCCACTCCCGCCACGTCCCCGGTGACCGGCTCCGAACTGGCGACTGCGGCCGCCAGGGCGGCCAGCTCGCCCGGCCGGTAGAAGGCCGTCTCGGCGGCGTAGGGGGTGAGACCGGTGGGCGCCGGGGTCAGCTCGACCAGCTGGGTGCCCTGCTCACGCACGGCGTGACGCAGGCGGAGGTACAGGACCGGCAGCTCCTCTTTGATGTCGGGAGCGACAGTGATCACCAAAGCGGCGCGGGCCGCCTCGTCGATGGTGGCGCGGGGCAGTCCGAGGATGGTCTCGGCCGGCACCCCGTCGCCCAGTTGGGCGTCGACGGAGTCGGTGCCGAACACCATGCGGGCCGTCTTGGACCACACGTAGGCGTCCTCGTTGGGCAGCCGGGCGCCGCCGATGACACCGATACCCCCGCTGCGACGGGCCCGAGCGAGACCCTCGGCGGCCCGGGCCAGAGCGGCGCCCCAGGTCGCCTCTACCAGCTCGTTGCCCTCGCGTACCAGAGGGACCGACAGGCGGGTGGATCCGGCCGCGGCGGGGAAGGCGAAACGCCCCTTGTCGCACAGCCAGCCCCAGTTCACCGGGTCGGAGTCCACGCCGATCAGCCGGGTCACCTCGTTGGAGCTGGCCTGGACGGCGCTGCGACAGCCGACGGCGCAGGTGGTGCAGGTGCTCTCCACCTGCTGAAGGTCCCACGGGCGGGCCTTGAAGCGGTAGGGCTTGGCCGTCAGCGCCCCCACCGGGCAGATCTGCACGACGTTACCGCTGAAGTTGGACCCGTAGGGCTGGCCGGCGAAGATGGCCACCTCGGTGCGGTCGCCGCGCTCGGCGAAGTCGATGAACGGGTCCCCCGCCACCTCGTCGGCGAATCGGACGCAGCGGCCGCACTGGATGCAGCGCTCCCGGTCGAGGTACACCAGGTCGGAGATGGGGATGGGCTTCTCCCAGTGCCGCTTCTCCTCCACGAAGCGCGACTCGCCCGGGCCGTAGGCCAGGGTCTGGTCCTGGAGGGGGCACTCACCCCCCTTGTCGCACACCGGGCAGTCGAGCGGGTGGTTGACCAGGAGAAACTCGAGCACCCCCTCCTGGGCCTTCACCGCCTTGTCGCTCTTGGTGTGGATCGTCATACCGTCGGCCACGGGGTTGTAGCAGGCCGGCATGAGGGTGGGTCCCCTCGGGCCTTCGACCTCGACGAGGCACATGCGGCACATACCGACCGGCTTCATCCGGGGGTGGTAGCAGAACCGCGGGATGTAGACGCCGGCCTCGTCGGCGGCGTCGATGATCCACTGGCCGGCCTTGGCCTCGACCGAACGGCCGTCGATGGTGATGTTGACGGTCTCGCCGCTCGCCGCCGGGGCGGGAGGGGGGGTCCCCACCGCGCTCTCGGTCACGAGCGGGCGACGCACGAGGCGAACCGGGACTTCGTTGCGGGTGTCCTCAGACACGTGCCAACCTCCGCGGCAGGCGGTCGGGCGGGAACGGGCAGCGACCCTCCCGGACATGGGCCAGGTACTCGTCTTTGAACATGCGCAGCCCGGCCGCGACCGACGGCGGCATGGACGGTCCGAGGACGCAGATGGTGGTCTGGGCGGGGGGCCAGGCAACGCCCGGGGAGATGTTGTCGCAGATGTCCATGAGCAGGTCCAGGTCGGCTTCTCGACCGCGGCCGGCTTCGATGCGCTCCAGCACCTTCTCGAGCCACCCGCCGCCCTCCCGGCAGGGAGTGCACTGGCCGCAGGATTCCCGGTGGAAGAACCGGACGATGCGCCACGCCGCCCGCACCGTGCAGGTGGTGTGGTCCATGGGTATCACCGACCCGGACCCGGCCATGCTCCCGATCCCGGCGATGGCCTCGTTGGACAGGGACACGTCGAGGTGCTCGGGCCCGATCCACGGGGAGGAGACCCCGCCGGGGATGATCGCCTTCAGATTGTTGTCATCGCGTATGCCACCCCCGAGGCGGGGGTCGAAGATGAGGTCGCGGAAGGTGACCTTGGCCCACTCCAGCTCGTAGTTGCCCGGGCGCTTCACGTGCCCGGCCAGAGCGAGCAGCTTGGTCCCCTTGGAGCGGCCGTCGCCAAGAGCGGCGAAGCTGTCCCCGCCGTTGAGCAGGACCCAGGGGAGGTTGGAGACGGTCTCGACGTTGTTGACGATGGTCGGGGCGCCGTAGAGGCCCATCACCGCCGGGAAGAAGGGGGGCTTTATGCGGGGATAGCCGCGCTTGCCCTCCAGGCTCTCGAGCAGGGCGGTCTCCTCCCCGCAGATGTAGGCACCGGCCCCGGGATGCACGACGATGTCCACCGAGAAGTCGCTGCCGAAGATGCGGTGACCGACCGCCCCGTAGCCGTAGGCGTCGTTGAGCGCGGCCTGGAGCCGCTCCAGGGCGAGCGGGAATTCGCCTCGCACGTACAGGAAGATCTGCGCGGCCCCGATGACGTAGGCGCAGATCAACGCCCCTTCGATCAGCTGGTGGGGGTCACCCTCGATGAGGGCGTGGTCCTTGAAGGTGGCCGGCTCGCTCTCGTCGCCGTTGATGGTCAGGTAGACCGGCGACTCCTGGCGCAGCATGCCCCATTTGCGCCCGGCCTCGAAGCCGGCCCCGCCCCGGCCGAGGATGTTGGCCGTGTTGACCGAGTCGTGGATCTCCTGCGGGGTCATGGTCAAGGCCTTGCGCAGGCCTTGGTAGCCGCCGTCGGCGAGGTACGACTCGAGGGTCCAGGAGCGGTCCTGGCGGAGACGTCGGGTGACGATCTTGGGTGCGTCGGTGACGGGCACTGGCTCAGGCCCTTTCCCAGTTCGGCCGCCGGGGGTGCAACGTCACTGACGCCCCTCCAGATGGGCGGCGTCGACCACGTTGGTGGCGGTGGTGGTGCGGTGGGTGGACAGCTCGACAGCGGGGCCGGTCGAGCGGTGGGGGGCCGGACCGGCATCGACGTCGGCACCGACCTCGGCGCTCTGCGGGGTGGCCTCATCGGTCGGCCCGGCGGCGGCCAGACCTACCGAGCGGCGGACCCGGATCAAGGTGCCGTGCGGGGGCACCTCGTCGTCGAGGCGGCCGTTGCGCAGGTCGTCGGTCAGGGCGTCGAAGCCCTCGGGGTCCACATCGCCGAAGAAGCGCCAGTTGACCGTGAGGCACGGGGCGTTCCCGCACAGGGCCAGGCACTCGGCGTCCTCGAGGGTGAACATGCCGTCGGCCGTGGTACCTCCCGGCGCGACCCCGAGGCGCTCCTCGGCGTGCTCGAGCAGCCGGTAGGCGCCCTGAAGCATGCAGGCGATGTTGGTGCAGACGGCGATGAGGTACCTGCCGACCGGCTCGAAGTGGAACATGTCGTAGAACGACGCCGTGCCGCGGACCTCGACGGCTTCGAGGCCGACCAGCTCGCCGACATGGTTCATTCCGTCCTCGCTCAGATAGCCGTCCTGTTCCTGCAGGATGTGCAGGATGGGGATCAGCGCCGAGCGAGGCTGGGGGTAGAGGGCGATGAGGTCCAACGCCCGCTGAAGGTTGTCCGGGTTCAGCCGAGGCACGCCCGATCCTTGCCCAGGTAGGTGGCTCGGGTCCAACCGAGGGACTTCGACGATGCCGAATACAAGTCCCTCACCGGTCCACGTCGCCGAGGACCGGGTCGATGGTCGACACGATGGCGATGGTGTCGGCGAGCAGGCCGCCGCGGGCCAGGGGGGCCATGGCCTGCAGGTTGGTCAGGCTGGCCGAGCGCATGTGCACCCGGTAGGGCTTGGCCGTGCCGTCGGACACGATGTAGCAGCCGCTCTCGCCGCGAGGGCTCTCGACGGGCACGTAGGCGTCGCCGGGCGGCACCCGGAAACCCTCCGTGTAGAGCTTGAAGTGGTGTATGAGCGCCTCCATCGACTCGTCGATGCGGCTGCGCGGCGGCGGGGTGATCTTCTTGTCCTGGATGCGGTAGTCGCCGACCGGCATGGCGTCGGCGATCTGGCGGATGATCCGTATGGACTCCCGGATCTCGTTGAACCGGATGGCGTAGCGGTCCCAGCAGTCACCGTTGGTGCCGACGATCACGTCGAAATCGACCTTGTCGTAGGCCAGGTAGGGGACATCGCGCCGGACGTCCCAGGCCACCCCGGTGGAACGCAGCAGCGGCCCGGTGAGGCCGAGGCTGATGGCGGTGTCGGCGTCGATGGGACCGACCCCGACCAGGCGGTTCTGCAGGATGGGCTGACCGGTGAGCAGGTCGTCGTACTCGTCCATCCGCTTGGGGATGGCCTCGCACAGCGCCAGCACGTCGTCGCGCCACCCGTCGGGCAGGTCGGCCGCCACCCCTCCGGGACGGAAGTAATTGTGGTTCATGCGCAGCCCGGTCACCTTCTCGAAGAAGGCCAGCACCATCTCCCGTTCGCGCCACCCGTAGACCAGCATGTTGATGGCACCGAGGTCGGCGCTGTTGGTGGCGAGCCACAAGAAGTGCGACGAGATCCGATTCAGCTCGCACATGAGCATCCGGATCCACACCGCCCGGGCCGGTATTTCGATGTCGAGTAGGCGCTCCACCGACAGGCAGAAGCCCAACTCGTTGAAGAACGGCGACAGGTAGTCCATCCGGGTCACGTTGGTGCAACCCTGGTGGTACATCAGCTCCTCGCCGGTCTTCTCCATACCGGTGTGGAGGTAGCCGACCACCGGCTTGGAGCGCAGGACCGTCTCTCCGTCGATCTCGACCATGATGCGCAGCACGCCGTGGGTCGAGGGGTGCGACGGGCCGAGGTTGAGGATCATGCTCTCGTCCTCGGGCGTCTCCACGTCGATGTCGCCCCGATCGAGCTGGACCCCTTCGGGCAGCCTCAGGACCCGACCCGACTCGAGCTCGAGCTCCTGGGGGGAGGTACGCGACCGCGGCGCCAACTCCTGGCTTCCCTCGTCGGTCTTCATCCGCAGCATCTCGTCGATCTCCGCCGACCCCGGTCGGGGCCGGCCGAGGAGC
The DNA here is from genome assembly GCA_021838445.1 of Actinomycetes bacterium. GTDB lineage: Bacteria > Actinomycetota > Acidimicrobiia > Acidimicrobiales > Palsa-688 > JAKCDU01. Next base: position 31,633 of record JAKCDU010000018.1, on the reverse strand, counting down.
CGGCCGACCAGCGACTGCTTGGGCACCGGCCCGGTGGCGACCGAGCCGGCCGGACCGTCGGTGGGCTCGGGCTCGGTGCCGGTCTCGCTCATATGGTCGCCCCCCTCGGGGCCTCTTTGAACTGCACCGGCACGTGCCCGGTGTCGTAGTCCTTGCGCAGCGGATGGCCCTCCCAGTCCTCGGGCATGAGGATGCGGGTCAGATCGGGATGGCCGTCGAAGACCACCCCGAACATGTCGTAGGTCTCCCGCTCGTGGTACTCGGTGCCGGGCCACAGGTCGAACAGCGACGGCAGCCGGGGGTCCGAGGCGGGCACTTGGCAGCGGACCCGGAGGCGGCGGTGGTGGGCCATGTCCTGCAGCTCGACGACGACCTCGAAGCGCTCCGGGCGGATGCCGGCGGGCAGGTCCCGACCGGGGTGGGTGAGGTAGTCGACCCCGGTGAGACCGATGGGCATGCTGTGGCCGTCGGCCTCGAGGGCCCGGCACAGCTCGAGGTAGTCCTCCCGGTTGCAGTGGACCACCTTGGCTCCCCTGGAGTCCACCAGCGGGCAGCCGTGCAGCAACTCCGGCGGGGGGATCAGGGCCTCGGTCTCGGGTGCGGTCGGCTCCGGGGCGCTCTGGTCGCTCATGAAACGCGGACCCGCACGGGCGGGCGCACCGTGGAGCTGTCTAGATGGATGCCGGCCCCGGTGCCGGTGGCCACCCGGCGGGTGATCTCGCCGGTGCGGATCTTCTGGTGGAGGGTGAGGATGGAGTGGATCAGCGTCTCGGGCCCGGGCGGGCACCCCGGGGCGTAGACGTCCACCGGGACGATCTGATCGACGCCCTGCACGATGGCGTAGTTGTTGAACATGCCACCGGTGCTGGCGCACACCCCCATGGAGATGACCCACTTGGGTTCCATCATCTGGTCGTAGACCTGGCGCAGCACCGGCGCCATCTTCTGGCTGACCCGGCCGGCGACGATCATCACGTCGGCCTGGCGGGGGGAGGCGCGAAAGACCTCCATGCCGAAGCGGGCCAGATCGAAGTTGGCAGCCCCGGCGGCCATCATCTCCATGGCGCAGCAGGCCAAGCCGAAGTTGGCGCCCCACGAGCTGGAGGCCCGGGCCCACTTGACGAAACCTTCGAGGGTCCCAGTGAGGAAGTTGTGCTGGAGGTTCTCGAGTCCCACTGAAACTCCTATGCGCTCTTCACGGGCTGGTCGTATGGGTTCGGCGCCTCAGCCGGCGCGGGTCGGGCCCCGGGCGGCGAGTCGAGCGGCCGGGGAGCCACCCCGTTGACCAGCTCGACCGGGCGGGGCACCCGACGCACCGACGAGGTCGTGCTACGGGCCAGCTGCACGGGTGCCCGCCCACCGCGCCGCTGGCGGGGCCCCCAGTCGAGGGCGCCGTTGGAGACCAGGTAGGCGAAGGCGATGAACACCACGACCGCGAAGGCCGCCATCTCGGCCAGCCCGAAAGTGGACAGCTGGTGGTACATCACCGCCCACGGGTACAGGAAGATCACCTCGATGTCGAAGATGATGAAGATCATGGCCACCAGGTAGAACCGCACCGGGAAGCGGGCCGCCGGGCCGAAGCGGGGGGCGATCCCCGATTCGTAAGGGCCCTGCTTGGCCGCGGTCGGCCTCTTGGGACCGAGCGCGCGCGATCCGGCGGCGGAACCGCCGGCGAAGAGCGCCACGAGGACGATCAGGAGCAAAATCGGCAGGTACTGCACCACGACCGGGGATGCTACCGCCCGGGGGGTCGGCTACCGCCAATCGCGCCGAGCCGGCCGGGCCCGGCCCACGCCCGGGCCCGGCCCACGGTGAAGGTATAGGCGAGGGGTTCCGGTAAGTTTCTGACATGGCCGACGACCACGCCGAGCACCGCTACGACCCCCCGGCACCGCGTCGGTGCGACGTATTGGTGATCGGGGGCGGCCCGTCGGGCTCGGCCTGCGCCTACTGGTTGGCCGGCGCCGGCCACGACGTGGTCATGGTCGAGCGCAAGCGTTACCCCCGGGAGAAGACCTGCGGTGACGGGTTGACCCCCCGCTCGGTCCGCCAGCTCGAGGATATGGGCCTGGCCGAGGAGCTCGCCGGCTCCGGGCACCGCTACAGCGGCCTGCGGTCCCACGGCTTCGGGCGCACCCTGGAGCTGCAGTGGCCCGGCCACCCGACCCTGCCGGGCTACGGGTACGTGATCACCCGCAAGGACCTCGACGCCCTCGTCGCTGATAGAGCGTCGAAGGCGGGGGCCACGGTGTGGGACGCCACCGAGGCGGTGGAGCCCATCACCGTCAATGGGCTGGTCCGTGGTGCGCTGGTCAAACCCAAGAGCGGCGACGGTAGCCCGGTCGAGGTCAGAGCCCGCTACACCGTGGTGGCCGACGGGGCCAACTCCCGGTTCGGGCGCAGCCTCGGCACCAGCCGCAACCGGTCCTACCCGCTGGGTATGGCCATCCGGGGCTACTGGACGTCGCCCCGCCACGACGAGCCGTGGATCGACAGCTGGCTCGACATCCGGGACCGAGCCGGGAACGTCCTGCCCGGCTACGGGTGGATCTTCCCGGTGGGCGACGGGCGGATCAACGTGGGCGTGGGCCTGCTGTCGACGTTCAACCAGTGGAAGGCCGTCAACACCACCCACCTCCTGCAGAGCTTCGCCGAGTACGCGCCGCCGTCGTGGGACATCCGCCCCGAGACGGCCTGCGGGCCGGCCACCGGCGGCCGCCTGCCCATGGGCCTGTCGGTCGGCCCCCACTCGGGCCCGACCTGGCTGGTCGTGGGTGACGCTGGGGGCACCATCAACCCGTTCAATGGCGAGGGCATCGCCTACGCCTACGAGTCGGGACGCTGGGCCGCCGAAGCGGTCGACCTGGCTCTGAGCAGCGGAGACGGTCTGGCCCTGACCTCCTACGAGCAGCGCCTGCACGCCGAGTACGACCTGTACTACCGCGTGGCCCGCGCCTTCGTCCGGGTGATCGGCCATCCCGAGATCATGCGGGTCCTGGTCAGCACCGGCATGCGCAGCCGCAGCCTCATGGAGTGGGTCCTGCGCATCATGGCCAACCTGCTGCGCCCCGACGAGCTGGGACCGGCCGAGGCCGCCTACCGGGCCCTCACCAAGCTGTCGCGTCTAGTGCCAGAAGCTGCCTGACCGCTACCCGGCGGCCGCCGCGAACGCCTCGACGGTGGCCTCCAGGTCGGAGTCGGTGTGGGCCAGGCTGGGGAACATGACCTCGTAGGCCCCGGGGGCCACCGCCACTCCCCGCTCGAGCAGGCCGTGCATCAGGCCCGGGTAGCGCCCGGTAGCGGCCGAGGCCTTGGAGCCTTCGTAATCGACCACGGGCTCGGCGGCGAAGAACACGCCCAGCAGGGGCCCGGCCAGCGGCACCTGCACCCCGGCCCCGAGGGCGGAGCCCAGGCCGGCGGCCAGGCGTCCGACCCGCCCGGTCAGCTCCCGGTAGGCGGCCCGGTCGAGGAGGGAGAGCACGGCCAGTCCGGCGGCGGTAGCCAGAGGGTTACCCGACAGGGTCCCGGCCTGATAGACGGGCCCGACGGGGGCCAGCTGCTCCATCAGATCGCGCCGGCCGGCGAAGGCGGCCAGAGGGAGCCCCCCGCCGATCACCTTCCCGAAGCACCACAGGTCGGGGCGCACCCCGGTCACCTCGGCGGCGCCCCCGTAGGCCAAACGGAATCCGGTGATCACCTCGTCGAAGATGAGCACCGTGCCCGTCCGGTCGCACTCGGCCCGCAGGCCCTCGAGGAAACCGGGGGCGGGAGGCACCAGTCCCATGTTGGCGGCGACCGGCTCGACGATGACGCAGGCCTCCTCGCCGGTGAGCGCCGGCACCTGGTTGTAGGGAACCACCAGGGTGTCGGCCACCGCGGCCCGGGTCACGCCGGCCGACGCCGGCAAACCCAGCGTGGCCACCCCGCTGCCCCCACCGGCGAGCAGGCCGTCGCTGTGACCGTGGTAGCAGCCCGAGAACAGCACGATCCGGTCACGCCCGGTGGCGCCGCGTGCCACCCGCACCGCCGACATGGTCGCCTCGGTACCACTATTGACGAGGCGCACCAGGTCGCAGCCGGGAACCCGAGCCGATATCTCTTCGGCCAGGCGCACCTCCCGCTCGGTCGGAGCCCCGAAGGAGGTGCCGTCACCCGCCGCCGCAACTATGGCCTCGACCACCTTGGGGTGGGCGTGGCCGAGGAGGGACGCCCCGTAGGACTGCACGAAGTCGATGTAGCGATGGCCGTCCACGTCCCACACGTAGGCCCCTTCGGCCCGGGCCACGAAGTACGGGGTGCCGCCCACCGAGCGGAAGGCCCGTACCGGCGAGTTCACCCCCCCGGGTATCACCCGCTGGGCCCGGTCGAAGAGGGCTTCGGAGCGGGTCGTCCCGGTCGGATCGCCCATCGTCGGCTCAGCCATTGAGCACCTCCGCCAGCTCGCCGGCCAGGTAGGTGAGGATGACATCGGCGCCCGCCCGTTTGATGGCCATGGTGTGCTCGAGGGCCACCGCCGGCCCGTCGATCCACCCCTGGGCGGCCGCGGCCTTGATCATCGAGTACTCCCCGGAGACGTGGTAGGCGGCGACGGGCAGGTCGACCCTCCGGCGAACCTCGGCGATCACGTCCAGGTAGGCCAGGGCGGGTTTGACCATCACCATGTCGGCGCCCTCGGCTACGTCGAGGAGGACCTCCCGCACGGCCTCGCGCCGGTTGCGGTGGTCCTGCTGGTAACCGCAGCGGTCCCCGCCACCGGCGATGGTCACGTCCACGGCGTCGCGGAAGGGCCCGTAGAGGGCGGACGCGTACTTGGCGGCGTAGGCGAGGATGGGCAGCGACGCGAAGCCACCCCCGTCGAGGGCCCGGCGGATGGCCGCCACCTGGCCGTCCATCATCCCCGAGGGAGCGACCATGTCGGCTCCGGCCGCGGCCTGGGCCAGAGCGACGGCCTGGTAGCGCTCGAGGGTCGCATCGTTATCCACCGCGCCGCGCCGGTCGACGATCCCGCAATGACCGTGATCGGTGTACTCGTCGAGGCACAGGTCGGCGATGAGCACCATCTGCCCGCCGACCTCCTCGGCCAGGCGGCGTAGGGCCACCTGGACGATCCCGTGGGGATCGGAAGCCCCGCTCCCGATGGCGTCCTTGGTCTCCGGGACGCCGAACAGCACGAGAGCGGGAACCCCCAGCGAGTGCAGGCGACGGGCTTCTGCGACCAGGCTGTCCACCGTGTGCTGGACCACCCCTGGCAGGGAGACGATGGGCTGGGGGATGTCGATGCCCTCCCGGACGAAGAGGGGGGCGATGAGGTCCTCGGGCGACAGGTCCGTCTCGGCCACCATCTGACGCAGGCGCGGATGGGCGCGCAAGCGGCGCATACGGGTCTCGGGGAATCCCACGGGGGGCAGGCTACAACCTAACAATCTGCAAGTTCAGTTGTAACTTCTCTGTTGCATACGCTACACTTATGTTCGGAAGAGTTGGGTAGTGAATATGAAAGGAGTGGGTCATCAAATGTTGATGCGCACCGATCCGTTCCGCGAGTTGGATCGCCTGACGAGCCAGGTGTTCGGCACCCCGGCCCGGCCGGCCGCCATGCCCATGGACGCCTTCCGTTCAGGCGATCAGTTCGTGGTGGAGATGGATATGCCCGGAGTCGTACCGGACTCCATCGACTTGACCGTCGAGCGCAACGTGCTCACCGTCCACGCCAAGAGGGAGCGTCACAACGCCGAAGCGGCCGAGCTGCTGGTGGCCGAGCGGTCCTACGGCACGTTCAGCCGCCAGCTGTTCCTCGGTGAGACCCTCGATGCCGAACACCTCTCGGCCCGTTACCAGGACGGGGTTCTCCGCATCGAGATCCCCGTGGCCGAACAGGCCAAGCCGCGCAAGATCGAGGTCCAGGTGGGCAACCGGGAGGCGCTCACCGTCTGACCGCCGCCGGGGCCGGCCCACCGTCGAACCCGTCGGCGGTGTGGAGCCGGTCCCAACCGGTGCCAGGCCGGGTCGTCCAGACAGATAATCACGCACGGAAGGAGCAGGAACCGGGGTGGGTGGTCCGCAGGCCGCCCACCCCTGCGATCATCATCATGCCGCTTCCCTTCGACGACATACATGCGCCCGTCTACACCGTGGGGCAGGTCTCCTCGATGCTCGACGTTCAGCCGGCCTACCTGCGCCGCCTCGACTCCGAGCAGCTGGTGTGCCCGGGGCGCTCCGAGGGCGGTCAGCGCCGCTACAGCCGCGCCGAGATCACCCTGGTCCAGCGGGTCACCGAGCTGGCCGGTGAGGGGATGACCCTGGCCGGGATCAAGCGCCTCCTCGCTCTCGAAGCGCAGGTGGCTGCGCTCGAGTCCGAGATTCGCCGTTTGTCGGGAACCGCCTGATCAACCGGCCCACCGGGCCATCGACGGGGGAGCCCGGCGCAGCGGGATCCATGACACGTACCGGGCCCCGGTCGGGGCTCCGTCCAGCGACCCGGTCACGGGCCGGCCACGACCCGACCAGAACAGGTCGGCGGCCCGGTCAGGACAGGCCGGCGGCCCGGCCGGCGAGGTCCATGGCGTAGCCGAACAAAGCCTCGAAATCCGTGCTTCCCCCCTTGTAGTGGCCGAACAGCTCCAGGCTGACCATCCCCACCAGGGAGGTCCAGGCCAGCACCGCGGCGGTCACCGTCGCGGTGTCGCGGCCGGGTAGCAGGGCCTGCCGGATCGGCTCGACCACCGCATCGGGGAAAGGGGCGGGTGGGGCCACGACTTCGGGGGGTCGGGCCCCGGGTGCGTCGCGCAGGATGCCCGTCACCGCGTCGGTGATGCGCAGCGCGGCCCGCACCGTGGCTTCCGGCGCGGCGTAGCCGGGCACCGGTGAACCATAGATGAGCGCCCACTGCTGGGGGTGGAGGTGACCCCAGGACCGCACCGCCCGGCACAGCGCCCGCCATCGCTCCAGCGGGCTCCCAGCGGCCTCCTCCACTGCGGCCTGGGCCGCCGCGCCGACGCCCTCATAGGCCTCGAGGATCAAGGCGGTGAGCAGCGCGTCCCGGGACGGGAAATAGCGGTACAGGGCCGACGGCACCATCCCGAGGCGGCGCGCCACCGATCGCAGCGACAGAGCTGACGGACCCACCTCGGCCAGCTCGTCGCGAGCGGCCTGCAGTATCTCCCTGGTGAGCGCGGCCCGGACCCGGGCCCGGGCCGACTGGCCTGCGGTCATGACGCCAACCTAGCAAGAGTTCGAGAACACCCATCATTGACGTGAATACTGTTCTCCTTTAGGATCAGTGTTCATGAGCACTACCTACAGAGCGCCGGATTGGTTCACCCGCAACGTGTTCAACCGCCTGGTGGCAGGCGCCACCCGGGCCGGGGTGAGCGTCCTCGGTTCCCGCGAGCTCGAGGTGAGGGGGCGTCGATCGGGCCAGACCCGCCGGACCCCGGTAAACCTGCTGGACCTGGACGGTGTCCGGTACCTGGTGGCCCCACGCGGTGAGACCGAGTGGGTGCGCAATGTCCGTGCCGCGGACGGTGAGATCACCCTCCGGCGGGGCCGGCACCGGGAGCGCTTCCGGGCCGTGGAGCTCGCCGACGAGGCCAAAGCCCCGGTGCTGCGCGCCTACCTGCGGCGCTGGAAGTTCGAGGTGGGAATGTTCTTCGAGGGGGTCGGGCCCGACTCGAGCGACACCGAGCTCACCGCCGCCGGCGGCCGCCACCCGATGTTCGCACTGCAACCCGAGCGGCCCTGAACCCCCCAGCCGCCCTGAACCCCCCAGCCCCCTGAACGCCGCAGGTCCGGGGTCGGCGATCAGGACCGGTGGGCCGACAGGGCCGCCGCCACCGCGTCGGCGAGACTGGCCACCGACGCGTCCTCGGCCACTGAGCTCACCGTCACCCCGGCCTCCCGGGCGGTCGCGGCGGTCACCGGCCCGATGCAGACAACGACGGGGGGCAAGGCCTGCGCTCCGGCCGCCTCCAGGAAGCCCGTGACCGTGGACGAGGCGGTGAAGCAGATGGCGTCGGCGGCGGCTACCTCCTGGCGCAGGGCTTCGGGCACCTCGGCGGTCAGCGTCTGGTAGGCCTCCACCAGGTCCACCTGCCAGCCCGCCGCGGCCAGCCCCTCGACCACGGTCTCGCGCCCGCGCGTGGCCCTGGGGAACAGGACCCGGCCCGACCCCGACGGCGCCGGGAACAGATCGACCAGCCCGGCCGCCTCCCGCCGACCGGCGGGGGCCACGAGGTCGGCCACCAGGCGGTAGGGGCCGAGCGCCGCCGCCGTCGCCGGACCCACGGCGGCGATGGAGCAACCGGCGAGGAGGCGGGCGTCGGCCACCCGCTCGAGGAGGGCGTCCACCGCCCGGGCCGAGGTGAACACCACCCAGCGGTAGCTCCCGGCGGCGATGCCGGCCACCGCCTGCTCGAGAGCTGCTCCGCCGTCGGCGGGCCCCTCGAAGCGGATGGTGGGCACCTCGATCACCCTGGCCCCCATCTCGGACAGGCGCGACGACAGCTGCGACGCCGATTCCCGGGCCCGGGTGACGACCACACGCTTGGCGAACAGCGGCCTCCGCTCGTACCAGGCGAGCTCCAGTCCGGCCACCTGGCCGACGACGATGGTGACAGGAGGTTCCAACGGCGTCGAGGCCAACTGGTCCAACCGGACGCGGTCGGTGGTCTGCTCCGGCCGGGTGCCCCAGTGCACCGCCGCCACTGGGGTAGCCGGATCGAGTCCCCCCGCCATGAGCCGGGCGGCGATCTCGGCCCGGTGGGCCACACCCATGAGGATCACGATGGTGCCCCCGGCCCGGGCCAGTGACTCCCAGTCGGTCTCGCGATCCACGGCATGTCGGCTGTGGCCGGTCACCACCGTGAAGGAGGTCGCCAGACCCCGGTGAGTGACCGGCACCCCGGCGTAGGCCGGCACGGCGATCGCCGACGTGACACCGGGGACGACCTCGTAGGGGACTCCGGCGGCGCCCAGCGCCACGGCCTCCTCCCCCCCGCGTCCGAACACGAACGGGTCCCCGCCTTTGAGTCGCACCACCGTCTGGTGGACGCGGCCGAGGCGTACCAGGAGCTGGTCGATCTCCTCCTGGCGGACCGGGCCGCCGGGGGCCTTGCCCACGTCGTGCATGGCCGCCCCCGGAGGAGCCAAAGAGAGCAGCCGGGGGTCGGCCAGGCGGTCGTGCACCACGGCGTCGGCCCGGCCCAGTACCTCGGCCGCCCGCAACGTCAGAAGGCCCGGATCGCCAGGGCCGGCGCCCACCAGAAAGACCGTCACGGCAGCCTCATGCCGGCGTCGTCGAGCAGGGCCGACCCACCCGCCGCCAGCAGCGCCTCGGCCAGGTCCTGACCCAGTCGGGAGCCGTCGGCGACGTTCCCCCGACGCGTCGAGCGCAAGACGCAGCGACCGTCGAGCGACGCCACCAGCGCGTCGACGTGCAACTGCGGGGGGCCGGGTTCAGCGGCCACGATCACCGCGTGGGCCCCCACCGGCAGGTCGCACCCACCGCCCAGGCGGCCCAGGAAGGCCCGCTCGGCCTCGACGCAGGCCCGGGTGTCAGGGTGGTCCACCGCGCCGAGCTGCTCGAGGGCCGCCCGATCGCCGTCACGACACTCGACGGCGATCGCCCCTTGGCCGACCTGGGGGAGCATCACCGCCGGATCGAGGGCCTCGGCGCGGGGAGGCTGCAGGCCGAGGCGGTCCAACGCGGCGGCGGCGACCACCAGGGCCCCCCCGGGGGGGACCTTCCCCATGCGGGTGGCGATGTTGCCCCGCAGGCTGACGAAGGTGAGATCGGGACGGGCCCAGGCGAGCTGCGCCCGGCGGCGGACCGAGCCGGTGGCGATCGGGGCGCCCGGCGCCAGATCGGCCAGCCGGCCACCGACGAGGACGTCGCGGGGGTCGGCCCGCTCGGCTACCGCGGCGATGACCAGACCGGGGGCGGGGCGCGACGGCAGGTCCTTGGCCGAGTGAACCGCGGCGTCGGCCCGCCCGTCGAGGACCGCGGCCTGGATCTCCTTGACGAACACCCCTTGGCCCCCGAGCTCCCAGACCGGTCGGTCCTGCCTGCGGTCACCGGCCGTGTCGAGGACCACCAGCTCGGTGTCGCCGGGCAGCAACCGGGACACCAACCGGGCCTGCCAGAGGGCCAGCGGGCTGCCCCTGGTCGCCAGGCGGAGCACCGAGTCAGATGTCGAACAGCTGCCGCAGGGCCGACGCCAGCTGATCGCCGGAGGGACTCCCCACCGAGGATTTCAAGGTGACGGTGGGATCGTGCAGCAGCTTGGCCACGATGCCCCGGGTCAGCGCCTCCACGGCCCGCCGCTGGGCGTCGTCGAGGTCACCGAGGCGGCGGGCGAAGCGCTCCAGCTCGCTCTGGCGGATCTCCTCGGCCCGCTCGTGCAGGGCGGTGACGAGCGGCGCGACCTGGCGCTCGGCGACGAGGTCGCTGTAGCGGGCCACCTCGGCGGCCACGATGGCCTGTGCCGCCGGGATCTCCCTGCGGCGGGCCTCCATGCCCCTGCTCACGAACGCCGAGAGGTCGTCCATGTCGAACAGGCGGACACCGTCGATCCGTGACACGTCGGGGTCGACATCACGCGGCACGGCGATGTCGACCACCAGCAGGGGCCGGTCGGGCCGGACCGCCATCACCCCTTCGACCAGGGCCGACTCGAGCAGCACCTCGGGGGAACCGGTGGAAGCCAGCACCACGTCGGCAGACTCCACCCCCCGGGTCAGCTCCGACCAGGCGATGGGGCGTCCGCCGCAGCGGGCCGCCAGCTCCTCGGCCCGGCTGGCCGTGCGGTTGGCCACGAGCAGCCGCCCGTCCCCCAGGTTGCCGGCCAGCGCCTGGGCCATGGCCTCGCCCATCTCCCCGGCCCCGATGACCAGGATGGTCCGGCCGGTCAACGAACCGAGCTCGGCCCGGGCCAGGGCGACGGCCGCCTGCGACAGGGAGGTGGTGCCCCGGGAGATGGCCGTCTCCGAGCGCACCCGCTTGCCGACCTCGGCGGAGTGGCGGAACAGGCCCGACAGGACCGGTCCGGCCGTGCCCTCCTCGCGCGCCACCTCCCACGCGTCTCCCAGCTGGCCCAGGATCTCGCCCTCGCCCAGCACCGCCGAATCCAGCCCGGCGGCCACCTTGAACAGGTGGCTGACGGCCATGTCGTCGTGGTACTCGTAGAGGTGGGGGGAGAAAGCCTCCAGGGTCCGACCGCTCCAGTCGGACATGAAGGTGCGTATGTCGGCGACGGCGGGGTGGTAGCGGCGGGCCACGGCGTAGATCTCGGTGCGCTGACAGGTGGACACCACGACCACCTCGCCGAGCTGGCCGCCGGCGGCCAAGCCGTGCAGCGCCTTGGCCAGGCGCGACGAAGGCACCGCCATGGTCTCCAGGACCGGCAGCGGCACCGTCCGGTGATTGAGTCCGACTACTACGACAGACACGCCTGCAGGCGCTCCCTTGCTTGGGCCACCCGGCCGCTACGAATCAGTCCGAGCATGTCCGAATCCAGCGCCCCCCGCCAGTCGAGCCCCTCGGTCGAGCGCCCCGCGGCGCGCAGCTCGTCCCTGGCCTCGGAGAGCAACTCGGCCAGGCGGGCGACTTCGGGGCCGATGGTCCCGGCCACCCGGTCCCTCAGCCACCCGGCCAGCGCCGGACTGTGACCGCCGGTGGCCACCGCCACCGTCACCGGACCTCTCCGTAGGACAGCCGGCAGGGTGAAGGAGCAGGCCTCGGGCTCGTCGGCCGAGTTGACCCAAACCCGCGCCTCATCACCGTCGGCTCGGACTTGGCGGTTGGTCTCGGGATCGTCGGTCGCACTGATCACCAACCATGACCTGGCGAGGTCCTCCTTGCGGTAGGGCCTTTGGACCAGTTCTACCGGAAGGGCGCGGATCTCCGAACAAATGGAAGGGGCCACCACCGTGACCTCGGCGCCCGCTTCGACCAGGCCCTGGACCTTGCGGGCGGCCACCTGGCCACCCCCTACGACCAGGCAACGTCGTCCCGACACGATCAGGCCCACCGGGTAGAGAGGCTCAGCGACGGGCATGTCAGAAACCGGCGACCGGGGTGGCCAGCGACTGCTGGTAGAAGCTCAGGATCTGCAATTCGATCCCGAGGTCGACCTGGCGCAGGGCCACGTGGTCGGGGACCACCACCGTCGTCGGCGCGAAGTTGAGGATCGACCTGATGCCCGCCTCCACCAGGACATCGGCGACGGCTTGGGCGGCGGGGGCGGGCGTGGTGATCACGGCGATGTCGGCGGCGCGCTGGCGCAGGACCTCGGCCAGCGACGAGACCGGCTCGACCCGGGTGGGACCCACCACCCGGCCGAACTTGGCCGGGTCGGCGTCGAAGGCGGCCACCACCTGGAAGCCCCTGCCCGGGAAGCCCCCGTAGGAGGCCAGGGCCTGACCGAGGTTGCCCGCCCCCACGATCACCACGTGGCGTTCCCCGTCGAGGCCGAGGCGGCGGTTGATCTGGCGGACCAGGTAGCCGACCTCGTAGCCGACGCCGCGGGTTCCGTAGGACCCCAGGTAGGACAGGTCCTTGCGCACCTGGGCGGCGTTGACGCCGGCCCGGAGGGCCAGGACCTCCGAGGAGATGGTCTGCACGCTGCCGTTGGCCTCATTGAGGACGCGCAGGTACAGCGGGAGCCGGGAGACTGTGGCTTCGGGGATTCTCCGCCCAGCGGCCATACCCCCCTATTTTACCGGGGGTGGCGTTCGGACCGGCTGAGACGGACCGACTGGCCGACCACCAGACCGTAGGCCGCGGCCGCCGAGCGCCGGTCGCAGCAGATCGACAGGTGGCCGTAGGAGTCGACCACCAGCGCGACGGGGTCGGGGGCGATGTCCCCGTAGGAGCCGACCAGGCGGGCGGCCCAACTCGCGGCGCCGACCTCGACGAGCACATCGGCGGGTGAGGGGGCGGGGAGGTCGGCGGCGGTGGCGTTGAGCTGGGCGTTGCCGAAGCCGTCCACCCACAGCACCTCGGCGTGGACGACGTCCCCGGCCCGGGTGGGGCGGCGCACCGGCTCCCCGACGAGGGAGGCGGGATCGATGGCCGTCCCGATCCGGTCCAGGGTCGCACCGAGAGCCGAGCGGGCCGCGGCGGGGGCGAACACGTCGCGCCCGGCGAACGTCGCCCCCCACTCCCCCGGCGGCCTCAGTTCGACGTCGGGAACGATCTCGACGGCTTCGGTGATGGGACCGAGGCGGTACGCCGCGGGGATCAGCAGACCGTTATCGGGGCCCACCAGGGTGGCGCCGGCCGCGGCCACCTTCAAGGCCACGGGCCGCCGGGCCGTGCCGACCCCGGGATCGACCACACCCAGCACCACGCCGGGGACCAGCCACGGGACGGCCCTCCACAGGGTGAGAGCGCCGGAGCGCACGTCGTGGGCCGGGACGCGGTGGGTGACGTCGATGACCGTCACCCCCGGAGCCACCCGGTCGCAGACCGCGTGCACGACCCCCACGAACTCGTCGTCGAGGCCGAAATCGCTGAGGAAGGAGATACGGGCCGGTGGGCCGTCCCCCGTCCCCGCCCGACCCGGGGTCAGCCGGCCTGGGTGTACTGGTCGGCCAGGTAGCGGTCCACGTCGGCCTCGCGGATGCGGTACGACCGGCCGATCCGCACGGCCGGCAACTGACCGCCCTGGACCAACCGGTAGACGGTCATGTTGGACACCCGCAGCAGCCGGGCCACCTCAGCGACCGTGACGAAGCTGGACTCGGACTCGATTCTCGGCACGCGCAGCACCACCCTTCTCCGTTCACAAAGAGTACGCCACCCGTGATCGCCGGCCAAGAGCGGACTACGGGGCTCCGAAGACCGTCCCCACCAACCGCCGACCAGCCGAGCTTCGCTTCTCAGTGCCGCTGGCCGAGCTGGCGGGCCCGCTCGGTGGCGGCCATGACGGCCTCGAGCAGGGCCGAGCGCACCCCGGCGCCCTCCAGGGCCCGTAGACCGGCGGCGGTGGTGCCCCCCGGGGAGGTGACCCCGGCCCGCAGAGCGGCCGGTTCCTCACCGGTCTCGGCCAGGAGCCGAGCCGAGCCGAGCAGGGTCTGCACGGCCAGGTCGCGGGCCACCGGACGGGCCAGGCCGGCCAGCACCCCGGCGTCTATCAGGGCCTCGGCCACCAGGAACACGTAGGCCGGCCCCGATCCCGACAGGCCGGTCACGGCGTCGAGCGCGGACTCCGGCAGGACCGTCACCGAGCCGACCGCGGACAACACCTCGGCGGCCCACTCGACATCGGCCTCGCTGGCTCGCCGCCCCGCCGACACCACCGACGCGGCCGCCCCCACCAGGGCCGGGGTGTTGGGCATGGCACGCAGGGCGACCATGGGCGCGAGCCAGGAATCAAGGTCCTCGAGGGTCACCCCGGCGGCGATGGACAGGACCCGGCCGACGGGGGGCAGGTCGCCTCCAGCCGCGCCGCTCACCAGCCCGGCCAGCTCCCGGCTGACGGCTTCGACGTCGTGGGGCTTGACGGCGACGACGGCACCGACGCCCGACCCGGCGCCGGCCACCTCCCGACGCGCCTCGCACAGCGCCCGCAGACCGTCCCCGATGGTCGCCGCGGTCTGCAGACCGGCTTGCCCCAGCGCCTCCCGCCGGGCCGCCACGGCCTCGACGACCACCAGCGCAGCCCGGTCCCACCCGTTGCGGGTCAGGCCGGCGGCCAGAGCCTCCCCCATCCGCCCCCCGCCGATGAGCAGGAGCGGCTCCGACACCGAGTTGGACATGGTGGAAACCTTAGGTGGCGGCCGCCCGCGGGCTCGCCCCTGGCGGTCCGGGCGCCCCCGGACCGCTCCGCGGCTCGGGTCCGATTCGCGGGCCGCGACGCCACCGCCCGGGATAGCCGATCGGTTGGTTCGCACTTCCCCGAGCGAACTCGCCGTTCGGCCAGGGCCGCGGGCGGCAGCGAGGCCGAGGGTATCGGGGGACCCGGTGGCGGGCAAGGGCCCGGCGCGGCCTACAGGGGGGAACGGCTACCCGCAGGCGACCAGCTCGGAACGGGTCAATTCGACCACCCGCGACCACAGGTCGGTGGCCGCCTGACGCCAGGTGTAGGCCCGCGAGGACCGGGCCGCGTGGCGGCCGAGACGGGCCGCCAGATCGGCGTCGTTGAGTATCGACGCCACGGGTCGGGCCAGGTCAGCGGGGTCTCGGCCGTCCACGAGGAACCCGGTCCGGGCGTCCTCAACGATGGTGGTGAGGCCCCCCACGGCGGCCGCGACGACCGGCCGTCCGCATGCCGCGGCCTCCAGCGCGACCAGGCCGAAGGACTCGGAGTGGCTGGGCACCAGGCACAGATCGCAGGCCCGAAAATATGTGGAAAGAGTTTCGTGGCGTTGCGGGGCCAGTATGCGCACCTGGCGCTGCAGGCCGTGACGCTCGATGGAGCGCTGGACGGCGTCGAGCTCGTCGGCGCCGTGAGGTCCGCTCGGGCCTCCTACGAGCACCAAGGAGGCCCGACCGGCCCGACCCCCGAAACGGCGGGCCGCGGCCAGGGTGTCCACCGCCAGGGAGGGCCCCTTCAGGGGCTGGATGCGGCCCACGAACAGGACCAGCGGCACCTCGATGGGCAGGCCGACGGCCCGACGGGCCTGGACCTGGTCACCGGGAGCGAAGAAGGCGTGTTCGACCCCCGGTGCGACGAGGGCGATGCGCTCGGGGGGCGCCCCGTACAGCTCGATCAGCTGGTCGGCCTCCACCGAACACGACGCCAGGACGGCGTCGGAGCAGCCGACTATCTCGGCTTCGGCCGTCGCCCGCCGGGCCGGCTCGGCGAAGGAGATGGCCTCGGGGCTGGCGTCGGCCTTGACCCGGTCCAGGGTGTGGAAGGTGACGAGCAGCGGCAACTCCAACCGGTGCTTGAGCCGGTGACCGGCCACGCCCGACAGCCAGTAGTTGGCGTGGAGGGCGGCCACCGGGCGACCCTCGGCTTCTAGGCGCTCGAGGCGCCAGCCGACGGCCTCGGTCCACTCGTCGACCAGGCCGGGGAGCTCCTCCTTGGCCACCTCGGCGAGCGGCCCGGTAGGCACGTGGTGCACCCGGAAACCGGGCTCGACGGTCACCACGGCCGGGTCGGAGGGCCGCTCGGCCCGGGTGAACACCTCGCATTCGACACCGGAGCGGGCCAGTGCGGTGGCCAGCTCCCGGACATAGACGTTCATCCCTCCCCCGTCGCCGGTGCCCGGCTGGGCCAGCGGGGACGTGTGCATGGACAGGATGCCCAGGCGCCGGGGGGTCACGTCTGATCACCTACCGGGCCGATCACCGCGTCGTCGGGCCGGGGAGTCGACGGCGGCGAGCCCGGGCGGCCCTCATCGGGATCGGTGTGCTCGCGGCGGAACGACGTGTAGATGCGCAGAAGGGTGTGCTTCTGCTCGGCGTTCAGGTGCGGGTCGGCGAGGATGGCCTCGGTCAGGTCACCACCCGGTTCCTTGGCGTCGAGGATCCCGGCTCTCACGTAGAGGGTCTCCGCCGACAGCTCGAGGGCCTTGGCTATCTGCTGGAGGATCTCGGCCGAGGGCCGCCGCAGACCTCGTTCGATCTGGCTCAGGTAGGGGTTCGAGATACCCGCCATGTCGGACAGCCGCCGGACCGAGAGCCGGGCCACCGAACGCTGCTCGCGGATGAACTCGCCGAGCTCCCGCCAGGGGTCGGGGAAGACCGAGGTCACAGCGCGATCATCTCCCCGACGAACTCGAGCAGCTCGAAAGGCGCTGAGGGCTCGGGGAGCAAAGCGCCGGCTCGCGCCGGCCGGGCCTCGGCGTCGAGCACCGGCACGGCCTGGGGGTCATCCCGTCGTCGTCGACCACCAGGACCAAGCGGGGTGGGCCGGTCCCGGTCACGACAACAGAGTGTCTACCGTCGCCTCGCCGGTGCGGTAACGCCGAACGATCTCGTCCTGCAAGCGGTCGAGCACGTCGAGCACGGCGCGCCGCCGCGCCGACACCGTGTGCTCGAACTCGGTGAGCCGGCCGGCCACCTCGTCGAGCTCCTCATCGGAGAGGTCGGGCAGGGAGCCGATCCGGCCGGAGGGGAGGATTTCCTCCAAGTCCTCTTCGAGACCGGATTCGGCCCCGCCGGGGGCGAACACCGCGGAAAGGCGTCCGGCGCCGGGGGCGTGGACGTTGCCGCTCAGGATGCTCGGTAGCCGCTCGACCAGGTCGTGCAGGTCGGCGGGCTGACCGCTGGCCCGCTGATCGCGTTCGGCCAGGACGATGTCGAGCCGACCCTGGGTCATGCGGCGCAGGAACGACAGCGCCGTCTCGAGCGCCGTCGCCGTCTCGCGATGGACCCGCACCTGCTCGATGGGCCACACCTCCAGACCCTCGAGGAACCCCGGTTCGGTGACTTCCGAAAGCTGAGCCATCTGAACCGAGGGTACCGCAGAAGCCGGCCGAAGCTTGCCTCGGGAACTACCGCTAGCGGTGGAGCACCACGGCGGCCATCACGAACCACGCTGGGGCGGCCGCCGACAGGGAGTCCAACCGGCGCAGGGCCGGCAGACGCTGGGCGCCCACGGCCCACTGGCACAGGCGGACGCCGAGGAAAGCGGCGGCGGCCAGCACGGCAAACATCAGCCACGGCCTCGACCCCGACATGGGAGGGTCCAGGATGGCCGAGGCGAACACCGCCACTACCGCCACGCCAACCGCGGCGAAACCGACGCCCACCGGCCCCCCCCAGGCGCTGCGCCCGTTACCCATGACGAAGGCCGCCACGTCGTAGGCCAGGACGGCCAGAACGAGGAACAGGGCGAGGGTCGAACCTTGATGGCGGGCCAGCACCAGTCCCGTCGCCGCCGATGCCGGAGCCAGCACCACGAGCAGCCGGGAGGCGGCCGTCCGGGCGGGACGAACCGACACGGTGAACACCGACACCATCACCATCACCGCCAACGCCCCGGCCGACGCCAGCCCCACGGCTAGGCCGACGAGCGGTCCCCCGAGCGCCGCCACGGGGTCCACGACGCACACCGCCAGAGCCACCAGGAGCAGCGTGGAGGGCCGGTGGGAGCGCTTCTTGCGCTTCGATTCGGTGGCGCGGATACCGGTGGCGGTGGCCAGCAACGCCACCGGGAGCATCACCAGTGCCGTCAGGAGCGAAGAGGCGGCTACCGCGCCGAGCAGGGCCAGGGCCCAGACCAACCCGGCCGCGGCCGGGACCACAGCCCGGACCGGTCGCGTCGTTACCCGCCGCTTGATCCCCGAGCGCGCCCGGGGGGCGGCGGCGCCCGACCGGGTCGACGCCTGGCCCCGGGGCGGTCGGGGGCGGCGGGCCGGGGAGGGGGCCACCGACACGGCCTCAGCCACCTGACACCGGGGGCAGGACCGCCACCTCGTCGCCGCCGCGGAGAGGGGCCGTCAGCTCGGAGGGCTCCCCATTGAGCCAGACCCGCGACCCGTCGAGGACCTCGGAGAAAGTACGGCCGAAGCGGCTCCGGGCCTGCTCCAGGACCTCCCCGACGGTGGAGGCGACGACCTCCACCTGGCTGGTGCCGGCGGCTTGGCGGGCCGCCGCGAACAGCAGCAGGCGGACGACGGGACCAGCATCGGCGCCATGCGAGGCGACGGGGACGGGCGGCACCCCTACGCTGTCATCGGTAGGCGGCCGGAGCGGGCCTCCGTCCATGTCGGAATTCGTCATCCCTTTTTCCTGGTGATCCGGCTCACAGGGTAGCTCAGCGGCCCGGTACCATCTCCAGATGGCGAGGGTGACCCTGATCCGGCACGCCCTGTCGGCCTGGAATGTCGAGGGGCGCTGGCAGGGCCAGGCCGATCCGCCTCTGTCCCCCGAGGGACGGGCCCAGGCCTCGTGGGCGGCGTCGATGATGGGGCCGGTGGACCTGGTCATCACCTCCGACCTGGCTCGCGCCCGCCAGACCGGTGAGCTCCTGGCGCCGGGCACCACCCATCGCATCGAGCCGCTCCTGCGCGAGTTCGACGTCGGCCACTGGAGCGGCCGGACGCGCGCCGAGATCATGCAGGAATGGCCCGATGAGCTCGCCGCCTTCGACGCCGGTCAGCTCAGCCGCCCTCCCGGCGGGGAGAGCCGGGCCGACTTCGACGCCCGGGTGCTGGCCGCGGCGAGCCGGGTGGCCACCATCTGCGCATCCGAGGGACGGCCGCAGCACCCGTCGCGCCCCTCGTTCGACGGCGACCCGGTCCGGGCCGTGGTGGTCAGCCACGGGGGCGTGGTGCGAGCCCTGGCCCGCCTGCTCGGCCGGGCCGACCACCACGTCGAGCACCTCTGCGGCTACCGGGCCCGGGCCCAAGACGACACGCTGGCCCTCGAGGAGGCCGTGGACCTGCTCGACGGGGCCCCCGAGCCCGGCGGCGGTGGCGACCGCGGCCGGTCCCCGGGCCGCGACGGCGACCCCGACCCGAACCGCCTCTGACCGACCGCCGGGACGGCCCCAACCCGCGGCCCCGGGCGGGATGGGAAGCGGTCATCGTCGCTGACCGTCACTGCCCGGGGCTACCTTCGCCGTCATGAAGGTAGAGGTGATACGCAGCCCCCGGCGGCGCAAGACGGTGCAGGCCCGGCTCGCGGACGGCGTGCTACGGGTGCACATACCGGCCCGGATGAGCCAGGCCGAGGAGCAGCGGTGGGTCACCGAGATGGTCGCCCGCTTCGAGCGCCGGGCCTCCACGTCGGGTATCGACCTCACCGCCCGGGCCCGGTTCCTGGCCCGCCAGTACGGCCTGGAGACACCCGACTCCATCCGCTGGGTGGAGAATCAGGAGAGCCGCTGGGGGAGTTGCACCCCGGCCCAGCGCACCATCCGCATCTCGGCCCGTCTGGCCCGCGAACCCCTGTGGGTGGTCGACTACGTGATCGTCCACGAGATGGCCCATCTGAGCGTCGCCGGTCACGGACCGCGGTTCTGGGAACTGGTGGCGCGCTACCCGTTGTCCGAACGGGCCCGGGGGTTTCTCATGGCCAGAGGGCTCGAGACGGGCGAGCCCGACGCCGGCGACGAAGCACCGGACGAGCCCGGCGAGGCCCCTCTCGGGGCGGCCGAGCAGCCCCGGGAGGCGGTCGGACCGGGCTGGTGAAGTTCAGGCCACTCCGTAACCGCCGTCCCGCCGTGGGAGTCTGAACGTCGTGTCAACCTCGAGCAACGCCGGGACCCCCCTACTGTCGCTGAGGGCGGGTGTGCCGGGCGGCACCCGCGCCGGGCTCAGCCGGCTCCCCGGCACCGACCGCAAGGTGGTCCTGGTCTCGGTCGACGAGGACGTCCGCCGGGGGGCGTTGGCCGCCGCCGACAGCGAGACCGTCGCCGCGGCGGCGGCCATGGCCCTGGCCCAGCGGTTGCCTCTGGTCGTGGTGTTGGCGTCGTCGGGGGCCGACATCGTCGAGGGGGTGGCCTCCCTCGACGGCTGGGGGCGAGCGGCCCGGGCCCTGGCCGGCTGCTCGGGCATCGTCCCGGTGGTGGTCGTCACCTACGGGTTGGCCGTCTCCGGACCGGCCCTCCTGCTGGGAATGGCCGACGCCGTGGTCATGACCGACGCGGCGGTGGCCTACGTGTCGGGTCCCGCCGCGGTGCGGGAGTGGACCGGGCAGCGTCTGGCCCCGGGGGAGCTGGGCGGCCAGAGGGTCCACACCCGCTCCTCGGGGGTGGCGGCCATGGTGGCGGCCGATGTCGGAGGGGCGCTGGAGGAGGTGGCGGCGCTGCTCGACTACCTGCCCGACCACGCCGACTGCGAACCGCCCTATTGGCCGAGTGGCGACCCCCGGGAGCGCAGCACCCCGGACCTCCGGGACCTCCTGCCCATGACCGCCACCGGCTCCTACGACGTGCGGGACGTGGTGCGCGAGGTGGCCGACGACGGCGAGCTCCTCGAGCTGCGGGCCGCCTGGGCCCCGCAGCTGGTGACCGCCCTGTGCCGGATAGACGGGTTCCCGGTGGGAGTCGTCGCCAACCAGCCCCAGTCGATGGCCGGCACCCTCGACATCGCGGCGTCGCAGAAAGGGGCCCGGTTCGTAGCGTTCTGCGACTCGTTCAACGTGCCGCTGCTCACCCTGGTCGACACCCCCGGGTTCATGCCGGGCAAGGATCTCGAGTGGAGGGGGATGATCCGCCACGGGGCCCAGCTCGTCTTCGCCTACGCCGAGGCCACGGTCCCGCGGGTCTGCCTCATCCTGCGCAAGGCCTTCGGCGGCGCCTACATCGTCATGGACTCGAAGGGTATGGGCAACGACATCTGCCTGGCCTGGCCGTCGGCCCAGGTGGCCGTCATGGGAGCTCAGGGAGCGGTGCAGATACTCCACCGGCGCGAGGACGCCGAGACCCAGGCCCGGCTCCAGGTCGAGTACGAGGACCGTTACCTCAACCCTTACGTAGCCGCCGAACGGGGGTTCATCGACGAGGTCA
Organism: Actinomycetes bacterium; assembly: GCA_021838445.1. Classification (GTDB taxonomy): domain Bacteria; phylum Actinomycetota; class Acidimicrobiia; order Acidimicrobiales; family Palsa-688; genus JAKCDU01. The sequence goes on along the minus strand of JAKCDU010000018.1, from coordinate 10,226 downwards.
TCGACCCCGCCGACTCGCGGCGGGCGGTGGCCTCGGCGCTGCGCCTGCTTTCCACCAAGCGGGAGAAGCTGGTGACGAGGAAGCACGGCAACGGCCCGCTGTAGGTTGCGACCCCGCAGTGAGCCGCAGTTGCCGCCCGGGTGGTCCGACCGGCCGACGGGCCCGTGGGGCAGTCAGCCCTCGACTGGATCGCCGGTGTCGTCCCCGGCGGTGTCGCCCGGCCGGTCCTCGACTGTGGCCGGCCCGGACCCCTCGTCGTACTCCCCCGTCTGTGCGTGGCGGCCGCAGCGGGTGAGCAGGGGGTCGGCGCGAAGCCGCTCCGGGCCGACCCGGTCGCCGCACACCTCGCAGCGCTCGAACGAGCCATCCTCGAGGCGAGACAGGGCCGCTTCGACCGCGTCGAGCTCCGCCGAGGCCTCGGCCAGGGCCGCCTCGTCGGCGGAGTAGTCGAGAGATTGGGGCGAGTCGGGCGAGGAGCCGAAGTCCGGGGCCATCACCCCCCGAGCCTAACTGCACCGCTCCTCCGGCCGACCCGTCGGCTGGCGACCGTGGCGAGGCGCCGGCTCGGTGGTCCTGACCTCCCAGGATACGAACCGCCGGGTCGCGATTGAACGACAACCGGTGAACCTCGGCTACCGAGCCATCAGGAGCGGGTAGCATCGCGTAGCACACCCTGCTACAGTGATCCCGTGACCAGGATCGTCCCCCAGCGGGAGCTTCGAAACAACAACGCCAAGGTCATCGACGCCGTGATCGCCGGTGAGACATTCATCGTCACACGGAATGGTGAGCAGGTCGCCGAGCTGCGCCCCGCCCGGCCCAGCCGCCGCACCTTCGTCCCCCGGGCCGAGATCACGGCACTGGCGGAGCGGACTTCGCACATCGACCGGCGCAAGTTCCGAGCCGACCTCGACGGGATCGTCGACCAGAGCCTCTGAGGTGAGCGTCGGGCTGGTGGACACGTCAGTCGTCATTGATTGGGACGATCCAGCCGTGGTCCAGTCGCTCCCGGACGAGATAGCCATCTCTGCCGTGACCCTGGCCGAGCTCGCAGCTGGCCCGCACCTGGCGTCAAATCCAGCACAAGCGGCCGAGCGCCAGGCTCGTGTCCAACAAGTGGAATCGAAGATCGAACCGCTTCCGTTCGACTCCGCCGCAGCACGCAGCTACGGGCAGGTGGTGGCCGCCGTCAGTGCCACGGGACGAAAGCATCGACGACGTGTCGCCGATCTCATGATCGCAGCGACGGCACACGCCAACGGGCTCGACCTGTACACGCGCAATGCCGGCGACTTCATGGGCCTCGAAGGACTGGTGACCGTCGTGGCGATATGAGCAGGGTTCGTATTCTGTTCCGTTGTGGTCCTGACCTCCCAGCATACGAACCGTCACGTTCTCCTCCGAGGGCAGCCGGTGGCCATAGGGAACTGCTTCGGGCGCGCGAATTGCCCGATGCGAAAGACTCGGGACGCTTCGGTCGGTCGCACTCGCCGCCCCCCGGCGGAGACCACCTGGCTGACGTGCGAGAGCACCTCGGCGTACACCAGCCCGCTCCCGGAAGTGATGTAAACTTACATCATGCAGCGAACTCAGATCTCTTTGACCGATGAGGAGCGTCGTGCCCTGGATGCCGCCGCTCGGCGGACTGGTCGATCCCTTTCTTCGCTGATCCGTGATGCGGTCGAGCAGGTCTATGGCTCGGAGCGCTCCACCGATGACGACCTCGCAGCGATGCGCCGCTCCTTCGCCTCGTGGAATGACCACGATCTCGACGGCGCAGCCTGGGTCGATCAGCTGCGCTCTGGCTCTCGCATGGAACGCGGCCGTCCGTGACCGCCCTGGTAGACACCTCGATCCTCATCGACTACCTGCGAGGACACGCAGCCGCCGGGGACCTTCTCGAACGGGAGCGAGCCGCGGACGTCCTTCATGCGAGTGAAATCACCCGCATCGAAATCCTCGCCGGCATGCGGCCCGCAGAAGAGGATGGCACGCGCGCATTGCTATCCACCCTCGTTTGGCACCCCGTCGACGCCGAGATCGCCGAACAGGCCGGCGCCCTCGGCCGCGAGTGGCTTCCTAGCCACCACACCATCGACAGCGCCGACCTCGCAATCGCGGCCACCGCCGCCCGCACCAACGCCCGACTCCTGACCCGCAATGTCAGGCACTTCCCAATGTTCACCGCTCTCCAGGCGCCCTACTGACCCGCGTTGCGAGCGAAGGTTGACCGCGCTCGTAGCCGTGATCACGCCAAGCCCGGTGGTCGGATGTCGGTGGCTGCCCGCAACTTCTGTGAAGATCTTGATGTGGTGGGCCGCCAGGGTCTCGAACCCTGCACCTTGGGATTAAAAGTCCCCTGCTCTACCGGATGAGCTAGCGGCCCGGCACATGGGTGTCTAGCAGAGTGGAAAGCTAGGGAACGGGCTCTCTCCGCGATGGTGATGTCCCGCGTGCATTTTCCCGACGAGCTGCTCACCTTGGGCCCAATCTGGTATAACTGAGTTATACTCGGAATCATGAAGACGGCGATCTCCGTGCCGGACGACACCTTCAGCGAGGCCGAACAGCGCTCTCGGGCCCTCGGAATGAGCAGATCCGAGTTCTACACCGTCGCCGTCCGCCACTACCTGCGCTCCTTGGACGAACAGACCACAACCGAGCAGATCAACGACGCCCTGGCAGCGCAGGGTCACCTCGACGACAGTTCGGCCTTGGCTGCCGCCGCCGGCAAGCGACGCATTGCCGCGGTGGACGGGGAGTGGTGAAACGCGGGGAGATCCATTGGGCCGACCTGGGCGAAGGTCCCGGCAGTCGTCCCTCGAAGCGACGGCCAGTCCTCGTCATCCAGGCCGACGGGTACAACGCAAGCAACCTCAACACGGTCCTGGCCGCGGTGATTACGAGCAACACCGGTTTGGCGGCCATGCCAGGCAACGTGTTCCTCCCTTCCTCGGCGGTGGGCCTCCCACACGACTCGGTCGTGAACATGACCGCATTGGTCACCCTGAACAAGGACGATCTCATCGAGGCCGCAGGCGACGTCCCGAGTGTGCTCATGGGAGACGTCGATCGGGGCCTCCGGCGCGTCCTGGACCTGTAGGACCACCGTGAGGGGCCGATCACCAACGGTCGTTCTCCAGCTTGCCGGTCAGGCGTGGAGACCGGTGTCCAACACCAGCCGACGGGCCCCCGTACCGCCGGAAGTTCCTCGGGATCGGGTCGACACGGCTCGTGAGCGAGGGCTCCGGGCGTTCTGTGTCGGTGCGACACGCCTCCTCGTGCGGTAGCCCGCTTGGCGCTATCGGTGTCTGCGACTTCTCGGGGAGCTTCGCGAGATCGCGCCTCGCCATGGGGGACCAGGCGATTTCGTAGGTGTCGCCGCTCAACCCGCCCGGCAGCGAGCGTGGACATCAACGGTCATGAACGGTCTGCTACCCGGGCAGGGATGTTGGCCATTGCCAGCAACCAGTTAGCAACTTGGCTACAACTGGGCTCCAGTAGGCCAAGCCAAATGGGGCCTGATCCGACCCACAACCCATTTTGAACAGCACTTGTCCGCTGTGTTTGGTGACCCGAAGCCCTGGGGACTTGGTAACTGTGCACGTGCTCTACCGGATGAGCTAGCGGCCCGACACATGAGGGTTCAGCAGGGCGAGATGCCCCTCACGAAGCGAGCTGGGAGGCGGTCCAGGCATCGAGGGTCTCGGCCAGCACCGGCATGGGCAGAGATCCCCGGTCGAGCAACGCCGAGTGGAAGGCCGGCAGCGTGAAGCGGGAGCCCAGCTCAGCCCCGGCGATGCGGCGGAGGCGCAGTATCTCCAGCTTGCCGGTCAGGTACGACAGAGCTTGGCCCGGCATCACCAGGTAGCGGTCGATCTCGGCGGCGAGGAACTCGATGGGCATGGGGGCGTGGGCCCGGTAGAAGTCCAGGGCCCGGTCCCGGGTCCAACCGAAGGCGTGGAGACCGGTGTCCACCACCAGGCGACAGGCCCGCATCAGCGAGGCGCTCACCGCGCCGAGGAGGCTGCGCTCGTCGAGGTAGAGACCGGCCTCCTCGGCCAGCTGCTCGGCGTAGAGACCCCAGCCCTCGGAGAAGACGGTGATGCTGCGCTGTCTCTGCAGGGCCGGGAGATCGTCGAGCATCTGGAGCCGGGAGAGCTGCAGGTGATGTCCGGGGACGGCCTCGTGGAAGGCGACGACCTCCAGATCCCAGCCCGTGCCCGCCGTGGGGCACTCGGTGTTGAACCAGAAAGTACCGGCCCGGCCGCCGTCGAGGCGGGGAGGCGTGTAGTGGGGCGCGGTCCGGGCCCGGGCCACCACCGACGGCATGGGCGTCACCTCACACGGAAGTGGCAGGGGCGGCGGAAACACGTCGGGCGCGGCCGCCTCGGCCCGTCGGACGGCGGCCTCGGCGCGGGCCATCGACTCCTGCGGCGAGGTGGCGCCGGCTGAGGCCCGCAGCGCCCCGTAGACCGATTCGAGGTCCCGCAGGCCGAGCGAGGCGCCGAGCTCGAGCGCCCTCGCCTCCAGCTCGGCGATCTCCTCCAGGCCGGTCCGGTGCAGCTGCTCGGAGGTGAGCGGCAGGGTGGTGTGGACCCGTATGGCCCGGGCATAGTCCTCCTCCCCGCCCGGGAGGTGGCACAGCCCGCCGTGGTCGGCATCGCGGCTCGACGGCAGGAGCTCCAGCAGAGTGGCCCGCCATCGGGCCAGAGCCGGGCGAACCGACCCGGAGGCCGCCGCCGAGCGACGCTCCTCCCACGCCGCCTGCCCGTCCCACCCGGCGGGGGCCTGGGGGGCGAGAAGGGCAGCCGGAACCGGGTCGGACAGCAGCTCGTCGGCCCACTCCACCGCTTGGCGAACCAGGGGGGCGACCGAGGTGCGACCCTTGGCCGCGCCGGACCTCAGACGGCCGGAGAGCTGGTCGATCCACGGCCCGGCGGCCTCGAGACGAGCGACGTAGTCGTCGGCGGCCCGCCCGTCGAGGAGCACTGTGCGCGCCGCCACGGCGAGGAAGGAGGCGGGGTCCACGAAGGGCATGGCCGACACCGCGTGTTCGATGGCCGCCGAGTCGATGGCGTCCAACTCCTGCCGAGCGGCCGACCGCAGGCATCCGAGCGTTACCCGGTCGTCGATCGACCCACCGGGCTTGGGTGCCTGGTCGGCCAGCTGATCGGCGGAGGCCAGGATGGCCTCGACCTCCTGCCTCCAGGTCGAGTCACCCGCTTCGCTGTCATCGGGTACCAGGTGGTCGTAGCCGCTGATCCCGTACATCGAGGCGGCGAAGGGGTGGACCTGAAGCCACCGCTCGTGGAAGCGGTCGGCCAAGCGACGGGCGTCGGTCACGCTCCATTCTCTCCCATCCGGCCGCCACCCTCGAATTCCCCAGATCGCCACTCCTCCTCAGGGGCCCACCCCGGTCGAGCGGCTGGGGCGGAGGACCGGTGCGGGCCACGGGCGTGTTTGGGTAGCTTTCTGGGTCATGGCTCCCAACGACTTCAACGAGAAGATCATCGCCGAGTTCCGCGCCAGCGACGGGGTCGTGGGGGGTCCGTTCGAAGGCGTCCCGCTGCTTCTGCTCCACCACCGGGGACGCCAGAGCGGCCAGGCCCGGGTCACTCCTCTCGCCTACCAGAAGCGCGACCAGGCCTGGGCCATCTTCGCCTCCTACGCCGGCGCCCCCGTCCACCCGGCCTGGTACGCCAACCTGATGGCCGCCCCCGACACGACGATCGAGGTGGGGGCCGAGACCGTGGAAGTCCGGGCCCGGGAAGCGCAGGGATCGGAGCGCGAGTCAATATGGGGCGCGCAGAAGGACGCCATGCCGGGCTTCGCCGACTACGAGGAGAAGGCCGGTGACCGGGTCATCCCGGTGATCGTCCTCGAACGGCGCTAGCGGCCCCTCGCAGGGCGACACCAGGCGGGCACCCCGGGTGAGGCGCTCGGAAGCCGGTGATGAGGCGATGGGACGGCTCAGGACGGCTGGGGCCGACCGGGCCGTCAGCCTCCGTCGACGACTCTGAGATTGAGCGACCTCACCGGGGCCAGGTTGGGACCCTGGCGCTCGAGGACCCACCGCCGGCAGTCCCGGGCCAGCATGGGCCGGGCGAAGTAGTAGCCCTGGGCCAGGTCGCAGCCGAGAGAGGCCAACCGGCTCCAGGTCTGGAGGTCCTCGATGCCCTCGGCGACGATCTGGTGGTCCATGACCCGGGCCAGCTCGATGATGGACTTGACTATGGCCTGATCGCCCTTGTCGAAGGTGATGTTCTTGACGAAGGCCCGGTCGATCTTCAGCACGTGGACCGGCAGGACCTTCAGGCGTGACAGCGACGAGTAGCCGGTCCCGAAGTCGTCGATGGCTATCCGGAAACCCATGTCGGACAGCCGGCGCAACACCGCCTCGGAACGCTCCAGCTCGACCATCATCGACGACTCGGTTATCTCCAGCGTGATGGCGCTCGGGGTCAGGTCGAAACTCGACACCATGGCGCGGAGGTGGTCGACCATGGCCGGGTCGAGCAGGCTGCGGGCCGAGAAGTTGATGGCCATGTCGAACTCGAACCCGTCGTCGCGCCAGCGGCGCAACTCACTCAGGGCCTGATTGACCACCCACCACGTGAGCGGCTCGATCAGGCCGGTCTGCTCGGCGATGGGGATGAACTCGTCGGGGGGGATGAACCCGAGGGCCGGGTGGGGCCAGCGGAGGAGGGCCTCGAAGCCCGCAACCCGGCCCGAGGCCATGTCGGCCACCGGCTGGAACCACAGGTCGAGCTCGTCGTGCTCGATGGCCTTGCCCAGATCGGTGGCCAGGGCCAGTCGGCGGGCCGACGAGTTATCCATCGAACGGTCGTAGACGCTGATACGCCGGGAAGAGCTCTTGGCCGAGTACATGGCGACGTCGGCCTTCTTGAGCAGGGTCGGGGCGTCCAGACCGTGGACCGGCGCCAGGGCGATACCGACGCTGGCCCGGACCGTGAGGGCCACGTTTCCGATGTCCATCGGCGCTCCGACCGAGGCCATCAGCTTCTCGGTGATCGAGAGCACCTCGTCGACGCTCGCCGCAGCGCCCACCATGAACGCAAACTCGTCGCCGCCGAGCCGCGCCGCCAGGCCGTACTCGCGCACACCTGTGCTGACCCTCTGGGCGACCACTTTGAGCACCTCGTCACCGGTGTGATGACCGAGGGCGTCGTTGATCTCCTTGAAACCGTCGAGGTCCATGAGCACCACGGCGACCATGCGGGTGCCCCCACCGTGCTCGAGGGCTTTGGCCACGACGTTCATGAACAGCGTCCGGTTGGCCAAACCGGTCAAAGCGTCGTGGTAGGCCTGATGTTCACGCTCGGCGACCGACCGCCTCAGGTGGTCCAGGTGCTCCGACGCCGTCAGGGCCGTTCCCAAGTGGGCCGCCAGCGCCTGGAAGAAGCCGAGATCCTCACGCTCGAAGCTGGTCGCCTCGCTGCCGTCCCGGTTGGCGACCACGAGGACGGCCGATCGGGAACCTCCGACCGTCAAGGGCGTGATCATGGCATCCTTGAGCCGCCGGTCGATGAGGTACTCATTGCGCTCGGAGTGGGTGAACCGCACCGGTTCTTGGGTTTCGAGCACGAGCCGCTCCGCACCCTCCCACTGAGTCAGCTGCTCGCTCAGTCGCCCGGACTCACCCAGCCGGAACCTGACGAGTCCTTCGGGCCCGGAGAGGCAGAGCTCGGCCCGTTGGCAATGCAGGACCCTGGTGGTCTCCCGTAAAGCGATGGTAAGGATGTCCTCCCTCTCGCTGGCGTCCGAGAGGGACTGGCTGTACTGATACAGCGACTGCAGGTCGCGAAATCTGTTCCTCAGCTTCTCGGAGCTCGAATACCACCAGGCAAGTCCGAAACATGGAATAGCCAAGGCCACCAAGGCGAGAGGAACAGTGAAATAGCAGGAAAGCGCGACCACTGCCAGCTCTGAGGTGATCAAAGGCAGCACGGCGGTCTGAATACCCATCTGCCGGAGGTAGGCCCTGCCAAGGGGGGCGCCCGTCACCGACATCACGGCGAGTGCCCCAAGACCGGTGACGATCTCCAGGGCGTAATCCCCGGCAAGCACAGCCAGCCACATCCACAGCGACTTGGGTGTGCTCGTCCCGTCGAGCGCAGAGAAGACGGCGGACGCAGCACAGGCGCCGAGGATCGCATTGGACGTATTGAACAAGGCCCTGATAGCTGGTCCACGCCGGAGGCCGTAGTCGCAGACATAGGCCAAGAGGACTCCCAAAGCCAGGTTTCGCGGCGAGAACAGGGCTGCTCCGACGAGCGTCGGGACGGGGGAGAAGTCCACGTGGAGGCTGTCCATGCCGATGGGCAACCTGATTGGAAGTCGGGTAGCACCGAACAGCGCGAGGGAAACCAGAAAGACCCAGGGGAGAGCGGCCGGCTCGGACGGTCCGTGGAGATCGCCGACGAACAGCACCGACACGCCGGCGAGGACGGCAACGCCGCCGACGACGAGGGAGACCGTAGGTGGGAGTCGCTTACCCGGACGAGATGTCGGCGACACCTCGTCTGGCTCTAGAGGACGATCGGCAGAAAGGCCCACTACATACCTTTAGTCGGTTTTCACGACAGACACCGGAGCATACACATGGTTTCGGATTTTTCGGGAACTCGCTATGGTTACTGCGGAAGGGCGAAAGAGCCGAATATTCGGCTCTTTCGGGGTGGGTGACTGCGACTGCGGAGCTAGGAGGAGGTGACCGATCGAATGACCAATAACAAGCGTGGCTGGGGCTGGGGCTGAGCCGAATACTCAATCCCATTTGTACTACCTAGTCCCCGGTCGAAGGATTGTCAGCTGAGGCCGGGCACTAGGACATCTCTAAGCTCGGACCGAGCGGTCAGGATCTGAAGGAGTTCTTCGGACCTGGTCGCTCGGTTTCGCGATTTTCCGGCAGACCCGGAGGCAGGCGCAGTTCGATGGAACACAGGCGGAGACTGGGCGGCCGATTCTGGAGTCTTTGGTCCTCGGTCGGGGTGTCGGCCATCGGGGACGGGATGCTCACGGTGGCCTATCCCCTGCTGGCCCTCAGGTACACGCGGAGTCCGGTGGCGCTGTCGGCGGTTCTGGTCGCTCAACTGGTCCCGAGCCTCCTCGTAGCGGTACCGATCGGAACGGCTGCGGATCGCTTCAACAAGCAGCGACTGGCGGTACGCATACAGGTCGCGCGACTCCTGGTCAGCGGTAGCTTCTTCATGGCTTTGGTCTTTCATTCCATAAGTTTGCCTTTCATCTACATCTCTGCGTTTGCTTTCGGGGGCTTGGCCATGGCCTTCGAGGTGATCTGCGGTTCGAGCCTGTCGAGTGTGGTCAAACCGGACAGGGTCCTTCAGGCCAACGCCCGACTCATGAACGCCGAGATGTCAGCCGAGAATCTGATCGGTCACGGTCTGGGCGGCGCAGCCCTCAGCCTGAGCAGCAGTATCCCGTTCCTGACCGATACCGTCGGAACGGCCGCATCAATCGCCCTGGTGAGAAGGGCCATCAAACCGGACGCTCCTGTCCGGACGAGCGACTCCTTCCTGGGCGAAGCTTCCAAAGGTATCCGTTGGTACCTGGGCCAACCGTCGCTGAGACTTCTCACGATCATCCTGGCCAGTCTGGCCTTCTGCCAGTCTCTGGTATTGGCCTTGCTCGCCCTCTATACCCGAGTCAACCTTGGGCTGAGTGATACAGGATATGGCCTGCTCCTAGCCGTCTCCAGCATTGGCCTTCCCCTCGGCAGTCTCCTGGCGCCGCGAGTGCATGCCCGATTGGGTCCCACACGTACCATATTTGCGGCTGGCGCAGCGGCAGCAATGGTGTATCCGGTCATGGCATTGACCACGGATCCGCTGGTGGCGGCGCCAGCACTCATGATCGAAGCTTCTGCCGTCGTGATCGGAAACGTCGCCGGTCGTTCGATGCGGCAGGAGCTCGTGCCACCGACCATGCAAGGACGCGCCGCAAGTGCCTACTCGCTGCTCATACGCGGATCACAGCCCTTTGGGGCGATCTGCGGGGGAATCCTCGGCTCCGTGATCGGGCTGGACCACACCTTCATGGCCGCAGCAGCGCTTCAGTTGGTGTTCGTGGCGGTAGCCGGGCCGCGTTTCACAGCTGAAGCTCGTCGCCGGCGCAAGATGACCGCGGACGGCTGGGAACCTTCACCCGCTGACAAAACTGGAGCGGGCAGCTCACCGATGTCG
>JAKCDU010000061.1 GCA_021838445.1 Actinomycetes bacterium | reverse complement strand
CTCGTGGTCTCGGGCGCGTTCCTGACCCGCCGGGCCAGGAGACCGCGCCGGGCGCACCGCGCCTCACGCCGCAGCCGGCCCGCCCCCGATCACACCAGGTGATCGCCGGGGTCCAGGAACACGCCGAACGGTCCGGCCGGGACGGGTCCTACCCAGGGAGGACCGCCGACTGCTCTGGGCCATCCCCGAACCGGATGGCCGGCCCCTCCCGGCGCCGTGAGTTCTCGGAGTCCACAACGCTGGGGGGGGAGCGGGAAGTCAGCGGCGGCGAGCGCCGCCGGTACTGCCCAGACGACGAGCGACTCAACATCTGGTTGGTCGCCTGCCGGGTCGGTCACCCACTGGCCACTGGCCACTGACCTCCCACTCCAGTCGTCGCTGAATCGACCACGCGGAGATCCCAGAAAGCCGGTCCGTCCGCGGCTCAGGCCGTCGACTCGGCGACGAGCTCGAAATCGTGGGCGGCGAGCGCCGAGCAGCAGGTCTCCACGATCATGGAGGTCACGACGTAGGGGTCCATGTTGGCGTTGGGCCGGCGGTCCTCGAGCCAGCCCTTACCGGCGAGCTGCACGGCCCAGGGGATCCGCACCGATGCCCCCCGGTCCGACACCCCCCAGCTGAAGGTATCCCAGGCGGCCGTCTCGTGGGCCCCGGTGAGGCGGTCCTTGATCCCCGGACCGTAGTTCTCGATGTGCTCGAGGGCCCTTTGGCCCAGGGCGTCGGCGGCGACCACGATGGCGTCGTAGCTGTCACGCATGGCCTTGGTGGAGAAGTTGGTGTGGGCGCCGGCCCCGTTCCAGTCGCCGGGCATGGGCTTGGCGTCGAGCGACACGTCGATCTTGTAGGGCTCGGCGATGCGGTAGAGCAGCCAACGGGCCATCCACACGTGGTCGCCGATCAAAGGGGGCGGCAGCACCCCGATCTGGAACTCCCACTGGCCCATCATCACCTCGGCGTTGGTCCCCTCGATGCCCAACCCGGCGTTCAGACAGGCCAGGGTGTGCTCCTCGATGATCTCCCGCCCGACCATCTTGGCGCCGCCGACGCCGCAGTAGTAGGGGCCCTGCGGGGCCGGGTAGCCCTGCTCGGGCCAGCCGAGGGGCGCCCCGTTGCGGAAGAAGGTGTACTCCTGCTCGATCCCGAACATGGGCTCCTGGTCGGCGTAGCTCGCGGCCGCGGCCACGCACGCCGCCCGGGTGTTGGTCGGGTGGGGTGAGCCGTCGGGGAGCTCGACCTCGCAGAGGACCAGCACGTTGTCCCCGCCGCGGATGGGGTCGGGACAGGTGAACACCGGTTTGAGGACGCAGTCGGAGTTGTGGCCGGGGGCCTGATTGGTGCTCGACCCGTCGAAGCCCCACATGCCGGGCTGTTTGCCGTCGGCGACGATCCTCGTCTTGCAGCGCATGAGTGGCAACGGCTTCGTGCCGTCGATCCAGATGTACTCGGCCTGGTAGGCCATGGGCTTCTCCTCGCTCGGGATGGGCCGAAGTTAAGGAGCCGTCGTTTCGGGGTCGTTGTCGCACCGTTAAGTGTTGATTGCCCGGCCGCCCATAGGCCCTGAAATGGTTCAATCCTCCTCCCCCGGGACCGGGTCGTGGGTTCCGGTCGATCACCGATGCACGATTGTGGAGAGGTGTCGGAAACCCCGCCTGCCCTCCCCGAGCGGCGCGGGCACGTGATCGTCTGCGGTCTGAACGCGCTCGGGCTGCGCATCCTGGAGGTCCTGCGGGACTCCGGGATCGACGCCGTGGTGGTCGACGAGGACCCCGACCGCCGGCTGATCCCCATCCTGGAACGCTGGGACGTCGCCTACATCCCCGAGTCGCCGCGCCGGCCCGAGGTGCTGTCGCGCGCCGGCCTGGGCGACTGCCGGGCGGTCATAGGCATCGAGGGCGACGACCTGCGGAACCTGGAAACTGCCCTGATGGTCCGGTCGCTGCGCCCCGAGCTGCGGACCATCGTGCAGATGGCCAACGCCGCCGTCGGGGTGGCCGTGAGCCAGCTGCTGGCCGGCGGGGCGGCCCTCGACGTGGCGGCGCTGGCCGCCCCCTCGCTGGCCCAGGCGTGCCGGGGGGCGAGCAGCCTCCACTTCGACATCGGCGGCCAGGCCTTCGACCTGACCGAGACGGTCGTCACCAAGACCGGGACCCTGCGGTCGATCTACCAGGACCTGGTACCCATCGCCGTCGTCCACGACAGCGGCCCACTGGAGATCTGCCCGGGCCGGGACCAGTTCGTCCAACCCGGCGACCGGGTCAACGTCCTCGGAACGGCCGCCGACCTGACCGAAGCCCTGGGCACGTCCCGCACCCGCCTGGCCGCCCCGGCGCCCCCGCCGCCGAGGATGGCCGCGCTGTCGGGCGGGATCCGCTCCCTCGCCCAAAGTGCGGGCAGCCGCCTGGGGGCCCTGATCGCCGCCATCTTGGTCCTGACCGCTACGGCCACGGTGACCCTCCACCTCGGCTACCGGCTGCCCTCGGGACACCGCATGTCGCTGCTCGACGCCGCCTACTTCACCGTGGAGACCATCTCCACGGTCGGCTTCGGTGACTTCTCCTACGCCGCTCAGACCACCTGGCTGCGGGTGTTCGCCATCGCCCTCATCATCCTCGGAGCCACCTCCCTCACGGCCCTGTTCGCCCTGATCACCGACCTGCTGCTCAGCCGGCGGGTGGCGGACGCCTTCGGGATGAGGAGGGTCAACCGGATGGTCGGCCACGTGGTGGTCATCGGGCTCGGGTCCATCGGCCTCCACGTGGTCGAGGAGCTGCGCCGCCTCGGAACCGAGGTGGTGGTCATCGAGGCCGACCGGGAGAACCGACACCTGGGGGCGGCGCGCGCCGCCGACATACCGGTGGTCTTCGGCGACGCCACCGAGGAGGCGACGCTCCGGGCGGCCAACGTGCCGGCGGCCTCCGCGGTGGCCGCCCTCACCAGCAACGACCTGACCAACCTGGAGGCCGGACTGTCGCTGCGGGGCTTCGCCGGGTCCCTCGGGCGGGACCTGCCGGTGGTGATGCGGATCTTCGACCGTCAGCTCGGACAGGTCATCGAGGAGAGCTTCGACTTCCGGCTGGTCCGCTCGACGTCGGCGCTGGCCGCCCCCTGGTTCGTGGGCGCCGCCCTCGGGCTCGACGTCCTGTCCACCTTCTACGTCGAGCGGGAACTGTTCCTCATCGCCACCCTCCTCGTGGCACCCGCCGGCGGCCTGGCCGGCGCCGCCATGCAGGACCTCTCGGCCCGTATCCGGGTCATCGCCATCGAGCGGTCCGGAGCCGACCAGCTCGAACACCCACCCCGGCGGGCCACCCGCTTCGCCGCCGGTGACCGGGCCTACCTCATCGGCCCCTACTCGGAGCTGCTCAACGTGCTGCGCCGCGAACAGCAATCACTCGGCCAGCCCCAACCGGCTCCGCCGAGACCCTGATGTCAGGCCATGGAGCTGGTCATCGGCGTTGACGATCCCGCGCCGGGGCGCGCTGAGCCGGGGTTCGAACGCCGTGGCCCGGGGCTGATCACCTGACGCGGTGTCGGGCGGACGAGACGAGCGACCACATCCGGCGGCCAGGGGACCCGGCGGGGGCAGGAACAACCGGTGGCCCCTCGAGGCGGGTCAGGTCGGGGTTTGCTCAGTCGGCGGTACCTCGGGGGACGATCCATGCATGGGGTTGAGCGGTGATCGAGGACACCAGTTCGAAGTCGCCGTCGTAGTGCAACACAGTGAGCCCGCGGGCCTCGGCGGTTGCAGCGACGAGGGCATCGACGAGGGAGAGCGCTCGATGCCGGCTTCTGATCGCCAGAGCGGCCTGGACCTCCAGCGCTCGTTGGTGGTCGGCGTCTGTGGTCGGTACTGCGGGAAACGACTGCAGTCGGTCGGCAACCTCCCGGTAGTCGTCGGGGCTTCTCGCCGCGTAGGCAAGTTCGAATGCGACCGGGTTGCTCAGAGCCACTTGTCGTCCCGCCGCAAGTGGGGCGAAGGCGGCGGCCACGGCTGGCTTGGTCAGCCGGGCGAAGACGCTGGTGTCGACGAGGTAGCGGACGCCGGCCACCTATTCGTCGCCGCCCCAGGTGTGTTCGGCCGCTTCGAAGTCGAAGCGATCCTCTTGGGCGAACAATGCGATGAGCTCCAGCCGACGGCGGGCGTGCACGACCTCCCGCAGGGCCGCGTCGATGGTCGCTCTCAGGGTGGTCGTGCCGAGGATCTCCGCCGCCTGTTGGACGATATCGGGATCAACCTCAACGGATGTCTTTGACACGACAACATGATATCAAATAGAGCTGTCCTCTACACCGTCGTCTCGAGAGGCCAACCTTGTAGCGCCGGCCCCCGACCCGATCCGCGATGCCGAAGGACCGGTACAAGAGCGCCCGGCCCGGCCGGTGATCGACGCCAGTCCGGCCCCGGCGAGCAGCAGGACGAAGGGGTCGAGCGGAAGCCGCAGCCGGGGCGCTTCGCTGTTCACGAACACGATGCTGAGGAACAGGAAGGCGGCGACGAGCCACACGAAAGCGGGGATCCGCCGGCGGATGCCTCGCTGGAAGCAGGCCACCAGGGCCATGGCGCCGACGACCCAGAAGCTGAACACGCCGGCGTCGGCCACCTCCGGAGAGGTGATGCCGGCCACCGACGCGGTGAACCTCGACAGCGACAGACTGTTGAACCCGAGCAGCCGCTTGGTGTTCCACCAGGCCACGTCGAGCGGGTAGAGCGGGTGGTGCTCGGCGTACTGCAGCGCCAGATGCACGAGCTTCTGCTGGAAGGGGTACTCCGGCCCGGCGGCGAGGGTCCTGGTATCGCTGTCGTACTGGGGGATCTGGCTCAGGAGGCGCCAGAAGCCGGGGCCGGCCGGGTCGTGGGCCGACACCGGGTTGTAGGTCCCGGCCAGCGTCCCCCCCAGCTCATCCGACACCGGGATGAAGGCGTGCAGCACCACGGCGTTGCGCACCGTCCACGGGGCGACGATCGCGGCTGCGGTGAGCGCCAGCACGGCGACCGGCTCGAGCGCGCCCGGCCGCACCCGGCGCCCGGCCAGCGCCACCCCGACGGCCAACGCGATGATGACGACGAACCCGTTGGAACGGCACAGGGCCATGGCCCCGCCCGTAGCCCCGGCTGCCATCACCCACCGCAGGCGACCCTCCCGCTGCCAGGCCAGCACGGCCAGCACCGCGCCGAGCTCCAGGGCGACGGTCAGCGGCTCCGACAGGAGCGACGTCCCGGCGGCGACCAGAGGCACGTACAGGGCGGCGAGGAGCATGGTGCATACGGCGGCCCGGCGCCCTACGAGCCGAGCGGCGAGCGCTCCGAGCAGGGCGACTATGACGACGCCGACCAGCGCCTGGACCATCCGGGCCGCTACGACCCGGGCGTGGCCGCTCCCGGCGAGCGCGTACACCGCGCCGAGCATGTAGGTGAAGCCCGGCGGCCGGTACGCGGTGGCATGGCCTCCCACATCCGGGTAGGCGCCGGTGCGGGCGATCCCGAGCGCCAGGCGATCGTAGGCATGGTCGTCGTGGAGCATCGTGTAACCGGGCGTGGCCAGCACATAGCCGACCCTGGTGGCGAGCGCCACGACGAGTATCGAGCCCGGGATGATCCACTGACGACGGGCTCGACCCATCGCATGGACATTACGGCCCAACCGCTTCCGCCGCGTCAGCTCTCAGCGCAGCTGGTGGACCCGGCCCGTCGAGCCCCAGCAGGTGTCGGCGGTCCACACCTCGGCGTCGAGCCGCTGTCCTAGGGCCAGGCAGAGGCGATCGGCGAGAGACAGCCCCTCGTCTCTACGCCACCGGCGGGCCGCCCATTCGGCGTCGTCTTCGAGTACCGCTTCAATAGTGAGGTCGTAGCTGACCAGCAGAGCTCGCACGAGGTCCCAGTCCAGGCCCGCGCCCCGCACCTTCTGGGCGACTTCCGACCAGCTCGCTGCCCCGCATCTGGCGCCTTCCTCCAGGAGGGTCTCGGCCTGGGCCGCACCTTCCTCGTCCTGGACGAAGGCGAGCAGGACGGAGGCGTCGAGGACGCTCACGCCACGTCCTCGGCGCTGGCCGCGGCGCGCCGCTCGGCGAGCAGATCGCCGACGAGGTCGAGACCGGACAGCTCTTTGCGCACCCGGTCACGCAGTTGCCTCCGGGTCATCATCACGAGTCCTGACGGCGTCTCGAGCAGCACCAGCGTCGTACCCTCCACCAGACCGGCCCGCTCCCGCACCTCGGCGGGCACGACGAGTCGACCCCGATCTCCCACTACGACGGTGTACGTCCCATGCACACCCTAGACGTACCACACGCAGAAACTTGGTGGGATCGTCGGCGTCTTGCGCTGACTTCATGGGATCAGCACGATCTTGCCGCGGTGTGGCGGCGCTCGAGGGTGAGCACGCCCCCTACGGCGATGAAACGTGGAAGCACACGATTCTGCGACTCGACCACGATCCGGCGGTACTGAGTGCACTGGAGGAGCACGGCATAGAGGTGATGGCTGACCCCGAGCCCGAAGTGGTCGCGCTCGACGACTCCGGGCTTCTGTGACTCCGATCTCGACTGGAGCCACGGGACCTCGGGTCGGGTCGACACCCGGGACGGCCAACACCCTGCCCACCGCAAGGATGGCGGACGCCGATCGCCGAGTGGTCCGCAAGCGCCCCCGGACCCGTCTTCGTGTGCTCAACTCTGATCTGAGCAGACCGAGGCCAGTTCGTCGGGGGGTTATCGCCTTACCGGGCGTCGCCAGCCGGACCTGGCCGCAAAGCTCGTCCACTCCGTAGAGGTCTGGACCAGGATCAGCCCGAGCACGCTGCTGACCTCAGCGCCGGTCGAGTTCGGCAGCAAGACCACCTTTGAGGGGTAAAGGTCCAGGCCACGGAGGGTGGGCCGAGGCCCGTGGCCTTGGCGCCCGGCTCCGTCGTTATCGGCTCGCCCGTGGCACGGCTGGGCGCGGGAATTCTGCGCGGGTTCGGAATGTTGACTATCGAAGTTACGGGCGCGGCGCCGGTCAGGGACCGAGCAGCCCAATAGGGATGACGGCGATACCGTCGGGACGGCAGTAGGCGTGGGTGCCGGGGGTGAGCACGGCACCGCCGACGAAGTCGTCACCGAGCTGGTCGCGCAACCAGGCCAGATGCCGGACGTCGCGGTCGTCGACGTCTCTGCTGAGCTTGACCTCCAGGCCGAGCACGCGGTGGTCAGCGCGCTCCACGATGAGGTCGACCTCGTGCTCGCCTCGCCAGGAGCGAAAGTGCAGCACGCGGCCCTCGGCGGCCTGGGCGCAGACGCGCACGACCAGGGTCGCCAGCGACTCGAAGAGCGCGCCCAGGAGGGTCCCGTCTCGTGCCACGATCTGGTTGCCCTCGCCGCGCAGCAGCGCGCCGGCGTCCACTCCGAGCAGCCGGGCGGCGAGGGCAGGGTCGGCCAGGTGGTGCTTGGGCGCGGAGGAGAGCCGGCTCAGGTGGTTGAACGTGGGGGCCCAGGCGTGGAGTGGCTCCAGCACGAACAGCCGCTCCAGGGCGTCGCGGTAGGGGCCGGTCGTCGTCTTGGCCGGCTTGTCGCCTTCGCCGGCGGTTGCGGCGTCGCGGATGGCCTCGTAGGAGGCGGTCGTCGAGGTTGCCGCGGCGTAGGCGGCGAACCAGCGGCGGAGCGTCTCAGGCCGGCGCAGCGCCGTGCCGGCCTCGGGCAAGTCCACTTCGACGATGCGCTGCAGGTAGCCGTCGAGCGCCGCCCGGACGGCGCGGTCGGAGCCGCCGCGCAGGCCGGGGAGGCCGCCGCTGACGATCTCGGCCGTGTAGTCGCGCAGCTGCAGCTCGCAGTGGCCGGCCACCAGGTCGGGAACGACTCCGCTATCGAGCAGCTGGGCCAGTGACACGGTGGGAGCGCAGACGCCGCGCTCAGCCAAGGTCAGTGGGCGCATCCGCAAGGTGACGATCCGCCCGGCCCCCGAGTGCGTCGGCGCCGTCCTCGGTGCGGCCGACCCGGTGAGCAGGAACCGGCCCCCGGTCGGGTCGTCATCGACGGCCCGCCGGACCAGGTCCCACGCGGCCGGCAGCCGCTGCCATTCGTCGATCAGGATGGGATACGGGCCTTCGGCGAGCCGACGGGGGTCGGCGGCGAGCAGTTGCGCCTGCGCTGGGTCATCCAGGCGCAACACCCGCGCTGACCGCTGAAGCGCGGTGGCTGTCTTCCCGACACCTCTCGGGCCCTCGATCGAGATGGCCGGCAGCCCCGGCAGCAGAGCGTCGAGCTCGGCGTCGAGCACCCGCGTCCGGTAAGAGGTCACCTCCATACGCTACCACTACGCGTATCACTACACTACTATTTCGCAGTCGCTTACCCTACTTTGCCACAGCTTTCTACCCTACCGTTCCGCAACCACTTTTCCGGCCCAACTGTCCGTGTTCGGCTCGGCTGGGGCCCCCTCACCGGCCACGGAGGGCGCCGAAGCAGCGGCCACTTTTACTCGTCCAGGTCACCTTGCCGGCGAACTCAGCGCCGGTTGAGGTCGAAGTCGAGGACCTGGGTCAGTCGGATGTTGTTCCCGGAGGGATCGCGGAATGAGGTGTCGATCCCGTAGGGCTGGGGGGTCGGCGGGTCGTTGAACTTCACCCCTCGTGCCGAAAGCTCGCGGTAGCTCCTCTCGCAGTCGTCGGTCTCGAGGAACAGGGTGCCCCCCATCCCCTTGGCGACGAGCTCGCTGAGCTTCTGGCTGTCGGCCTCGTCGAGCATGGGCGGCCCGGGGACCGGCATGAGCACCAGCCCGACGCTGGGCTGGCCCACCGGCCCGACCGACAGCCAGCGGAAGCTCCACTCCTCGACGGTGACATCGGAGCGGACCTCCCAGCCCAGCGTGTTGGTGTAGAAGTCGAGCGCCTCGTCCTGGTTGTGGACCCAGAACTGGGTATTGGCGACGGTGATCATCGAACCTCCTGTATTGGGGACGCTGGTCTCTGGCTTTGAAAAACGAAGACTACGGAATGGTCCCCCGGCCGTCTTCTCGAAACGTGCGGTTCCGGGGACGGCCGTAGGCCATGGCCACGCAGCGGGGGATGCGCATCTGGGCCGCCGCCGGCGGAAGCGTCGCTAGCGGCGCGCTCGTCGGGGGAAGCGGTCGGGTTTCGGTCGCGATGGGTCGCTGCACCGGGTCGGCGGCGCCGGTCAGGCGTCGGGCTCGAGCAACTCGATGCGGTTCCCGAACGGGTCGTCGACGTACACCCGACAGTAGCCCTCGAGCGGTTCGCCGTCGCCGATCTCCACGCCGGCCGCCACCAGCTTGTCGACCAGGTCCGGTAAGTCCTCGACCAGCAGAGCCGGGTGGGCTTTGCGGGCCGGGCGGAAATCCTGCTCCACCCCGAGATGTATCTTGAGCGGGCCCCGCTCGAACCAGCAACCGCCCCGTGCCGCCAGGTTGGCCGGTTTCGGCTTCTCGTCGATTCCGAGCAGGTCAGCGTAGAAGGACCGGGCCCGGTCCTCTTCCCCGGGGGGCATGGCCAGCTGCACATGATCCACGGCACAGACCTTCACCGGCGCTCCACCTCCTGCATGAACCCGCCGCGACAGTGCAACCATAGCTTCACCCGGACAGCCTCCGAGGGCCCGGTTCCCGGGTCGGGCGGCGGGTGTCAGGAGTGGGGCACGACGACGGCGCGGGCGTCGAGCTCGCCGTCGCGCAGTCTCCGGTAGGCCTCGAGGGCGTCGTCGAGGCTGAAGCGCTCGATGTCGGGGACGATGAGACCGGCCTGGTACAGGTCGACCACCTCGTAGAGGTCCTCGATGGTCCCCCAGTAGGAGTTGGTCAGGGTGGCCTCGTAGGGGTTGGTGAAGAACGACCACTCGGTGCTCCCCCCAGCTATCCCGACGATCTGCATGGCGCCCCGCTGGGCCACCGTCGCCTGGGCCAGGGCGATGGTGGAGCTGGACCCGACGAAGTCGAACACCGCGTCGACGCCCCTCCCGCCGGTTAGCTCACGGATGTGCTCGGCCTGGTCGGCGCCGCCCTCGACGGTGACCGCGCCGAACTGCCCGGCCCGGGCCATGGCCGCCGGCTTGACGTCGGTGGCGATCACCTGGGCGCCGGTGACGGACTTCAGTATCTGGACTCCGACCAGGCCCAGGCCGCCCAGGCCGATGACCAGCGCATGGCGCCCGCCGCCGGCCAGGCGGGGCATGGCCATCTTCACCGCGTGGTAGGGGGTCAGGCCGGCGTCGGCCAGGGGCGCGGCGGCCACCGGGTCGGCGTCGCCGAGGGGGATCAGGTTGCGGACGGGCACCGTCATGTACTCGGCCATGCCGCCGTTGCGGCCCAGACCGACGCCGAGGTAGCCGACGTCGGTCGGCTTCTCGCAATAGGTGTCCTGACCCCGGGAGCAGGCCCGGCAGTGGCCGCAGCCGATGGGCCCGTACACCAGGTAGGGAGCCCCGACCTCGAAGCCGGTGACGCCGGCTCCGACGGCTTCCACCCATCCGGAGTTCTCGTGGCCGAGGACGTAGGGCGGCGACATCAGGCCCTGGTTGGGGTCGGCCTCGAAGTCGTGGAAGATGGCCACGTCGGAATGGCAGGCGCCGGCTCCGGCCACCTTGAGGAGGACCTCTCCGGGTCCCGGCTCGGGGACCTCGATCTCCTCGATGGTCGGGAACGTCTTCCATTCGCGGAACATCACAGCGCGCATGCCGACTCGTCCTTCTTCCTGAACTGCCCAGCGGGCTTCCTGAACTGCCCAGCGGGAACCGACGCGACCTTACTGTCGGGGCGAGACTGTGGCCACGACTGGACCGGCCCCGACGGTGTCCTTTGGCTGTCCTGTCGTTCGTCGCAGTGGTATCCATCCACTTGAGAGGAGAACGAGATGCGCTACATACTGCTGTTGACCAGGGGTGAGTGGCAGGAGTCGGGGACGCCGCAGGAGCAGGGGGAGGTGTTCGGCCGCATCGGGGAGTGGTTCGCCAAGCTTCGGGCCGACGGCACCATCACCGAGGCCCAGCAGCTCCAGGCGCCAGGGACGGCCACCACGGTGGTGCTCGACCACGGTGCGTCGACGCTGATCGACCGTCCGCTGCTCGAAGCCAAAGAAGCGATCGGGGGCTATGCCGTCATCGACGTCCCCGATCTAGACGCGGCGCTGGTCGTGGCCCGCAGCTTCCCCGTGCCTGACGGCAAGGTCGAGGTGCGTCCTGCCGTCGAGCGCTGAGGGGGACTCCCGCTCGGCGCTGGACCGGGTCTTCCGGGAGGAGGCCGGCCGGCTCACCGCCAGCCTGGTCGGTCTCCTCGGCGACTTCGACCTGGCCGAGGAGATGGTGGCCGACGCCATGCTCGAGGCCCTGGCCCGCTGGCCGGCTCGGGGAATCCCCGACCGGCCCGGGGCGTGGCTGCTCACCACGGCCCGTCACAAGGCCATCGACCGGCTTCGGCGTGACCAGCGCTACGCCGCCAAGGTGGCCCAGCTCGCGGCACTACCCGAGTCGGCCGAGCGCGAACCCGACGACCGGCTCCGGCTCATGTTCACCTGCTGCCACCCGGCGCTGGAGCGTGACGCCCAGGTCGCGCTCACCTTGCGGGCCGTGGTCGGGCTCACGACCGGTGAGATCGCCCGGGCGTTCCTCATCCCGGAACCGACCCTGGCCAAACGCTTGACCCGGGCCAAGCAGAAGATCACCACCGCCCGCATCCCCTACCGAACCCCCGAGCCCGGAGAGCTCGCACAGCGCCTCGACCCGGTCCTACGGGTCATCTACCTGGTCTTCAACGAGGGCTACCTGGCCACCGCCGGCGAGCGGTCACTGCGCCGGGAGCTGGCCGACGACGCCGAATGGTTGGCCGGCATGCTGGTCCGCTGGCTGCCCGACCAACCCGAGCCACTCGGGCTGCTGGCCCTCATCCGGCTCCACCTGGCCCGCTGGGACGCCCGTCTGGACGGTAACGGGAACCTCGTGCTGCTCGCCGACCAGGACCGGGGCCGATGGGACCAGGTCCGCATCCGAAGCGGCGTGGCATTGATCGAGAGGGCCGCCGCCATGGGCCGGCTCGGCCCGTTCCAGGTAGAGGCGGCCATAACCGCGCTGCACGACGAGGCCCCGTCGTGGGAGGCCACCGACTGGCCGCAGCTGCTCCAGCTGTACACCCTCCTCGAGGGCGTCGACCCGTCGCCCGTCGTCAAACTGAACCGGGCCATCGTGGTGGCCGAGGTGGCGGGACCCGCCGAGGGCCTGGCCCGGGTGGAGGCCCTAGCCGACGAGCTCGGGCGCTACTACCTGTTCCACGCCACCCGGGCGGCGCTCCTGCGCCGACTCGGGCGCGACGAGGACGCCCACCGGGCCGACGCTCAGGCCCTGGGCGGCACGCAGAACCCCGCCGAGCGGGCCCTCATCCAACGGCGACTGGCCTCACCCGAACCCCATCCGGGAGCTCGGGACGGACGCGCCGACCTCTGAGCGGCCGGCTCGTCGGTCCCGAACCCGTCCCGGCTGGGTCAGGGCCGCGCCCGGGTCGACCCCTATACGGCCCTGTCGGGCATTGCGGCAATTGACCGTGCTTACCGATTTTTCGGCAAGACGATTGACATGCCCCAAATCAATCAATACGTTCCCTGGCCGAAGGGCTGATCAACCGGCCCTCTGGGGTGGGAAGCTGAGAACCACGGGACCCTCATGGTCGCCTGTCCCGTGCGGAGCCAATGGCGAAACCGACCTCCCGACCACACGGCTTCATGCCTGTCAAGGAGGAGACAAATATGCAATTTTCCCGGAAGTGGCGGCTTACCGCCTTCGCCGGAGCTCTAGCCGGTTCAGCCGCTCTGGTGGCGGCGGCTTCGGGCGCCACGGGTGCCTACTTCAACGACACCCACAGCGGGACAGTGACCGGAAACATCGGCTCGATCAAGGTGCTGACCAGCGGCGGTAACGGAACCGATCACCTGGACTTCAACTTCGCCAACATGCTCCCCGGCGTCTACCAGACGGCCACGGTCGGCTACACCAACACCGGGGTGAACAACGAGGACGTCTACCTGGTGTTCAACAACGCCCAGGCCCTCCACGCGGTGAACAACCTGGGGTCCTATGGCGAGGCCAAGATCGTTAGTAACGGCACCGAGGTCTTCTCATCGGCCAACCTGGCCGATGGTGAGCAGGCCAACCTCAGCCCGATTGATCCCACCTCCAGCCACTGCTCCAATGGCACCGGGGCCCTGGTCCCGCTGTCACCGACCGGCTGCTGGCCGATTCCGAACGTCATCAAACTGGCCAGCAATCTCGCCCCCGGGTACGGCGGCAACATGCAGTTCAGCTTCGCGCTGGGAGCCAAGTTGAAGTCCGAGGGGGCCGAGCTTGCGCAGTTCTTCTGCTACCCGCTCATCCAGAACCCGAGTGATTCAAACCCCACCGACCAGGTCTGCAACACTTCCAACCCGTCTTACGGACTCCCCTACCAGATCGTCGCGACCCAGCCGGGTATCGCGCCCAACGATCCGAACAACACCACCCCGACGCCCTGACCGAAGCGCCCTTTCCGGGTCGGCGGCGTCCGTTCGCCGGCCCGGAGGTGGCGTGACACGAGAGGTTCCACCACATCTTGAAGTTCGCCAGGAAACTGTTGGTCGCTGTGCTCACTCTGGTCGGTCTCGGGGCGTTCACCGTCGCCGCGGTGGCCTGGTCCCAGGGCTACCGCGTCTACATAATCCACACCGGATCAATGCTGCCCGATTTGCGTCCCGGCAGCGTGGTCGTCGACCGACCCCTTTCGGGGGCGGTGCGGGTCGGTGAGATCATCAGCTACCGGTTCCGTGCCGGCCCCGACGGTGTGCTCACCCACCGCGTCTACAGCGACAGGGCCGGGGTGATAGTCACCAAAGGCGACGCCAACTCCACCCCTGACCCGTGGACCACCCGTAGGGGGGCGGTGGTCGGTACCCCGGACGCGGTGGTGCCCAGGCTCGGCTACCTGCTCGAGTACCTGAAACAGCCGGCCGGCGTAGCGTCGGTGGTCACGCTGGTCGCCACCGTCGGCCTGCTCTGGACCCTGCTCCTCGGGCCGCCCGCCGTAGCGGCACCCCCCCGCCGGGTGCCGGCCCACCGTCGGCGCAAGCGGCCACTGCACGCCATGTCGTAGTCCCCCCGGGGCACCCTACGTCCTGACGACTGGCGTCTCCGCTGCGATCCCTCGCGCGTCGGGTCAGAGGCCCAGCTGGGCGTGGCGCAGCCGAGCTACCAGGTCCGGATCTCCCGACGCGTCGACCCGGGTGGAGCCCTGGCGTCCGAAAGCGAACAGAAGCAACTCTCCCGGGGCCCCGGTCAACGTCACCTGCGGCTGCTGCGCTTTGCCGACCACCGTGCCGAATCCCGGCGCCGTGAGCGTCACACCCACCGGAGCCCTGCGCATCAAGGATCGGGCCATCAGCTTCAGCCGGGACCAGAGAGCCTGCTCGAGACCAGCGTCGAGGGCCCGCGGCTCCCACCCCGGCCGGGCCCGCCTCACGTCTTCCAGGTGGACGAAGTACTCGACGGTGTTCATGGCCTCGTCGACCACCCGTAGCGGAGCCGGCGGCCCAGAGCGAACCGACTCGACGAGCTGGGTCCAGGTCCGGCCCTGCTTCACCTGGTTCTGGACCCGAGCGGTATAGCCGGCCAGCGGCTTGATCAGGATCCCGGCCGCGGCGTCGGGACGCCGTTCCCGGATGACGAGGTGGGCTGCCAGGTCGCTCGTCGACCAGCCCTCGCACAAGGTGGGGGCATCGGGACCGACCTCCACGAAGAGGTCGGCGAGGGCTCGGCGTTCGCTGCGGGCGTAACCGGTCATGGCTCTCCTTGTGGAAGTCAGGCTCTGCCGACCCTACTCCTACCGGGTGGTAACCCTTCGACGAAGCGACGCCACCAGTCCATTTCGACGGTGATCGCAGATCTGGCGGTGCGGGGCCTGGCCACCCTCGACGAGCCGGTGGAAGTGACGACCGACCCGACGACGGGGTTCCCGGTCATCACCGTCGGGAGGAGGATCACGGCAGCAGAGGTGACCGACGCTATCGACGATGAGTGACCGTCACGCTCCCGATGACGCCGAACTGATCCGCTGAGCCAAAATGCCTTGCTCGGCCGGCTGTCATCGGCGACGATCGGCCATGATCGTCGTGCGCCGTGTTCACCCCGAGGAAGGGGACGCCTACCGGCAGGTCCGCCTCGCCGCGCTGGCCGAGTCACCGGCGGCTTTCGCCTCGACGTACGCCCGCGAATCGTCCCTGACCGCCCAAGACTGGTCGGAGCGGGCTCGGGCCAGCTCCGAGGGATGGCAGCGGGCCGCCTTCTTCGCGGTGGCCGAAGGGAACATCGTGGGACTGGTCGGCGGGTACCGGCCGGAGCCGGCGTCGGACGTAGTCGAGCTGGTCTCGATGTGGACCCATCCGAGTACCCGGCGAACGGGGGTCGGTCGACTCCTGGTCGAGGCGGTGATCGACTGGGCGAGAGCGGGCCAGGCGCAGGAAGTGCAGCTGTGGGTGACCCGGGCCAACATCGCGGCCAAAGTCTTCTACCGAACGGTGGGGTTCACCGAAGCCGGTGACTATCGGCCGCTGCCATCCGATCCCTGCCGAGACGAGTCTCGAATGAGCCTCGCTCTCTGACCGGCGCCCGACCCGGTATCGGGCCGCACCTTTACCGACGAGGTGGACCATCCCGCCGCCGACCGCTCAGAAAGCGACGTCGAGCGGGTTCACCAACCCACAGGCGGCGCAGGTCTCATGCCGGCGCTATCACGGCGACGCCGTAAAGGGAGGCAGCTGCCGCCATACGGCTGTCGTAGGTCACGATGCCGTCGAGTTCGTCGCCCAATTC
Source organism: Actinomycetes bacterium (assembly GCA_021838445.1). Classification (GTDB taxonomy): domain Bacteria; phylum Actinomycetota; class Acidimicrobiia; order Acidimicrobiales; family Palsa-688; genus JAKCDU01. Next base: position 2,842 of record JAKCDU010000061.1, on the reverse strand, counting down.
CAAAGCTGCGGCGAGATGGAGGGCGTCCTGACTCCGCAACTCGTCGGGGTCGAGGGTGGCCGCTCGTTCGAACGTGGCGGACGTGAGATTGATCAAGGTGAGTGCGTCCAGCACTGTTCGAGCGCGCTGCATCCGATCGGGAGCGGCGCGCCGGGTTGCCCGAAGGAGCTCGGTGCGCAGCAAGTCACTGGCGATATGGCCCGCACCCTCGACCTCTACCGGGGGGCGGTTTGATGGGACCCTCGATGCCGTCGCCAGACCGTTGGCCATCGAGTTCGGGTTATCTGGGAGCCAGGCGATTTGGACTCTCTAGCTGGAGGGTGCTGACAGTTGGAACATGATGTCATTGGCGCCAGAGGTGTCGGTTTGGTTCACAAGGCTTCCTCCGCTTTCGCTGTATTCCGCGAGACCGACCACGTTCTGGTTGGGGTTGCTATTGACTCCGATGAGGACCACTTGGACGAGTTGAGGGCTCGCGATCGAGCCGGAGGACGACGCTGATACGATCGGATCGGCCATGACGAAGGCCGGAGAAATGGTTATCAGACAGTAAGCGTTGCCGCCCGAACCTGTGACTGAGACGGAGTACGACGTCGAAGCCGTCAACTGGGTGCAAGTCTGGCCGTTGATGTAGCCCGATATGACCACCGGCGACGGTCCGGTGGGGCCGGTGGGGCCGGCGGGGCCGGTTGGGCCGGTTGGGCCGGTGGGGCCGGCCGTGAGGCTTGGGACCACGGCACCCGCGACTACCGGCGACGGGGTTCCGGCCGCTCCCTCGCTGCCGTAGAAGCTGGCGTCACCGAACGAGAAGACCCCGCCGTCGGCAGCGACGAGCCAGTAGCCCGCGCCATCAGGTGTGGCCACTATTCCCACGATTGGTTTGTTGAGCGCGTAGCCCGAGGCATCCCCGTAGAACTTGGCGCCGCCGAACGGGTACACCTTTCCATTCGCGGACACCAGCCAGTAGCCGGGGCCACCAGGTACAACTGCGCGTGACTGCACCACGCCGGGCGTCACAGGACCCGCCGAAGCAGACGCGGAAGACGGCACGGATCCGAAGAGCAGCATCTCGGACACCGCTGCAGTTCCGGCCAGGGCCACTGCAGCGCGGGGCCACCTCTTTGACGGCTGTGATCGAAAAGTTGACATCGCTCCCCTCACTCGTCGACCGCGACAGGTGCCACGATCATATTCAGCGACACATTTCGGTTGCGGAATGATCAGGACCGGCGGGTAGGACGCACACAGATAGCGCCGGGACGGCGCCTACAGTCGTGGCGTGGTCACATCGCCCTACGTGATCGACTACTCCGGTCGGTTCGGGTTCCCGGTCCCGCCGTCGGAGGTGTGGGCGCCCATCGGCCAGTTCGATCAGTTCGAGCGGTGGTGGGGCTGGCTAGGCGAGTTGGCCGTGGACGGCCCCGGCCTTCAGAGCGGAGCCGTGCTGCGGGGGACGGTCGCCCCGCCGGTTCCCTACCGGATGCGGGTGGCGGTCCAGTTGGACAGATGCGAGCCATGGACCTACCCCGGCGGGCGAATAGGGGCGGTCAGCAGCAATCAACAGGCCAGTGTCGTGCGGCGCACTCACGGCGAACCACTTCCTGTCGAAGGGCGTAGATCATCGGCAACCCGCTGGCGTTCGACAGGGGGCGACCTCGAGAGGGCTATCGCTCACGTGCTCGAGGTCCCGATGTCCTCGACGGTGACACCGTTGGCGTAGCTCGCCAGCAGTTCCAAGTCGCCCGGGTCCACGGTGGCGATCACCGCTCCACCGAGAAGGTCGGCTACCGCTACGACGAAGGCGTCGACGGCGTGCTCGGAGTCAGCTCTGGCGGCGCCCAGGAGCTGGCCGGCCCGCACTCCCGCCCGGGTGTCGACTGGGTGCACCTCCACTCGCTCACGGCGAAGCCCGGCGAATACCCCGGCGTCGCGGGGGTGGCCTCGGACGACTTCGGCCAGCACCGCGGCCACAGTGCCCACCGGGAGCTCTCGACGTCTCATCTCGGCGATGAGGGCCCGAACGCGGTCCCGTCGACCCGCCGGACCGTGCGCCACCGCCGAGATCGCCTCGGCATCGAGCAGGAGCATCAGCCCGCCCGGCGGGACCGGCGCGGCGAGGAACGGGCGGCGTCCCACCTGTCGATCGCCTGAGCGGCCCACTCCAGGGTCTCGGCCGGGACGGGACCATGGTCTCGCTCGAGCTCAGCCAGCCAGTCGTCAACCGCCCGGAGATGTCTCCATCTGGCCAGGTAGGCGGCGACCGCGCTGTCCACCGTGGCTGACAGGCTCCGGGCGCCTGATATGCGACGCAGCTCCTCGAGCTGAGCCGGATCGAGGGTAAGGGTGACCTTCTCCTTGGCCATTACAAGATAGTAGTACTTCTATACGACATACCCCATCGACCTGGACGCCCCGCGCAGGGGCAGACACCAGGCTCGCGACCACTCCGTCGCCAGCGATCGTAGACCTGTGGCGGGGACCGGCGATCGTAGACCGGTAGCGGGGTCGAGGCTCCGCCGTGGTCCGCGGGGAGGGGCTCCAGGGTTGCGCAATCGGACGGCCCAACTCCGCAGGCGGCGCGGCATCAGGGTTGGTTGGCCTCGACGAAGCTGCGGTAGACGCTCACCAGCGCGGTCTTTTGGGCGTCGCTGAGCAAAGTGTCGGCGTTGATGGCCGCGACGGTGGCTCCTTCAGACGCCCCGTCGGCCCGAGGGACCTGGTCGTCGAGCAGCCCGGCCTGGGCCAAGAAGACGTCGGTGGAGAGGTCGAAGGCCTGGGCGATGGCCTTCAGGACCCTGAGTGAGGGATCGTGGAGCCCACGCTCGAGTTGGCTCAGGTAGGG
>JAKCDU010000060.1 GCA_021838445.1 Actinomycetes bacterium | reverse complement strand
TACGTAGAAGCGCTCACGGGGCACGATCACACCCCGGCCACTCGGATCGTGACTGCGACATTGTCCGTAATGTGCACGATGCCTGTGACGGCCTGACGGGGAGCGGCCTCGCGGCGGCCGGTCTCTCAAACGTGCGCGGAATCCGCGTATGCCTACCGAGTCGCTGCTGGGCTGGAGAGTCTGAGGTTGCCTAGAGTGATTATGTCGGCATCCATGGGCTCGGATGGCAGGTCGGGGGACGGTTGTAGGGGGGTCCAGGTCCGGCCGCCGTCGTGGGTGCTGAGGAGGACCGCCGATTGCGAGTCGATCGAGCTGCCCTCGGTGACCTGGATCCAGGCTTGGGTGGGGCTGGCTGCTTGGAGGACGGAGACGAACCCTTCTTGGGAGACGTATTCCTGGTAGCTGGGTTTGTAGGTCGGTATCCCGGTGGCGGTGTGTGAGGTCCAGGTGGTGCCGCTGTCTTGGGTGACTGTCACGGTGCGGGTACCTGTAGTCGAGGTGCCGATGACCCAGAAGGTGGACGGGGAGGTTACGGCGACGACCGGGAAGGCGCCGGCTACGTGGGTAGGCGCGGTGTTCCCGGCGTCGGGAAGCGTCACCAGGTCGCTTGTGGTGCGTAGCAGGGTTTGTAGCTGCCAGGTGATACCTGAGTCGGTGCTGCGGTAGAACGCAACCCAGGTGGCGCTGCTGTTGGTGAAAGCGACGGGGAGTACACCGAGTTGGCCGAAGAAGCGGGGCTGGGCGTAGAAAGCGGTGGCCCCGGTGACGGTGGACGGTGCAGGGACGGTGAAGTGGGACCCGTGGTTTCCGCCGTCGGTGGTCCGCCGTACCCAGGGTGCGGGGTTGTCGCCGGGGAACATGGCGTAGACGTTCGCCCCACCAACTCCGTGCCTCTCGACCGCTGCTGCGGATCCCGGTGACTTCCCACACCCCCTAAAGGCCTGATCTCTCCGAAAAGGTTGACAGAAACCGGTTGCCGGAGACGCAGCAGCCGGAAGGCGCTCTGGCGTCGGCCACAGCTCCCCGACAAGCGCACATGCTCGGCCCCGACGTTGTTACTACGCCACGGTCGACGCGTGCGACACGGCGTGCGGGTCGCACGGAGGGCGCGCCGACTCCGTTCGGCGAGGAGTATCGGTTGGCCGACAACGAGTCGGTGATCCCGCCGCCTGCGGCGGCGCTCCGAAGCGGCCGCCTGGAGGCGGCCGCTTGGCTCGATACAAGTTTCAACGGCTTCGCATCTGGGGGGATCCGAGGAGCCCACCGAGAACTTGGGTGGTCTGCAAAGAGGGAAAACGTATTACACTAATCTCGTGTGGACATCCACAGGTCGGCTCGAAGGCACGGCGTCAGTGACGAAGACGTCCGGCACGCAGTTGAACATGCAATCGCCACGGTGGACCTCGACACGGAGTCCGATCGTCCGAAGGTCTTCGTGGTCGGACCCGACAGGGCAGGCAACATGCTCGAGGTGACTGTCCTATTGCTCGCTGAGGACGGGGAGCTCGCCATCCATGCGATGCCTCTCCGGAAGCAGTACTACCGGCTACTCGGAGGGACCAGTGATGACTGAGGGAAAGCCGTACAAGACCCGGACTGGCAAGGTGCTGACCGATGCCGACATCGAGGCCATGGCCGACGAGGCGGAACGGGGCTATGACGTGGAGATGCTTCTGGGCAAGACGCGAGGACGGGGCCGTCCAATGATCGGAGACGCACCCTCGGAGGTAGTACCCGTCAGACTCGACCCGGCTCTACGGCAGGCGGTCGAGGCTCGGGCGGAGGCGGATCGCACGACTACGAGTGACATCATCCGCCAGGCGCTGAAGTGCTTCTTGGACGTCGCGTGATACCTGAGGAGGGAGATCTGGTGACCGATGCAGACTTCAACGCCGACGATGTTCGTGCAACTACTGCCGTAGTGCGTCCGCCAGGGCGGGGCAGATCCGGCGCTGGTTGAAGAACTGCAGAGCCGGAAGAACCCGGTCCGGGCCATGCTCTTCATTTGGCCCGCTATTGGCCTGGGTCTTGCCGTCGTCGCCCTGCTTGTGGCTCAGGTGCGAACGCTTCGTGGTCTACAGCGCGCCTCGAAATCCAGCGCGCTGTTGCGTCATTCGAGGACGGCACGCCGATTCGACCCTCGTGGACGAATGAAGCACTGGACTGGGCGCTCCTGCTACTCGATCGAGCCAACGAAGGATGATCCGAAGATGAGCCACCCGGCCCCGACCCGACATGCCGACACAGAGACCGACAAGCGCGCCGCCCTCAAGCTGGCAACAGCCGCCGCTCACAAGGCAGACGTGGCGGAGTCCACGAGAGACAACGCGATCCGGTTTGCGGCCGAGCAGGGCGCTTCCCTCCGTGAGATCGCCGCCGGCACGGGCTTGTCGCATATGACTGTGAAGCGGATCCTGGAACGCTCGGAGTCGGAGGCGTGATGGACAGCGTGCAAGTAAGGAGCAGAGAAGCTTCTATCAAGGTGCAACAGAACTAACGCTGTTGAGTTAAGACGCGTTGACGCAGGGCCTCCCGCTTTGGAGGCCGGTCATCTGTTGCGGCAAGTCCGGCGCCGGCAGCGGGTGCCTCGTACCCGACCGGCCGATCGCCCAGACGGTGTCGGCGCAGCAGATCGTTATGAAGCGGGCTCGCCTCGCCGGGCTGGGGCATGTCGCTCCTCACGATCGCCGCCGGTCCGGTGCCCGCTCCGACGGCCCGTTGGCTCTACGAAGGTCCAGGTCGGATGAGCGCCGGCCATGAGGTCTCGGATGAGCTTCGTGCAACTACGGTTGCATCTCCCCTTCCAGGGATCAAGATCCAGCGGAACTAACCGGGCGGAGACTCACGAGCCGGGGTCCGGGAGTACTGCGCCGATTAGGACAATCCGGCCATGCGCCGCCAGTACGAACGAGCTGGCGGCGCGGTTCGCGTTCGCCGGGGGGTCGCGCCTCGGCGGGCTCACGAGAGCCGTTCACTCCCGTCCGTGCACGTAGCGGGCCCACCACGGGGAGATGTCGATCCCTGACCACAGCTTCAGGTGGGCTCCCAACCCGTCGGTCGTGACCAGCCCCCCGGCGTTGGCCCGGTACCAGTCGGCCATGGCCGCCCGCAGGCGGTCCGGCCCACCGAGGAGATGGGCGATCCCGGAGAAGAGGCGGGCCCCTTCCCGGTAGCTCTCGAGGGGGGTGTGGCGCGACCACGGGTGCGAGGGGTAGAGCACCACCGGAGTCTCGTCCAAAGGCAGGTGCTCGGCTCCGTAGCGGGGCGGTTCGGCCCGGTGGGCCGCGGTGGACCAGACGGTGAAGGCCTCGTCGATCCAGCCGTCGCTGGCCCGGGCCGGCTTGACACCGCGACCGAACCAGCTGTGGAAGACCTCGTGCTCGAGGGCCGCCACCGAGGCGGTGGTGGCCCCGTCGTACTCCATGCCCCGCCCGGGGGCCCAGATGACCGCCCAGTAGGTGTCCCCGTGGACCCACGGGGGGTAGCGGGTCGCCAGGTAGCTGAGCCATCCCTGGAGGTCGGCCTCGCACGCGCCGAGGTCGGCGTCGGCGTCGCTGTGGCGGGCCGTGACCAGACCGAGCGAGCGGCCGCGGCCGGCCAGCCCGAAGGCACTTCGGCGCACCTCCAGAGCGTCGGCAGGGCCCAGCACGAGCATCGGCGACAGAGCGGTGAAATGCGTGGGGTAGAGCACCGACCAGGTCCGCCGGGCCGGGTCGGCGTCCACGCCGGCGGTGTTGGCGAGCAGGAGGTGGGGCCGGTCGGTCCCCTCCACCGCTACTTCCAGATGAAGCGCGAAGCGGTCGTGGACGAGGGGCGCCGGTACCCACATCTCCAAGTACCGCCCCGGCTGCAGGTCCGACATCCAGAAGTCGAACGTCACGCCGTCGTGGGTCCATCCGATGGGCTGGGACCCGACACAGTCGGGGGTCTCGAGCTGGTAGCCGACCTCGAGCACGTGACGGCTCCCCGCATCGACGACTATGTCGAGTACCCGCATGCGGCTGTCACCCCCGCCGCCCAGATCCGCGTGGGCCCAGGCGTCGGTTGGCAGCTCCCGCCCGTCGAGCCGCACCCAGTCGAGAGGCTGGCGCAGGTCGAGGGCTGGGTACCCGTCGACCGCCCCCCCGCAGAAATCGACCGTGGCCTCCGCCGTCGCTCGGGCCGTGGCCACGTCGAAGCGCAGGGCCGCCCTGATCCGCTCGACGCTCGGGGCCACCACGCGACGGGAGCCGACCGTTACCGGAGGGGGAGCCAGCGATTGGGGCATCCGGACATTCTTTCCCATCGCCGACCGGGCCGGCGTGGCATTCGCCGGTGTCTCCCAACGCCCGAGGGCTGCTGCTCGACTGGCCCGACTGGCGCGACTGGCGCGACTGGCGCGACTGGCGCGACTGGCGCCGGGTGGGGTGTTTGGGGATATAGTGGCAAGCCGTCGAAAGACCCCGTCTGCGGGTGTCCGACCGGTCGCATGACCAGACGGAGACCCCGTAGCGACAACCGAACGAACGTTGTGCTCGGCTCGGCTCCCCGGAGCCCAAGTCGATCGCCACGTCCGCGTGTGAGGTGGCCCCGCCCATTCGGGGGAGGTCCCCTCCGCCACGAGCCCGAGGAAAGAGTCAGCTGTGCCATCGAAAGCGATAGTCGGCGAGAAGGTCGGCATGAGCCAGGTCTGGGACGACCAGAACCGCGCCATCGCGGTGACCATCGTCCGTGTCGACCCGGTCCGGGTCGTCCAGCTGAAGACCACTGATCGTGACGGCTATTCGGCCGTACAGGTCACTTACGGCACCCAGAAGGCCCAACGGCTGAACAAGCCCGAGGCTGGTCACTTCTCGGCCGCCGGCGTTGATCCCGGCCGGGGCCTGGTCGAGTTGCGGGTGACCGACACCAGCGAGTTCGACGTGGGCCAGGAGCTCAAGGTAGACATGCTCTCGGCTGGTGACAAGGTCGACGTGACGGCCATCAGCAAGGGTAAGGGCTTCGCCGGCGGTATGAAGCGCCACAATTTCAAGGGTCAAGGCGCCAGCCACGGTAACCACAAGCATCACCGGGCCCCCGGGTCGGTCGGAGCCTGTGCCACCCCGGCCCGGGTGTTCAAGGGCACCCGGATGGCCGGTCAGTACGGCTCGGGTCGGGTGACCACGCTCAACCTCGAGGTGGTCAAGAGCGACCCGGAGCGCAACCTGCTGCTCCTCAAGGGCGCAGTGCCCGGTCCCCGCGGCGGCATGGTCGTCATCCGTGACGCCGTCAAGGGAGGAAAGTGATGTCCCTCACCGTCGACCGCCGCTCCCTGAGCGGCGAAACCGTCGGATCGGTCCAGCTCGACGAGGCGGTCTTCGGGATCGCCCCCAACGTGCCGGTGATGCACCAGGTCGTGACCGCCCAGCTCGCCGCCGCCCGCTCCGGTACCCAGAGCACCAAGACCCGCGCCGAGGTCTCCGGGGGTGGAAAGAAGCCGTTCAAGCAGAAGGGAACCGGTCGGGCCCGCCAGGGTTCGGAGCGGGCCCCGCATTTCACCGGTGGTGGTATCGCCCTCGGCCCCAAGCCCCGCAGCTACCGGCAGAAGACGCCGCGCAAGATGGTGCAGCTGGCGTTGCGTTCGGCTCTTTCCGACCGGGCCTCAGAGGGCCGGATCATGGTGGTCGAGGAATGGTCGTGGGCCGAGCCGAGCACCAAGGCGGCCAAGGCCGCCCTGTCCGCCCTGGGCCTGACCGGCCGGATCCTGGTGGTCCTCGGACGCGACCAAGAGGAGGCCTACAAGTCGTTCCGCAACCTCGACGAGGTCCAGCTGATCCTCCAGGGTGAGCTCAACGCCTACGACGTGCTGTGCAACGACTGGATCGTCTTCACCGCCGCCACCCTCCCGGGGGGCTCCGGCGAGTCGGCCATCGATACCGTCCCGGCTGCGGCGGCTCCCGCCACCGAGGCGGATCCGGCAGCCGCCTCCGCCGCCGGCGACGATGACGCCCCGGGTGGATCCGATGCCCCCGAACTGGACGAGAGCGACGAGGAGGCAGCGGAGTGAGCGATCCGCGGTCAGTCATCATCAGGCCGGTCGTCTCGGAGAAGTCCTACGGGCTGCTCGACGCCGGTGTGTACACCTTCGTGGTGGCACCAGACGCCAACAAGATCGAGATTCGCCAAGCGGTCGAACACATCTTCGGGGTCAACGTGGTCAAGGTCAACACGCTCAACCGCCAGGGCAAGCGCAAGCGCAACCGTGGTAAGGCGACCTACGGAAAGCGGTCCGACACCAAGCGGGCCATCGTGACACTGGCCGCGGGCCAGGCCATCCCGCTCTTCGAGGGAAACTGATATGCCGCTCCGCAAGCGAAAGCCGACCAGCGCCGGTCGCCGGTTCCAGTCCGTATCGGACTTCAGCGAGATCACCCGGACCAAGCCCGAGAAGAGCCTGCTGGCTCCCAAGCCGGGTACCGGTGGCCGTAACTCCTACGGCCGCAAGACGGCCCGCCACAAGGGGGGCGGTCACAAGCAGCAGTACCGGCTCGTCGATTTCAAGCGCAACAAGGACGGCGTCCCGGCGACGGTGGCGGCCATCGAGTACGACCCCAACCGCAACGCCCGCATCGCCCTCCTGCACTATCACGACGGCGAGAAGCGCTACATCCTGGCTCCGGCCCGGGTGAAGGTCGGCGACGTGCTGCGCTCAGGCCAGGGTTCGGACATTAGACCCGGCAATGCCCTGCCCATGCGCTTCATCCCCGTCGGGTCGGTCGTGCACAACGTGGAGCTCAAGCCTGGAGGGGGCGGCAAGATCGCCCGCGGCGCCGGCATGAGCGTGCAGCTAGTGGCCAAGGAGGGTGACTACGCCACTCTGCGTCTGCCCAGCACCGAGATGCGGCGGGTGCCCATCGACTGCCGGGCCACCGTCGGCGAGGTCGGCAACGCCGAAGCCGAGCTGATCAGCATCGGCAAGGCCGGCCGTAACCGCTGGAAGGGAGTCCGCCCCCAGACCCGTGGTGTGGCCATGAACCCTGTGGACCACCCCCTCGGTGGTGGAGAGGGCAAGACCTCCGGAGGCCGTCACCCGGTCTCGCCGTGGGGCAAGCCCGAGGGCCGCACCCGCGACCGTACCAAGCCGTCAGAGAAGCTCATCGTCCGCCGCCGGCGTACCCGCGGCGCCCGGAGGTAGTGACAGATGCCGCGTAGCCTGAAAAAGGGCCCTTTCGTCGACGACCACCTGCTGAAGAAGGTGGACGACCTCAACTCACGTAATGAGAAGCGGGTGATCAAGACCTGGTCTCGACGCTCGACGATCATCCCCGACATGGTGGGTCACACCATTGCCGTCCACGACGGGCGCAAGCACGTGCCCGTGTACATCACCGAATCGATGGTGGGTCACAAGCTGGGTGAGTTCGCCCCGACCCGGACCTTCCGCTACCACGCCGGCCAGGAACGGCAGGGGCGGCGCTGATGCCCGGCATCAAGACCAACGAGCGGGAGGGAACCCGCGCCGTTCTTCGCAACTCCCGGATGTCGGCCTACAAGGTGCGCGAGGTCCTCGACCTGGTGCGTGGTCGGCCGGTCCACGAAGCAGAGGACATCCTCCGTTTCTCCGATCGCGACGCCGCTTTCACCGTGGGCAAGGTTCTCCAGTCGGCGGTGGCCAACGCCCAGAACAACGACGAGCTCGATCCCGAGGAGCTGTTCGTATCGTCCTGCTTCGCAGATGAGGGGACCACCATCAAGCGGTGGCGCCCCAGGGCGCGCGGCCGGGCCACCCGGATCCGTAAGCGGACCTGTCACATCACCATCATCGTGAGCCGCATGCCCGAGGAACGCATCCAGCGCATGCAGGCCCATCGCCGAGCCGAGCAGCTGGCCCAGCGGGCCCGCCGCGTCGCCGGTGCCCGCCGATCCGAGGGCGACACCCGCAACCGGGCCGATCGCCGCCGGGGGGTCACCTGGGAGGCCGAGCACGATCACGACCACGATCACAGCGACGAGGCACCTGTCGCCGACACGGCGGCAGAGACCGAGCACTCCGCACCCACCGACGAGGCCGATGGTGGGGAAGCCGGCGGCGCCTCCACGGCTGCGGAGGAGGCCGCGGCGACCAACGAAGAGGTTGAAGTCGGGAATCCGACCGAGACGGAGGTGGCCGAAGCCGAGGCTGAAGCCGAAGCCGAGTCCACTGACGAGGGAGAGAAGTAGATGGGCCAGAAGGTCAACCCGTACGGTTTCCGCCTCGGGGTCACCACCGACTGGAAGTCCCGGTGGTTCAACGACCGTGAGTACCAGAACTATCTGGTCGAGGACTGGCAGATCCGCGACTACCTGATGGGTCAGCTGGAGCGCGCCGCGGTCAGCCGGATCGAGATCGAGCGGACCCGCGACCGGCTGCGCATCGACGTGCACACGGCCCGGCCGGGGATCGTCATCGGTCGGCGCGGGGCCGAAGCCGACCGGCTGCGGACCAAGCTCGCCGAGATCACCAAGAACCCCAAGGTCCAGCTCAACATCCAGGAGATCAAGCAGCCCGAGCTCGATGCCGCTTTGATGGCCCAGGGCATCGCCGATCAGCTGACCGGGCGGGTCAGCTTCCGGAGGGCCATGAAGCGGACCGTGCAGACGGTGCAGAAGGCCGGCGCGCTCGGTATCCGGGTGCAGTGCGCGGGGCGCCTCGGCGGCGCCGAGATGTCCCGCCGGGAGTTCTACCGGGAAGGCCGCGTGCCGCTGCACACCCTGCGGGCCGACATCGACTACGGCTTCCGCGAGGCCCGCACCACTTATGGCCGCATCGGTGTCAAGGTGTGGATCTACAAGGGCGACATCCTGCCCTACAAGACCAGCACCGAGGACAAGATCAGCCGTGAGGCGGCTATGGCGGTGGGCGAGACGTCCGGTCAGAATCGTCCCCGCCGGGTCATCTCGGCGGGCGGTGGTCGTCGCCGGCCCGACCTGGGCGATCCCGGTTCAGCGGCGCCGGCCGCACCGGCGCCGGAGCCGACCGAGCCGGCCGACACCCCCGTCGACGAGAACCGCCCGATCGTACAGGTGGACCCTGAGCTCGAGCGTCTCCTCGCCGAGGAGGAGGACATCGAGCGCCGGACCCGCGGCGACCATCACGAGACCCCGCACTTCCCGAAGGACATCTGATGTCTCTCCCTCTCGAGCCAGACCGGTTCGGACGACTGACCGAGCCCCGGGTCACGGCGACCCTCCCAGCCAGGAGCGCTGAATCATGCTGATGCCGCGCAAGGTCAAGCACCGCAAGGTCCAGCGGGGCCGGTTGACCGGCCAAGCCAAAGGCGGGACCACCGTCACCTTCGGCGAGTTCGGCATCCAGGCCCTGGAGCCGGGCTGGATCACCGCTCGCCAGATCGAGGCGGCCCGTATCGCCATGACCCGCCACGTCCGACGCGGTGGGAAGGTGTGGATCCGGGTGTTCCCGGACAAGCCCGTCACCGCCAAGCCGGCCGAGACCCGGATGGGCTCGGGCAAGGGCAACCCCGAGTTCTGGGTGGCCGTGGTCAAGCCCGGCCGCATCCTGTTCGAGTTGGGCGGGGTCAACGAGACGCTGGGTCGGGCCGCCATGGAGCGGGCCATCCAGAAGCTGCCGATCAAGGCCCGGTTCGTCGTCAGGGCTCAGCAGGAGGAGGTGGAGGTCGGTTGACCAAGGCATCTGAGCTCAGAGAGCTGTCCGACACCGAGCTCGACCAGAAGCTCCTCGAGTCCAAGCACGAGTTGTTCAATCTGCGCTTCCAGCTGGCGACGGGCAAGCAGGATAACTCGTCCCGTCTGGGGCAGGTACGCAAGGAGATCGCCCGCATCGCCACGCTTCTGCGGCAGCGGGAGATCGAGGCCGCCGAGGCGGCAGGAGAGGTGAACGACCGATGACCGATACACCGGCTGAGAACGCAGGCTCGCCGTCGGGCGCCCCCGACGAGAGTCGGCCCAACCGCCGCAAGATCCGCGAGGGATTGGTCATCTCGGTGAAGATGGACCAGACCGCGGTCATCGGCGTGGTCGACCGGGTCCGCCACCCCCGCTATGCCAAGACCGTGCAGCGGACCAAGCGCCTCTACGCCCACAACACCGACGCCGAGCTCAAGCCGGGTGACCGGGTCCGTCTCCAAGAGACACGCCCCCTGTCGAAGCTGAAGCGCTGGCGTATCACCGAGGTTCTGGAGAGAGCCAAATGATCCAGCAGGAGAGCCGCCTGAGGGTGGCCGACAATTCGGGCGCCAAGGAGGTGCTCTGCATCAAGGTGCTCGGTGGCTCACGCCGCCGTTACGCCTCGATCGGGGACATCTTCGTGGCCACCGTCAAAGACGCCATCCCCGGGGCCAATGTGAAGAAGGGCGATGTCGTCAAGTGCGTGGTGGTGCGCACCAAGAAGGAGAAGCGCCGTCCCGACGGCAGCTACATCCGCTTCGACGAGAACGCCGCCGTGCTCATCAACGACCAGCAGCAGCCCCGCGGCACCCGGATCTTCGGGCCGGTCGGCCGGGAACTGCGGGACAAGCGCTTCATGCGGATCATCTCGCTCGCTCCGGAGGTGCTCTGAATGTCCAAGCTCCGCAAAGGTGACGAGGTCGAGGTCCTGTCGGGCAAGGACCGGACCAAGCGCGGCACCATCATGAAGGTCCTGCCCAAGGAGAACAAGGTCATCGTCGAGGGCGTCAACGTGGCCAAGAAGCACCAGCGCCAGACCCAGGCGAGGGTGCGGGGCGGCATCATCGACAAGGACATGCCCCTGCCGGTCGCTTCGGTGGCGTTGGTGTGCCCCAAGGACGGGGCGGTCCGGGTCGGCTTCGAGTACCGCAGCGAAGGTGAGCGTCGCTCGAAGGTCCGGATCTGCCGTACTTGCGGAAGGGAGCTGTGATGGCCGCCCCCACTACGGAGCGACCGCGCCTCAAGACCCGCTACGACAGCGAGATCCGCGCCCAGCTCAAAGACTCCCTCGGGTTGCCCAACGTGATGATGGTGCCGCGCTTGGAGAAGATCGTCATCAACATGGGTGTGGGCCGGGCCACTCAGCAGCAGTCCCTGCTCGAGGGCGCAGTCCGCGACCTCACGGCCATATCGGGACAGAAGCCGATGGTCACCCGGGCCAAGAAGTCCATCGCCGGTTTCAAGCTGCGCGAAGGCAACGCCATCGGCTGCAAGGTGACCCTGCGGGGGGACCGGATGTGGGAGTTCCTCGACCGGCTCATCAGCCTGGCCATTCCCCGTATCCGTGACTTCCGGGGCCTCCCGCCGAAGGGATTCGACGGCCGGGGCAACTACACCTTCGGTGTGGTCGAGCAGTTGATCTTCCCCGAGATCGACTACGACAAGATCGACGCCCCGCGCGGTATGGACATCACGATCGTGACCACCGCCCGCACCAACGCCGAGGGCCGGGCTCTGCTCGACGCCTTCGGGTTCCCGTTCCGCCGTGATGGCTCCAACCAGTAAGTAGAGAAGGCGACCAAACGAAATGGCCAAGAAGGCGCTCATCATCAAGAGCCAGCGCAAGCCGAAGTTCAAGGTCCGGGCCTATACCCGATGCCGGCGCTGTGGCCGGCCCCACTCGGTGTTCCGCAAGTTCGGGATGTGCCGCATCTGCCTGCGCGAGCTCGTCCACGCCGGGGAGGTTCCCGGTGTGACCAAGGCGTCGTGGTGAGGGGAGCGCAGCCGTGACGATGACCGATCCGATCGCCGACATGCTCACCCGCATCCGCAACGCCAACGTGGCGATGCACGACACCGTGCGCATGCCCTCCTCCAAGCTGAAGGAGTCCCTGGCCGCCGTCCTGGTGAAGGAGGGCTACATCGAGGGCTTCTCGGTGACCGACTCCTCGGAGCGCCCTGGCCGGGTGCTCGAGATCACCATGAAGTACACCAAGGAGCGGGCCCGGACCATCTCGGGCGTGCGCCGCGTGTCCAAGCCGGGCCTGAGGGTGTACACCGCCGCCGACAAGCTTCCCCGGGTCCTTGGTGGCCTCGGGGTGGCCGTACTGTCCACCAGCCATGGGCTCATGACCGACCGCGAGGCGCGCAAGCGTCGAGTGGGCGGCGAAGTCCTCTGCTACGTCTGGTAAGGAAAAGGGGAAAAAGGTACAGCCATGTCCCGTATCGGACGCGCCCCCATAGCAGTTCCCTCCGGAGTGGAGGTGAGTGTGGTCGACCGCCAGGTAACCGTGAAGGGTCCCAATGGGACCCTGTCGCGCCCGGTGCCCGGTCAGATCACCATCCGTGAGGAAGACGGCTCTTTGCTGGTCGAGCGACCCAACGACGAGCGGGAGAACCGGGCCCTGCACGGCCTGACCCGCACCCTCGTGTCCAACATGGTGACCGGAGTTACCTCCGGCTTCACCAAGGAGCTCGAGATCGTTGGCGTCGGCTACCGGGCCACCCCCAAGAGCCCCGACCAGATCGAGCTGGCCCTGGGCTTCAGCCACCCCGTGGTGGTCGACGCCCCGGCCGGTGTCACTTTCGAGGTGCCCCAGCCCACCCGCATCAGCGTGAAGGGGATCGACAAGGAGCTGGTGGGCCAGGTGGCCGCCAACATCCGCAAGATCCGCAAGCCCGAGCCCTACAAGGGCAAGGGTGTCCGCTACGCCGGGGAGCGGGTCATCCGCAAGGCTGGAAAGGCGGCCAAGTAATGAGCTATTCCACCAAGGACAAGCAGGTCGCCCGTACGCGCCGGCACTTCCGGGTGCGCAAGAAGGTGGCAGGCAGCGCCGAGAGACCCCGCTTGGCGGTCTTCCGGTCCAACAAGCACATCTCGGCCCAGGTCATCGACGACCGCAGCGGTCGCACCCTGGCGTCGGCGTCCTCCGTCGAGCAGGCCCTGCGCGACGCCGGCGGGACGGGCAACAAGGCCGCCGCGGCGTCGGTTGGCCGGCTGGTGGCCGAGCGGGCCCGGGCCGCCGGGGTGACTGCAGTGGTCTTCGACCGGGGCGGTTTTCAATATCACGGCCGGGTGGCCGCCGTGGCTGAGGCGGCCCGCGAGGCCGGACTGGAGTTCTGACACCAATGCCCGATCAGCAGTACGAGGACCGCACCATCAAGGTCAACCGTGTGGCCAAGGTGGTCAAAGGTGGCCGCCGTTTCTCTTTCGCCGCGTTGATGGTGATAGGTGACGGCCGTGGCACCGTCGGTCTGGGCTACGGCAAGGCCAAGGAAGCCGGCCTGGCCGTACAGAAGGGGATCGAGGAGGCCAAGAAGAACCTCTTCACCGTCCCTCTCGCCGGTTCGACCATCACCCATCCCGTGCTCGGCGAGGCCGGCGCCGGTCGGGTCCTGCTCAAGCCGGCCGCGCCCGGTACCGGCGTGATCGCCGGTGGCGCGGCCCGGGCCATCCTGGAGATGGCTGGCATCCACGACATCCTGGCCAAGTCCCTCGGGTCGTCCAACAGCATCAACGTGGCCCAGGCCACGGTGGCCGGATTGCGGGCCCTCAAGCGTCCCGACGAGGTGGCCAAGCTGCGGGGTAAGTCCCCCGAAGAGTGCGTCCCCGCCGGCGTGTGGCGGGCCTACAAGGAGAGCCAGCGCGGCCCCCACGTCCCCGACGAGGTGGCCTGATGGGTGATCTCAGAGTGACCCAGGTCAAGTCGTCCATCGGTACCAAGCCCAAGCACCGCGGCACGCTGCGGGCCCTGGGTCTGCACGGCATCGGCACGTCGAACACCCTGCCCGACCGGCCCGAGATCCGGGGCATGATCGCCCGGGTGCCGCACCTGATCAAGGTTGAGGAGCAGCGCTAATGAAGGTTCATGATCTGCATCCGGCCCCGGGTTCCACCCGGTCGCGTCGCCGGGTCGGGCGAGGTATCGCCGGCAAGGGCGGCAAGACCGCGGGGCGGGGCACCAAGGGACAGGGAGCCCGGGGCCAGATCAAGCCCGGGTTCGAGGGTGGACAGCTTCCCCTGACCCAGAGGATCCCGAAGCTGAAGGGGTTCAAGAATCCCTTCCGGGTCGAGTACAACGTCATCAACCTCGACACCCTCGAGGAGTTCCAAGGTGACGTGGTCAGCCCCGAGACGCTGCGGGCCCGAGGCCTGGTCCACAAGCACGGCCTGGTCAAGGTGCTGGGCCGGGGTGAGCTGTCGCGGTCTCTGACGGTCTCCGCTCACGCTTTCTCCAGGTCGGCTCAGGCCGCCATAGAGGCGGCGGGCGGGCGCATCGAGGTACTGCCACCGCCGTTCGGCAACGGACGTCCGGCGGCCAAGGGAAACGCTCTCACCAACCGCTAGCCAGACCCGGCTCGACAGGCGCGACCGACGCCGGCCATATAGCCTGGGGTTCCCCGGGGTGGGCCCGGGACGGTTTCGCCACGCCGCCGGGCAGGAGACGATCTAGATGCGAAGCACGTTCTCGAATCTCGCGAACATGTTCCGGGTGCCGGACCTGCGCAACAAGGTCCTCTTCACTCTGCTCATAATCTTCCTGTACCGGCTCGGGTCCAACATCCCCTGCCCGGGAATCAGCTGGACCCAGGTCAAGTCGCTCGAGTCATCGAGCAACCACTCCGGCGTCGTTGGATTCCTGGCCCTGTTCTCCGGGGGAGCCCTCACCAAGATGGCGGTGTTCGGGCTCGGGATCATGCCTTACATCACCAGTTCGATCATCATCCAGCTGATGATCGTGGTGATCCCCAAGTTCGAGCAGTGGCGGGAGGAGGGCGCGGTCGGGCAGAAGAAGCTGACCCAGGTCACCCGCTACCTCACCATCGCTCTGGCCATCATGCAGTCGACGGGCCTGGCCTACGTGTTCCACAACGGCGGGGGCGGCCTGTTCGGGAGCACCTCGCTCAACATTGACCTCATCCCCAACTTCACCATCCCGCGGGTCCTGCTCCTGGTTCTCACCATGACGGCCGGGACCGTCGTGGTCATGTGGCTCGGTGAGCTGATCACCCAGCGCGGCGTGGGCCAGGGGATGTCGGTGCTCATCTTCACCAACGTGGTCGCCACCATGCCCTCGGGGGGCGCGGCGGTCAAGGCCGACGCCGGGTGGCTCAAGTTCGCGGTGATCATCGCCGTCTCGCTGGCCCTCCTCGTGGCCATCGTGTTCATCGAGCAGGGTCAGCGGCGTATTCCGGTCACCTTCGCCAAGCGGGTGGTGGGGCGGCGCATGTACGGCGGTCAGAGCACCTACATCCCGATGAAGGTCAACACCGGGGGTGTGGTGCCGATCATCTTCGCCAGCTCGATCCTCTACTTCCCGATCCTCATCTCCAACGTGCTGCCCTCGCACGGCTTCTGGAAGTCGGTCCAGACCTGGATCAGTCAGCACCTGGCCCAGCCCAACAACCTCTGGTACATCTTCCTGTACGGCCTGATGATCATCCTCTTCGCCTACTTCTACGCGGCCGTCACCTTCGACCCCCAACAGCAGGCCGACATCATCCGCAAGCAGGGTGGCTACATCCCGGGTATCCGCCCCGGTCCGCACACCGAACGGCACCTCCAGCAGATACTCAACCGCATCACCCTTCCGGGGGCGCTGTGGCTGGCGGCCATCGCCTTGATCCCCTCGCTCATGCTGGCGGTGTGGAACATCCAGAACTACCCGTTCGCCGGTACGAGCCTCCTCATCGCCGTCGGTGTCTCGCTCGAGACCATGAAGCAGGTTGACAGCCAGCTGATGCTGCGCAACTACGAGGGGTTCCTGAAGTAGTGAACCCAGGCGCCCGGATAGTCATCCTGGGCAAGCAGGGTGCAGGGAAAGGCACCCAGGCGGTGCGCCTGTCACGCCACTACGTGGTGCCTCACGTGGCCACGGGCGACATCTTCCGCGCTTCGGTGCGGTCGGGTTCGGAATTCGGTCAGAAGGCCAAGAAGTATCTCGACGCCGGCGAGCTCGTTCCCGATGAGGTGGTGATCGGCATGGTGCGCGAGCGGCTCTCACAGAGCGACGCCATGCACCGGGGTTTCATCCTCGACGGGTTCCCGCGCACCGTCGGCCAAGCCGAAGCGCTGATGGGCTTCCTCGAACCTGAACCCCTCGACGTGGTCATCAACCTCGAGATCGCCACCGGCGAGGTGCTGGGTCGCCTGGCCAGCCGGCGAGTCTGCTCGGACTGCGGGGCCAACTACAGCGTGGCCGACAATCCTCCCCGGGTGTCGGGTATCTGCGACGTGTGCGGCGGCGACGTGGTGCAGCGCGACGACGACACCGAGTCGGCCATCCGCCGCCGGCTGGAGCTCTACGAACGCGAGACGGCGCCGCTCATCGAGTGGTTCGAGAAGCGGTCACTGCTCGCCACGATCGCCGGGGCGGGAGCGCCCGACGAGGTGACCGACCGGCTCGTCGCCGAGGTCGACGGCCGCAGGCAACTTCGTCGCAGCTGAGGGCCGCGCTGCACGGGGCGCGACTCGAACCGCCCGGCCCGGGCGTTCCAGGCCGAGCGGCGCGTCCGGCTGGCCGACGTCGATCCCGGAGGCCTCGTCCGCCCGGTCGGAGCCGCTCAGGCGCCCGATCAGCCGGTCCAGAGAGAGGGCCAGCGCTTCGGCGCTGTCGAGCAGACCCCGCAGCTCGGACAGGAGGGGGTCCGCCGCAGCCAACGGCTCGGGGTGGCCGATGGCGATACCGACCACGACCTCTCCCGCCTGCTCGTGGGCCACGACCAGCCAGGTCGAGCGGCGCCGCCCGTCGGCCCACACCAGCGCACCCCGCTGGACCGGACCGCCGGGGTGGGCCGCCGCCACCCCGGCGATCAAACCCTGACGGGCCGGGCCGGCGAGAGCGGCCAGCCAGCCGGTACCGCGGGAAGGCTCGGCGCCCAGACCGGAGGCTTGCTCCCAGAGCTGGTTGGTGGCGCGGACGTGTCCCAGTCGGTCGGCGAGGAGCATGGCCAAAGGCACCACGTCGAGGGGTATCAGTGCCGGTCCGGCCACGAGCGGTCCCGGAGCCGCGGGCTGTCGGGGTGGGCCTGCCGTCGCCTCGATCTCGGCCAGGCCCCGCCCGAGGCCGGTCCGACGGGTCGGGTGTGTGGTCAGCAAGGGGGTCCTTCCGGGGTCCGCCAAAGGGCAGCGGTAGCCTAAGACAGCGCCACCGTGGCCCCAAAGCCGGAGGCGCCCCAAGTGCCGCCCAGACCGGAAAAGTCAGCATCGAGAGGCGAGAGACGGTCCCCGGGTCCGTGCCGCCTCTACCCGCGCCGCGACGTCGATTCGAGGTCGACGTCGATAATGGGATTATGGTGCTCGGAGCGTCGGACGCCACAGGAGCCGGCCGAGGGAGGATCGAATGAGCGCCATCAAGGGTGAAACCCGCCTGCTGATCGCCGGGAAGCTGGTCGAGGCGGCTAGCGGACGCACCTTCGAGAACATCAACCCGGCCACCGAGGAGACCCTCGGGGAGGTGGCTGACGCCGGCGCCGAGGACATGGATCGGGCGATTGCCGCCGCCCGCCGGGCCTTCGACGACACCGATTGGTCCACCAACCACAAGTTCCGCCAGCAGTGCCTGTTGCAGCTGCAGGAGGCCCTCGAGTCGGAGCGGGAGGACATCCGCGCCGAGCTGGTGGCCGAGGTCGGTTGCCCGGTGGCCATCACCTACGGGCCGCAGCTGGACGCGCCGCTGGCCGATGCCCTGCGCTGGCCCGCCGCGTTCATCGACGAATTCCATTGGGAGCGGGACCTGCCCGCGGGCTCCGCCTTCGGTATGCGCAGCTGGCGCAAGGTCGTGAAGGAGGCGGCCGGGGTGGTCGGCGCCATCGTGCCCTGGAACTATCCCTTCGAGGTCACCCTCAACAAGCTGGGCCCGTCCCTCGCCACCGGGAACACCGTCATCGTCAAGGCGGCACCCGACACGCCGTGGAACGCCACCCGCATCGGACGGTTGGTGGCCGAGCGGACCGACATTCCGCCCGGTGTGCTGCAGGTGATCACCACGTCGGACACTTCTGTGGCCGAACGGCTGGTGGTCGATCCCCGGGTCGATCTGATCTCCTTCACCGGTTCCACCGCCGTCGGCCGCCACATCATGGAGCGCGGCGCCTCCACCCTGAAGCGCCTGTTCCTCGAGTTGGGGGGCAAATCGGCCGACATCGTCCTCGAGGACGCTGATTTCGAGGCGAAGCTGTCGATGGGCTGGACCATGTGCACCCATGGCGGCCAAGGCTGCGCCATGCTGAGCCGGATGCTGCTGCCCCGCAGCCGCTACGACGAGGGGATCGAGATCCTCGCAGCCAGCTTCGGGGCTGTCCCCTATGGTGACCCCACCGACCCTTCCAAGATCCAGGGGCCCCAGATAAGCGCCAAGCAGCGGGACCGCATCTTGTCGTATTTCGACTCGGCTCGCGAGCAGGGTGCCCGTATCGTCGTGGGTGGAGGGCGGCCGGCCCATCTCGAGAAGGGCTTCTTCGTCGAGCCCACCCTCATCGCCGACGTGGACAATCAGATGCGCGTCGCCCGCGAGGAGATCTTCGGCCCGGCCCTGGTGGTGATTCCCTACCACGACGAGGATGACGCTGTCCGCATCGCCAATGACAACGAGTACGGCCTGAGCTGCGGGGTCACCTCGGCCTCGGAGGCCCGGGCCATCGCCGTGGCCCGGCGGATCCGGTCGGGCACGGCGGTGGTCAACGGCGGCATCTACTACGGGGCGGACGCGCCTTTCGGTGGCTACAAAGCCAGCGGAATAGGCCGCCAGAACGGTCTGGAGGGCTTCGAGCAGTACACCGAGACCAAGACCCTGTCAGGGCCGCTACCGGCTGAATAG
>JAKCDU010000059.1:7717-19224 GCA_021838445.1 Actinomycetes bacterium | reverse complement strand
GGCGCTGTTGCCGCCGCCGACGACGAGGACCTCCCCCTCCCGGTAGAAGGCCCCGTCGCAGGTGGCGCAGAAGTGCACGCCGGCGTCGAGGGGGCGGGCGCTCAGCCCAGCCAGAGGTCTGAGGGGTGCAGCCGGATCTCGAGGCGCAGATGCTGCATCCACAGCTCGGGGGTCGACGCCTGGAGCAGCACGGCCAGCACGGCGCGCATGGAAGCGATCCCGAGGCCGTCGTCGTCGAAGCGGACCACCAGGTGGCGGACCTCCTCGTTGAGCATCAGGGCGGCGGCGTCGAGGATGGCGGTGTGGGAGGACACGGCGAGGGGATGCGGGGTCGCCACCGTGGCGACGGGGTCCTCGGGGCGGCGGCCGGCCACCAGCGCGCGGGCCATGTCCCGCTCGGAGAGGATGGCCTCGCCCCGGTCCACGAGCACGGCCGAAACCCGGCTCGACTCCATGACCTGGCCGGCCCGGCTCAGACTGTCACCGCCGTCCAGCGCAGGGGCCGGGCGGCTCACGATGAGCCCCAGAGGAGAAGCGATCTCGATCACAGGCAACCTCATGGGTCCCAGCCAAACGCTTCGGACCCCATCCGAACAGAGCAGGAAGACTCGAAATGCCTGGTTCCCGCTACCGCTCGGCGGTGGCTTGCGGCCCGATCCCTGCCGGGACCCGGCCGCCAGGTGGTCGCCGCCGCAGGTGGCGAGGGCGGTGTGACCCGGGCGATGACGCGCCAATGACGCGCCCCGTTGGCTGGAATACCGGGCAGAGCGCTTGGTTCGTTCTTTCCGCATCCGGAGTGGCCCCAGTAAATGGTCACAAAATGCCCCGGGATTTGATGACCGACATGGGCCGTATTCAGTCGCGCTAGATGCTCGCTTTCATAGGTATTGCCAAGTTGCCTTCATCACCGGAGTCAGCCTGCCTGGCCAAAAAAATGCTAGCGGTTACTGCACCTAGCCCCGCGGGCATACACCTCATACCGGCTGATATTGATGGATCTGCGACGACAGCAATTTCTGACATTTAAAGATTGCGCGTAGGGCATTTATAGGTAAGTATCTCCGGCCTATGGGTTTCAAGGGGCACTTCTACCTCAAGCTGGTGGCGACGGTCGCCGGTCTGTCGTTGGTCGGCACGGCGACCGCGTACGCCGCGCCGGCACCGTCCGGGCCGGCCGCTGCGACGGCCCGGGCCAAGCCCGCGGTCAAGACCCACCCGGCCGAGCCGGCCCGGGTGACGGCGACCAGGGTGGTGCACGGCACCCCCCCCGCCCCCGGCTCGGCGGCCAACGCCCCTGCCTCCACCAAGGCGTTGCGGGCGGCGACCGCCCCGGTGGCCATCGCCCCACCGGCACCGCCCTACCAGACCCCCGCCCCGGCCCCGGCCGCCACCTCCGCGACGCCGGCCACCACCGTGTCGCGTCCGGCGGCCCGACCGGCGCTGCACCCCCTCGCCGACCCGGCCTGCACCGACACCTGGACCGGGGCCGCCGGTGACGGATTGTGGACCACCGCCGCCAACTGGGCGACCGGAGTGCCGGTCACGACCGACGTGGCCTGCCTGCCGGCTGTCGCCAACGTGACACTGGGCGCCACCGAGACCATCGCCGCCCTGGTCAACCAGGGGGGCATTCTGGCCGTGCAGCCCGGATTCAACCTGACGGTCTCGGGGCTCATCGACAACCAGACGGGCGCCAGCCTGACCGTTCAGAGCAGTGACCTCTGCGCCGGGGCTCACCCGTCGACGGTGACGGCTGGTTCGGGTTTCACCAACGCCGGGACCTTGACCCTCGCCTACCTGGCGGCCGCGGGTTGTGTCGGCGGCACGAGCAGTTTGGTGGTCACGGCCGGGGTTTTGACCAATACCGGGACCATCTCGGTGACCTCGTCGGTGGCGGGGCCTTTCCCGCATGTGATCGCCGGTTCGGTGGTCAACGACGGGACGGTGAACGTCACCGGCGGGAACCTGAGTTTCACCCAGGCGTCGGCGTCTTGGGATAACGAGGGTGATTTCACCACCGCGGCGGGTACCGCGGTGAGTTTCGGGGCGGGGACGTTCCTGACCCTGGGGGCCGGTACGGGGGCCACGCCGGCCACTTTGACCAACGCCGGAACTCTCACCACGGCCGGGACCGACACCCAGACCGGTGGGGTGCTGGCCGCTCCCGCCGGGTCGACCCTGGCCGCGGCGGCGGTGCAGGTCACGGCGGGCACCGTCGACTTCGCCGGTGGGGGAGCGGCGTTCTACGCGCTGCAGCCCAATGATTCGGCCACCCTGGAGGGGTCTGTGGTGGCGGGGCAGACCTTCCAGGTGATCGGCAGCGACACCTGCGGCGGTTCCCAGCCGGCGACGGCGACCACCTCGGGGAACGTGACCAGCGCCGGGACCATCGAGCTGACCCGCACCGGTACCTGCGGGGGCGGTCCGCCCGGGCTGGTGGTGGCATCGGGCACCACTTTGACCTCGAGCGGGGCCATCACCTTCGACCAGAACGGCCTGGCCACCAACAGTTCCAGCACCGCCCCCGAGTCGCTCACCGGGACCGTCGTGTCCTCCGGCACCGTCACCGTCAACCCGTTAGTGGGAGTCACCATCAGCGGCGACTTCACCAACAACGGGACCACCACCGTCGATGCCAACACCTCCGGTGGGGCCACCGGCTCCGTCGAGGTGCCGTCCGGGTCCTCCTACACCAACGGGCCCGCCGCGTCCGTGGCCAACGGGGGCACCTTCCGCGACGACGGCACCTTCAGCGAGGCCGGGACCACCACCGGCTCGGCCATCGAGCTCACCCACGCCCTGATCGACGACGGCACCGGGGCATCTGCCTTCGCCTTCCTACCGAACAGCACCGGCACCCTCACCGGCGCCACCGCGGCCGGCCAGACCGTCACCATCCAGGGTCAGGACGCCTGCGGCGGGGACCAACCGACCACCGTCACCGTGAGCGGGCCGGCCGCCAACCCGGCCCTGTTCGTCTCGGCCGGCACCCTCGAGCTCACCAAACTGGGGACCTGCTCCAACGGTGCCACCACCCTGGTCGCCGCCGCCGGGACCACCATCGACAGCAGCGGGACCATCCAGGTCGACGGCACCGCCGGCCCCCACGTCCTGATCGGTGACATCGTCTCCAGCGGCACGATCAACATCGACAGCGGTACCACCTCGGCCTACGGGGGCGGCAGCAGCGGTCCCGCCGCCTCGGTGGTCAACTCGGGTTCGTTCACCGTCGCCGCCGGCGCCTCCTTCGGCGTCGACGCCGGCGCCACCTTCGCCAACGGCCCGGCCAGCGCCCCGTCGGGCTCCATCACCCTGGACGGGACGGCCACCTTCGCGTCGGCCGGGACCTTCGTTCAGGGGGCGGCTACCACCAGCCCGGCCACCGACCCGGTCCTCGTGTCGGGAGCCCTGCGGGTCACCGGAGCCGGCGCCTCCACCTTCGACGAGCCGCCCGGCTCGCAGCTGACCCTCAGCGGCAACCTGGCCGCCGGCCAGGCCCTCACCGTGACCGGTCAGGACGTCTGCGCCGGGGTTTACCCGTCGACGGTGACGGCTGGTTCGGGTTTCACCAACGCCGGGACCTTGACCCTCGCCTACCTGGCGGCCGCGGGTTGTGTCGGCGGCACGAGCAGTTTGGTGGTCACGGCCGGGGTTTTGACCAATACCGGGACCATCTCGGTGACCTCGTCGGTGGCGGGGCCTTTCCCGCATGTGATCGCCGGTTCGGTGGTCAACGACGGGACGGTGAACGTCACCGGCGGGAACCTGAGTTTCACCCAGGCGTCGGCGTCTTGGGATAACGAGGGTGATTTCACCACCGCGGCGGGTACCGCGGTGAGTTTCGGGGCGGGGACGTTCCTGACCCTGGGGGCCGGTACGGGGGCCACGCCGGCCACTTTGACCAACGCCGGAACTCTCACCACGGCCGGGACCGACACCCAGACCGGTGGGGTGCTGGCCGCTCCCGCCGGGTCGACCCTGGCCGCGGCGGCGGTGCAGGTCACGGCGGGCACCGTCGACTTCGCCGGTGGGGGAGCGGCGTTCTACGCGCTGCAGCCCAATGATTCGGCCACCCTGGAGGGGTCTGTGGTGGCGGGGCAGACCTTCCAGGTGATCGGCAGCGACACCTGCGGCGGTTCCCAGCCGGCGACGGCGACCACCTCGGGGAACGTGACCAGCGCCGGGACCATCGAGCTGACCCGCACCGGTACCTGCGGGGGCGGTCCGCCCGGGCTGGTGGTGGCATCGGGCACCACTTTGACCTCGAGCGGGGCCATCACCTTCGACCAGAACGGCCTGGCCACCAACAGTTCCAGCACCGCCCCCGAGTCGCTCACCGGGACCGTCGTGTCCTCCGGCACCGTCACCGTCAACTCCAACATCGCCGTGACGTGGTCGGGGCCGGGGACCTTCACCAACACCGGCACCGTCACCACCGCCGCCAACAGCGCCGGCGGTCCGGGCGGATCCCTGGCGCTCGGTACCGGCACCACCTTCGTCAACCAGGCCGGCACGGTCACCAACCAGGGCGGCTTCACCACCGCCGGGGTGGCCCGGGAGGTGGACGGCACCACCACCGGCAACGCCATCGGGGTGAGCGGCAGCGGCCCCATCCAGCTCCTCGGTGCCGGTTCCTCTTCCTACGACGTGCTCCCCAACAGCACCGTCACCCTCGACGGCCAGACCATCGCCGCCGGCCAGACCATCACCGTCTCCGGCCTCGACCAGTGCGGAGGGGGTATCCCGGCCACCCTCGACGCCCCCGCCGGCCTGGTCAACGACGGCACCATCGACCTCGACCACAGCGGGGTCTGTCACGGCGGGGCGGCCGACCTCACTCTTCCGGCCGGGTCGACCGTGACCAACAACGGGGCCATCGAGTCCACCGGCCCGGCCAACTCCGGGACCCAGGTGATCGGCGCCAGCGTCACCGGCCCCGGAGCCATCACCGTCAACAGCCCCCTGCAGATCGCCGGCGACTTCATCGACACGTCCAGCACGTTCCCGGTCACGGTCAACGGCGGCCCGTTCTCCATCACCGGCTCCCTCACCCTCGCCGCCGGCGCCGACCTCACCATCAGCTGCCCGACCGGCCAGACCACCTGCACCCCCTTCGGGGGGGGCAGCGGCACCCTCACCATCGGCCCCGGCTCGGTCCTCGACCTCGGCGCCGGCGTCACCTCCAACTTCCAGTCGGTCAACAACTCGGGCAAGATCGTGCTGGCCTCGTCGGCCCACCTCGGGGGCACCTTCAACCAGACCTCGGCCGGCATCCTGGCCGTCGCCGTCAGCGCCAACCCGGCGCAGTCGTCGACGGTCACCACCGGCGGTGACGACACCCTCGGAGGCACCCTCGACATCATCACCGAGGGCACCAGCGTCCCGACCGTCGGGGCGACCTTCGGGGTCATCCAGTACGCCGCCGTCAACGGCACCTTCGCCCACATCCAGGGCGAGCTGATCGGCTCCGGCGAGTCCTACGCGGTCTCCTACCTGCCGGCCGGGGGTATCAACTCCTACGGGTCGGTGCAGCTGGCCGTGACCAACTCCACGGCCCAGACCTCCCTCGCCGCCTCCGCCCTGGCTGCGCCCACGCCCAACCTGGGGACTCCTGGCCAGAGCGTGTCCACCACCTTCACCGTGACCAACGAGGGCCGCGCCAACCTGGCCGGCGGCTGGGACGACTCGGTGTACCTGGCCCCCGTCGGCTCCACCGCCTACGCCCCCGGCGACACCCTGCTCGGCCGTATCGCCCACCCCGGAGCGCTGAACGCCGGGGCCAGCTACACGGTCGAGGTCAGCGCCGCCCTTCCGCCCGTGGCCGCCGGCTCTTACGAGCTGATCGCCGTTCCCGACAGCGCCGACCTGGTCTCGGCCTCGTTCAGCGACGGCCAAGCGGTGTCCCCGGCCTTCAACGTCGCTCCCATCCCGACGCTGGTCCCGGGCACTCAGGTAGCGCCCACCGTGGCCGCCGGCGGCGACGCCTACTACCAGGTCACGGTCACCTCCGGAGCCGACGTGCGGATCACTGCGTCGTCGGCCCTGGTCGCCCTCTACGCCAGCAACGGCTCGGTGCCGAGCCCGAGCAGCCATCAGATCGCCAACCTGGCCTGCTGCTCGTACATCACCCTCCCCGGGTCCAACCCCGGCGTGTGGTACATCGACGTCCACGGCCTGGACGGCTCCGGCCAGGCCCCCGTCACCATCGACCCCGAACAGCCCGGCTTCGGCGTCACCGCCATCAACCCGACGTCGGCCGGTGACGCCGGTCCGGCCACGGTGACCCTCCAAGGCGCCGACATGACCTCGGCCATGACCGTCGAGCTGGTCCCCGCCGCCGGGACCGCCATCACCGCGGCCACCACCCTGCAGGACTCCACCGTCGCCTTCAGCACCTTCAACCTGGCCGGGGCCGCCCCCGGCACCTACACCCTGGAAGCCACCGAAGCCGGCCTGGGCACGGTGACCGGGGGGACCTTCACCGTCACCGGCCAGGCCCCCGCCTCCCTGCAGGTCACCAGCAACGTGCCGTCGTCGCTGCGCTACGGCTGGGCCGGGACGGTGGCGGTCACCGTCACCAATCCCGGCGGATCCGACGTGGCGGTGCCCATCCTGCGCCTGAGCGGCACCCTCACCAACGTGGCCCTCCCCGGCTCCAACACCTTCGCCCCCTCCGTGGACCTGGTCGACCCCGACTTCTCCAGCCCGACCACCGGCCCGCTGCCGGCCGGCGTCCTCCCCCCCGGCCAGAGCGCCACCTTCGACTTCTCGATGCTGTCCACCGACACCACCCCCCACGTCAAGCTCCTCACCGAGGTCACCGACGTGGACAGCACCGAGACCACCGCCATCGACTGGGCCAGCCGGCTGGCCGGATCCCGGGGCACCCAGTACTCGAGCGCCACCTGGACCCAGATCGTCAACGACGTGGCCACCAACATGGGCAGCACCGAAGGGGCCTACGCCACCAACCTCCTGGCCGCCATCGACCAGGCCCGAGCTGGCGGTGTCACCATCCGCGACGAGCAGGACGCCCTCGACTACGTGCTGACCCGCCAGGAGGCCGGCTACGGGCACACCTCGGCTGCTGTGTCGGGGACCGTCGCCCTGCCGTCCGGCCCCCTCGCAGGGGCGCCGGTCACCCTGACCGTGGCCAACGCCGGCCCGGGCAGCGCCGGCTTGTCGCAGCAGTACACCGCCACCACATTCAACAATGGTGATTTCGCCTTCTTCGGACTGCCGGCCGGGACCTACACCCTGGCCGTCCCCGGCTACCTGCCCACCTCCCCCCCGGCGTCGGTGATCGTCGCCAGTAGCGGCCAGGTGGCGCTCGGCACCATCCAGGTGACCGCCGGGGCCACCCTCACCGGCACCGTGACGGCCTCGGGGGCCCCGCTCCCGGGCGCCGAGGTCACCGTCACCGACGCCACCGGCCACCGCTACAGCTCCCTGCCGACAGGCGCCGACGGGGCCTACACCATCAGCGGCCTGCCCGCCGGGGCCCTCACCGCCGTCGCTTCCGGACCGGGATCACAGCCGTCGGCGCCGGTCACCGTCGACGTCGCCACCGGAGCGCCGGCCGCCCAGGACTTCGCCCTGCAGCCGGGGGCGACCATCAGCGGGATCATCACCGCCTCCGACGGCATCAGCCCCCCGCCGGCCGGCACGGTGGTCTTCGCCTACCCCGGCACCGGCAACGGGGGCGCCGTCTACGGCAACGTGAACGCCGACGGCACCTACACCATCACCGGGCTGGCCCCCGAAGCCGGGCCCGTCCCCAACACCTACTCGGTGACGGCCCTGGCCGTCGGGATCGGCAGCGCCACCTCCACCGGCATAGTCACCACGGGCACCGCGACAGTCAGCGGCGTCAGCCTCACCCTGGCCGGGCTCGGCACCGTCACCGGCCAGGTGACCGACCTGGCCACCGGACTGCCCCTGGCCGGCGTGACGGTGTTCAGCGACACCCCGGGGGCCCCCGAGCCCACCACCACCGACGCCAACGGGAACTACACCTTCGCCGACCTGCCGGCCGGGACCGAGACCCTCCTCTTCTCGCCCAACGACGGGGCCCACTACCCCAACGCCCGCAGCGTGGCCGTGACTACCGGGGCCAGCACCACCCTGGACGTGACCCTGGCCGGCCTGGGAACGGTGACCGCCACCATCGAGACGCCGTCGGCCCAGCCCGAGGCCCAGGTCGCCGTGGACCTGATCGGGCCGTCACCCACCGGTGGCAGCCAGGTCTACACCCAGCAGCTGGCCACCGACGCGACCGGCACCGTCAGCGCCATCGGACTGATCCCCGGCACCTACGACCTGCAGGTCATCGGCTCGTCGGTGCACCAGTCCTTCACCATCGATGCCAGCCACCAGAACCCGGTGCTGACCCTTACGCTGGCGGTGGCGACCGTCACCGGCACGGTCACCGCCGCCGGCCAACCGGTCGCCGCCCTGACCGTCGCCGTGTCCGACGCCGCCGGGCAGATCGCCTCCACTTCCACTGCCGCCGACGGGTCGTACAGCTTCGAACTGGCCCAGGCCGGCACCTACGAGGTGGTCGCCTCCGGTCCCGGCTTCGGTATTGCCGTGGCCGCCCAGGCGGTGACCCTCGGCGCCACCAGCACCGTCAACCTGACCCCCGGGACGGGGTCGGTCACGGCCACCGTCACCGCCGCCGGCTCCCCGCTGTCGGGGGTGGACGTGGCCGTCAGCACGGCCTCGGCGGCCGACCAGCCCAACTCCACCGACATCGGCACCGACTCTTCCGGGCAGGCCACCCTCGCAGGTCTGACGGCCGGGACCTACACCGTCGTTGCCACCCTGTCCGGCTACGCCCCCGCCTCGGCCACGGTCACCGTCGGTTCCGGTGCGACACTTGTGGCCCTGTCGCTCGGCCCGCCGGCCCAGATCTACGGAACGGTCACCAACGGCTCGGGCCCGGCGCCCGGCGCCGTGGTCGACGCCGCCGGCCCTCCCGGGTCCTCAGCGAGCACCGTGGCCGACCTCAACGGCAACTACACCCTGTTGAACCTGGCCGCCGGCACCTACACCCTCACCGTCGCCGACGGCACCGACAGCCCGGCCATCGTCACCGGGGTGGTCGTCGCCAGCGGCGCCGCAGTGCAGCAGAACGCCACCCTGTCGACGTCGGGCAACACCTTGACCGTCGACCTGGCCGCCACCGGCGGCGGGGCCCTCGCCGGGGGCCTGGTCAGCCTCCTCGACAGCGCCGGCCAGCCGGTCGCCACCAAGGCCCTCGGCCCGGCCACCTCGACCACCTCGACCTCGGCGACGGCGACCCTCGGGCCGCTCCCGGCCGGGACCTACACCCTGGACTTCGCCGGCCCCGGCACCGCCGTGGCGTCCCAGTCGGTGACCCTCCCGGCGGCGGCGCCGGTCACGGTGACCGAGCCGGCCGGCGAGGCGGTGCTCTCCGGTCTGGCCGCCGCCCAGTTCCCCTCGGTCGGAGGTACCGCCCCGCCGGGCTCGCCGCTCAGCACCGCCCTGCGCTCGGTCTCGGCCCGCCTGCGGGTCAGCCCCGGCGCCCTCGGCCAGCAACTGGTACCCCAGGGCGGCGGTAGTGGCGGCGGCACGGTCAGCGCCGGCGACCTGGTCAATGCCTGGCTCGGGGGTCAGCTGGCCCAGCCCCCCCAACCGGCCCCCGGCGAGCAGGCTCTCATCCAGCGCTTCCACGCCGACATCACCTTGAACATCGACGGGAACTGCCCGTCGGCGTCAGCGGTGGCGGCCGAGAGATCCCGGCTGGCTGCCCTGGTCCGACAGGTCGCCAACGCCTACACCGGCTGGTCCCTTTCCTACCAGTCCCTGCAGGAGAACACCAACTCCTCCCTGCTCGTGACCGGCGGTCAGCTCCTCGGTGACGTGGCGTCGCTGGGGCAGACCGTCCTGGCGGCCATCACGCCCGTGGCGGCGTTATCCGCCAAGGTAGCCGGCCTGGTCGAGACGGTCGCCCCGGCGGCGTCCTCGGCGGCCGGACAGTTCGCCGCGTTCCTCGCCACCCGAAATATCAGCCCTACAGGCCTCGTCAATACCTTGAATCAAGGACTGAGCGTCATCCAGGGCGGTGTCAGCAACCACTACAACGGACTCCCCGAACTGACGGATCCTCAAGGGGTGTCCGCGGCGGTGGCCACCGATCTGAACTCCCTGTCGGCGCTCAACAGCGTCCTGTCGGTCATGAAGGACTACCCCCCGTTGCTGAACGCGGTCGGCAACGTCGCCGGCCTGCTCGGCAGCGTCATCCAGACCTACAACGACATGAAGACCAACCTGAAAAGCGTGCAGGAATCGCTCGACGGGATCAACGCCGGGCAGAGTCTGTACAACCAAGCGGTGGCGTCGCTGCAGTCCAGTCTCGGCCAGTTCGACTCGGACTACGCCGCTCTGGCCGGTGAGGAGCCGTGCGAGACCACGACGACCACCTCGCCGCCGCCCACCACCACCCCGCCCACGACACCGCCCACGACCATCCCCCCGCCCAACCCGCCCGTGCCGCCCTGTGCCCCTCGAACGTTCTGCCCGCCGCCTCCGCCCCCGCCGCCTCCGCCGCCTCCGCCGCCCGGCCAGCCGGGGAATACCGACAACCACATCCCCGGCGACCCCAACGGCATCCACGGCCCGGAGGGAACCGGCGCCCCGAACTACGGGGTGGCCGAAGGGGCGACGCTCCCGTACCTGATCCAGTTCCAGAACGAGCCGACCGCCTCGGCGCCAGCGGTGCAGGTGGTCGTCACCGAGAAGGTGCCGTCCAGCATCGATCCGGGCACGGTGCAACTGACCGGGTTCGGGTTCGGCAACACCACCGTGGCCGTGCCGCCGGGTCTGCAGCACTTCACCGAGACCCTCGACGAGACGGCCAGCATCGGCGACTACGTCTCCCTCACCGGCGACTTCGACCGGGCCACGTCCACCATCACCTGGACCGTGTCCACCATCAGCCCCGTCACCGGGGACCTGGACTACTCGGCCAACGCCGGGTTCCTCCCGCCGGACTGCACCACGGTCGGGCCCAACTGCACCTCCTCCCAGCTCGGCCAGGGCGAGGGATATGTCAGCTTCACCGGCCAGGCCCGGCCCAACCTGGCGACGGGCACGGTCATCGCGGCCCAGGCGTCGATCGTCTTCGACCGCAACGCCGCCATCGCCACCCCGGTGTGGACCAACACCATCGGCGCAGCCAGCGGCGGGACCCCTCCGCCTCCCCCTCCCACCACCGGATACCGCTTGGTCGCTTCCGATGGCGGGGTGTTCTCCTTCGGTGACGCCGCCTTCCACGGCTCGACCGGTGGGGTGAAGCTGACCGCTCCCGTCGTGGGGTCGGCGCCGACGCCGTCGGGTGGGGGCTACTGGCTGGTAGCCGCCGATGGCGGGGTGTTCTCGTTCGGGGATGCGGTGTTCCACGGTTCGACCGGTGGGGTGCGCCTGGTGTCGCCGATCGTGGGGATGGCGGCGACGCCGTCGGGTGGGGGCTACTGGCTGGTAGC
>JAKCDU010000059.1:1377-7617 GCA_021838445.1 Actinomycetes bacterium | reverse complement strand
GGGGTGTTCTCGTTCGGGGATGCGGTGTTCCACGGTTCGACCGGTGGGGTGCGCCTGGTGTCGCCGATCGTGGGGATGGCGGCGACGCCGTCGGGTGGGGGCTACTGGCTGGTAGCCGCCGACGGGGGGGTGTTCTCGTTCGGGGATGCGGTGTTCCACGGTTCGACCGGTGGGGTGCGCCTGGTGTCGCCGATCGTGGGAATCACCCCCACCTCATCGGGGAACGGTTACTGGCTGGTAGCCGCCGACGGGGGCGTGTTCTCCTTCGGCGACGCCCCCTTCGACGGCTCCACCGGGGGCGTCCGGCTGGCCTCGCCCATCGTCGCCGTCTCCGGCTCGCCGTCGACGGGATGACATCGCCGCCCCGCTCCTGACGAGCGCCGGGACACAGGGGTCGCGCCACCCCGGGAGCTCCCACCGTCAGCGGGCGGGAGCTCCCGGAGGGTCGGTCAGGCGGCCGACGAGGAGGAGCTGCCGCTCGGGAGCGAGCCGGTGGCCGGGGCCGGGCCCCCGGGCCCGGGCTGGCCGGCGGGGCCTGGGCCGAAGCCGGCTCCGGTGCTGGTGACCGCGAAGTTGGCGTTCAGCCAGACCGTCACGTAGCTGCCGTCGGCTTTCTTCATGTGGACCTCGTACACGCCCGTGCCCGACGAGTCGGTCTCGGCCCGCACGATGGTGGCCCCCGGCTCAGCCGCGGTGGCGGCGGCGTCGGCCTTCTGCAGGTCCGTGCCGGTGAGCAGCGTCTCGCCGGGACCGTGGGTCATGGTGGCAGGGTTGGGCGGCAACTGGTTGCCGGCCGGAGCCACCTGGGCCGGGGCGGTGGAGCTCGAGCCCGAAGTGGCCGATGAGCCCGACGTGGTGCTCGAAGCGGAGCTGCTCGTAGCCGCCGAGGCGATACCTGCAGCGCCGGCGGTCGTTCCGAGCACGAGGGCGCCCGACACCAGGGCCTTGCGGACGGTGAATGAGTGGAAACGCATGGTCTTCGATCTCCTGTCAGTGATCCCGATGGGAAGTTCCCCGGGGATGAGTCCAAGATCGCCGGCTGCCCTCCGAAACTGCTGGGCGGTAAAGGAGAAATCGCTAGGTCTTGCTGCGCCCCGCCGCCGGCCGGCCCGAGGCACACTTGCGGGGTGCAAGTCGACGAGGGCACCTTCGAGCAGCTGGTGGCCGACGCCCTCGATGCCATACCGGAGGGACTCGGCCGGCTCATGGAGAACGTCGGCGTGTACGTCGAGGACTGGCCCACGAGGGAGCAGGTCGGTGGCCGCCGGGGCACCCTGCTCGGCCTCTACCAGGGGATAGACCTCACCCGGCGGTCCCCTTTGTCCTACGGCGGGGTGATGCCCGACCGCATCATCGTGTTCCGCGGCCCCATCACCGCCCTGGCCCGCACCGAAGCGGAGCTGGTCCATCTGGTGACCACCACCGTGGTGCACGAAGTGGCCCACCACTTCGGCATCTCCGACGGGCGCCTGGAGGAGCTGGGCTGGGCCTGATCAATGGGTCAGTCGGCGGGCGCCGCCTGGCGGCGGGCCCGGAACACTACGTCGTGTACGTGGTGGCTCGACACCGCACCGTGCGGTCGGGGTCGTCGCTCGTGGTGCTCTATCTCCCACCCCCCAGCGCCCGAAACGGCCTCGGCGAAGTCGTCGGTACCGACGTAGGCGTCGGGATCGAACGGCATGCTGTGGGAGTGGGTGTCGGTCGGCGCCGACATGGCCTCGGGGTCGTGGGTGACGACGAGGAGCACGCCGCCGGGGGCCACCGCTTCGATCAGGTTGTGCACGCCCCGTGCGTCGGGGGTCCGGGGGATGGAGGCGTAGTGGGCCGACACCAGGTCATAGGCGCCGGCCTCGAAGGCCTCCGCCCCGTTGGCGTCGGCGCGTAGGCACTCGACGTCGAGGCCCTGCCGGGCAGCTTCGGCGCGCAGGCGGTCGAGGCCCCGCTCGGAGATGTCACTGGCCGTGACCCGCCACCCCTGTCCGGCCAACCACAGGGCGTCGCCCCCCTCGCCGGCGCCCACGTCCAAGGCTCTCCCGGGGTTGAGGCCGCTGACTTCTCTCACCAGCGAGCCATTGGGGTTGCCGCTCCACATCGGGCCGCCTTCGTAGCGGTGGTCCCAGTCGCGGGCGTGGGCCGACGGTCGGGCCGCCGCAACGAGGTCCTCGTGGGCCAGGTCGAAGGAGATCGCGGCAGCGACCCAGCTGCCGGCGGCCGAGGCGTGGACCACCTGCTGGCCCGGGTCGGTGACGCTGCCGGCGGCGTAGATCCCAGGGACCGAGGTGGACCCCGCCGAGTCGGTGACCAGGACCTCCCCGAGCCCGCTCGGGTGGGGCACCGTCTCGAGCCCCAGCTCCCCGAAGACCCCGATCCGGGCCGAGAAACGGGGGCTGACGGCGACCGCGTCGGCCTCGAGCCGTTCGCCTCCGGCCAGCTCCACCGCCGCCACCCGCCCGTCCACGCCGGTCACGATTCCGGCCACCGGTCCGTTCCGCACGGTCACCCCGCCGGCGCGCAGCACCTCGGTGGCGGCCCCGTCGATTCCTGCCCCGTCGATTCCTGCCCCGTCGGCGACGACGATGGTCAAGTTCGCTGTCAGATGGCGCCACAGCTCGGCGGTGGGGAGGTCCGAGGGTTGGGTGACGATCTGCACCACGCGCCCGTCGCGCACCTCGAAGCCGTGGCAGAACGGGCAGTGGACCACCTCCCGGCCCCAGTGTTCGGCCAGTCCGGGGATGTCGGGCAGCTCGTCGACCAGCCCGGTGGCGACCAGGATGCGCCGAGCCACGATCGAGTGTCCGCCAGTGACCTCGAGGCGGAAGAGCGTGTCGGCAGCGGCGTGTGCATCGGCGTAGGTGTCGCGGGCGACATACGTCACCCGGCTGGCCAGAACCTCCACGCCGTAGCGGCGGACCTCATCCCGGCCGGTCCCGGTCAGGGTGGCCGGCGCCACCCCTTCGAGGCCGAGATAACCGTGCATCCGGGGGGCGGGGGCGTTGCGGGCCTCGCCGTCGTCGACGACGATCACCGACCGGCGCTGGCGGCCCAGCTGCAGGGCGGCGGCCAGTCCGGCCACCGAACCGCCGACCACGGCGACGTCGCAGTGCCGTTCGAACACGGGAGTCTCGTGACTGCTCATGATGGTCACGGTACAGTGTGTTCCCTATGGAGCAAGGTGCCTTGCAGTATCCGCAAAGACTGGAGGACGGTGTCACGGAGGGCTCTGGCATCGAAGCCCTCGTGCGGACCCGCCTGCGCAGCTTGCGCCGCACGGCCGGGTTGTCCCTCGAGGAGCTGGCGGGGCGGGCCCATCTCAGTCCGTCGACCATCAGCCGGGTCGAGACGGGCAAGCGGAGCATCAGCCTCGACGTCCTGGTGCCGCTGGCCGCCGCCCTCCAGGTGGACATGGACACCCTGCTGGCCCGACCCGGTGACGACGATGTGGTCATCCGGCCGGTGGCCAACCGCTCGGCCGGTCGCACCACCTGGACCCTGAGCCGGCCGACAGGGGTCATGCAGGCCGTCAAGATGCGCTTGGAGCCGACCACCGGGATGGGCGAGCCGCGGGTCCACCCCGGCTACGACTGGTTCTTCGTGTTGGAGGGTCGGGTGCGGCTGCGCCTCGGCGAGCGTGACGTCGTCGTCGACTCCGGCGACGCCGCCGAGTTCGCCACCATGACCCCCCACGCCTTCGAGGCCGTCGACGGTCCGGCCGAGCTGATCATGTTCTTCGACCGCGACGGCCAGAGGGCCCACCTGTGGCGCGACGGCGCCCCGGTTGGGGAGGCATGACCCGCCGCTGCCGGGGAAGCCGACTCCTGACCTTATGACGACACCGGATTCTTCCCGCTGGGGTCAGCCGGGGGGACAGGGCCCCGGAGCCGAGAGGGTTCGGTGCTGGTTAGCCGACTGACCCGCTCGAGGGCGCGGTAGTGGGCGTCGTGGTGGGGGCTGTGGCTCCCCCTCCAGCGGTTCCTGC
The DNA here is from genome assembly GCA_021838445.1 of Actinomycetes bacterium. GTDB lineage: Bacteria > Actinomycetota > Acidimicrobiia > Acidimicrobiales > Palsa-688 > JAKCDU01. The sequence goes on along the minus strand of JAKCDU010000059.1, from coordinate 3,641 downwards.
GGGCCGGGCCAGACCGATGCGCAGCGCGGTGACCGACGTGCCGGCGGTGGTGGTCGGGACGGCGCCGCTGTAGACGACCACGATTCGGGTGCCAACCGCCGGAGGGCCCGCCTGGAGGGCCTTACCCATGTGGGTCTGGGACGTGACCTCCACGGAGAGGGTCTGGCCACTATCGGTCTGCAGCGTCCAGGTCGAAGTCGACACAGCCGTGATGGTGCCGCGCAGGACGTGATGGCTACCGGCCTTCTCACCCGCCGCAGGACCGGCCGAGGCGGCCGCCCCGGCCGAGCCGGCGGCGGGACTGGTCATCGGTGGATTGGTGGTGGGCGCGGCGGTCGCCGCCGGGGTGGTCACCGGGGACGAGGGGTTGGCCGTCACCGCGCCGAGGGCGACGCCCCCACCGACCGCCACGATTCCGGCCGCCGCCGCCACACCCATCGGAATGCGGCCACTACGGAAGAAGCTCAGGATTCTGCGCATGACACCATGCTCGGTCCCGGATGTCAGGGGAATGTGAGCCGGCCATCAGGGCAGTGTCGTGGCGGCCCCGAGCCTGGCCGCGGGTGGCTACGAACCCTCCCGGACCCGTCGCAGGGTCAGGACCCGCTCGGCGTGGCGTTCCTCCGGCAAGCTCCTCTGGCGGGCCGCCAGCAGATCGAACTGGGTGATGATCCCGCAGAGGTGATCCGGCCGCCCGCGCTCGACCACCGGGTACAGGCGGCGACGGCGACGGGGCGAACCCTCCGGCGCGGAACGGTAGACGTCGGCCAGCGTCCGGTCCGGCTGGTGAAAACGGGAGCGGGTCACCCTACCGAGGGCACCGGCCATCCCGAGCACGGCGTACGTCCCGGTGCTGGCCCCGGGCAGGGCGTAGCCCAGTATCGCCCCTATGGCCGACTAGGTAGGGTCGCTCCGTGGCCGATCTTCTTTCCCTCTCTGCCCGGATCATCGATTCGGGCGTGGTCGACGAGCCGGTGAACCGGGTGACCCAGGAGGTGTCCGAGGTCGCCGACGGGATCGCCGTCGTCGAGTCCTTCAGTCACTGCGTGGCCCTGAGCACCCCCGACGGGCTCGTCGCATTCGACTCGAGCAGCCCCTTCACCGGGACCCGCGTCGTGAGCTCCCTACGGACCTGGTCGCCGCAACCGGTGAGGACGCTGGTCTACACCCACGGACACCTGGACCACGTGGGTGGTTCACCGGCGTTCATGGCCGATGCCGAGGCCGGTGGTCACCCCCGACCCGAGGTCGTCGCTCACTGGCGGGTCCACCGCCGTCTGGATCGCTACCGGCGCACCGACGGCTGGAACCGGATCATCAACGACCGGCAGTTCGGCTGGCTCGGCACCAGCGATCTCCGCCTGACCAGTGCCACCGCCCAGGGCACCGCGCGTTTCCTGCCGGTCGACGTGGCCGAACCGGACCTGACCTACCGCGGTAGCCACACCCTTGCCGTGGGCGGCGTCGACATCGAGTTGCACCACGGCCGGGGTGAGACCGACGACCACACGTGGGCGTGGATCCCCTCCCACCGAGCGGTCTGTTGCGGGGACTACCTGATCTGGAACTTTCCCAACGCCGGCAATCCCCAGAAGGTTCAGCGTTACCCGGCGGAGTGGGCCGCCTCCCTGCGGGCCATGGCCGCTCTGCGCCCGGAACTGCTCCTGCCCGCCCATGGTCTTCCCATAGGGGGCGCCGAACGCATCCAGACGGTGCTGCTCGACGTGGCCCAGGTGCTCGACGACCTGGTCGACCGCTGCCTCGAGATGATGAACTCGGGTGCCACCCTCGACCAGATCATCCACAGCGTGTCGGTGCCCACCGAGACATTGGCCCGGCCCTACCTGCGGCCCCTCTACGACGAACCGGAGTTCGTGGTCCGCAATATCTGGCGTCTCTACGGTGGGTGGTGGGACGCCAACCCGGCACGCTTGAAGCCGCCCGCCGACGCCGCTCTCGCCGCCGAGGTGGCCGCCCTGGCCGGGGGAGTGGAAACACTTCTGACCCGGGCCGGCGACTTGGCCGACAATGGTGACCTGCGGCTGGCCAGCCAACTGGTCGAATGGGCGACACAAGCTGCTCCCGACTCGGTGGAGGCCCACCGGGCGCGTGCTGCGATCTACCGCCAGCGTCACCTAGCCGAGTCGTCGCTGATGGCCAAGGGCATCTTCGCCGGAGCGGCCCGCCTGTCCGAGGCCCGAACCTCTCCAGCGGAGTAACGGCCATGGTCCCCTTTCGGGGCCGCCAACGAGTGGGGCCGGCGA
>JAKCDU010000059.1:0-1277 GCA_021838445.1 Actinomycetes bacterium | reverse complement strand
CTGCGAACGAGGTCGAGTCTGCGAACGAACGTGAGTCTGCGGGCCAAATCCGGCCGTGGATTCACTTTCGTTCGTAGATTCACCTTCGTTCCCAGCTGAGTACTCGATCGGACCGGCCGGGTAGGAGCACCAAGGGTCGGTGGTTGGAAGTGACCCCAGCACCGACGGTCACTGGGGGTTGGACAGCGCCTGGGCGTCCCTCAGGAGCTTTTGGTAGCTCACTGTCTTTCCTGCTGTAGGGGCGCTGATCGATACCGGAAGGCCGAAATGGGACAGGTCCACCGTCTCGCTGTAACTCATGGACCTGGACGCACCGGCCACGGTCATCTGGAACCCGAACTGCCGGAGGCGGTTGCTCTGGTCGATGTGCAGTGTCTCGCGGGCGTCGGTGAAATTGATGTGAGCGAAAGCGGCTTTTGGCCAGAGCGGTATCTGAGGGGAGGCCAGCTGGTGAGCGATAGCTGATTGGGGAATGGCGACCTGGTAGCCAGCGGTGGAGTTCCCGCCGATGGTCTGGGTGCCGAGCTCGACATGGTCGCCGCGGTGGACCGGGCCGACCACGCCGAGGATCTCGCCGAGCAGGCTCAGCAACTGGCGGTCGCCTTGGCCTAAGTCCGGGGCGCCCCGTTGGCCGACACCCCCAGACGCACCTACGGCCGGGCTGATGTTGAGCGACTCTCGCGCTGGGGACAGCGGAGGGTTTTAGCGGCGTTGAGGCTGGAGATGTTGGTCGGCTGGCTTATGGTTGCGGTGTCGTTGGGCTGAGGGCAGCGTGAGGATGTCCTGTTCGCGTCAGGACCCCCTCGCTTAACTCTTGGTCGAGACACGAGGGGGTCCTTCGGTTGATGCCGGAGGCATCGTGTTGATCGTACGAAATGATGTGGTCCGGGTGGAGTCGGATCTGGTCGTGGGGTTGGTGGCGTGCCCGTCGGGGGATGGGTTTCTGCGTCCGTGGGGTCATGGCCGGGCTCGGGTGTTGCGCGGCGAGGACTGCGAGACGGCGTTCCGTCCGAGTGAAACACGGACCTGCCAGTTGTCGTCGCCTCGGGACCGGACGCTCCCCCGCATGGCAAGAACACGAGCAGATTTATGGCCGTATTATGGCCGTCCCTCCGGCGGAGCTAGGTGGTCGAGACGCAAAAGATGTCTTTGACCAGCGGAGGGAGTGGGATTTGAACCCACGGGGACTTGCATCCCAAAGCTTTTCAAGAGCTTCGCATTCGGCCGCTCTGCCATCCCTCCAAGCGTCGCAAGAACACTACCGTCTGCGCGACGGG
>JAKCDU010000058.1 GCA_021838445.1 Actinomycetes bacterium | reverse complement strand
CGGGCGGACCTTCCAGCGCACCGAGCTGTTCGACAGTCTCACCGTCCGCCAGAACGTGGCCATGGGCCGCGAGGCCGCCCTCGCCGGCGCCAACCCGCTGTCGCAGCTGGTGGGTTCCCGCCACGGCGATCGGCTAGTAGATGCCGCCGCCGACGAGGCCATCGCCCTCACCGGCATCGGGCCCATCGCCGCGCTCCAGGTCGGGGTTCTGCCCATTGGCCAGCGGCGCCTGGTCGAACTGGCCCGAGCTCTTGCCGGGCCGTTCGACGTCTTCCTTCTCGACGAGCCTTCCTCGGGCTTGGACGGGCACGAAACCGAGCAGTTCGGACGGGTCCTCAAGGAGGTGGTTCACGAGCGCAGCTGCGCGATACTGCTGGTCGAGCACGACATGACCCTCGTCCGCGAGGTGTGCGACCGGGTGTACGTGCTGGACTTCGGGCTGCTCATATTCGAGGGCACGCCAGACGAGATGCACCGCTCGGCGAAGGTGCGGGCCGCCTATCTGGGCGATTCGGCGATATCGGAAGGCGATGGTATCGGCGAGCGATCCAGCAGCCTTCTGGCTGGCGAGTAGGGAGGGAAGCGATGCTCGAGCTCGAGGCGGTGCAGGCCGGGTACGGCGAGTCGGTCGTTCTGCGCGGCGTCGACTTCTCTGTGGGGGAAGGGGAGGTCGTGGCCCTCCTCGGACCCAACGGTGCTGGAAAGACGACACTGCTCCGCACCGCCACCGGTTTCGTCAAGCCCCGGTCGGGGCGGATCGAGTTCTGTGGCGAGGACCTGACCGGCGCGCCGCCCCACGAGTACGCCCGCCGGGGGGTTTGCCACCTTCCCGAGGGGCGGGGCATCTTCCCGTCCCTCACGGTCAAGGAGAATCTGACCATCCAGGCCCGCTCGCGGCGAGTGGACGAAGCCGTTGCCGAGGTGACCGATCTGTTCCCCGTCCTGGGCAGTCGGCTCCGACAGACCGCGGGCAGTCTGTCCGGCGGGGAACAGCAGATGCTGGCCTTGTCTCGGGCCTACCTGACCAGGCCCAAGCTCGTGGTCGTGGACGAGGCCTCTCTCGGCCTGGCGCCCCTGATCGTCGACAAGATCTATGAGGCACTCAGCCGTCTCGTCGACAAGGGCCTCTCGGTCGTCGTGGTGGAGCAGTACGTGGCTCGAGCCCTGGAGATGTCCCAGACGGTCTGCATCCTGCGCCGCGGCGAGATAGTGCACCGAGGTGACGCCAAGGCCATTGATCCCGACGAGATCTACGAGAAGTACCTCGGCGTGGACTCCTGACCGCGGCTCACAATCTGGAAGGGTATTGAAGTGAAGGCTCAGATGCTCCCGCCCGTTCCCGTCCCGCCCGATCGGGCCCGTCACTACGTGAACCAGCGGCTGTGGGACGACCGCACTCTGGCCGACGGAATCGAATCAGCGGCGAGGACCCATCCGGATCGCACGGCAGTTGTGGACAACCGGCGTTCGCTCTCCTTTGCTGAGCTGGCCGACGCCGTGGCCGCGGGCGTGCGCCAGATCCGTCGCAGCGGCGTAGCGGCCGGAGAGCCGGTCATGCTGGTCTGCGGGAACAGCATCGAGGGGGTGGTGGCCTACCACAGCCTTCTGCGGATTGGTGCCGTCGCCGTGGTACTGGACCGACGCTGCGGACCCGCAGATTTGGTTGCGGCCTACGACGCGACGGACCCTCGCCTTTCCATCGTGGCCGCTTCTCTGGGGGCGTCGTTGCTGGCCGCCGGATTGCCGGGCAGGCAGTTGCCGCTGGAGGAGCTCGGTGCTCCGGCCTCACGAGACGTGGAACCACAGTGGAGCGAACCGGACCGCGATGGCGTAGCCGCGGTGATGTTCACCTCAGGTACGACCAGCCGTCCGAAGGCTGTGACGCACTCGATCAACACCCTGACCGCAGGCGCCCGCAACATGGCCTTGGCGACGGGCTCCGGCTCCGAGGCGGTGATCTTCCTAGTGAGCCCTTTGACGAGCATCACCGGAATAATGCAGATGCACATGGCCGCGGATCTCCACGCCGCTCTCGTCCTCGAGGACGCCTTCGATCCAGCAGGAGCCCTGGATCGTCTGAATCAGGAACGGGCGACCCTCATCGGGGGCGCTCCGGTGATCGTCGAGCGGCTCCTGGCCGCAGCCGATGCCGGGCCGGACCGCCGGCTAACGCTCCGGGTCGTCGCCCTCGGCGGAAGCATGCTTCCCCGATCACTGCTCGACCGCGTGACCGACGAGTATGGAGTCACCGTGGCCAGGGTGTACGGATCGTCTGAAGCCCCGAACAGCACGGGAAGCATGCCGGATGACAGCAGCGAGATGCGTCTGGCCGATGACGGCGCTCCGCTACCCGGCACCGAGGTACGGGTGGGGTCCAGCAGCCATGCCCAGGAGTGCCTCCTGCGTGGTCCCAACCTCTTCCTGGGCTACCTCGACCCCGTGGACAACGCCGGCGCGTTCGAGGACGGATGGTTCCGGACGGGGGACATGGTGGAGCTGTCAGCGCAGGGACGCCTGACCGTGCTGGGCCGGCTGAAGGAGGTCGTGGACCGCAATGGCCTCAAGATCTCGCTCGCCGAGATCGACGCCGCGCTCGAAGGTGCACCGGGCATAGAGGAGTGCGCCAGCTTCGCTCGGCCGGATCCCGTTACCGGGGAGCGGCTGGCGGTGGCGGTCAGGCCGAGCGGCAACGTCAGCCCCACACTCGCCGAATTGGGACAATACTTACAGTTGAAGGGCCTCGCCAAACGTAAGTTTCCAGAGGAGCTCGTGGTGTGGGATGGGCCTCTACCGAGGACGGCCTCGGGCAAGGTCATACGATCGCGTCTGACATCGGAGGCGACCGGCAAGATGCACTGATGTCGGACTCGGCATTCGGAGCCGGCCGCCCATCTCCTTTCCTACCTAGGGAAGGTGATCACCCCGCGGATGTTTCGTCCGTCGCGCATGTCCTGGAAGCCATCGTTGATGGACTCCAGGTCGTAGCGCCGGGTGATCAACTCGTCCAGCTTCAGCCGACCCATCTTGTAGAGATCGAGCAGCGCCGGGATCTCCTTGGACGGACTCGACGCCCCGAACAGTGAGCCTTGGAGGCGCTTCTGGTACAGCACGATGTGGCGCAGGGAGATAGGGAGACTCGTGTCGTCGAGGGCTCGAGGGAGGCCGGTCAGCACACAGGTGCCCGCCTTGCGGATCGAGTCAACAGCCTGGGCGATGTGCTCGCCGGTCGTGACGCCTATCGCCACGACACAGGAGTCGGCGCCCTGCCCGTTGGTGAAACTACGGGCGAGGGCCGTCGCCTCGTCCATGGTCGCCACGGCATGGGTGGCACCGAACTGGAAGGACACCGCCCGCTTCATCTCGACCGGGTCCACGGCGATGACGACCGCCGCCCCGGCGTGCGCCGCTCCCTGCACGGCGTTCATCCCGATGCCGCCGACGCCCATGACGATGACGACGTCACCGACGCGAACCTCAGCCGAACGGACCGACGACCCCCACCCGGTGCCGACCCCGCAGCTGGTGAGGCACGCCGCCTCGAGGGGGATGTCGCCGGGGCACTTCACCGCCGACTGGACCGATACCGTCGACCATTCGCTGAAGGTGGCAACCCCGGCGGCCTGGCCCACTGGCTTCCCGTTGAGCATCATGCGCCGGCTGCCGTCCTCCCTGACTCCCGAGAGCACCCGAGCTCCGTTGTCGCAGAGGTTCTGCATCCCAGAGGCACACCATCTACAGAGCCCGCACATCGGCAGGAATGTGAGCACGACGTGATCGCCGATGCTCCAGCCCGGTGTGTGGGGCCCAACCTCTGCGACGATGCCGGCGCCCTCGTGGCCGCCGGCGATCGGGAGGGCCTCGGGTGGCACGGGGAGGTCACCGGTCGCGATGTGATCGTCGGAGTGACAGAGGCCGGCGGCGGCCATCTTGATCAGCAACTCCCCCTGCCTCGGAGGTTCGAGCTCGAGCTCGGTGACCTCCCACTTTCCCGGCGAGTTGAACAGAACAGCGGCTTTGGTCAGCATTTACCCGGTCCCTTCTGAGCAGGCTTATCGGGGTCAGACGCTGGGGTTGAGTTCCTGAGCCGATCCCGGAGGACGAACTTCTGAATCTTCCCGGACGGTGTGCGCGGGAAGTCGTCGATGCCGAGGACTTCCTCGGGCCACTTCTGGCGGGCCAGGCCCGCCTGTTCGAGTGCCACCCGCAGAGTACTGATGTCGGGGACTTCTGTGCCGGGCGACATCCGGATCACGGCGGCGCCGTGCTCTCCCATTCGGGGGTCGGGCGCCGCGACCACTGCAACCTCCGCGATCCCGGGAACGCCGAGGAGGACCTCCTCGACCTCAGCTGCGCTGATGTTCTCGCCGCCACGGATGATGACGTCCGAGATCCGATCGGTGATGGTGAGGTAGCCCTCCTCGTCCACGGTGCCGATATCGCCGGTGAGGTACCAGCCGTCGACATCGAAGACCCGCTCGGTGAGCTCGCGGTCGGTGTAGCCGAGGAAGCACTCCGGGCCGCGCGAGAGGATTTGACCGGGGTCGCCGATTCCGACATCGGCTCCGTTGGGGTCGACGAGGCGGATCTCGGCTCCCGGCAGCGGACGTCCGTCCGTCCCGAGACGCTTCTCCAAGGGGTCGAGGTAGGTGCATCCGGTGATGGAGGGGTGCTCGGTCGACCCGTACATCCGGTACACGTTGACGCCTAACGCGGTCAGACGCTCGGTCACGGCCCGCGGCACGGGAGCTCCGCCCATCCCCTGGAACCGGATGTGCTCGAGATGCTCGGCCCCGAACGACGGGTGGTCCAAGAGACTCGTGACGAAGTAGGTGGCGCCTCCACCGCTCGTCAGGTCCTCCTGCAGCATCAGCTGGAGCACGACCTCGGGATCCCACTGATCGAGAAGGTGGACCGGCCGACCCTGATCGACCGGGACCAGCAGCGCCGAGAGCATGCCGATGGCGTGACTGATCGGATTGGCCACCAGCATCGAGCGGTCGCCCGGAGGCGACGTTGCTCCGAGCTGGCGGACCTCGGCGTACACCGTCTGGTGGGAGTGGATGACGCCCTTCGGATTCGAGGTGGTCCCAGAGGTCCAGCCGACCAACGCAGGCGCGCTGGCGTCGTCGGGGGAGGCTGCGGTCAGGGGGTCAGCGGCGGCTAGCTGATCGAACGACGAGAACCCGTCGGGCACGTCATCTCCGATGACGACTACCTGCAGACCCGGAATGTCGTCGGGCGACTCCAGGTTGGCCAGGAAATCCTGCCGCCCGAAGCGCGACGCCGTCACATGCACACGAGGCTGGCACTCCCGCAGGATGTAGCCGAGCTCCCGGCTACCGTAGATGTGGACGATCGGGACTACGACCGCCCCGATCAGCGCGGCGCCGTAGAACGTGGCGGCCCCTTCGAGCCAGTTCGGTGTCTGGAACGAGACCACGTCGCCAGCCCGGACCCCCATGCGGGTCAGACCCCCGGCGACCCGGCGAGCGAGGTCAAGGACCTGGCCGAACGTTCCCCGCCACGGCCTGGTCTGAGAGTGGAAGACGAAAGCCAGGTCCCTTCCGGCCTCCAACTGCTGCTCCAGGCGCTGGCCGAGCGTCTGCTCGGTCCACCATCCGTCTGCGAGGAAGCGTTGACGTAGACCCTCGGGCGTCGAACGCAGCTTCCAGTCGGCGGTCACTTGGCCGCCCCCTCGTATGGCGAATGGCCCGGGGCCGCCGGCCCGAGGCACTCGACGGAGGGCGGGTGGAAGGGGAGCACGATATAATCAATAGTGATGTCAAGTCAGGATAGTGGATCCGGCCGCTTGCCGGGTGGCATCGGGCTGTGGGGCGGGTTTCTCGATCGTCTGCCGGCCGCCGAGGCCGTAGCCGCGGTGCGCGACGTCGAACAGGCCGGGATGGGGACTGTGTGGCTGCCGGAGTTCAGCGGCGTCGACCCTTTCGTGCGCGCTGCGCTCTACCTGGGAGCTACCGAGAGCCTGACGGTCGCATTCGGCGTGGCTACGATCCATGCCCGCGATGCCGAGGCCATGGTCGCAGTGGCGTCGACACTGCATGAAGCTTTCCCGGGTCGAGTGGCGTTCGGCCTGGGCGTCAGCCACCGTGGCCTGGCCGAGGCAAGGGGTGGCACCTATCGCTCACCGTTGGCCACGATGCGTACCTACCTGACCGATATGGCCGCAGCATCGGGTGAGCGTGAGCTCCCACCCCTGTTCCTCGGTGCTCTCGGCCCGAAGATGGTCGAGGTGGCGGCGACCATGACGGCGGGAGCTCACACCTACTTCTGCCCGGTGACCCACACCCGCACGGTTCGGGCTGCAGTAGGCGTCAGCCCGTGGATCGCGCCGTCTCAGATGGTGGCCCTCGACGCCCGTGCCGGTAGCTGGCGCGACGGCCCGCGGAGATACCTGGGGATGTGCCTGGCCATGCCCAACTACCGCAGCAACCTGCTCCGCCTCGGCTTCTCCGCGGCTGATCTGGCTACGAGGAGCGACGAACTGGTCGACGCCCTCGTGGTCGCCGACCAGCCGGGCCCTCTACGGGAACGTCTGCAGCTACACCGGGAGGCGGGCGCCGATCACGTCGTATTGCAGCTCGTCCCCCCGCCGGCAGCTGCGACCGTCCTCGAGCGGGTGGCCCAGGGTCTCGGCTGACAGGGAGATACCCGGTGACCCGCACCGGCCGAACCGCGGACGTGACCTCCCCGCCTTCGACGATGGGCCTTCGTCGGGGCCGGGCTGGCGAGCCGAACAGGGATCTGACACCGACATCGATATATCCGGCCAGACGGGGTTCCGCCCCTTGACGGGAAAGCCTGAAGCCTGCCACAGTAGAACGTAGCTCTACCTAACCGTTTTGGGGGACACCTTGAGCCTGGCCGACCTGATCGCACCGCGCACTTCATACGTGGCCGGCTCGTGGGTGGACGGCGAGGAATCGTTCGTGGTGGAGAACCCTGCAGACGAGACGGCGGTGTGCGAGCTGTCAGCCACTCCACTGGTCGAGGTCGGCCGGGCCATCAGAGCGGCACGCAAGGCGTTCGACGATGGGGTGTGGACGACGCTCCCCCCCCAGGACCGCGCCCGGGTGCTTCACCGTTTCGTGGATCACCTCGAGGGTCTGAAGGACAGCTGGGTGGCGACCATGGTCGCCGAGGCGGGGCAGCCGCTCGTGTTCGCCGAAACGGCACAGTACGCGGCCGGCGTCACCTTCGCCCGCAACACCATCGACCTCTACCTGTCACTGCCATCGGAGGCCCCCAACCCGGTGCCCGTCGACGATCTGGTCCGGGGCCGGGTCTCGTTGAGCTTCCGGCTCTACGAGCCGATCGGTGTCGTCAGCGCCATCACTCCCTACAACGCAGCGGTCACCATGGGGTTCCAGAAGCTGATCCCGGCGCTGATGGCCGGCAACTCGGTGATCCTGCGACCCAGCCCGCTGGCGCCGGTCTCTTCGCTCGCTTTCGGTGTAGCGGCCGAGGCGGCCGGCCTCCCGGCGGGCGTACTGAGCGTCGTCATCGAAGCGGGATCCGCGGGTGCCGAGGCGCTCACGTCCGATCCCGCCGTGGACATGGTCTCTTTCACCGGGTCGACGGCCATCGGACGCCAGATCCTGGCCCAGGCCGCACCGACGGTGAAGCAGGTGGCGCTCGAGCTCGGAGGAAAGTCCGCCCAGATCTACCTGGCCGACGCCATCCACAGAGTGGGACCCGGTGCGGCGGCCGTGGTCGCCATGACGTCCGGCCAGGCCTGCGTGGCGGCCACCCGCATGCTCGTACCGCAGGAGCACAAGGACCAGGTGCTCGAAGCGGTCTCGGCGGCTTACGGGCACATCAAGGTGGGGGCACCGACCGATCCGGCAACGCTGATGGGCCCGGTCATCAGCGCGGCCCAGAGGAAGCGCTGCGAGGATTTCGTGGCCCTCGCCGAGGAGCATGGAGCGAAAGTGGCATGCGGCGGTGGACGGCCGAGCGGGCTGGATCGGGGGTACTACTTCGAGCCGACCGTCCTCGACCTACCGGATAACTCCAATCCGGCGGCTCAGGAGGAGATCTTCGGGCCGGTGCTGGGTGTGATCGGCTACCGGGACCTCGACGACGCCGTGCGGATGGCCAACGACACCATCTACGGACTGTCGTCGCAGGTGTACAGCGCCGACACTGCGGCGGCAACGGCCGTCGCCCGACGCCTGCGGGCCGGCGCCGCCAATGTCAACGGCGGGATGTTCAGCGCCTACGCACCGAGCGGTGGTTACCGCCAGAGTGGGCTCGGTCGTGAGCGGGGCATCGAAGGCATCAGGGCCTTCCAGGAAGTGAAGCACCTAACCGTGAGCGAGCTCCCCCGTTGAGCTCGGAGTGCAGGGAGGCAGCATGACGTCGCAGCTCAACTTGGACTGGCTGATATCAGTCGATGACCACATCCTCGAGCCCCCCACTTTGTGGACCGACCGGGTGGCGGCCAAGGATCGGGACCGGGCACCGCACATGGCGACCATCGACGGCACGGAGTACTGGCTCTACGACGGGAAGCGCTTCCCGAGCTCGGGGCTCAGCGCGGTGGTGGGTAAGTCCAAGGAGGAGTTCAGCCCCGACCCTCTTCCCTATGCCGAGATGAGACCGGGGTGCTACGACGCCAAGGCCCGCCTCGAGGACATGGACCGCGCCGGGGTGCTCGCCTCCCTGTGCTTCCCCACCATCACCCGCTTCTGCGGGCAGCTCTTCATGGACGCCAGCGACCGGACCTTCGGCTTCGAATGCCTCCAGCACTACAACGACTGGCTGGTCGAGGAATGGTGCGGCGCCGCGCCCGGACGGTACATCCCGCTGATGCTGATCCCGATGTGGGACCCGGCACTGGCGGCCAGGGAGATGGAGCGCATGGCGGCCAAGGGGGTCACCGCGTTCGCGTTCTCGGAGAATCCGGAACCCCTCGGCCTGCCGACCATCCACGACAAGGACCGCTACTGGGAGCCGGTGATGGCGGCGGCCAACGAGATGGAGCTCATCGTGTGCATGCACGTCGGGTCGTCGTCCACCCTGCCCCAGATCTCCAAAGACGCGCCGTTCATGGCCAACCTGACCTGGGGCGCGTCCCGCACCTCGGGAACGATGCTCTCGTGGCTCTTCAGCGGGATGTTCCAGCGCTATCCCAACCTGAAGATCGCCCTGTCGGAGGGCGAGGTCGGCTGGATCCCGTACTTCCTGGAGCGGGCCGAGCAGGTGCTGGACAAGCAGCGTTACTGGGTCATGCGCGGCGTCACCTTCGGGGATCATGCCGGGTCGGACCTCGACCTCGACACGCTCGACATCCGCCAGTCGTTCCGCGACCATGTCTACGGCTGCTTCATCGAGGACCACCACGGCGTGGCCAGCCTGGCCGAGATCGGCGAGGACAACGTGATGTGCGAAACCGACTATCCGCACTCCGACTCGACCTGGCCGGACTGCATCGGCACGGCGCAGCGCGTCATCAAGGGCCTGTCCCCGGAATTGCAGTACAAGGTTCTGCGGGGCAACGCCGAGAAGCTGTACCGCTTCGCACCGGCCGACATCCCGGCGGTGGTGGGTGCCTGACAGCAGTCGGGCCCTGGTAGTCGCCATCGACCGCGACCTCTGTATGGGCAGCGGCATGTGCGTCATGTATGCCGGGAACACCTTTGCTGTGGACGAGCAGACCAAAGCCGTCATCGTCGACGCCGCCGGCGACCCCGAAGAACAGATCCTCACCGCCGTCGAGGCCTGCCCGACCGGGGCTCTCAGCGTCGTGGGCACCGGTGCGGCCACGTAGCGTGATGAGACAGAATGGCGATCCAATGAAGACAGCGGCGTCCGGCCGGCTGGGTCCGGAGGCGTGATGGGGCCGACCAAGCCGATGCTCGATCTGGAGCGGGTCCGAAAGGTCTTCGACCTGTCGAGCAACTACCTGGTGGCCACCGGTGGCAACTACCGCGACGACCCCTATCCGGTGTGGCACGAGCTGCGGGCGCAGGCCCCGGTGCAGGCCGGCAAGGTCCACGAGCTCGCGGGCATCACCGAGGACTTCTTCTTCCATGGCCTACCCGAACCGGACCGCCCCCACTTCTCGGCTTTCAGCTGGGACGCCTGCCAGGCGATCTACCGGGACGACGCAACCTTCTCGTCCTCGCCGGTGGCCGTCGACATCAAGGGTGGCGAGGCCGGCGTCACCAACAGCCTGCTCTCGATGGGCGGTAGCGAGCACCGCCGCTACCGGGGACTCGTGCAGTCGTCCTTCGGGCCGGCGCGGGCCCGCTGGTGGATCGAGAACTGGATCGAGGCGACGGTCCACGCTCTCATCGACTGCTTCGTGGAGCGCGGGACGGCGGAGTTGAACGTCGAGTTCTGCGCCGCCATACCCGTCCTGACGATCACCAGCAGCTTCGGCGTGCCGGTCGAACAGGCTCTCGACATTCGTGAGTCGCTCAGCCGACCCGACGAGATCCTGAGGATCCTCCAGCCGATCGTGGCGGCTCGTCGCGACCAGCCGCAGGATGACCTGATCAGCGTGCTGGTCCAATCGGAGCTCACCGACGAGGAAGGCCGGGCCCAACGCCTCACCGACGCCGAGATCCTGTCGTTCTCCCTCCTGCTCCTGGCGGCCGGTTCCGGCACGACCTGGAAGCAGATGGGGATCACCCTCGCCGCGTTGCTGCGGCGTCCGGCGCGGCTGCAGGCGGTGAGGGATGACCGCAACCTTCTCAAGGCGGCCATCGAGGAATCTGTGCGGTGGGCACCGACCGACCCCATGTTCTCCCGCTGGGTCACCGAGGATGTGGACTTCTTCGGTGTCCGCCTCCCCGAAGGATCGGTGATGCACATCTGCCTCGCCGCCGCCAATCGTGATCCGCAGCGTTGGGACCATCCCGACGAGTTCGACCTGGCTCGGCCCATTCGGCCCCATCTGGCCTTCGGGAGCGGTCCGCACGTGTGCATCGGACAGCACGTAGCCCGCGCCGAGATGAGCGTCGCCATCGCCGCCCTGCTCGACCGGCTCCCCGGTCTCCGCCTGGATCCGGAGGGCGAGCCCCCAGCGCTCGTGGGCTACTACGAGCGCGGTGCAACCGCAATACCCGTGGTGTTCGGGTGAGGAGGAGACGATGACCGAAGCGGAGTACCGACCGCCCGACACTGCGCTGCTCATGGACGAGCACGTGCGGCGCTATCGGGAGACCGACGGAGAGGTCGGCTACATCTGGAACGGGGTGCCGATCCTGCTCCTGACCACCGTCGGACGCCGCAGCGGCCAGCCGCGGACCTCGGCGCTCATCTTCGCCCGTCGCGCCGACGACTACCTGGTCGTGGCGTCCCAAGGAGGCGCACCGACCCATCCCAAGTGGTACCTCAACCTTCAGGCCACGCCCGAGGCCGAGATCCAGGTCCGCGCCGATCACATCCCCGTCACGACCCGGACCGCGACCGCCGAGGAGAAACCCCGCCTCTGGAAGGTGGTCACCGAGGTGTGGCCCAACTACGACACCTACCAGACCCGCACCGACCGCGACATTCCGGTCGTGGTCCTGACGCCGAGAGCGTAGGTGCCCGTGGGGGAAGGCACCGGCCCCGGCTGCTTCGACGGGGTCCGGGTGGTCGAGTTGGCACAGTGGGTCTTCGTTCCCGTGGTCGGCGCGCTTCTCGCCGAGTTGGGAGCCGACGTGATCCACATCGAGCCCACCGAAGGCGATCCCTACCGGGGCCTGGCCACGCAGGGGATCGGCTCGGAGCGCGGCGGGGTCAACATGTCGTTGGCGTTGGCCAACCGGGGAAAGCGCTCAGTGGCAGTCAACATCCAGACCGAGGAGGGGCGGGCCGTCCTGCACCGGCTCCTGGAATCGGCCGACGTGCTCCTCACCAACATGCGGCCGAAGGCTCTCGATCGGCTCGGTCTCGACGAGGACACCGTCACCAGTCGCTACCCGCAGCTGATCTATGCCCGGGGTAACGGCTACGGCATGCGCGGCCCCGACGCCGACCAGGCCGGCTACGACGCCACCGCCTTCTGGGCCCGTGGCGGTCTGGCCCACATGCTCACCCCGCCGGGGAGGGACTACCCCGTGGGCCAGCGCGGTGCCATGGGCGACCGCAACGGTGCCATGGCGCTGGCCTTCGGGGTGGCCTCGGCGCTGTTCCGGCGCACCCGTACGGGGCTCGGCTCGGTGGTCGACGTCTCCCTCCTGGCCACCGCCATGTGGACCCTGTCCTCCGACATCCTCGCCGCTCTGAGCGGGGACCCACCGCAGCCATCGAGTGGGCGGGGGCCGGCGTTCAACCCGCTGGTCGGTGTCTACCGCACCATGGACGGTCGCCACATCAGCCTGGTGTTCCTCCAAGCCGACCGGTACTGGCCGGACTTCTGCAAGGTGATAGGGCGTGAGGACCTCCTGGAGGACCCCCGGTTCGCGACCATGCAGGCCCGGCGCGAGAACGGGGTGGCCTGTGTCTCGACCCTCGACGACGAGTTCGCCAGCCGCACCTACGCCGAGTGGAAAGACGTCCTCTCCCGTCTCGACGCGCCATGGGCACCCGTGCAGTCGGTGCCGGAGCTGCTCGACGACCCCCAGGTCGCCGCCAACGGCTATATCGGTGACGTGACCATCGACGGGGAGGTGGCATACCGGCTCCCCGCCGTTCCGGTGCACATCGACGGGCAACCACCGTCGCTTCGGCGGGCCCCCGAACATGGTGAGGACACCGAAGCCGTTCTGATGGAGCTCGGCTACGAGTGGGAGTCCATCGCCGCCCTCAAAGAGTCGGGCGTCATCCCTTGACGGCGGCGGTCGGACCGGCTCCGGTGCCGGATGCGCAATCGGCGGGGTACTGGGCCGCGGCCGCCGACCATACACTCAGCATGGCCAGGTGCTCGGTGTGCGGTGTCTTGACCCACCCCCCCGACGTCGTCTGCCAGCACTGTGGGAGCACCACGCCCGACTTCGAATGGGTCCCAGTCAGCGGCCGAGGAAGGATCCGCTCGTGGACCATCGTGCGTCGCTCGTTCCTGTCCGGCTTCGACGAGATTCTGCCGTACGTGATCGTCGACGTCGAGCTGGCCGAGCAACCCGAGCTGCGCACCCTCGGCCGGCTCCTCGACGGGCCGGACGTCCCCCTCGCCATCGGAGCCGCCGTCCAGGTCGCTTTCGAGGATCGGGAGCCGGGCGTCTCCATCCCGGCGTTCACGCTGGCGGGCCGGCCATGAGCCGACGGCGATGAGCCGCCGCCTGCAGGCGAGCAACCAGGTGGCGATAGTGGGCTACGCCCAAAGCGTCGTCGAGCGACATGCCAAGCAGACGCTGGGCGCCCTGGCAGTGGAGACGGCACGAACGGCCATAGCCGACGCCGGGCTCGATTCGGTCGACGGATTCGTCACCGGTAGCCTCTTCCCGAGCGCCGGCAGCCATAGCGAGGCCGACGGCGTCACCTCGGTCACGGCCAACTGGCTGGCCGAGCACCTCGGTGTCAACCCCCGCTACGCGGCCGGGTTCCAGGGTTTCGGTCAGATACCGGGAGCTGTCTCCATGGCCGTCAACGCCGTCGCCAGCGGTGCGGCGACCCACGTCCTGTTCCATCGGGCGCTACACAACCCGCAGGGCAGCTACCACGGCAACAGCCTGAGCGAGGCGCGCGGCGGTCAGCAATGGACCCTTCCGCAGGGCTACTTCGGGCCCTTGACCATGATCGCTCTGCCCTACAACGAGTACCTGCAGCGTTACGGCGCCAGCCACGAGGCGATGGCGGCCGTTGTAGTCGAGGCCCGCAAGAACGGGGCCCGGATCCCCTGGTCGGTCTGGCATGACCTGCCGCTCAGCGCCGAGGAGTATCTGGCGGCTCCGATGCTCACCGACCCGATCCGTCGGTTCGACTGCGACATTCCGGTGGACGGCGTGGCCGCCTTTGTCCTCACGTCGGCGGATCGCGCCCGAGACCTGCCCCACCGGCCGGTATATGTCGCCGGGTACGCCAGCGGCGCCCCGATCCGGCGCCGGCTGCCGCTGCACTGGCCGCTCGACGACATCATGGAGGTCGGGGTGGAGACCGGGCGACGGCTGTGGCAGGCGGCGGGGATCAGCCCATCCGAGGTCGATCTACCCCAGCTCTACGACGGCTTCTCGCCGTTCGTGTACTTCTGGCTGGAGGCGCTCGGGTTCTGCCCTCGAGGGGAGGCTCACCGGCTGGTCGCCGGGGGCGGCATCGACAGCGACCGTCCGGATGCTCTTCCGGTGCTGTCGGGTGGCGGGGCGCTCGGTAACGGCCGGATGCACGGCGTCCCGCAGATGCTCGAGTGCTATCTCCAGTTGGCCCGGAGGGCCGGCCCCCGCCAACGGGGCGAGCCCTCGATAGGGATTGCCTGCCACTCGTCACCCCACTACGGCGGGGCCGTCGCCTACAGCGCCGAGCCCTACTGACATCACACCGAAGCGGCGCCGGCGTCGAAAGGCGGCCTGTCTTGACCGGTGAACCCATCCTCGGTCACACGGCCTGGGCCGATCAGCGGGCCAGCTGCACCCGGTGGACCCGGTCCGCGGTGCGTGGCTGGTAACCCAGCTCGTGAGGGCCGTGCACCACCACGGCGCGTTTGGCGCTCCCGGCGAGTCCTATCGCGATCTCGGGGCTCAGGTCTGGCTGTTCTGCCTGGCTGGACTCGGAGGACCAATCGGCGGCCGACGGCGCCCGTCCACCACCGGCCCCGGTGGGGGCGTCCCTGGCCGGGCCCGCTACAGTTCCCGGCTACGGTGAAGATCGGGGTCATATCGGACGTGCACTGCCACGTCGCCGCGCTCGAAACGGCACTCGACCTCATGGCCGGCGAGGTCGACGAGGTCCTCGTGGCTGGCGACGTGGTTTACGAGTACCGCTTCAGCAACGAGGTCGTCGGTCGCTTGCGCCGGCGGGGTTTCCCCTGCATTCAGGGCAACCACGAGATGGTGCTGCTCGGCCCTGGCGGGGTCCGGGCCCGCTCGGCGCCGGGCGTCGACGCCGACGCGCTGGAGTGGATGGCCACCTGGCCCTACCGACTGGACATGGAACTGGGGGGCCGGGCGGTGACGGTGGTCCACTCCACCCCGTGGCCCCCTTTCAACGACTACCTCACCGAGAACGACCCGGCCTGGTTGCGTTGCCGTGACCTGGAGGCGGAGCTGCTGATAGCCGGGCACACCCACGTACCTATGACCAGGACGGTGGAGGGGACGCTGATCGTCAACCCCGGATCGCTCGGCGAGTCGCGTGAGTTGGGCGCCCGCGACCAGGCGTCGTTCGCGGTGGTGGACCTGGACCGCATGGAGGCGGGCATCGTCCGGTTCCCCAACCCCGGCTGACCGCAAACCGCCTCATCACCACCTATCGCCGTATTGCCCTATTGCCGGACGACGGCGGGGCTGCCAGGCTCCGGCCATGACATTTTCCTCTATGGCGACCGCCGAAGCGATCGTCGGCCAGCCGATCCGGGCCCAACTCGAGGCGTTCCTCGACATCCACCGCCTCGAACTCAACCATTGTCTGGACGGGCTCACCGAGGAGCAGGCCCGCCGGTCGCTGGTCCCGTCCCGCACCACCCTCATGGGCCTGGTAACGCACGCCACGTTCGTGGAGAGAGTCTGGTTCGACGAAGCGGTGACGTGCCGGACCCGAGCCGAGCTCGGTCTGCCCCCCACCCCGGACGAGTCGTTCGTTCTGAGTGACGACGACACCATTGCCACCGTCCGCCAGGCCCACCTTGAAGCGTGCGAAGCATCGCGCCGAGCGACCTCCGAGCTGGATCTGGACGATCTTCTCCGAGGGAACCGTCGAGGACCGTTGCCACTGCGCTGGGTGTACATCCACGTGCTCCGCGAGTTGGCCCAGCACTGCGGTCACGCCGAGATTCTCCGCGAAATGCTCCTAGCCGAAGGAGAAGTTCCGGCCTTCGATCACTAGACTTCGATACGGCGGGAGGACGACGATGGGGGACAGGAGCAGACACCAGAACGAGTCTGCGAGTCGGCATGGCCCACCACTTCTCTCGTTCTGACCTCGGCCCGGTGGGGCGACTCGGCCGTGGCCTCCACCGTCGATCTCGACGCCATTCAGCACCTCGGCGGCAACGCGCCCCTGGCCCGGGGAACCATCGTTTGGCCAGGCCGACCCGGACCCCTTTTCCCCGAAGCTCCTACCAGTCCTGGACCGGCGACCCGGGCTGCCCCGGCTGGAAGTGGAGGAGCTCCTGGCTGGCCGACACGACCTGTGTCCCTCGCTCGGTGGCAGCGAGCTCCTGGCCATCGATGGATCTCACCAGTACCGGGCCGCGGACGCTGCTGACCAGGATCACCGCCTCGGCGGCCAGTAGGTCCCTGACGGTGGCCTGATCCTGGGTGGTCGTGAAGCCGCAGGAGCCCAGTACCCGGAGGAGGCGCTCGGCGGAGATCGAGGCCAGAATTCCGTTGCCCCCAGGGGGGACCGTGGTGACCCGGGTGTCGTTGACCCACGCGACGGCCGCGGTAGGGGCTTCGAGGACCCGACCGTCGGTGGACACGAAGATGGCGTCGTCGGCGCCTCGGCGGCGCGCTTCGCGCTGGGCGGCCATGTTCAAGGCGTACGAAAGCGTCTTGACCCCGCCGAGCAGCCAGGGGCAGTCGGCGAAGGAGTCCGAGCCGACCCCACGGGCGAGGGTGACCACGTCCACTCCCTCCCGGCGGGCGGCCAGGACACCGGCGGCTATTCGGGAGACGGATGCCAACCCCGTCGGCGCCTGGCCTCCTTCCCTCCCCCGGGTGAGCACCAGCTTGAGGCTGGCCTCCTCATCGGCGGGCCGAGCTCTGTCCCACTCGCTGACTGAGGACTCCACCAGGGTCTGCCAGGCGGCCCGGTCGAAGGCGATGTCGAGGCCGCGAGCCGATGAGGCCATCCGGTCCAGGTGTAGCTCGAGGTCATCGACTACGACGGTCCCCTCGGACCTCCTCACCCGGCAGCCTTCGAAGCACCCGTCACCCCGTGTCAGCCCGAGGTCGTCGGTCCAGATCGCCGGAGCGGCCGGGTCCACAAGTCCCCGGCCGAGCACGGCCACGACGTCGGTGGTCACCCGCAAGACTGTATTCGGGACCCGACAGCCTGACAGCCTGACAGCCCGGCGGCCCGGCGGAACTCCACGGCGTCGCTATGGCCCAGCGCCACGGAAACTCCGGTCCGCAGACAGCGGTGGTCGTCCAGGTCAGATCCCGGGCCGCACGCCTCCAGCCATCAGCCCGCCACAGGGGCAGGGCCGGCCGGGAGGTGACGATGGCCCCGGGGCCCTCACCCAGCCCGGCTCCCTGGTATCCGGCAAGCTGCGTCGGCGGTCCACCTACTGAGTGCGCCGTCGGTCATGGAATCCAGGCCACCGGGTCGCCGCTGGCCCGGATCGAGTAGACGGGGTCGAGGCCGGCGTCGTTACGGGCCAGAACCCAATTGACCGCTGACGCCGTCGAGGAGTCGAACGCGGCCTGACAGAGGACCCACGCCCCGTCAGGTGACCAGGCGCAGTGCCCCAGGCGGGTGCCGGGCTGCAAGGACTGGGTTGCGACGCGGTAGTCGGGGCTCATCACGGCCAGGGCGCTGCCGACACCGGTGAAGCTGGCGAAGGCCAGCGACTCGCCGTTCGGCGACCAGTAGAGCGTCGTGTACTCGGCCGGTCCGTTGGCCGCGCTGAGGGAGCCGAGGCGATGGCCCCCGCGGTCGAGGACGACCACGGTAGCGTTGCCGGCCGCGGCCCCGACGGGGTTGAGCACCACGGCGATCTTGCCGCCGTCGGGATCAGGGAAGAGGGTCAGGTTCACGACTTGGCGCGGGTCGATCCCGGCGTAGCGGTCGAGCTGGGTTGCAGTGGCCAGCACCGTGTTCTGGCCGCCGCTCTGACGCAGCGCCACCGCGGAGTCGGCCAGGCTGTCCATCCCCGCTGAGCGTCCGGCCGGCTGGACTGCCGCAGTCACACTCACGAAGGCACCCCGCGTCCGCGGATCGCCGACGGCGTCGTTGGCCACCCCCAGACTGGTTCGCGCTCCGTCCGACAGCGACACCAGCGATACCGGTGTGGTGGTGGCCGGCCCCGCGCCGGCCGCCGGCACGACCGCAGCAGTGGCCCTGTCGGCCAACGAGTCGGGCCGGGTACCCGCCGTCGACGCCCCCGGATAGAACGCCCCAGACAGGCTCCCATGGGCTTGCCACACGACCTCACCGTCGCTCTCCACCAGCACCGGCCGGGCCCCGGCCGTGGTCGGGCCGGGCCGGACGGCGCTCTGATGGCTGGCGTCGGGAAGGCTCACCAGCGGAGTGCCGTCGGCCGCCTCGGCGATGACCCGACCGGCGAGGTGGTGCACCGAGGCCGGTAGCGGGGGTTCCTGGGGCGACCCTTCCGGGCCCGACCGGGTGGCCACCAGCAGGGCGCCCGCCACCGCCACCGCCACCGCCACCGCGGTGACCGCGGTTGCCGGGCGGCGCGAGGAGGGCCGTCGCGGGTATCGGCGGGGGACGGCATCGTCGTCGTCGTCGTCGTCGGCTGGCGTGGCCACAGAAGACGCCACGGCGGCCGCCGCCGCAGAGGCCGCCGTCGTCGTAGCCGGTTGGCGTCGTCGGCCGCGTTGTGGCCGCCTCCGGCCTTGTTCGACGTCGGCCCCGAGGTAGGAAGGGAGTTCCAGCTCGGCCCGTTCGGTGACCGCATCTGCCGTGGAGCGCCCACAGGTACCGCACCAAGCCGTCAGCCAGGTGACATCGGTCCCGCATCCGGCGCAACGCAGCACGGGATGGAATGTAGCGAGGCGCCGCTCCCAATCCATAGACCGCCGACCGAGAGGGGCAGGGTGGAGTCGAGTGGCGCCGCCGGTGGCCGTCACTAGCTGCACCGGCCGAGGACACAGGACCCGGCGAGCGAGCGACTCACCTGGTGCCACCGGCCGCCTACCCGGTGGACGGACTGCCGTGGGCCGCCATGAGGTCCGCTGCGGTGACGGTCCGCCGCTCATCTCGAGTACCTCGATCCCCTCGCACTGGAGCGGACGGCGGCGATTCACGACGAAGAGATGAAGACGGTTCGTCGGCTGATCGGGGAGCGCCCCAGGCCTGGCGTCGGCCCTGATGATCGGACGCAACGGCCCTGATGGCGGTTGGCGCACCCCGCTCCACGCCGTGACCGACGGGCCCGGTTACTTCCCCGCCGGGCCGGACAGGGCCGCGTTGCTCCTCGCCTCTGGTGCCGACCCCAATGACGCCGACACCCGCCGTGAGCTGCTGGTGGCGTGGCGGCGCGACCGTGGCGCGCCCAGCTCGGCGGGCTGCACCGAAGAGAGGTGGGGGCACGCGGGTGGGTCGAGACCGTTTCGCCGAATGCCGGGAGGTGCGAATCGGGACTTCTGGTCGCTGGGCTCACCCTCAATCAACCGAGGTGAGCCGTCGATAGGG
>JAKCDU010000017.1 GCA_021838445.1 Actinomycetes bacterium | reverse complement strand
CGAGCCTACGACCCATGAGGACCGGCAGTGGGTGATGCATGGGGGCCTGGACCGACGCCTGGACCGACGCCTGGACCGCTGCCGCCCTCATCGAGGGATGGACCGGTGCCGGAGGTGTCGTCGTCCCCCCGTCGTGACCCGGTCACCGGGCGGCGGCGGCGACGACGACGACGACGACGACCACCAGATCAGAGCCGGTGGGCAGAGCGTACAGGGTGAGGAACGAGGCGGCTACGAGACCAGTGTGAGCAACTCGGAGGCCAACGGGAGTGGGGACTCCGTCAGCGACACCAGCCGCTCACTTGGGCACCGTCGTGGTCGACGACACCGGGGGCGGGACCTGGCCGCCCAGCGATTCGAGATCGCGGAGCGCCTGGCTGAGCGACGCCACCGCGAACACCTTCACGTTGCCCGCCGCACTCTTGGCCTCTTTGTAATTGCCGGGCGGGACGAGGAACACCTGTGCGCCCGCCTGGCGCACCGCCACCGCCTTCTGAGCCGCCCCTCCGATCTCCACCACCGAGCCGTCGGGCTCGATCTGGCCGGTGGCGGCCACCTTCAGCCCGCCGGTCAGGTGACCGCCTCCGAGCGTGTCGATGAAGCCCAGCGCCAGCGCCAAACCGTCCGAGGGTCCGCCTATGGAGCCGACCTGGGCTTGGAGAGGGATGGGCAGGTCATAGGTGATCCTGGTCTCGGTCTCGATACCCAGAAATCCCTTGTTGGGGTCGGCCGGCGCCCCGCCGAGGGCCGGAAGGCTGCCCAGCCGGGCGGTGATCGGCACCGTCCGGTCCGACTTGCCGTCGTTACGGGTGACCGTCACGTGGATCGTGGTGCCCGGCCGCAGGCCGCTGAGGGCCTTGCCCACGTCGGCCGCGCTGTGCACGGGAAGGCCGTTGACCCCGGTGATCAGGTCATCGCAGCGCAGTCCCGCCGCGGCCGCGGCCGAGCCGGCCAGGACCGTGTCCACCTGGGCGCCCAGGTCGTTCTCCTTGACCTGGTAGCCGAGTTGGCGCAGCGCCGCGACCGGTGCCGCCGAGGTCGCCTCGACGGCCTGCTGGGCGTCCTGGCAGGAGACCTGGGAGGCGGTGCCGTTGCCGACGATCGCGGCGTTGGGCAACAGCACCGCGTGGTTACCGAAACGCTTCAGGAGGTGGAGCTTGTAGAGCAGGTACTGCCACGGCGTGGGCTTCCCCTGGTAGACGTCGACCATGAGGATCTGTCCGTCCACGGGGTGGCTCCGGTCGGCGGGGACCACCAGCTGCACGCACGGCTGGCCGCTCGAGGTGGAGAAATCCCCCCCGCCGACGGGGCGGCACTCCCCGGACGCAGTGACCAGCGGGGCCTGGCCGGGAGAAAGGACGTAGTAGCCGTCGGCCCCGGTCTTCAACCAGACGGCGACCACGGCCACCACGACCAGCACGGCGCTGGCCACCGCCAGCAGCACCCGCCGGCGCCTGGTCCGCGGCCGCGGCTCTTGGCGGTACGGCTCTTGTAGGATCTCCTCGGAAGTGGTCACGTCGTCTTTTTCTTCTGCTGACTCGGCCACCCGCCCGGATCGGAACGAGCGCCTGGAGCGCGCACAGCCTGCCATGCCCGAGGTGGTTCCGGCAGTACAGAGGAGAGTCCAGCCTTGAGCTACCGAGAGCGCGCCGAGCACCGGGTCCTGCGAGTGGTCGGATCCAGCACCGGGCTGATCATCGTCGCGTTGCTCATAGGTCTGGTGATCGCGTCGGCGCTAGGCGGCCTGGCCTGGGCCCTGGCGGGCATGCTGCACCACGCCGCCAACCAGTGAGCGGGCTGGGGCGCGACGCGTCCCAGCGGCGGCGCCGCGTGGCCATGGCCGGGCACGCCCAGGGCGCGGCCCGTCCGGCGGCCCGTCACACCGCCCGCCAGGCCCTCGATGATCCCGACCCGGCGATCAGGTCCACCGCGCTGGGGGCTCTCGACCGCCTCGGTGACCTGGACCTGGCCGACCTGCTCGCGGCCCGCGCCGACCCGGCGCCGTCGGTCCGGGCCCGCGCCGCCGAACTGGCCCACCGCCAGGGCGCCGCGGCCGTAGCGCTACTGGTCGGCGGCCTGGCCGACCCGGCCGCGGAGGTCGTCGAGGCGTCGTGCTTCGCCCTGGGTGAGGTCGGGCCGACCGCCGCGCCCGGCGCCCTCGATGCCCTGGCTGCGGTCGCCGCCGAGCACCGCGACCCGCTCTGCCGGGAGGCCGCGGTCGCGGCCATCGGAGCCATCGGGGCCGACCAACCGCCCTCGGGGCGTGCTGCGGTGCTGGCCGCCATGAGCGACAAGCCGGCGGTGCGGCGTCGGGCGGTGCTGGCCCTCGCCGCTTTCGACGGGCCCGACGTGCAGGCCGCCCTGGAGGTGGCCCTGGCCGACCGGGACTGGCAGGTCCGCCAGGCGGCCGAGGACCTCACCGGGCGCGGCCGGGAGGGCTGACCTACTTCATGAACAGGTCGCCCTACTTCATGAACAGGTCGCGCACCGCGTCGAACTCCTCGAGGCAGCGTCCGGCACCCAGGACCACGCACTCGAGGGGCGCCTCGACGAGGTTCACCGGCAGGGACGTCTCGGCTTCGAGCCTGCGGTCGAGGCCGGCCAGCATGCCCCCGCCGCCCACCAGATGGATGCCCTGGCTGATCAGGTCCTGCGCCAGTTCGGGCGGTGAATTGCCCAGGCACTTCACCACCGAGTCCACGATGGCTCCGACCTGTTCCTCGATGGCCTCCCGGACCTCTTCGGGGGAAAGGATCACCGTCTTGGGCAGGCCCGACATCAGGTCACGGCCGCGCACCTCGGCCTTGACCATGTCGCGCTCCGACGGCCACGCCGAGCCGATGGCCAGCTTGATCTCCTCGGCGGTGCGTTCTCCCACCGCGATGCCGTACTCGCGTCGCACGTAGGTCTGGATGGAGGCGTCGATGTCGAACGACCCCACCCGTATGGCCTCGAGAGCCACGATCCCCCCGAGCGAGATCACCGCCGTCTCGGTGGTTCCCCCTCCCACGTCCACCACCATGTTGCCCAGCGGCTCGTGGATGGGCAGACCGGCCCCGATGGCCGCCGCCATGGGTTGTTCGATGAGGAACGCCCCGTTGGCCCCCGCCCCGCGCGCCGCTTCCTCGACGGCCCGACGCTCCACCTCGGTGATGGCCGACGGCACGCAGATGAGTACCCGGGGCCGGTTGAAGCGTGACACCCCGGCGCGCTGGAGGAGCAGGCGGATCATGCGCTGGGTGATGTCGAAGTCGGTGATGGCGCCCTTGCGCAGCGGGCGGACGGCCACGATGTAGCCGGGGGTCCGACCGATCATCTGCCACGCCTCGTGACCCATGGCCAGCACTTCCTGGGTCCGCGAGTTCAGCGCGATGACCGTAGGCTCGTTCAACACGATGCCCCGACCCCGCGAGTAGACCAGGGTGTTGGCCGTCCCCAGGTCGATGGCCAGGTCCCTAGCCAGCCTCGGATCCCCCGCGTTGGCTACCCGGGCCGGCGTCGGGACGGGCCCGGGGCGTGTCCTCGAGGCGGACGTGGCTCAGCCCCACCGGCGTAGGGCGTATCCGGGGCGTGTCAGCGGGGCGCGACAGCGGGCCCCCCTCCTCAGGAGCGAGAGCCGACAGACCGCGACGGAAGCTGGAAATGTTGGCGTCAACCGATTTGGGCTGGCGATGACGCAGCCAGACGCCCAGACCTACGAGGATGGCCAGCACGACCGCGCCGATCAGATAGGCCAGGTTCGACAGAACCGTCGTCGACGAGGCCATCATCACGGACTGACCTCGGCCACCTCGTGAGCGTCGAGTCCCCAGTCCTCGCCGTCCTCCCAACGTTCGCGCTTCCAGATCGGCACCGACGTCTTGACCGTGTCGATGCAGTAGCGCGCCGCTTCGAAGGCCTCGGCCCGGTGGTGTGAGGAGACTGCCACCACGACCGAGCAGTCGCCCACTCCGAGAGTCCCGAAACGGTGCCAGATGACCACCCGGCCGATTCCCGGACCGCGCTCGCAGGCCGACTCGGCGATGCGGCGCAGCCGGGGTTCGACCTGGGTGTCGTAGGCTTCGTACTCGACCTCGTCTACCGCGTCCCGACCGGGGGCGTGGTCGCGGACCGTCCCGCTGAAGACCACGGCCGCCCCGCAGTCTGCTCTCTGCACCCATTGCGCGGCCCGGTCCATGGAAAGGGGTTCAGTGGTCAACCCGACCCAGACCACCTCGCCGTCGCCGGGCTCGTGCTGGTAACCGCTCACGTGTTCATCGTACGACTCACAGGGGCGCGGTGGGGGACGTAGGGGTTTCCGTCATTGCCGGCCCGATGTCCGCGGCGCAACCTTGATCGTTAGGCTCCACCGGCGTGGAGTACCGGCCCGGGGCCCCCGATCCGTCAGATGACGGCGAAGACCTCCCGGACCTCCCCGACCCCACAGGCGACTGGCCCCACCCCACTGGCGACTGGGCCGATCTTGCCGGTGACTGGGCTGCACCCGATGACAGCCCGGTGTTCGCCTGGCTGCCCCCCGAAGACCGGTTGTGGCGCCACCCCTCGGAGCGGTCGTCGGGGGCGCCCACTCTGGAGCTGGCGACGGGTCCGGGCGGGCGGCGGGGCACGCCGGCGCGGTCCCGGGTCTTGCGCAGCAGTTGGGCCATCGCCCTCATCGCCGGGCTGATAGGAGCCACCGCAGCCACCGGCGTCGGCGTGGCCAGCGGGATGTTGCTCCAATCGCGGACGGTGCTGCGATCGACCGCGGCGTCCACGCCGTCCATCTCGCTGGCCGCCGACGGGCCCCAGGCGACGGACTGGACGGCCATCGATGACAGCGCCTCGCTGTCGGTCGTGGCGGTCACTGTGGACGGAGCTTCGGGACCGGCGGCCGGGTCCGGTTTGATCTTCAGCCAGTCGGCCGACGGTCACACCTTCGTGGTCACCGACCGCACCATCTTCGCCCGGGCCCTGGCCGACGGCTACTTCGGCTCCATTCAGGTCACCTATCCGACCGGGGAGTCGTCCCAAGCCGTGCTCGTGGGCTCCGACGCGCTGTCCGGTCTGGCCGTGCTCAAAGTGACCAGTCCGGCCTCAGCCGTGGTCAGCCCCGCCGATCTCGGGTCGGTGGCCAGCCTGAGCGATGCCACTGCCGTGCTCGCCGTCGGCTCCCGGTCGGCCCCTTCCCTGTCCCCGGGGCTGGTCAGCGCCCAGGACCGGACCGTGCCGCTGGTCGACGGCACGGACATGGACGGCCTGCTCGCGGTGTCGATGACCGCCGTCAGCCCCAGCGCCTCGGGAGATCCCCTCCTCAACCAGTTCGGACAGGTGGTCGGGCTCACCCTCGGTTTGCAGCCGGCCAGCCAGACCGACCAGGCCCTCACCTTCGCCGCACCCATCGACGAGGTGTCCCTCGTCGCCACGGACATCGTCGAGGGCGTCCCGGTGAGCCATCCCTGGCTCGGGATCGCCGACCCCATCGACGTGCCGAGCGCCATGGCCCACCAGATGGGCCTGGCCGGGGGGGTTCTGGCGGGGACCGTGTCGAGCACCGGTCCGGCGGCCCGGGCCGGTGTCCGGACCCACGACATCATCACCTCCCTCGACGGCCAGCCGGTCACCTCGACGGGGACCCTGGTCGCCGAAGTCGACCGGTGCCTCCCCGGTGACGCCGTCCCCATCACCTACCTGCACTCGGGCCGGACCCTGACCACCACGGTGACCATCGCCAACGAGCCCGGCACCGACTGACGCCGGACGCGGCCCCCGCCGGGTCTCAGCGTGTCGAACGGCGGCGGCGTACGAGGGCGGCGATCACACCGGCGACGGTGGCTCCCAGCATCGTCGAGACCAGCACCACCACCACGAGGTTGAGGTTCTGACGCCGGCCCGGGGGCAGGTCGTCCCAGTGGAGCCGGTCATCGGTGGCGACCAGGGCCTCCTCGCTGGAATAACCGGGGACCCAGCCGGCGGCTTTCAAGCGGTCGGGGGCGACGACCCACGGGTGGGTGGCGTAGGCCTGGGCCTCGAGGGGCACCCCCTGCCGCCAGAGGCGCCAGCCGAGCGACGCCAGGCGGGCAGCCAGCCGGTCGGGAACCGAGACCTTGGCCACGCCGCCAGCGAGGGCCCGGGCCTGCTCCTCGGGGATACCGCTGTCGGGGGCCACATTGAAGACGCCCCGCAGGCGGACCTCCCAGGCCAGAACCACCGCCGAGGCCAGGTCGTCGAGGTGCAGGTACTGTACCGGGCGCCCCTCGTCTCCGAGGCGGGGGGCCCGGGTGATGCCCAGAGCCTGGTAGATCGGCCGGCCGTCGGCGCCGACGGTGACGGCGGGCCGCAGCACCGACACCGCCACCGACGGGTTGGTCTCGGTCCAGTCGGCGAGGATCCGCTCGGATTCGGCCTTGGACACGGCGAAGGAGAACTCGGGGTTGGGCCGGAGGTTGGCGTCTTCGGTGAGCGGAATCTTGTTGTCCGCCCAGGCGCCGTAGACCGTGGCGCTCGACACGTACACGACAGACGCCACCCCGGCCCGGGCCGAAGCCCGCAGCACCCGCGACAGCGAACGCTGGTTGGCGGCCGCCGCAACCTCCAGGTCAGCAGGCGTTGCGCCCTTGCCGTCGGGCAGGCTCCAGGCCAGGTGCAAGACGGCGTCGGCTCCCTGCATGACGCGCTCGAGCTCCGAGTCGACGGGGCCGCCAGCCACGGCCAGGTCGACCACCCGGGTGTCGAGACGGGGATTCTTGGCGGCCACCGGCACGAGGTCGACAGCGACGGTGCGCTGCACGTCGGGCCGGGCCAGGAGCTGCTCGAGGACCCTCGACCCGAGCGAGCCGGCCGCCCCGGTGACCACTACGGTCGACACGGAACCTACGATGCCCGCATGGCCGACTCGCGAACCAGAGAGGGGGCGTGGTGAGCACGCCCGACAGTTTCGGGGGCGGCAACCCTTTCGAAGGCGGCCCGCTCGGCGACCTGATGAGGAACCTGGCCCGCTTCTTCACCGGCCAGGGACCTCTCAACTGGGAGATAGCCCGCCAGATGGCCCAGTGGGCGGCATCGGGTGGAGCCTCGGAGGCCAACCCCGACCCGCTGTCGAGGGTCCGCCTCGAGGAACTGATGCGCGTGGCGGAGATGCACGTGTCGGAGGCTACCGGGCTCGACGTCGGTAGCGCCGGGGTGCTGACCGTTTCGGCGGTGACCCGTACCGAATGGGCGCTACGCACCCTCGATGACTGGAGGCCCCTGCTCGAGCGGTTGGCCGCCCGCATGACCCCGGCCGGCCCGCAGCCCGGGGCGGGCGGCCCGTGGTTCGCCGGTCCGGGCGAGCCCGGCTCGGGTCTGCCCGGGGGCGATCCGATGGCCCAGCTGTTCGCCAACCTGCCTCAGGTTCTCGGGCCGTTCCTCTTCGGGTTGCAGGCCGGTTCCATGGTCGGCCAGCTCGCCACCCGGGCCATGGGCCAGTACGACCTGCCCATGCCCCGCCCGGCCCGTTCCGAGTTGCTCGTGGTACCCGACGCCATCGACCGTTTCGCCACCGACTGGAGTCTCGGCGCCGACGACGTGCGGATGTGGATCTGCCTGCGCGAAACCGCCCACCACGGGGTGCTCGGTCGGCCCCACGTCCGGGCCCGCCTCGAGGAGCTGATCGAGTCCTACGTCGGCGCCTTCTCCCCGTCGTCGCAGTCCCTCGAGCAGCGCCTCGGTGACATCGACCTCACCGACATGGCCGGGCTGCAGGCCGCGTTCGGCGACCCGGCCACCCTCCTCGAGGAGATGCAGAACGACGCCCAGCGCCAGATCCAGGTGCCGCTCAGAGCCCTCCTGGCCACCGTGGTGGGCTACGTCGATCATGTGATGGACACGGTCGGGCGGCGCCTGATCTCCTCCTACGGCCCTCTCACCGAGGCCCTGCGCCGGCACCGCCTCGAGGAGAACGATGGAGCGAGGGTGCTCGGCCAGCTCTTCGGGGTGAACCTCGATGCGGCCAGCTACGAGCAGGGCCAGGCGTTCATCAAGGGGATCGTGGAGAGAGCCGGTGAGGAGGGCCTGGCGCCCTTGTGGCGATCGCCTCGCGAGCTCCCCACGCCCGCCGAGCTGGCCGCCCCCGGGTTGTGGCTCGCCCGCCTCGAGCTCGACCAGGACTGAGCTCTTCGGCTCCGCCTGGACCACCCGGCTCCGGTCCCCAGCCACCGGGGCCACCTGGCCCGGGGGTCCCTGGCTACCGGGACCCCCGGCTCCGGTGCCCAGCCGCCGGCTGGTCTAGGCCCGGTCGACCGGACCCGGCCCGCCCAGGGGGGCCGGAGGGGCCGGGCGAGGAGGCGGTGGAGACCAGGCCTCCGGGCCACCCCCGGAATCGGCCACCGGGTCGCCCCCGGTATCGGCGCCCCGGAGCCGGTCCCGGCCCGGGGCGGCGGGCGCGGGAGTCACCCACCCCTCTCGGGCCAAGCCGGCTACGAAGACCGTCGAGGTCGAAGCGACTATCACCGCGACGAGGAGGAATCCGACGAGGAGGGAGATGGGCAGCAGCGTCGGCAGCAGCGCTCCCCCCACCCAGGCGAGCTGGAAGACCGACTCGAATCCGGCGAAGAGGCGGCTCCGGTCCCGGTCGGGAGTGTCGCGCTGGACGATGGCGTCGAACGCGGTCTTGGCCAGGCTGGCTCCCAACGCCACGACGAGAGCCAGACCAACCGCCGCGGGTCGGCGCGACAGCGCCGAGAAGAAGGTCATGGCGACGGCCGTCACCCCGATGAGTACCGCGGCCGCTCCGACGAGCAGGCGCTCGGTCACCAAAGGCCGTAGCCGTGGAGCCAGGATGGCCCCGCCGAAGTTGCCGCCCACGCTGGCCACGGCCACCAACCCGTACCAGAACAATGGGGTGTCGTCGCGCCGGAAGGCGAAGATGACGAGGGCAGTGAGGAACCCGGCTACCGCCCTCATGCCGGCCATGGCG
Source organism: Actinomycetes bacterium (assembly GCA_021838445.1). Lineage (GTDB taxonomy): Bacteria > Actinomycetota > Acidimicrobiia > Acidimicrobiales > Palsa-688 > JAKCDU01. Next base: position 62,975 of record JAKCDU010000017.1, on the reverse strand, counting down.
ACCGACGCCAGACGCAACGGGCGGGCCACTACCAGCGGGCCGCCAGCCCCGAAACGGCCGGCCAGCCGGGCGGCCAGGCGGGCCAGTCCGAAACCAGGGCCCGCTCCGACCGGCGGCCGGGGGCCTCCCGACGCAAACGACCGCCGCGGCCCGTCGTCGGCGGGCCCGACCGGCTCGGGGTCCTTCGGCTCGGGGTCCTTCGGCTCGGGGTCCTTCGGCTCCGGGTCCTTCCCGAGGAGTTGGAGGCAGAGGCCGGCGCAGGCCGCGAACACGAACACGTCGAGATCGAGCAGCACCCGCGAGCCGAGCAGCTTGTAGATGAGGCCGCCTACCCCGGCCGCGACCGAGGTGACGGCCGCGCCGCCGACGGCCAGCCTCGAGTTGGCCCGCACCAGGTCCTGCTCGCCGTCCACCACCGCCGGGACGAGAGCGGCTTTGGCCACGGCGTGGGTCTTGGAGCACACCAGGCTCAAAAACGCCGCGGGGAACAGCAACAGGCTGTGGATCCACGCCGACATGAGCAGGCAGGCGACCAGCCGGCCGGCGGCGGCGAGGAACACGATGAAGCGCCGTCCGCCCCGCATGCGATCTATGGCCGGCCCGACGAACGGTCCGACCACCGCGAAGGGCAGCACCGTGCAGATCAGCCCCAGAGCCGTCCGGCCGCGCGCCGCGTTGAGCGAGACGCTCACGAACACCGATCCGGCCAAGGCCACGGTGACCAGGGCGTCGCCGCTGCCCGAAAGGTTGTTGACCACGGCCAGGCCGGCGAAAGGCCGGCTCTTCCACTCGGAGTCGGCCGGCCCGAGACGGAACGGATAGGAGGCCGCGGCCCGCACCCTCGCCGAGCCGACGACGGCGACGATGAGCGAGCGCATCGCCGCGACGCCGAGCTCAGCCATCGAGGGCAGAGCGTACGCACTCGGCGCCGGAAGGTCGCCACGGCCCCGAGTGGGTCAACCGTTCTTGCCTCGATACCACTCAAAGGCGCTCCGATGCGCGCCGGGGCCGGGCCGGCGGCGGCGAGCGCCGCTGTTGCCCTCAAGGTGGCTGATCACCTGTGCCGATAACGCTGACATGGCAGAAGAATCCCGACCGTTCGACCGCCAAGCCCTGCACGCCTCACTGGTTGACGCGCTGCGGGACGCAGTGGCCGGAGAAGGCGATGACACCGAGCTCGCCGCCCCGGCCCGGACCGAGCCGGCGACGGGCCCCGGTCCGGACCCGAAGGCGGCCAGTGACGGCGGTAGCCGACGGTCCGAAGGGCCGCCGGCGGCCGGGGTTCCCTCCAGCGAACCCGGATCCCCTGTCGGCGGGCTTCGGACGCCGGCGCCCGCGCCGGCCCCGCTCGGCGCAGTTCGGGCGCCCGCCTCCGGCGCGCCGCCCGTCGAGCGACGGGCTCCGAGCCCCCTCACTCCGCCGCCCAACCCGATGGGAGCGCCCTCGGGCGGCTTGGCCGACGGGCCGATCCGCAAGAGTCCGAGCATCCTCGCCGGGGGAATCTCCAACGGACTATCCCCGATGGCCGCGGCGTCGGGGGGCGGTTCACTGGGCGGCAACTCGATCTCCGCGCTCCGTCCCCCCTCGACTGACGGGAGCTCGATGGGCGCCCGACCCCTACCGAGCCTGTCGGGTCTCGGCGGCTTGAGCGGGATCTCCCCGGCCAGCGACGACATGGTCGAGGAAGCGCCGACGATCACCATCAAGCGCCCCACCCGCCCGACCCCCGAGCCCACCCCCGAAAAGTCCGAAACTTCGGGCGGCCCGGCCCCGTCGGCTCCGGCCCGCAGCGCGGTGGAGGTGATGGGCTGGACCCCCAGCGATGACGACATACTCCCCTCGGCTGCCCCCAGACGCAAGGGTCTCCTCCGCCGCTGACACCACCCCACCCACCGGTCGGGCCCCGGCTGCGGCGCCGGCCCCCACCCCGCCCGGTCAGGGCACGGGCGGAGGGATGTGGCGGGCCGAGGTGAAGCGACCGCGGTCGCCTTCGAGGATCCAGACCGATCCTTTCTCCACCCGCGGGTCCGGGCCGAGGTCCACCCCGTCCTCGTTGGCCAGCACCACCAGCAGATGAGGGATCACATCGCCATGACTGCAGACCACGGCGCGCTCCCCGGAGTCCTGGAGCGACCGGACCAGATCCACGGCGTGGCGATCGTTGCCCTCGGCCAGGCGGCCGTCCGGCTCGACGACCAGTCCGGCCGCGGTGGCCAACGGCTCGACCGTGGCCACGCACCGAAGGTAGGGGCTCGACACGATCCGGGTCGGGCGACGGGCCAGCAGCGGGGCGACCAGGAGGCAGGCCTGCTCCTCACCCTTGGGGGAGAGCACCCGCCAGGCGTCGTCGCCCTCCCACTGCCGGCGAGACAGAGCGTGGGCGTGACGTACCACGATCACCGACACTCCATCAGTGTGCCAGGGTGGCGACGGGACTCGCCGCCGGGCGCCGCTTAACCTGGTCGGGTGGCAGACGAGGCCCCGGTCGCCGGGGAAGCAGAGCAGCCACCGCCGGTCGCATCCCGACGAGCACCGATGGGCGCGGCCCGACGGACCACCCGGGAGATCGGCCTCGCCCTGATCACGCTGGGTGTGGTCGTGCTGCTCTTCGTGGTGTACCAGCTCTTCGGCACCAACATCACCGAGGCCCGCAACCAGCATTCGCTGGCCCAGCAGTTCAACGCCGCCTTGCACAGCACCGAGGCCCGCACCACCGCGTCGCCGAGCACCGCCACAGGGGTACCGGGCAGCACAGGGGTACCGGGCAGCACAGGGGTACCGGGCAGCACAGGGGCCTCGGGGGTCACCACGACCTCGACCACCGGCCCGGCCCCGGCCGCCACCACCGTCCCAACCGAGGACGTGCTGCCGGCGACCCCCGCCGGGGGGGCCATCGAGCACCTGGTGATCAAATCGATCGGCGTGGACAAATACGTGGTCGAGGGCACCAACGAAGCGGATCTGCGTCGAGGGCCGGGCCACTACACCGGCACGGCCTACCCCGGGCAGGTCGGCAACGCCGCCATCGCCGGTCACCGCACCACCTACGGAGCGCCTTTCTTCGAGCTCAACAAGCTCACCGTCGGCGACGCCATCGACATCACCGACCTGAACGGCCGCACCTGGGTGTACCTGGTCAGCCAGGCCCCCATCGTGGTCAACCCCGACGACGTCAGCGTCCTCGACCCGACGCCGTTCCCCCAACTGACCCTCACCACCTGCAATCCCATCTTCTCGGCCAGCACCCGGCTGGTGGTGTTCGCTCGTTTGAAGGGCCAGGCTGGACTGGTGGAGGCGCCCCCTGCGGTGTCGCCGAGCAAACCGACCGTACTGCCCGGCGACACCTCCCCCAGCCAACCGACCACGGCCACCACGACGGCGCCCCCCACCCTCGTCTCCAACCTGGGGCAGGGCCGGTCGAGCGCCTGGCTGCCGTCCATCCTCTACGGCCTGGTCTTCGTCGTCCTGTGGGCAGGCACCCGGCTGGCCATCAACCGCACCCGCCGGTGGCGACGACTGTCGGCGTACGCCGTGGGGATCGCCGTGTGCGCCGTCCCCCTGTGGTTCTGCTTCGAGAACGTGATCCTGCTGTTGCCCCAGAGCATCTGAGCCTCCGGTACGCCCACCGCCGGGGCCGTCCACCCGGGTCGGGCGTCTCGGCGCGCCGGTCTAGTCCCCGATGGCGCCCGGGAGGGCCCGCAGAACCATCACGTCGCGCTCGTAGCTGATCCGTTCGCTGGCCGCGTGGAAACCGACCCACTCGGCCCGGTCCACCTCGTTGGCACCCGTTGGCGTTCCCGACACCACCGTCATGGCCCAGTAGCGCACCCGCTTGTGCTTGCCGCTGCGATCCAGGTAGGTCGTGGTCGGCAGCTCGGGTCCGAGGGCGCCCACCACGCAGGTCTCCTCCTCGACCTCCCGCAGGGCGGCCTCCTCGTCGGTCTCGCCGGGGTCCAGCTTCCCCTTGGGCAGGCTCCAGTCGTCGTAGCGGGGGCGGTGCACGAGGATCACCTCGAGCTCACCTTCGCTGTTACGTCGCCACACCACCCCGCCGGCCGCCATGACTGGGCGGGGGGCGATGGTCACCGCAGCGTTCCCGGCAGGCTCCCCGCCGAGGTCTCGGCCTCGGTGAGCATCATGGCGCTCTCGGCCTCCATGCGCCGTCTGGCCCGGGCCACGGCGAGCTCTTGGAGACGCAGTTGGGCGTTGAAGTTGCGATCCACCGGGAGCTTGTGCCAGGCCCCTTCGGGAGACAGCACCCAGGTGAGCACGTCGTCGGCCATCTCGGTGAGCAGGATCTCCCGCAGCCGACCCTGCAGGTCGGCCGACTCGATGGGCACCACCGCTTCGACCCGCCGGTCGAGGTTGCGTTCCATCATGTCGGCCGAGCCGATGTAGAACCGGCCGGTGTCGAGCTCGTCGCGGCCCGACCCCGCCCCGAAGTAGTAGATGCGGGAGTGCTCGAGCCAGCGGCCGACCAGGCTGCGGACCCGGATGCCCTCGGAGATTCCGGCCACCCCCGGCCGCAGGCAGCAGATGCCCCTGACGATCAGATCGATCCGGGCCCCGGCCTGCGACGCCCGGTACAGAGCGTCGATGACCCCGGGATCCACCAGATTGTTGAGCTTCCAAACCATCCGCCCCGCCTCGCCGAAGGAGGCTTCACGATCGATCAGCTCGAGCATCCGGGTCCGCAGGGCGCTCGGGGCCACGAGCAGCCGGCGGTAGTCCACCCGCCGGCTGTAGCCGGTCAGGTAGTTGAACAGGTCGGTGAGGTCACCGCCGAGCTCCGGCCGGGCGGTCAGGATGCCCACATCCTCGTAGGTCCGGGCGGTGCTGGCGTTGTAGTTCCCGGTACCGATGTGGCAATAGCGGGTTATGCCCTCCCCCTCCTGGCGAACCACGAGCGCGATCTTGGAGTGGGTCTTCAAACCGACCAGCCCGTAGACCACATGGACGCCGGCCCGCTCGAGGGCGCGGGCGAAACCGATGTTGGCCGCCTCGTCACCGCGTGCCTTGAGCTCGACCAGAGCAGCCACCTGCTTGCCCCGCTCCGCCGCCCGGATCAGTGATCTGACAATGGCGCTGTCACCGGAGGTCCGGTAGAGGGTCTGTTTGATGGCCAGCACGTCGGGATCGCGCGACGCCTGATCGATGAACTCCTCTACCGAGTCGGCAAAGCTCTCGTAGGGGTGCTGGACCAGGATGTCCCCCGACCTCATGGCGGCGAAGATGTCAGTGGCCTCACCGTCGGCGCCCCCCACCCGGAAGGGCTTGACCGGAACGAACGGCTCGTCTTTCAGCTCGGGCCGGTCCAACTGGTAGATCTGCCACAGGGCGGTGTGGTCGATCGGGCCGGGTCCCTCGTAGACGTCCTCGGGCCGCAGATCCAGTTCCCGGGCGAGGAGGGTACGCACCTCCTCGGTCATGGAGGAGTCCACTTCCAAGCGGACCGCCCGGCCGAAGCGGCGGCGGCGCAACTCCATCTCGACCGCGACCAGCAGATCGTCGGCCTCCTCCTCCTCGAGGGTCAGGTCGGCGTTGCGGGTCACCCGGAACGGATGGTGGCTGACGATCTCCATTCCGGGGAAGAGGTCCCCGAGGTGGGCGGCGATGACCTGCTCGAGGGTGACGAAGCGTCGGCCGTCGGGCATGGCCAGGAGCCCGGGTAGCAGCGGTGGCACCTTGACCCGGGCGAAGCGTCGCTCACCACCGGAGGGGTCCCGGACGATCACGGCCAGGTTGAGCGACAGGTTGGAGATGTAGGGGAAGGGATGGCCGGGGTCCACGGCCAGGGGGGTGAGGACCGGGAAGATCCGCTCCTGGAACACCCGCGAGGCCCACTCCTGGTCGGCCTGGCTGAGCGAGCCCCACCCGCATAGCTCGATGCCGTGGCTGGCCAGGCCAGGCAGTACGTCGGAGACGAAGGCCCGGGCCCGCCGCTCGAGCAGGACCTCGGTGCCCGCCCGGATGGCCTTGAGCTGGTCGCTGACCGACAGCCGGTCGGGAGCGGTACCGATACCGGCCGCCAACTGGTCCATCAAGCCAGCCACCCGCACCTGGAAGAACTCGTCCATGTTGGTGGCGAAGATGGCGAAGAACTTGACCCTCTCCAGCAGGGGCAGGTCCGGGTTCTCGGCCAGGGCCAGGACCCGCCCGTTGAAGTCGAGGGTGGACAGCTCCCGGTTGAGGTAGTGCTGCCCCGGCGAGGCATCCGCCGCGAAGCTCTCCTCGGCCACCCCGTGGAGAGCTGTCAACTCAGCTGCCGCCCTCGTCCTCGGGCTGGCCCAGGTCCCAGTCGATCAGGAGGTTCTCCCGCTCGGCGTCGCGGATCACCCGCTCCCGGTTGCGGCGGAACTGGGGATCGTGGGGGGGAAGCAGCAGCAGCCGGGCCAGAGCCCGCTGGCGGAAATCCTCGATCACGTTGCGCTCGCCGAAGTCCGAGTCGACCCTCCAGTGCGGCATGACCGGACCGAGGTAGACGATGCGGACGTGACCGCGAGGCGGAGCTTCGGTTTCGGTGGGCTGCACGGACATGGTCGCCTAGCCTACGCCGTCGCGCAGCCGGTTGGCGGCCGAGATGACCGCCGCCAGGGTGGCGTCGAGGATGCTCGAGTGTATGCCCACCCCCCACAGCTTCACCCCGCCGGGCCCCGTCGCCTGGACGTAGGCCGCGGCGCTGGCCTCCGATCCCGACGTGAGAGCGTGCTCGTGGTAGTCGTCAACCTGGACCTCGATACCCACGCCTTCGCGCAACCCGTTCACCAGGGCATCGACGGGACCGTTGCCCTGGCCCGTTATGGTCCGATGAGCGCCGTCGAGGAGGACCTGGGCCGTGACCCGGGTACCTTTCTCCCCGGAGGACACCTCCGAGGAGATCAGCCGCATGTTGGCGTCCTCGGCCAGGTACTTGGCCGTGAACGCGTCCCACATCTCCCCCGGTTTGATCTCCGTGCCGCTGGCCTCGGTGATGGCCTGTACCGTCTTGGAGAACTCGATCTGCAATCCCCGGGGCAGGTCCAGGCTGTGCTCGAAGTCCATCAGGTAGGCGACACCGCCCTTACCCGACTGGCTGTTCACCCGGATAATGGCCTCGTAGGTGCGGCCCACGTGCTTGGGGTCGATGGGCAGGTAGGGAACCTCCCACTGCCCGTAGTCGTCGGGAAGCGCGCCCATCCCCTTCTTGATGGCGTCCTGGTGGGACCCGGAGAACGCGGTGTAGACCAGGTCGCCGGCGTAGGGGTGGCGGGGATGGACCGGTAGGCGGTTGCAGTACTCGGCGACCTGGCGCAGATGGTCGATGTCGTGCAGGTCCAGCCGGGGGTCCACGCCCTCGGTCATGAGGTTGAGCGCAAGGGTGACGACGTCCACGTTGCCGGTGCGCTCACCGTTGCCGAACAGGGTTCCCTCCACCCGGTCGGCCCCGGCCAGCTGGGCCAGTTCGGCGGCCGCGACGGCGGTGCCGCGGTCGTTGTGGGGGTGGACGCTGAGCGAGACGGCCTGGCGGCGGGGGAGGTTGCGGTGGACGAACTCGATGACGTCGGCGTACACGTTGGGCCCGAACATCTCCACGGTGTTGGGCAGGTTGATGATCATCTTGTGGTCGGGGCTCGGATCGATGATGTCCATCACCGCCGCGCACACCTCGACCGCGTAGTCCGGCTCGGTGCCGGTGAAGCTCTCCGGCGAGTACTCGTAGCTCACCGCGGTCTGGGGGATGGTCGCCTCGTACTTTCTGACCAGCCGGGCGGCGTTGGTGGCGATCTCGGTGATCCCGGCGCGATCCAGGCCGAACACGACCCGCCTCTGCAGGACGCTGGTCGAGTTGTAGAAGTGCACGATGGCCTGGCGGGCCCCGGCTATGGCCTCGAAGGTCCGCTCGATCAGCTCCGGGCGACACTGCACCAGGACCTGGATGGTCACGTCGTCGGGGATGAGGTCCTGCTCGATGATCTGGCGGATGAACTCGAAATCCGGCTGGCTAGCAGCCGGGAAGCCGACCTCGATCTCCTTGAAACCCATTCCCACCAGGGTCTCGAAGAACCGCATCTTGCGGTCCGGGTCCATGGGGTCGATCAGGGCCTGGTTGCCGTCGCGCAGGTCGACGCTGCACCACGTCGGCGCCACCGTGAGGTGCTTCTCCGGCCAGGTGCGCCGGAACGCCTCGGCGTCGGGGCCGGCCATGGCCTCGAAGGGCCGGAACGGCTTGTAGCGCTCGAAGGGCATGTCGCAGGGGGTGGGGTACTGGTAAGGCATCGAGGTCCTTTCGGGAACCAAAAAACCTCCTGGCCCGAGGGCACAGGAGGTTTCGGCGAGCACCGGTATGTGGTGCTCGCCTACGTCAGAAGGAGGAGTCCGGTGGTCGTGACGAGTTTCATCCGGCGTCCATCGTACCACTCCGCTACCGCCCGGCCACCACCGCTACCGCCCGGCCACCACCGCCAGTGACCTCTACCAGTGCTGGCTCGTGGTGCCCGGGCTGGAGCCGGTGATGGGCATGCTGCCCTCGGCCTTCTCGAAGACCGACTGGACAGCCACCCGACCGGGGCCCCACAACCGGAGCCATACCTGCCGGTACTGGTAGGAACGACCCCAGGTGATCCCCGCCGCCCGGGGATACTCGAGATGCAGGGCCATGCCGACCGACAGATCCTTGTAGAGCAGCGAGCTGGGCTGGATGCAGATCGTCTCGCCCGGACCCAGGTCCCGGATGAAAGAGTTCCCCGGTGAGTGCAACAGGAGAAGCCCGGGGGACTCATCGGCATGGAAGACGTCGACGTACATGCCGAACGGGTAGTGGTACTCGGTCTCGTTGCCGTTGCTGGTGGTGAACCAGATCCCCGACTGCTGCCAGTCGTACTTGACCGAGTCGGTGGCGGCGAGGAAGCGGTGCTCGCGCACCTGTATGGCCTGACCCCGGCCGAGCGGCAGGGCCACCACCTCTCCGGGGTAGTCGTCGGAGAGGGCCAGGTGGCCGGGCCCCGACGCCTGCATCATGATGAGCGGCAGGCCGGCCCGCACCCTGCTCCATCCGTTGGCCATGGGCATGTTGGTCATCTGCACCGACGGCTCGGCCCAAAGCAGCGAGTGATGGGAGAAGTAGACCCACGCCGGGGGCTGCAGGTTGAAGTCCACGACCGGCACGTAGGTGCCCTCGATCTGGACGGTCGAGGTTCCGAACTGGATGCGGGCCATGTCGGCGATGGGCGGTTGCTCGACCCAGCCCGAGTCGCTGCGCACATCGCGCAGGTCCACGGGTGCTCCGCAGCTCGGGCAGCTGACACCCGTCGCGTCGCTCGTTTGACGACAGTAGCGACAGGTGTAGCTAGTCGTGGTCGACGTCATGGCCGCTACTCGGAGACGTGATGGACGTACATGGACTGGATCCCCACCCGCCCGGGGCCGGTCATCTCGGCCAGGTACAGACCGTGGCGCATGAGGCCGGTACGGACGTTCTGCTGGACGGTGTTCAGGGTCACCGACGAGTCCTTGTAGAGGAACCCGCCCGGTTCGACGAGGATCTTCTCCCCCGGGGCAAGGGTCCGTTCGAACACGTTGCCGTAGCCGTGCAGCAAAAGGATTCCCTGCTCGCCGGAGGTCACGAAACGATCCATGTACATGCCCTCACCGTGCAGCACGTTGCTCATGCCCTTGATCCGCACGAAGCTGTAGCTGATCGAGTGGGAGGCCACGAGGAAGGCGTGCTCGCGCACGTCGAGCTCCATGCTCGGGTGCAGGGGCAGGACCACGATCTCGCCGGCCTGGTCGCGCGAGAAGGCGACCCGGCCCGGGCCGTGGGCGATCGAGATGACATGCGGCATACCGCCGAGCATCCGCTTCATTCCCCCGCCCGTATTCATCGCCGACAGCCCCGTCGCCTCGTCCTTCCACAGCAGCACATGGTGCTCGAAGAAGACCGAATCACCGGCCGCCAGGTTGATCTCGGCCACCGGGACCAGCTCTCCTTCGACCTGGCAGGTGCTACCCGAGAAGCGGAACTCGGTCATGTCCCGCAGGCGGGGCGCCTCCTTCCAACCCGAGTCGCTGACCTTGTTGCGAGCATCCAGGGGCGCCCCGCAGGTAGCGCAGGTCGTCTGCCCCGATTCGTTCTGCGCCTTGCACCACTGGCACTCGATCCGGTCCATTTCCATGCTCCCTTGACTCGGCCCCGGTTCCTCGGCCAGCAAGGAAGCACCGGGATGCGGCCCCAGTTTCGACGTCCGAGCGGTGCCCCTACACAGCCCACTCGCTCGCCGAGGACGCTACCAGCACCCCGAGCGGGCCGCCGCCATGATTGTCCCGACGGATTGTGGCTTCTATCACGAGCCCGCGTTAGCATGGAGGGGTTAACCGGGACGGCAGCGGAACGGCCGCTGCCAGCTTCCCTCCGGATGCGCCGCGGAGGGTCCCCCCAATCCCGGGCGAATATTTCTTGTCAACCATCCGGCGCCCGCCGACGTAGATGTTTCGGTCGGAGGACTGAGTCACCATTCGAGGTGGCTCTCACGGGATTCTTAGCTGCGCCCGTGAAACTGAGGGTAGAAGGATTACGGAGGACCTGGAACTGTGGATACCAACTGGATGAGCGAGGGCAAGTGCCGCGAGTTGCCCCCCGAAACCTTCTTCCCGAGCGACGGGGTCGGCGTCGAAGTGGCCCGGCGCATCTGCGCCGACTGCCCGGTCAAGATCCCCTGCCTCGAGTACGCCCTGTACAACCGCATCGAGCACGGCGTGTGGGGCGGGGCCTCCGAGCGGGAGCGGCGGCGTATCGCCCGTCAGCGCCGTGGCCTCACCCAGGCCGTCGCGGACTGACCGCCGCCTGATCAGGGCGCCGTAGGAGCAGGCGCCGCCGGGTCAGTTGCCGCTGGGCTCGTTGCGAACCTGGTCTTCACGGGCCTTGAGCAGCGCGTCGAGCTGCGCCGGGGTGAGATTGATGGTCGCCTCGGAGGCGTTGGGCGCCGGGGTGGTCGGCGGAGTCGGAGCCGCCATCGCCGATCCCGCCGGGGCGGCCAGCGGGGGTGGGGTGGCCGGAGCCGCCGGCAGCCCGCCCGGAGCCGCCGACCACGAGGGGGCGGCATCGGCCGGCGCACCGCCACGTCGCTGCTGCTGGGCCTTCTCCTCTTCGGCTTCGAACTGCGCCTTGCGGAACTCCTTGCCGGCCAGACCGACGTTACGGGCGATCTTGGGTAGCTGACTTCCCCCCACCAGTACCACCAGGGCCACTATGAGGACGATCAAGCCGTCGCCGCCCATGAGGTTCGCGATCATGGATCAACGGTACTCCTTGTCAGGGCGCTTGGACAGCAGTCGGGGCGCCCATCGGGATTTTCCCCGGATCTCGGCGGGCCCCGGCCCCACGGCGGGCTCTACCCGTCCCCGTCGTTGGTGCGAGAAATCATGTAAGTAGTTGGCACATCCTGACAGTAGCTCGGGAGGGTCCCCCGTATCGGCCCTCGCGCCGGGCAGGCTCTTGGGGTGGAGACGCTCCTGGAGTGCGTGGTCAACGTCAGCGAGGGCCGGGACGCCGGCGTCGTATCGGAGTTGGCCGCCGCGGGGGGACCGCTGGTTCTCGACATCCACTCCGATCCCGACCACAACCGGTCGGTGCTGACCCTGGCCGGGACGATCGATGCCCTCTCCGAAGCGGTCAGAGCGCTGGCCCGACGCGCCGTGGACCTTTTGGACCTAGGTCCCCATGTCGGTGTCCACCCGCGCATCGGAGTCCTCGACGTGGTTCCCTTCGTGGCCCTCGCCATGTCGCCCCGGCGCTCCCCCCTACTTCTCGGGGAGGGACCCCTGCCGGCGGCGGTGAGGGCCCGCGACGCGTTCGCCGCCTGGGCGGCGGCCGAGCTCGCTCTGCCCTGCTTCCTCTATGGGCCGGAGCGCTCCCTCCCCGAACTGCGAAGGCGGGCGTGGACCTCCCTCGAGCCCGACTTCGGTCCGGCTACGCCCCATCCCACCGCCGGCGCGGCGGCGGTCGGAGCCCGGACCCCTCTGGTCGCCTACAACCTGTGGTTGAGCCCGGGTGCCGACCTGGGCCTGGCCCGCCGGGTCGCCGCCGGGGTGCGGGGCCCGGCCCTGCGGGCGCTCGGCCTGGCCGTCGGGGAGGGCCGCCGGGTGCAGGTGTCCATGAACCTCGTCGACCCGGACCGTCTGGGCCCAGGAGCAGCCCACGATTTGGTGGTCGCGGCGCTGCGCGAGGAGGTCCCACGGTACGAGGCCCGGCGGGAGGTCGAGGTGGACTACGCCGAGTTGGTGGGGCTGCTTCCCCGCTCCGTCCTGGAGGCCGAACCCGCCGCCCGGTGGGGCCTGCTGGGGCTACACGAATGGGCAACGATCGAGGCCCGCCTCGAACAGGCGGGCCTCGACGGGGGAAGACTTTGAAGGGCGGGACAGGGGCGGTCCGGGCTAGTCCGGAAGAGAGCCAGCCGGAGCCGGGCTCAGCTGGCGGCTATGACGCCTCGCCTCTCGAGGGCCCGGCGGCGGCGGATCTTGCGCCGCTCACGTTCGCTCAGACCTCCCCAGATGCCGAACTTCTCGCCGTTGGCCAAGGCGTACTCGAGGCAGTCCTCTCGTACCACGCAGCCCCGGCAGACCTCCTTGGCCTCCCGGGTGGAAGCACCGCGCTCGGGAAAGAAGAGGTCGGGGTCCACCCCCATGCAGTTGGCCTGCTTCTGCCAGGTCCGGTCCGGGGTTCGAAGTAGAAGTTGAATCAAATCGCTCACCGGTGCTCCCCTCAGGTCGGTGATCCATGCGGAGGGAGGATCCGGTATCGGTTCCACCCTTGTAACTACATACATGTGATATTCGTCGGTCCAGCGCCGATAATCAAGAGGGTCCCCGACTTTTCTGCTGGAATCTGCTACTCGCGCCGCCCTGTGGCGACCGGCGCCGGCCCGCGACGAACCAACTGCTAGGGCCCGCCCCTAGCGGAGATCAGGTCCTTGACCGTGGCCGACCCGGGAGCGGGGTCAGCCGACCAGCACGTGGCGGACAGCTTCCTCGGAGTCCTCGGTGACCAAGACGATGACCTCGTCGCCCACGTCGAGGACGGTGTCGCCCCGAGGCACCACCACCCGGCGGCTGCGCACGATGGCCACCACACTCGAGTCGCGCGGCATGCCCAACTCGGATATGGGACGCGACACCGCCGGCGACTGGGTCGCCAGGGTCACCTCGACCAGGCCGGCCTTGCCCTCGGCCAAGCGCAGCAGGCGCACCAGCGTGCCCACCGAGAGCGCCTCTTCGACAAGAGCCGTTATGAGGTGGGGGGTGGACACCGCCACGTCGACACCCCAGGACTCGTTGAAGAGCCACTGGTTCTTCGGATGGTTGACCCGGGCGATCACCCGGGGAACGGCGAACTCCTGCTTGGACAGGAGCGACACCACCAGATTGTCCTCGTCGTCGCCGGTGGCGGCCACGACCACGTCGGCGCTGCCGAATCCGGCCTCGTGGAGGGTGCTGACCTCGCAGGCGTCACCGGCGAACCAGTTGACCCCGGCCTCGGACCCGTCCTCGCCGACGTCGTCAGTCGAGGGCCGGCCCCGCGCCTCTGACTGACGGCGGACCACCTCGGCGTCCTGCTCGACGATCAGCACTTCGTGGCCGTTGCGGACCAGGTCCCGGGCGATGGAGCGGCCGACCACTCCCCCGCCGGCGATGGAGACCTTCACCGGCCACCTCCGTGCGGGCCGGCTTCGCCGGAGGTCGGGCCACCCGCTCCCGGTCCCACGGAGGCGGCGGCCCCACCGGGCACTTCACCGGGATGGAACGCCGGCGGCTTAGGCCTGACCAGCTTGGCGGTGATCTCGGCGAGAGCGTCGGTGCGCACCGCGAAATGGACCAGATCGCCTTCCTGGCCGACCACGCCGGGAACGACCAGCTTGGCCTGCCCGGCCCGGGTGATCATCACCGGACGGAAGCGCTCGTCGTCGCTCACCTCGGCCAGCGACCGCCCGCAGAGGAAAGCCGGCAGCGGGAACTCCACCAGGTTCACGCTGCCGGTGGGATCGGTCCACGACGAGGCGACGGGGCCGGGAATGAGGCGGCGAGCTACCTGGTCCACCGTCCAACTGACGGTGGCCACCGTGGGGATGCCGAGACGCTGGTAGATGGCCGCCCGCCGGGGGTCGTAGATGCGGGCCACGACATTGTCCACCTCGAAGGTCTCCCGGGCAATGCGGGCACTCAGAATGTTCGTGTTGTCCCCGCTGGTCACCGCAGCGACCGCGCCGGCCCGCTCCACTCCGGCCCGGCGCAGGTCGTCCCGGTCGAACCCGAAGCCGACCACCTTCTGCCCGTCCCAGGGTTCAGGTAGGCGACGGAAGGCGTTGGCGTTCTTGTCGATGACGGCCACCGAGTGGCCTTCCCGTTGCAGCCGAACGGCCAGTTCACTGCCGACCCGGCCGCACCCAACCACGATCACATGCATGAGGGCCTCACGGTATCAACCTCCGGTAGGGCGGTCCCAAACGAGGTCTGCGGCTAAGCCGGGCGACGGCGGGCCCGCTTCTGCTCCAAGAAGTCCACCAACACGTAGTCACCGAGGGTCTCGGGGGTGGTGTAGAAGGCCCGGCCCCGGTTGAGCTTGGTCAGCTTCTCGACGAAGGTGCGCAGGTACCCGGTGGCGTCGAGCATGAAGGTGTTGATGGTGATCCCCTCCTTCGTGGCCCGCACCACCTCGTCGAGGGTGACCCTGACCGTCTCGGGGGTGGGCGGGTAGCTGAAGAACGGCTCGCCGCTCGCCAGGACGTGAGCGGTCGGCTCACCGTCGGTGATGAGGATGATCTGCTTGGTTCCCTGCCGCCGGGCCAGCATCCGGCGCGCCAGCAGCAGGGCGTGCTGCATGTTGGTTCCGTAGGTGTAGTCCCACGACACCTCGGGGAGCTGCTCCGGCTTGAGCTCGCGGGCCAACTCCCCGAAGCCGACCAGGCCCAGGTAGTCGCGGGGGAACTGGCTGGTGATGAGGGCATGGAGGGCCATGGCCACCTTCTTGGCAGCCAGGAAGTTGCCCCGCATCGGCATGGAAAGTGACAAATCCACAGCCAGTACCGTCGAGGTCGAGGTGAGCGTCTCGGTGCGCTCCACCTCGAAGTCGTCGGGGGAGAGGCGCACCGGGGTACCCGAACCGGCCCGGCCGAGGGCGTTGCGCACCGTGCGCTCTATGGACAGGTTGAACGGGTCGCCCCACTCGTAGGGCTTGGTCTCGAAGTTGCGTTCGTGGCCGATGCCCACCCGGTCGGCGACGTGACGTCCCATCCGCTCCTTGATGAGCCGCGAGAAGAGGTCGGACAGGGCGTTCTGGCCGATCTTGCGCAGACCGCGGGGGGTCAGCTCCAGGCGCCCCTCCTTCTGGTCCATCAGCCCCGCCTCCTGGAGCTGGCGGGCCATGCGGGCGAGCTGCTCCAAGGAGCGCGCCGCGTCCTCGCCGAGCAGTTCCCGGGCCCGGTCAATGTCCACCTCGGCCAGCGCGCCCGGGTTGGACGCCGAGGACATCATCTGCTCCAGGCGGTCGAGGTCGCCCAGCTGGTTCATCACCGCCGCGGCCTCAGCGAAGTTGAGCGGGTCGTCACCGCTGAAGTCGTAGGACTGCTCCCAGCCCATCTGGGGGAAGAGGGAGCGGAGGTTGCCGCCCAGACGGTCCACCTGCCAACGCAGATCCATGTCCTCGAGGAGCGACTCGGCGAGCTGCTGCAGCTGGGCCCGTTGGTCGGGGCTCATGGAGTTGAGCATCTGCTGCATGGCGGCCATCTGCTGGGCCATCTGCTCGAGCAACTCGTCGAGGCTCTGCGGATTGCCGGGGAACATGTCCCCGTACTGATCCATGAACTCCTGGAACATGCGCTCGGTGTCGCCCCCGGCGGCCCTCGTCTCGAGCATCCGGTTGAGCTCGTTGAACATGTCCTTCATCCGCTGCATGGACTCCGGGGACATGTCCGACATGGCCGACGACATCTGATTGAAGTAGGACTGCATGAGCTGCTGGCGCAGCTCGTCCATCAGCTCGTCGAAGGCTTGACGGGCCTCACTGCTCGTCCACTCGTACTCCTGGAGGGACTGCACCTGGCCGGCCATGTCGGGGGGTAGCAGGTCGAGAGCCATGCGGCGCTCGGCGGCCACCTCCGAGGTGATCTCCTGGCGCCGCTGATCCCCGGAGTTACGGGCCTCCTCCTCGAGGCCGTCGATGCCCTGGCGCTCCTGGTCGAGGATCTGGCGCAAGCGCTCGGCCATCTCCTCGTAGGGGCCGCCGAGGTCGTGGCGCTCGAGCATCTCCCGACGGCGTTCGCGCAGGCGCTCGAGCATCTCCCTGAGTCCGGCGACGCGCTCCCCGTTGCGATCGGTGAAGCCCCGCTGCAGCAGGCGCTGCAGGGCCTGGTTGAGGTCGCCGTGGAACAAGAGCTCGTCGGTGAGCTCGGAGAACACGTCGTCGGCATCGAAGTCGAATCCGACCTGGGTGCCGTCCCACTTGGAATACCGGAGGTGCGCCATGCCGGGGGGAGGCTGCTAGCGGGCCCGGTAGGTGGCCCGGGAGCCGGCCGCGTCCTTGTTGAGCCGCTTGCTCAAGTGCAGTCCTTCGAGCACGAACTCGGTGCCTGCCGCGATCATGGCCGGGGACTCCCCGCCGGCCTGGCCGGGCAGGGACATGACCACGTCGCGCAGCCCCGGGAACTTGTCCAGCGCCCCCACGAACGAACCGGCCGGGACGTCGTCGCCGGCGTGGAGGATCTCGCCCGAGTCGAAGTCCCCCGAAGCGGCCCGCAGCTTCTCGCCCGGCACCGAGGCCTTGAACACGCTGAGCACCGACTGGGCCACCAGACGGTCGATCACATGGCCGTCGCGGCCCTCGTCGATGGTCTCGACCTCCACCTTGCCCGCGGTGGACGCGGGAAGCGACTCGAGGTCGGCGATACGCGGCACCGCCTCCGGTTCGCCGAGGCGGAGGGCCCGGCGTACCGCGCTGGCCACGACCGTCTCGTAGTTGGCCACGCTGAGTCGGACCGACACCCCGGACCGCTGGTTGATGTGGGGACTCTGGCGGGCCAGCTGGGACAGCGTGGCGATGATCTCGGCCATGAACCGGGGGACTTCGACGCGGATGCCCTCCGGTCGCACCACGGAGGCCTCCTGCTCGATGACACCGATCTCGGTGTCCACGTCGAGGGGGTAGTGGGTGCGGATCTGGGCCCCGAAGCGGTCCTTGAGCGGGGTGATGATGCGACCCCGGTTGGTGTAATCCTCAGGGTTGGCCGACGCCACCAGCATGACGTCCAGGGGCAGGCGGATCTTGTACCCGCGCACCTGGATGTCGCGCTCTTCGAGCACGTTGAGCAAGCCGACCTGGATGCGCTCGGAGAGATCGGGAAGCTCGTTGATGGCGAAGATGCCCCGGTTGGTGCGCGGCACCAAGCCGTAGTGGAGGGTCAGCTCGTCGGAGAGGTAGCGACCCTCGGCCACCTTGATCGGGTCCACCTCCCCGATCAGGTCGGCGATCGAGGTGTCGGGGGTGGCCAGCTTCTCGCCGAAACGCTCGTCGCGATGCACCCAGGAGATCGGCGTTTCGTCGCCCTTGTGCTCGATGAGGTCCCGGGCGTAGCGCGATACCGGGCCGAAGGGGTCGTCGAGGATCTCCGAACCGGCGACTATGGGGATCCACTCGTCGAGCAGGCCGGTCAGGCTCCGGATGATCCGGGTCTTGGCCTGACCCCGCTCCCCGAGGAAGATCACGTCGTGACCGGCCAGGAGGGCGTTCTCCAACTGCGGCAGGACGGTCTCCTCGTAGCCGAGTACCCCGTCCACCAACGGACGGCCCGCGGCGATGCGGCGAATGGCGTTGCGCCGCACCTCCTCCTTGACCGGGACGGACTCCCAGCCGCTTTCCTTCAGCTGGCCCAAAGTGGCCGGTCGCGAACTCATGGGGTCAACGCTACCGCCCTTCCCCGCTAATGCATCCCGACCCCCGCCGGCCCCCACCGGGAACGGATGAGCGGAATGTCGGGATTAGGGGCCTAAATTGCAAAAATGGCGCTGGTTCCGTGAAGGACCGAGGTCACGCCGGGGAACCAGCGCGATCGGCCCAGGTGGCCTCCCGCGGCGCCGCTCGTAGGTTGTCTCGCCCCGGAGGGCGACGTGAGGACTACCGTCGCCCGGATGGATCTCGGTGGCCTCTGGCGGGTGGCCGAGTCGCGCGACGACCTCCGACGGGGCATCGCCGACGCCGATCTCGACGACTCGGGGTGGTCGACGCACCCTGTGCCGGGCCACTGGCGGGGCGCCCCCGGGCTGGAGCACAGCGACGGACCGGTCCTCTACCGGCGCCGCTTCGAGTGTCCCCCGGCCGGGTCGGGCCCCGCCGAGACGGGCGACGGCCGGGCCTTCGTGGTCTTCGACGGGATCTTCTACCAGGGCGACGTGTGGCTCGACGGCGAGTACCTCGGCGACACCGAGGGATACTTCTTCCCTCACTCCTTCGAAGTCACCGAGGCCCTCACGGAGCGCTCCGACCACTTGCTCGCCGTCGAGGTGGCCTGTACCCGCGCCCCCGACCGGCGGGCCAAGCGCAACCTCACCGGCGTCTTCGAGCACTGGGGCAGCATCGACGCCGATTGGAACCCGGGGGGCATATGGGCCGGGGTCCGCATCGACCGGACCGGACCGGTGCGGATCGCCTCGCTCGGGGTGCTCTGCCGGGAGGCCAGCGAGGAGCGGGCCGTGCTCGACATCGAGGCCGCCCTCGACCGTCGAGAGCCGGGTCCGGTGCACATCGAGACGCTGGTCACCCGGGAAGGTGGCGACGAGACACGGGCGGCCCACGGCCAGGACCAGAACCTCTCGGCCGGCTCCAACACGGTGCGCTGGAGAGTGCCGGTGGAGCGCCCCGACCTGTGGTGGCCGAGCGCGCTCGGGGGCCAGCCCCTCTACCGGGTCACCGTCAACGTGACCGACAGTGGAAGACCCAGCGATCAGCGGTCCCTTGTGACCGGTCTGCGGCGGATCAAGCTGCGCAACTTCATCGCCACGGTCAACGGCGAGCGCCTCTTCCTGAAGGGCGCCAACCTGGGGCCGGCCCGGCGCGACATCGGGGCCGCCACCGCCGAGGAGATCACCCGCGATGTCGTCCTGGCCGCTGACGCCGGCCTGGACCTGATCCGGGTCCACGCCCACATCGCCCGGCCCGAGCTCTACGAGGAGGCCGACCGCCGCGGCATGCTGATCTGGCAGGACCTCCCCCTGCAGTGGGGATACGCCCACGTCCGCAAGCAAGCCGTCGATCAGGCCCGCCGGGCCGTCGAGGTCCTCGGCCACCACCCCTCCATCGCCCTGTGGTGCGGGCACAACGAGCCGATGGCCCTCGACCCCGAGGCGGGGCGGGCCACCGCGGCGTCGAGCGTGGCCCGCGTCGCCGCCGCCCAGGTCCTACCCAACTGGAACAAGACCGGGCTCGACCGCTCCCTCCGCCGGGCCCTCGAGCGCGCCGACGGGTCCCGCAGCGTGGTCACCCACTCAGGCGTCGTCCCCCACCCCCTCTGGGGCACCGACTCGCACTTCTACTTCGGTTGGTTGTACGGCTCCGAGCGCGACTTCCCGGCCATGATGGCCCGTTTCCCCGTGCTGGCCCGCTTCGTCAGCGAGTTCGGGGCCCAGGCCGTACCCGAGACCGCCGACTTCATGGAACCCCAACGCTGGCCGGACCTGGACTGGGCCGACCTCGAGGCCCACCACTGCTTCCAGAAGGACATCTTCGACCAGCGCCTACCCCCCGAGCGCTACCGCTCCTTCGACGAGTGGCGCGAGGCCACGCAGAGCTACCAGTCCATCGTCCTGCGCCACCACATCGAGACGCTCAGGCGCCTCAAGTACCGGCCCACCGGCGGCTTCTGCCTGTTCCTGCTGGCCGACGCCCAGCCCGCGGTCTCCCACTCGGTACTCGATCACCTCCGGGTGCCCAAGGCGGCCTACGCCGTCGTGGCCCGGTCCTGCGCCCCGGTGATCGTGGTGGCCGACCGGCCGTCGCCCTCCTACCGGCCCGGGGAGAAGGTGAGCCTTGACGTGCACGTGGTGAGCGACCTGCGCACCCCCGTCGAGGGCGCCGTCGTCTCGGCCGCTTTGCGCTGGCCCGGCGGGAGCCGGGCGTGGCGCTTCGCCGGGGACGTGCCGGCTGACCGCTGCGTCCGGGTCGGGCGGGTCTCCACCACCCTCCCCAAGGACGCCGCGGCCGGCGAGATGTCCTTGGAGCTGTCGATGACCTGGCCCGACGGGTCGGCGTCCAACCTCTACACCAGCCAGGTGGAGATGTGAGTAGGCAGGGGAAGAGAGGGCTCGCTCGTGCCGTTGCGAAATTCTGACCGGGAGGACCCGACGTGAACAGCCCCATCGAAACCGAGTCGGGACCGCCTCCGAGCGGTCTGGGCCACACCAGCCTCGGGGACTGGTACGACCAGCCCCTGTTCCCGCCGGGCCACGGTCGCCTGGAAGGGACACTCCTCCCCTGCCGCTGGCGGCCCTGATGGCGCGCTTCTTGTCACCCGAGTGGTTCGAGGATCTGCAGCGCGCCGCGAAGCCCACCGGTCCCGCCGGTGACGACCCGGCGGCGACGGGCAGCACGGTGGTCGAGCAGGTGGTCCGCGCCACTCCCGACGGCGACGTCGTCTACCGGATCGAGGTGAGCGCCGGTCGGGCCCGACTGGTCTGGCCCGTGGCCGGCGACGCCCCGCCACCCGATCTGCGTATCACCACCGACTGGTCCACCGCCGTGGCCCTGGCCCGCGGCGACGTGTCGACCCAGGGAGCGCTCATGCAGGGCCTGCTCCGCTTCAGCGGCCGCCCCGAACGCCTCGGCCTGAGCGCCGAGGCCCTCGCCGGTATGGACCCGGTACCCGGCCGGGTGAGGAGCGAGACGACCTACGGCGAGGCGTGAGCGGCCCGCGTAAGTTCCCATTGGCCCTACATCGGCGGCCCGTCGGCGGCTAAGTTTGGCCGCTACACCGACCACGGAGGTAGTGATCGTGACGCTGTCGGAAGTGATCGACGACCAGTTCCTGGCCCGTTACCGGGCCCTTCTCGACGCCGAGGACGAGGCCTTCGACGAGCTCGAGCACGCGTTCGAAGATGGCGACAGGGAGCACTTCGACGCCGACCTGTGCGCCTGGCGCAACGCCGTGGAGCGCAAGCTCAGCTACCTGCACCGCCTCGGCGTGGTTCAGCCCCCGACCATTTCGGCCTGACCACCGCCGCCGGCGTCACCGGCGCTGCGGGCGACTCCGCGGTCCGGTAGCCGCCCCCGGGGCCATCGGCCCCTGACCGGCCCAGGTTTGTGGCCCGGCTGGCTGCGCGCCTCGCGCCAGGCCTATCGTCGCTGACCGTTCCCCACAGTGGCGAGGGCCACCTGCTCCATGGAGGCTTGAATCGGATGTCTGCTTCACCTGTCAGGGTCGCCGTGACCGGGGCGGCCGGTGCCATCGGCTACAGCCTCCTCTTCCGGGTCGCCAGCGGCGCCCTCCTCGGCCCCGACCAGCCGGTGATCCTGCAGCTGCTGGAGATCACCCCCGCCCTTGGCGCTCTGCAGGGCGTCGTCATGGAGCTCGACGACTGCGCCTTCCCGCTGCTGGCCGGCGTGGTCAGCAGTGACGACGCCAACGTGGCCTTCGGCGACGCCAACATCGCCCTGCTGGTGGGGGCCCGACCCCGCAGCAAGGGAATGGAGCGCAAGGACCTCCTCGAGGCCAACGGCGCCATCTTCACGGTGCAGGGCAAGGCCCTCTCCGACAACGCCGCCCCCGACATCAAGGTGCTGGTCGTGGGCAACCCGGCCAACACCAACGCGCTGATCGCCATGAACAACGCGCCGAGCATTCCCAACGAGCGTTTCACCGCCATGACCCGCCTCGACCAGAACCGGGCCAAAGCCCAGCTGGCCGCCAAGTCGGGCCGGCCGGTTGGCGACGTGAGCCACATGACCATCTGGGGCAACCACTCGGCGACGCAGTACCCCGACATCTACCGGGCCCGTATCGGCGGTCAACCGGCCCACGAGGTCATCGCCGACGACGCCTGGGTGTCCGACACTTTCATCCCCGCCGTCCAACAACGCGGCGCGGCCATCATCGAGGCTCGGGGGGCTTCGAGCGCCGCCTCGGCGGCCAGCGCCGCCATCGACCACGTGCACGACTGGGTGCTGGGCACCGGCGACGATGACTGGGTCTCGATGGCCGTTCCCTCCGACGGCTCCTACGGGGTCCCCGAGGGGCTCATCTCGTCGTTCCCCGTGACGACCTCGGGGGGCTCCTACTCGATCGTGGGGGGCCTGGAGGTAGATGACTTCTCCCGCCGGCGCATCGACAAGTCGGTCGCCGAACTGGCCGAGGAGCGCGACGCCGTCCGAGAGCTCGGCCTGATCGGCTGAGTCACGCCGAGCCGGGCCGGCTGCGGGCCCGGCCCGCTCGACTGCTGAGTGGACCGGGTGAGCGCCTCACCGACTCGACGGCTGAGCGGACCGGGTGAGCGCTTCACCCGGTCCGCCCCACCAGCCAACGGTCACAGGCGGTCGACCACCGCCGACGCGAACTCCGACGTCTTGACCTCCGTCGCCCCGTCCATCTGGCGGGCGAAGTCGTAGGTGACGACCTTGTCGGCGATGGTGGCCTCGAGGGCCTTGACGATGTCGTCGGCGGCGTCCTGCCAGCCCAGATGCTCGAACATCATCACCCCGGAGAGCAGCACCGAGCCGGGGTTCACCTTGTCCTGGCCCGCGTACTTCGGTGCGGTTCCGTGGGTGGCCTCGAAGATGCCGTGGCCGGTGACGTAGTTGATGTTGGCCCCGGGCGCGATGCCGATCCCGCCCACCTGGGCGGCGAGGGCGTCGGAGAGGTAGTCGCCGTTCAGGTTGGTGGTGGCGATCACATCGAACTCGTCGGGACGGGTGAGGACCTGCTGCAGGGTGATGTCGGCAATGTTGTCCTTGACCAGGATCTTGTCGCCGGGCTGGCCCCCGCAGTCGTCCCAGCCCACGGCCACCTCGGAGAACTCCTCCTTGACCAGGTCGTAGCCCCAGTTGCGGAAAGCGCCCTCGGTGAACTTCTGGATGTTGCCCTTGTGGACCAGCGTCACGGACTTGCGGTCGTGGGACAGCGCGTAGTTGAGCGCGGCACGGATCAGACGCTTCGACCCGGTCTCCGATATCGGCTTGATACCCACGCCGCTGTCGGCCCGGATGTCCCAGCCGAACTCGTCGTGGAGCATCTGGATCATCCGCTTGGCCTCGTCGGTGCCCTCCTGGACCTCGAGACCGGCGTAGATGTCCTCGGTGTTCTCCCGGAAGATCACCATGTCGACCAGGTCGGGGCGCTTCACCGGCGAAGGCACACCCTGGAACCAGCGGACCGGGCGGAGGCAGACGTACAGGTCGAGGATCTGGCGCAGCGCCACGTTGAGCGAGCGGAACCCGCCGCCGATCGGGGTGGTGAGGGGGCCCTTGATGCCGATCAGGTACTCACGGAAGACGTCGATGGTCTCCTGGGGCAGCCAGTCCCCGGTCTCGTTGAACGCCTTCTCACCGGCCAGGACCTCTTTCCAGGAGATGGTCCTCCCGTACTTCTCGGCCGCCGCGTCGAGCACCAGCTTGGCCGCCGGCCATATGTCGACCCCGGTGCCGTCGCCCTCGATGAAGGGGATGATCGGCTCATCGGGCACGGACAGGGTGCCGTCCGGCAGCATGGTGATCTTTTCGGCCATGGATGCTCCTTGACTGGACCCTCGGAGTCGGTTCGACCTCGGGGGAGGTCTCTCAGAGGGGCTCGGGTTCGACTGAGTACTCGACGGGGGGCGCCGACCAGGTCGGTGGCCCACAGGTCGCCCAACACTACCGGCGGGCGCGGGCCGCCGGCCAAAGGCCCCGCCCGGGGGGGCTGGACCCCGGGGCCGCTGAGGGTCCGTTCACCCGGACCGGCACGGGGCGGGCGGTCAGGGGCCTTCCGCGCGGAACAGCACCGAGCCCGAGCGGCCCGGCTCGGCGGTCCCGGGCACCACGAGGAACGGGGCGCTGGCCGTGGCCGGATTTCCCTGAACCGTGGCCTTCGCCTGACGGGGGCCCAGGATGTCGGGACGCAGAATGGATATGCGACGAGGAGGCAGGTTGCCGTGGCTGTCCGCGGTCTCGGTGAAACGTCCCGACCCCTGCGACCACGCCACCGTCACATTGCCCCCGGGCGGGAAGCCGGCACCAGTGATCTCCACGATCGTCCCGGGGTCGCCGACGGTGGGGACCAACACGATGGTCGGGCGGTACGTGCTGCCCGGCGAAGCCGGCTTGGTGGTGGAGGTGGTGGTCGCGGCCGAGGCGGGGGGAGTCGTGGGCAGCGGAGGGGGAGGCTGGCCGGGTGGGGCCACCCCGACGGCGATGGAGGCGCGGGCGCTGGCGCTGGCCTGCAGATAGGCCGTCGTGCCCGGCCCGTTCACCGCCCCGAGACCTCCGGGGGCGGGGGGCAGCGAGTTGGCCGCGGCGTCGGTCTCGGTCACGGTCACGACGTAGCTGCCGGCCACCCCGAAGGTGTGGGTGACCGTCGGCCCCGACGTCGAGGCCGTCGTGCCGTCCCCGAAGTTCCACGCGAACCCGGTGATGCTGCCGTAGGCGACCGACGACGGCGACGCGTCAAGGGTCAGCGGAACGCCGGCCGTCCCTGATGCCGGGGCAAGGGCCGCCGCCGGCGCCTGGTCGGGCGTCACCGCGATGTTCCGGGGACCGACAGGACGCGACGTGCCGAGCGAGATACTCGCCGGGCCGACGGACATGGTGGAGGTGGATATCGGGTAGACCAGGTCGGCTGCCGCCCCCGTCAACGGGGATACGCTCTGGCCGGCAGCCAGGAGGGTTCCCCCGTCGGGAAGCAGGGCCAGGCCGACCAGACCGCCCTGGCCGTTGGGATCAGCTGTCAGCGGCACCGTCACCACGCCGGAGCCGGCGCTGCCCCCTATGGCCAGGCTCTCGACCCACGAGGGCGACCCGGGCCCCCCGGTGCCGCCGACGTAGGCGGTCCCTCCGTCGCGGCTGACGGCGATGCTGTCGGCGTAGAGGAGAGCGCCGATGGTCACGAACCAGTCGGTCGTCGAGTTGGCCCCCAAGGGCAGTGCCAGTCGGTAGGTGACCCCCTCGTCGGAGTTCTGGGCGGCCACCACCACTTCCCCCCCGCCAGGCTCGACGGCCAGATCGCGAATTTCGAACGACGACTCACCGGACCAGTAGCTCGCAGCACCGCCGGTCACCGCCAGCGAGGCCAGGTAACCGCCCAACCCGACGTTGCACCCGGCGACGAGGGTCGACCCGTCGGGGGTCACGGCGAGGGAATCGCAGGTGCTCACCGCGCCGGGGACGGCCACCGAGCCGATCACCGTCGACGTGGGGGGCGCCGGTCCGAGGACGAGCGAGTAGACGGTGCCCCCCGACGAGACGCCGAAGGCCCGCATGGGGTCGAGAGGATCCATGGCGTAGGCGACCGGCGCGATACCGCTGATGAACCCTGCCGGCGCGCCACTTGGCACCTCGAAGATGCTGACGTAGGGCGGCAGGTAGGCCACCGTCGACGGTCTGATCACCGTCGCCACCCCGAGAGTGGCCGTCGTGTTGAGCGCGGTCGCCCCCACGGTGGACGCCCCGCCCGTGTTGATCACACTGGCCGGCGGGGATCCCAGGGCATTGGCGGGGAGGGCCAGCTCGCCCGCGCCGTTGGTCACGTAGACGCCGTAGGCCGCCCCGACCGTCCCGGCCGTCGCCCGACCGGAGCGGTCGAGGACCACCGGCAGCAGCGAGCACACCAGGGCGGTCGCGCCCAGCGCGACGACCCAGCGCCTCGAAGGCCGGCCCGCGACCCGGGGGATCAAGTGCTTCTCACCAGGTTCCCGGCGTAGTAGACCCCGGGGTGGCACGCGGCGCTGCAGCCCGAGACGGTCATGACCATCTTGTCCCCGCTGTTGAACACCGTCGGCGAGACCCAGTGGTAGTCGAGGTCGCGGAAGTCGGCCATCGACCACTGCATCAGGACGGTGCCGTTCCGGGAGAAGGTGAGCGTGCCGTTGTCACCGCCGGCGTTCTGGATCAGCATGTCGGTGACCTGCAGGGTGCGCCCAGCCGGCACGGTGTAGATCGTCAGGGTGCTGTTGCCCGACGCCACGCTCGAACCGTCGACGGTGACCGCCGCCGAAGCGGTCCCCGTCGAGGGTCCCACGGCCGATGACGAGCCGGCGGTGGACGGGCTGGTCGAGGTGCCCGCTCCCGAAGATCCCCCACCGGCGGACGACCCGTTGCCGCCTCCCGAGCCGCTCCCCGACTGCCCCGTCGGCAGGCCGGCGGCCGCCAGGGACTGGTTGGCGGCGTCCTTGGCGGTGGAGCGGACCGCGGGCTTGACCAGCACGAACCAGAGGAGCACGGCGAGGGCTGTCAGCGCCACGACCGCGGCGGCCAGAGCCGTCGCCCAGCGGGGCAGCAACGGCCCCTGCACGAACGTCCCGTCGGTGCCGAGCTGGGCCGGGTGGGACCCGCCGCGACCGGCCAGCGACAGCTTGTAGGGCCGGGTCCGGGAAGGGCCTTTCCAGAATGTCCGGACGGGGTGGATGCGGACACGGACGAACTCGGCTCCGCCAGGGGGCACCGACACCACCGCCGGCCTGAACGCGAACCTGAGCTCCGCGCTCGGGTCGGTCCCGGAGAGCTCGGCCTCGTAGGCGATGTTGGACCGGTTGTCCAGGGCCAGCCGGGCCAAGCCGGCCCGCCGCCCCTGCACGACACGGGGCAGCAGCTCCATGGTCACGTCGCTGAAGGGAGCGATATCGAGGGTCCCCTCCTCGGCGGCGCTGCCTTCGGCGTCCTCCGAGGAGATGGCCTTGACCCCGAACGCCACGACCCCGGCCGGCACCACCGAGGTCCTCGGGGGGGCGATGATGACGTTGACCGTTCCGGTGGCCTCGGGGAAGAGGGAGAGTGATTCGGGCGCGAAGGTCACCCACGGCGCCGCCGGGCCGAGCGCTTCGAAGGTGAAGCGGTCGACCACATCTGCGTTGTTGCGAACCGTGACCGCAGTGGTCAGGGTCTTGCCCGGCTCGACCGCCAGCACCGTACCGGCCAGCTGGATCTGCGCCCCCATCGAACCTCCATGTCAGAACGATCAGAAGACGACGATGACACTCCGAGCGGCCGCCCGGCGACTGGACGGCCAACAAATAGCCGTTCGTCCACCACTCCGGTCGCCTCGGCGAGCACCGTCGGTGGCCACCCCGGTCGTTGGCGCGCCGGGGGCTGGGTCCCCGGGTCCCCGGCGCCCCGGGTGGAGAGCACGCCGGGTGCCAGGACAGGAGTTGACCGGCGACCGGCCCCGGTCAGGTCTTGGTGAAGAACTCGATCTCGGCGATGGAGACGTTCTGACCGGTACCGGTAGCGGCGTACACGCTCTGGATATTGAACGTTACCGACGTGGCCCCGTCAGCCGACACGCTGAAGGTCTGGAAGCTGGCGGAGTCGGTCACGGTCAAGGT
The DNA here is from genome assembly GCA_021838445.1 of Actinomycetes bacterium. GTDB lineage: Bacteria > Actinomycetota > Acidimicrobiia > Acidimicrobiales > Palsa-688 > JAKCDU01. Next base: position 35,456 of record JAKCDU010000017.1, on the reverse strand, counting down.
CTTGGTGACCGTCTTGGCTCCGTGGAACACCAGCTCGATCTTCTCCGGACGCGGTTCGGTCTCGTAGGACTGTGGAGTGTCCTGGTCACCGATGTGCAGCCCGATCTTGGCCACGTTGGTGGCCTGGGCGAACTGGACGGTGAGCGACTGCCCGGTAACCGTACCGGCCGACTGCCACGACGTGTTGATCTCGCCGTCGATGGCGTTGATGGGGGGGTGTCCGGCGGCCGAACTGGTGGCCGTGGCGGCGTGGGCGAAGAACTGGTTGTATGTCGGATGCACCTGCCCCACCACGTCGTGGTAGTAGCGGACGGCGCGGGCGTGCAGGCTCTTGTGCCACGGACCGATGAACGTCAGCACGACCACGGCGATGATGGCCAGGACGATGATGGTCCCGATACCTCGTGTCAACCACCCACCGTGACCGCCGATGGCCCGGCGCCGCATCTTGGGCCGGTCGCCCGCCTGGCGCTGCTTCTTGGTGAGCAGCTTGCGCCACAGGGCCTTGTACCAGGGGAGCTGGAACACCGCCGCCTCGACGAGCGAACCCCCGCAGCGACGGCAGAATTTGCGGGAGGGGTCGTTGCCCTCCCCGCACTGGCCGCACACCTTGTCGCCGGGGTTCATCTGGCGGGTCGAGGGGGCCTTCTTGGCCACCGGGCGCGCTTTGGTCGCCTGGGGCTTCACGGCCTGGGGTTGCACCGCGGCCGGCGCGACCGGTCCCGGCTGTCCCCCGCCCGCCGTCGCAACGGCACCGGCTGGGGCGGCCGGGCCGGGCTGGACCGGGCCGCCGGGCTGGATCGGGCCGCCGGGTTGGACCGGGCCGCCGGGTTGGACGGGGGCACTCGATTGGGCCGGAGCCGGAGTCTCGGTCACCGTCGTCCGCTTGGGTGCTCCAGGGGCGGAAAGGCCGGGCCCGGGTGTTGCCGGAGCGGGGGTGGCCGCGGCCGGCGGGGCGGGCGCGGCTGAAGGAGCGGGGGCCGCCGGCGGGGCGGACGGCGGGACCGCAGGGGCGGGCGCAACCACCGGCGACGGCGGGGCCGGGGAGGCCGGAGCCTCTCCGGCTGGCGCGGCCGCCCCTCCGGGGGCCGGCGGGACGAGATCCGACGAGGCCGCGGAGGCCTCCGATCCAGTCGACGGCGGGGCCGGGACCCCGGCGCTCGCCGGGCCGCCGACATGGCCCGACAGGCCACCTCCGGCGACCGGGGCGGCCACTGCGCCGGGGGTGGGGGGCTCCGGCTCGACCGAGGCGGGCGCGACCTCCTCGACCGCCGTGGCGGCCGGCCCGGCGGCGACCGGCGCCCCCGTAGCGGGGCTGTCGCCGATGCCGATCACTTCCTTGACCCGATCGATGATGCCCACATGGGCCTCGGTCTCGGGCTCGGGTTCGGGTTCGGGTTGAGGGGCGGGAGCCGGGGCTTGCGCCGCGACCTTCTGGCCTTCCCATTCGAGGAAGCTCGCGCACGAGCCGCAGAACGTGTCGGAGTCCTCGTTGTGGAACCCGCATCGGCTGCAAACAATCACTCGGACGGCTCCCTTCCCTCCGGAACGATCCCGACCCGGAGGCTTCTTCGAAACATGCACAGTTGCGCCCATCGGCGCGGCTATCGGCTGAGGCCCGATCCTGGCAGATTAACCACCGGGATGCGATTACCCGCCGGCCCAGGGCCGGCTACAGATACCGGGCGATCTCCGGTGTGAACTTCTTCCACCAGTCGGGCGCCAGACCGCCCCACCGCAGCGGCGGTCCGGTCACCAGAGCGGGGATGTCCATCCACGTGGGGGGCGTCTCGGCGGTTGCGTAGATGAAACCGCCACCCTCCTGGCCCGATTTGGCCACCCCCGGAGCGGCCACCATGACCCATCTACCCCGCAGGTAGTCCGACGCCGACACCGCGGCGCCGAAGCGGTTGCCCGGTTTGCCCGGCAACGCGGCCAGTTCCTCGTCGAGTTGGTACCCGTCCTCGGCCTCGGTGAAGCGGAACGCCGAGCCGGGGCCGGCCCCGGGGGCGCCGACCGCCAAGGTGGCCGACTTCACCCCCGGCGGGGTCTCGGCGAAGGCCACCGCGGCACCGAAGTTCCCGCCGCCCACCGAGCCGTAGAGCCGCTTCTCGGAGTCCACGAACGAACCGTCCTGGAAACCGAACAGCCACACCGCCCCGGTGTCTTCGACCTGATCATCGAAGTTCGGATCGTTGGGGGCTCCGACGGCCAGCACCGACCCGCCGGTCAGGGCCACTGCGGCTCCGAAGTTCTGCGTCTTGAAGTCCTCCGCCATCGGGAAGCTCGGCACCAGCGGTTCGCCGAATTTGAGGGAGGTCCAGGTGCCGGCCTCCGAGGTGCGGGCCACGTAGACGGCGCCCTGGCCCTCGCCCGCCCCCGGGGCTCCCACGGCCAGGGTCACGGTCCCGTCCGACCCGCCGGCACCGTCGGTGGACATGGATATGGCCACGCTCGCCCCGAAACGGTCGCTGTCGGTTCCCGCCGCGTCCGGGTTACGGATGGGCGAGGTGTTCCACGGCTCGTTGGACTTGCGCAGCCCCTTGAACACCAAGACCTGTCCCGGCGCCCCGGCGCCCACCGGCGGCGCCGCTCCGGGAGCGCCGACCGCCACGTAGTGCTCCCGGCCGTCGCTGCAGTGGGCGACGGACACCCCGAAACGGTCCCCGGGGGCCGACTTGGGGTACGACAGTTCGGAGATGACCGGCTGGGCGGTGTAGCTCCACGCCCCGTACGGGGGGGTCAAGACCAGGACCCGGCCGGGGGTGGTGGGGTCCCCCGCCGCTCCGACCACCAGCGTGTCGCCGAAGGCCACCAGGGAGGACCCCACGCCGCGGATCTGCTCCGACCCGGAGATCTTGGCTCCGGCCATCACCCCCACGTAGCCCCAGGCGTTGCGCTCCTCCGAGTACATGTAGATGACCACGGCTCCCCCACCGCCGAGGGCGTCAGGCGTGCCCACCGCCGCGACGCGGGTGCCGATGGCCACCGAGATGCCTGGGGTGTCGGCTGCGGTCTCGGGATCGAACAGCGGGAAGTACTCGAGGGATTCGTTCACCGGCATGGGAAAGGCTCCTTGTCCAAGGCTTGCTCAGGAGGTGCGGTCGGCAGCCGACGCGGCTGCGACCTCGGCTCGTGCGACCTGCTCGCGCAGAACGTCGAGCGGCGGGATGGCGACCACCCGGCCCAGGCCGTCGAACACCACCGAATCGGCCACCGCCGGGAAGTGATGTCGGCTGACCCGGACTATGTCGTCGGGGTTGGGCACACCGAAGTGGCCGCGGTAGGCGCAGGCGAAGGGGTCGTAGTAGGAACACTTGAGGGGGCGCTCGGGCTGACCGTACACCGAGCAGCGGTTGCCGTCGAGATGCCGGCAGGTGGCGTGCACGATCACCGCCCAGCCGGTGTCAGCCAAGCCGATCTCGACGTTCGGGAACCCGATGCAGTAGCGCAGGAACTCCACCTGTGACGAGGTCTGGGGCAGGCCGCGGTCGAACACGAGGGTCCGGCAGCACCAGGCGCCGCAACCCTCGCACGGATCGGAGACGGCGGGCGAGCTGAAACGGTGGAATTCCCCCCGACGGTCCCCGGCGTCGGGCTTGTGGCCGAGGACCACCGACCGCCACTCCTCCGCCATGGGATCGGGCCCGCGGGCGGGCGCCGGGCGGCGTTCGGTCGGCAGAGCGGCCAGACCGGCGAGCAGGTCGTCCCAGGCGGGGAAACCGCTGATGCGACGGTCGTCGTCGAAGGTGATCTGCTCGGCCAGCCAGGCCATCCGGTGGGCGTCGAGGAGGGGCTTCTCGGCGTGGAGGTCGGTGGTGAACACCTTGCGGTAGCTGCAGGTGTGCGACTGGTAGGTGATGCAGACCGCCGGCTGCAGAGCCGACCCGTGGACCTGGCACAGCCCGCGGTCCACATCGAGGTTGCCGCAGGGCTGGTAAAGGTACACATCCACTTGGCGGTCGGGCCGGATGGCCAACAGGATCCCCTCGAAGTTGAGCAGGAAGGTGGCGTAGTCCACATCCATGATGGTGTCCATCCGGAAGTCGCGCAGCAGGAGGTGGGTGCAGCAGGGAGAGCTGGTACAGCTGCTGCACGGGGGGGCCAGCGCCTCCCGGTAGCTGAGCGTCGGCGGTCCCGTCGACAGCTGGACCGGCTGCCCGGACGGGTTGACGGATCCAGCCACTAGCCCACGCTCCTACCGCCGGCCAGCCACTTGCCGACCCGATTGGCCACCTTGGTGGTGCCCTTGTTGGCGGCGACGCCCGCCTTCTTGAAATCAGCCGCCGCCCTGCTCGACTTCACCGCCTGCTTCGCTCCACTCATGTCCTTGCGGATGCCCTGCGCGTCCCGGCCAATCGTAGACTTGAGGGGGGCCAGGCGCTGCTTGGTGAGGTTCTTCTCCCGCAGCAAGGCGCTCTTGGTGGGGGCCAGGGCCTTCATCGCGGCCTTCTTGTCAGCTCCGGCGACCTTCTTCACCGCCTGCATCTCCTTGCTGGCCAGCTGACGACCCGGGGCGGAGGTCTGCGCCGCCCACTTCTTGGCCGCCGACGCGTCCGACTTGGCCGCCGACGCGGCCGACTTGCCCGCCGACCGGGCGCTGGCGAGGAGCTGCTTGGACTGCGTAGCGGCCGGATTCAGGTTCTTGGCCTGCTGGGTCTTCTGGCGCAACAGGGCGCTCTTGGTCGGGGCCAGGGCGGCCACGAGCTTCTTCTTGTCCGCTTGGGCGATGCCCTTGAGGACCTGCTTGTCGTGCTTGGCCACCTCCTGGAGCGGGGCGGCCGCCTGCTTGGCCTTGGCTACGTCCTGGGCCTTGACCTGTTTGGCCGCCGCTTTCATCCGGTCCAGACCGGGGACGATCTCCTTGGCCGCCGACTGCTTGGAGCGCAGCAGGGCGCTGCGTACGGGCGCGGCCCGCGCCGCCATCTGCTGGCGGATTATCTCCCTCCGGATCTGGGCACCCTCCGACAGCCCCTTGAAGTCGCCCTTCGAGGCGGCGTCACTGACCATCCAGAAGGCCACGGGAACGGCCACCACCCCGGCGATCCCGGCCGCCCCGGCCGCCCCGCCCCGTCGCGACCGGCCGCCGGCGCCGGCCCGGCCAGCCGCCGGTCCCGACGCGCCCGGGAACCGGCCCGGGGTCATGTGCGACTCGAACCCCGGCCTCGTTCCGGGATGGGGTTCAGCGCGCTTGGCGCCCGAAGCCGCTTTGGCGCCGGGAAGTTTGCCGACGCCGGGCAGGCCCTTGACGCCCGGCGCCTTCAGCCCGGCGACGAGCTTGCCCGGCCGAGGCGGGTCGGGATGCGCCACCGGTCAGTCCGTCGCCTCTTCGTCGTCGATGCGGCTGTCGGCGGGCGCCTCGAGCTCCTCGGTGTCGCCCGGGGTCTGGGGGGCGAGCTCGATGTACTCCGAGCCGGGGAGGGCGACGGCTCCGGGAGCACCCACGGCGCCATGCTCGCCGGTGTCGCCGGCGGCCTGGACCTCGGTCCCGCCGGCCACCAGCTCCAACTCGAAGGGCACGTGGGCGGGCCGGTTGGCGTCGATGATCCGGGCCAGCGTGCCCCGCCGGATATCGGCGTCGTCGTCCACCTGGAGGCGCACCTTCAGGTAGGGACGCGACGTGCCGGGCAGCGCCGAGCCGGCGTTCTGGGACCAGCTGCAGCCCCCGTTGTCCTCGACCGTCGGCGTGACACCGGAGTACAACTCGACGTGGGATACGAGCGAGGCGATGGACCCCCGCAGCCGGTAGAGACCGACGGCCTCCAGGATCAGCCGACGCCGACGCTCGACCGTCCAGGTCTCATCCACGTCGAGGCCGACCCACCCGGCCAGCCAGTCGATGAAGTCCTCGGGGGCCAGAGCCGGGTCGAGATAGGCGTCGAAGCAGTCCAAGGTGTTGAACACCGGGGCCAGGACCTCGTCGAAGGCCGCCAGGAGCCGGCCACAGAACTCGTCCTCCTGGAGCGAGGCCGGGACCTGCTCGATCAATGGACGCGGTGTCGGGAGGCCCTCGACCCAACCACGGCCCGCGGCGGGGCCGACCTCGACTTCGGGCGCGGTTGGATGGCCCGCCTCCGGAAGGACCATGGACACTACGCCGACTCCTCCACCCGGACCTGGTGCTGGTAGGAGAAGACCAGCGCGTTGGGGGCGACCTCGACGCGCTGGGCGGCGGCCCCCCGCTCCCCGGTGATCGGGTTGGCGGCGAACAGCCGCACGTCCTCGACCAGCTCGGTGCCGGGCAGACGCTGCAGCAGGGCGTAGATCTCCCCCATGTGCACCGGACGGCCGAAGGCCCACCCGTTGCCGTCGAGCCCGCCGGTGATGGGGTGGAGGTAGGCGTAGAGAGCGTCGGTTGCGGTCCGCTGCAGACGGCCGGGGTCGGCCCACGGCCGGGCCTTCATCATGGCCACGACGGTCACGCCCTGATAGGCCGGCGGCTCCACCAGCACCCGCGAGCCGATGGTCCGACGTCCATCGAGGAAGGTGGCGATGTTGGCCAGGGTTTCGGCCGGGGGCACCAACTGCTCGAAGGACAGGCGACCGTCCTCGTCGTCGGCGACGGCGGGCACCACCAAGACCCTCACCCCGCCGGCCTCGTCGTCTGTGGCGGCCGGAACGGCCTTGATGCGGGCCGCCTCGGGGGCCGCCTCGCGGGCCAGCTGCTCGAAGTCCTCGGCGGTCACGGCCCGGCCGAGGGTGCGCATCACGATCGGGCCCCGGACCTTGGCCTCTTCGATATCCTCCCCGTCGACCCCACCGGTCGCCGGGTAGCGGTTCTCCACCCGGGCCACGTAGGGAATGGTCGTGCGGCACACCCGGACGCTCCCTGCGGCGACGTTGCCCTGGCGCCCTCCTCCGGTGTGGTACCGGCGGACGCGCAGCACCGCGCCCTTGGCGGGAACGGCCCCGTACTGGATGAGGCCGCCGTCAGGGGTGCGGACCGAAGGCCCGAGCAGCAGCTCGCCGGTCACGTAGTCGAGCACGAAGTGGCGGTCTTCGGGTTCGCTCTGGGAGAACTCCTCGACCTGCGACCATTCCTGCCATCCCTCCTCCTCGTCGGAGACCTCGAGGACGACGGGCTCGTCCCACGGCACCACCGGCACGCGCGACACCAGGAAACGCTGGCCGGGCACCCCCTCCGACATGCCGACCACGTCCTCCTCGACGATCTCGGCCTGCACGGAGTCGCAGGTCCCGCCGATGGTCGTAACCTCGATCTGCTTGATCAGAGGTGAGTTGCTGTAGAAGGGCTGACCTTCCTCGGGGGTGGTGGTTCGGGCTCGCACCCAGCCGGCGCGCAGCCCGTGCTCGACCGACGCGGTATGCGACGAAGGGACGTGGAGGACGACCTGGCCGGCCCGGTTGAGGCCGCCGGTGGTGTCCCGATCGAGCTCGCAGGCCACCCAGCTCTCCCCGTCGAAGGCCTCCCAGGCCAGCGGCGGCCAGTCGGGGTTGACCCCGATGCCTTCTACGTTGCAGTCGAACCTCAGGCTGATGGCGCAATTGGGGACAGCCGACGTGAGACCGATCAACAGAACCTCGTCGGGCACGGGCTGAGGTGAGAAGCACGAGAAGGCCGACAGCTTGATCGAGTCGGTGTGGTTGCGCCAGGTGCCTCCCGTCGGGATGGAGCCGACGTACTCCATCTGGCTGGGCACGATGTCGAGGGCCTCGGTGGTGGTGAAGGCCACGGCCGATCCGACGGCCTCGGTGCGCGGCGTGGCCACCTCGACCCCCGCCGGGACCACGACCGTGGTCTCCTGGGGGGCCGACAGCCAGAAGGTCACCCGAGCGGAGGCGGCCGAAGGCGGCAGGAGCCGGACACCGATCAGCTCCAGGAACTTGATGTAGTTGCGCTCCGGCATGCGGTTGAGCCGGTAGAGCAGCTGGTCGGTCATGTAGGCGAAGGTCTCGATGAGGGTGATCCCCGGGTCCGAGACGTTGTGATCGGTCCACTCGGGGCAGCGCCTCTGGACCAGGCGCTTGGACTCGTCCACGAGATTCTGAAAGCGGCGGTCATCCAGGTTGGGTGCCGGCAGAACCATCTAGTTCACTCCTCTTCGTTGATGAGGTAGAAGGGGAAGACCAGGTTCCGCGGGTCGTAGGAGCCCTTCTTCTGGTACGAGATGTTTATGTACAGCGTGTTGCGCGCCACTTGGTCGACGGTCACGTCCACCGAGTTGACCTCGATGCGCGGCTCCCAGAACGCCAGTGACCGCTTGACCTCGACCGAGATCAAACCGGCGGTGGTGGCGTCGGCGGGAGCGAACACGTAATCGTGGATGCCGCACCCGAAGCCGGGTCTCATGGGTCGCTCGCCGGGCACGGTGGCCAGGATCAGGCGTATGGCCCGAGAGATGTCGCTGTCCTCGCTGACGAGGGATATCCCACCCGAGGCGTCCGTGCGGAGGGGGTAGCTCCACCCTTTGCCTATGAAGCTCTCGGCCATTTCAGCCCAGCCCCAGGCTGACCGAAGCCCCGCTCACGCTCACCTCGGCGTCGGGGCTGCCGATCGACACCTCGGTGGTGGTGGCGCTGCCCACCGCCACCGATTCGGCGGTGATGCTCACGTTGAGGGTGTCCTCACTGCCGATGGAGATGGTCGGGGCGTCGAGGGTCAGCTCGGCGGTGGAGGCGATCTTGACCACCGCCGCCCCGGTGATCTCGATCTCTCCCAACGAGTTGATGGTGATCTTGGTCTCGTCGCTGTCGAGGATGACCGACAGCGGCGGCGACTCGGCGGGGGCGGTCATGATGCTTATGCCCATCTTCTCGGGCCCGTCGTTCCACTGGATGGTGTGGGCCATGCGCGAGGCGATCCGCCGGTTCCCGACCACCCCTTCGATGGCCGGACCGGGTAGCGGCTTGGCGAGGCCGTTGTAGAGATTGCCGATCACGTACGGGTTGTCCACGGAACCCCGGTCGAAGCCGACCAGAACCTCGTCGCCCACCTCCGGCATCCACAGGAACCCGCTCCCGGCGGCACTGGCCCCGATCTGCATGACCCGGGCCCATGCGCTCACGTAGCCCTCCGACAGCCACGGGAGCATCACTTTGACCCGCCCCTGGCCCTCCTCGTCCATATTGTCCACCACCCGGCCCACCACCAGTCCCGTTATGGTCGGGCGTATCCGGTCGTTGGGTGCCTCACCGGAGCTCAGGGCCAGCAGGGAGCGGTCCTTGTACCCACCGGCGGTGACCCAGGTGGTGTAGCCACCGCCTTCGTAGTCGAAGACGTGACGGGCCGCAGAGCAGACGTAGTAGCCGTCGAAGGGCTGGCCGGCCATCCCTACGGTCACGGCCTCACCGGCCAGGATGGACGCGTTGCCGATGCACTCGCCCTCGATCTCGGCCAGGGACCCGGCGATATCGGCGGCGATGGACTCGGCATAGGTCTCGGCCGGCCCCTCGTCATCGAAGGGGCGGCTGGCGTCGAAGAACGGCTCGGCCCCGAATTCCTCGGCCACTGCGGGCGGGAGGGTCGCGGGGTCGATGCTCTGGGAGCTGGAGGGCACCGTGGCGAACACCCCCATGAGTGGAAGTTCCTCGTCGGGTTTGTAGCCGGTGACGGTCACCGCGGGGACCTGCTCGGCGCCGTTCACCACCGCCCGCAGCTTGATGAGGTTGGTGCCCAACACGAGTTGGGTACCCATGGGCGGGACCATGTAGGTGAGCGAGGGGGGATCGGTCTCCTCGGGCCTGGTCATGGGGCCGAAGTTGAACAGGCCGAGAGCGTCGCAGTAGGCCACGCAATTCTCCCGGGCGGCCAGCTGCTGGATGAACACCCACGAGCTGACATTGGCCTGGGTGAGCCACGGGTAGACGTTGGTGGTCGGGACGATCTCACCCGGTACCAGACCGGCCTGGGCCACCAGCATGGTCACCACGTCCGAGGCGGTCATCTCGGGGTAGGCCATGGTCTTGGTGCCGTGCATCAGGCGATGCGACTTGTCCATGCCCTTGACCACCGTGAGGGTGTCCCCGTGTGAGTGCTCCACCTCGACCGAGGTGACCTCGCCGGTGATGAGGGGGGTCGGCACACCGTTGCTGCTGACTGCCACGTTGAGCGGTACGGCCAGCTGGAGCCCTCCCGGCAGGAGAATGTCGTCAGGGTAACCCCTGAAGACCAACTTGGCCTGCGACGGCACGTACATGGTGCTGTCGACCTCGACGTGGACGAGCTGCTGCTGCACGAGGGGGTTGAGCGGCACGAAGTCGACCAGGACCTGGCACTCCGAGCTGGTCACACCTCCGAACATCTAGACCGTCTCCCCGAGGAGGGTCTGGGCATCCCGCTTCTCCGGAATGAGCAGGACCATCCCCGTCTTGACCCTCATGGGATCATCGATGTCGTTGGCCTCGGCCAGCGCCCGCCAGTAGTTCGGGTCCTCGTACTCCTGATAGGCGATGGAGGCCAGGGAGTCTCCTTCCACCACGGTGCGGGTACGGCGGGTGGCCAGACCCCCGGAGGTCGGGTTGGTCCCGGGCAGGTTCCCGAGCGGCACGGACATGAGGGTGACCGTGGCGGTGGCCCTGGTGGGCACCCCGAGCAGGAAACGCTCGTGGCTGATGGACAGCTTGGTGATCACCGCCTGGTCCATGATGACGTTGGCCCCCCAGCCGAACATGACCATGGGAGGCCGCCCCTGGCCCTGTCCGAGGGATATCAAGGTGGGGTTCATCATCACCTTGAGCTGCTCGATGACCGCCGTCGGCGGCACCGGCGGGATGGCAAAGGCGTCGAGCTGGATGGCCACGTTCATGCTGGACGGTCCGGTGCCGATGTAAATCTGCCCACTGCCGCCGGGGCGAGACGGCAAGCTGTTCTTGCGGAAGCGGGCTTCGATGTCCTCTTTCAGCCCGGACGGGTTGTACTGGAAGGTGATGGGCGGTAGCGGGTAGTCGGTGGTCTGCAGGTAGGCGCTGACCGCGCTGGAGGCGATACCGGCGGCGTTTGCTGGGTTGGACATTGTTCGAACGACCTTCCTCGGCTACAGGAAACCCTGATGGTGAAAGGAGAGCTCCTCCATGGCGATGGTGGCGGTACCGGCCGTCGAGTCGAAGGTTGGTCCCTTCCACGATTCGGGGGTGACGCCCAGCATGTCCCAGACCGCAATGGTCCTCCCCGCCTGGTCCATGCAGGTGATCTGCGCGGTGGTCGGGATCGGCAGCATGTGGTAGGCGGTGATCCACTCCATGGCCACCCGGCAGTCGCTGGTGAGCGGTCTCTGCAGGGTGATCTTGGTGTACGTCAGGCTCTTGGGGAGGTGGTGCTCGATGAGGGTCATTCCCTGCTCGCTGCGGGAGTCGTAGCCGAGGGTGATACCGAGACCGGAGCACTTGCTCCAAGAACCGAGATCGACGGCGTCAACCTGGACCTTGAAGAAGACACTGATGCCTACCGCGTCGTTGTAGCGAATCCCGGCCTGCATGGGTGTCGGGATCAGCGGCGCGTAGGAGGGGTTGAAGTGGTCGAGCCCGACGTTGGCGAAGTCCTGGGCTCCGGCCGCCGATTGCTCGTACTGGGCGTTCCCCTCGGACTCGGCCTGCCCGGCGGACTCCTCCGGGCCGTCACCGGAATTGGAGAAACTCTGGGCGCCGGCCGCGCTGTGCTCGTACTGGGCGTTCCCCTCGGACTCGGCCTGCCCGGCGGACTCCTCCGGGCCGTCACCGGAATTGGAGAAATCAGGCCCGCCGCCTCCTGCGTCGGACATCTGCTACCACCTCCTGTAGTGATCGGTCAGCAGGCCGGCCCGTTCCCGGTCCTCCCGCAGTTCGCCGCGCAAGCGGTACCTGATCCACGGGTACAGCCACCTGCTCAGGTTGGACAGGTCCTCGTCACTCGGTCGCTCCAACTCGCCTTCGCCGACCCCGGTCTGCGGCACGGGGGGCTCCGCTACGGTCGCCTGAGCGGGAAGGTCCTCCCCGGCTCGTTGGACCGCTCCTACGGCCACCGGGGCGGGGGCCGACATAATCGGTGCCAGCGCCGGAGCCGGACCCTGGAACGGCTGGGTCACCGGTCCCCCGCTGGTGATCTCCGAGAGCCGCTCGAGGATGGTGTTGGCCAAGGCGTCGGCGTCGAGACCAGGCGAGCCGGGGCCGGCCAGCGGCAGGGGCACTCCCGTCGACCCCGCCTCGGACGGCGAGTTGAGCACCCCGGTCCAGGTCGTCGGCCGCGGGCCGCCCGGGGGCGGTTCGATGGTGCTGCGGATCACCGGGCCGGTGTTGAGGGTCATCTCCGCCTGGAGCGCCTGGGCCTCCAGCACCTGGCCGGCGGGTGAGTCCTCGGACGGGAGGCTGCTGCCGAAACGGGCTCTCTGCGCCACATGGGTCAGCTCGTGGGTCAGCAGGGCTCGGCCCGGGCCTACGTCCAGGCTGCCCACCGATGCCGGGATGACGACCCCTCCATCGCTGGTGATGGCCCTGGCCCGCAGGCGGGCTACCTCCATGGCACCTTGGGGGCTACGGTCGATCGGGACCCCGGAGAGGTCGACCCCGAAGCGCTGGCCGACCACCTGGCGGGCCTGCTGCCCCTCCTGGGTGGATCCCTCCCCGGTCTCGGCTTCGGGAAACGTCAGCGGTTCGGCTCCGAGCAGGGGGGCCTGGTAGCCGCCGTCGTCGGGCAGATCAGCCGGGACCAGACCGACCGGGGGCCGGCCCAGCGGTTCGAGGCGGGCGAGCGGGAGCTCGCTGCCGGCGTAGACCGGCGGCGGGGGAAAAGCCCTCCTGACGGCGACGGCGGGCATGGGGGCCAGGCCGGGGGACGGCTCGGCTCCGGGGGCGGCGGGCACCCCGAGCGGGGAGCCAAGAGACCCGGGCAGCTGGTTGCGGCTGGCGGCGGCGATGCGTCCCTGCAGAAGGTCGCGCGACATCCGGAGCTGCTGGTCGCGGGTCATCCTGGTGATGTCCCAGGGGGTGGCGGTGGGCGGCAGGTGCTCCATCGGCTCGCCGAGACCGCGTCGGGTCGGGCTCGGCGACGGCAGGACCAGCGGCGTGGTCGTGGCGGTGCTGTCCGGGCCAACGTCTGGGGCGCTACCGGCCCGGACGTCACTGGCGCCGGCCGGCGGCGTAACCTGGCCGAGCAGCGGCGCCACCACGCCGACGTCGGCCGGGGGCGCGGCGGGGACGGCGGCGGGCTCGACGGAGGCGATCGGGCCGCCCGTCGGCGCATCCCCGGCCGAGGGTGCCGGGACGTCCGGAGCGGCGCCGGCCTCGGCGGCCGTCGGCCCGGGTTCGACCGGAGCGGGTTTGGCCGCCTCCCCCAGTACTTCCGAGGCGGTCGGCGGCCCGTCGAGACGGCGGATCCGAGTCCCACCCGCTCCTGCTCGCACCGGGCCCGAAGCGGTGGCCAGGGGAAGATCACCCGACGCCCCGGGACCTCCGGGCTCGCCGACGTCGGCCCCGATCAGAGGGACGACCGGGGTGAGGGGTGCGGGGTCGGACCCGGCGAGTGGCCGGTCACCGACGAGTCCGGTGGTTGCCGGCGTCGCCGTCGCCGGCGCGGCGGGACCGGGGACGGGCCCGGTGGAGGGCAGGGCCGCGGACTCCCCGGGGAGCGTCGCAGCTGGCGGGGCCGTCGCGGCCGAGGCGCTCGGCGCGCCCGTGACCGGCGGGGCCGGCTCGTCCGCCTGGTTGGCCAAGTCCTGGGCGGGCGGCGCGCCTGACCCGGGTGGGGAGGCGATGGTGCGCACCTCGCTACGAGGCAGCGGGGACGACGGAAGGCTGGCGAGCGGCATGTCGGCGGGGACGGGTGCCCGCATGAACCGCCCCAGCTCGGGTTCGGGGGCCAGCGGGACGGTGATGGGCGGGCTCGGCGCGACGAGCGGTTGCCGCCCGATCAGCTCGGCGGACTCCTCGGACTCCTCGGACTCCTCGGACGGCTCGGGCCGGAGGTCGGTCGCACCCACATGGCCGCTGGAGCCCGAAGGGCTCCCGAGGGGGGCCTCAGGTCCCGGCGCGAGGACCGCTTCGGGGTCGACCGGCACTGCCGGGGTCACGCTCTCGTCGGGCGTCTCAGGGCGGAGCGGGGCCAGTTCGGGCTCGGCCGGCACGGCGTCCCTGGGGTCGGCCCATTCGATTCGCCGGGTGGTGTAGCGGTCCCGCCGGCGAGGCCGGTCCTGGTCGGCCACAGGCGGCGTGGCCAACGGGAGGCTGGCCGCCGGCGCCGGCGACCCGTCCGACGTCGGCGCCGGCTCGACGGGCGGAGCAGGCGTCACCACAACCAGGCCCTCGATGATGCCCGTCGGAGCCGAATCGGTGACCAGGTGACCCATCTCACCGATGAAGCGGGCGGGGGGCTGCCACGAGACCAGGGACCGGTCGAACTGCTTCGACACGATGTCGGGCATCGGCGGCAGGGAGAGCGGCATGGGCGCCACCTTGGCCCATTCCGGGACCCGGTGGAGGTCCGAGGCGCGGATCACGGGCCCCCTGTCGGCAGGCGGTTCGGTCGGGTTCAGCGGTGTTTCGGGGGCGGCATCCCGGCTGCTATCAGCACCGGAAGGGGCACGGCGCCGGTTGAGCAGGCCCATCGCCGATCACTCCCTCTCTTCGGACAATCGTTGGTTGATCTTGGCTATCTCGGCCACGAAGCGTTGCCGGACGGGGTGCTCGAGATCGAGGATCTCGTCGAGCGACCAGTGGAAGTGGTAGGCGACGTAGGCGACCTCCTCGAACAGGCGGTCCGAGGGGTAGACGCTCATGACGCCCCCTGGCGTCCACCGGCGAGATCGACGGTGAAACGCTCACCGCAGGCGGGGCATTGCACGGCCGCCCGGCTGTGGCCCTCGGTGTTGATCCGCCGGTAGAGGTCCTGGAGGAAGGCCAGGTCCGAGGCGAACAGATTCTCCACCACCGACGCCCGTACGTCATCCTCCTCGAGGGTGCCGAGCCGGGTGATCACCCGGGACAGCAGCACCACCGTGAGGTACGCGGGGTTGCTCCGCACCCGGTCGTCGTAGAGTGGGAGCAGTTCGTCGCGCGCCGTGGCCAGGCGCATCGCTCCGGTCTTGTGGAGCACACCGGCCGGGTCCAGGTAGCCCCGGGGCAACTCGAACTCGAACACCGTGCGCAACGGCTCGGGGCGCGACATCGGGACCGGAGGCCGCTCAGGTGCCACTGGCACCTGAGCGGCCTCGGCGCCCGGCTCGTCCCCTTGGGACGGAGGTGAACCTCTACGCATCTACACGGTTCCGTCGTAGTCGAGGACCTACCAAGCGGGCAGTATCACCCGTTGGTGGCAACTAGTTCCTCGTAGACGATGGTGATGGTCTCCTCGATGGGCGACGAGGTCGAGGCGTTCATGTTGGTCACCTTGAGCTCGATCGGCCAGGCGTTCTTGAAGGTGTACTCCCGAGTGGGGAGCCCCTCCTGGTTGTAGACCGAGACCACACCGTTCTTACGGGCCGTCTTGACGTCCTTGACCGCCATGTTGAACCACACGTCCCAGCTCGGGTCGTCGGTCATCACTCGGGTGATGTTGAGCTGGCCGAGGTAGACCCGGTTACCGGCCCATACCTTGTGGACCGGCTTGCCGTCGAGGGTGTTGGACTTGGTCTCCACCTTCTCGAGCTTCATCGAGAGGCCGTCCACCGATTTGATGCTGCGGCTCTCGATGCCGTCGATGGTGAAACCGAATTTGTGGGTACCGGCTGAGTCGTAGTCGGAAAATCCTGCCATGGTTCCTATAGCTCCTTGGTCTCTACTCGTTCACTAGGGCGGCGCCGCCCGAGTACTGGGACAGACGGAAGATCACGAACTCGGCCGGCTTGACCGGAGCGACCCCGATCTCGCAGACGACCTGCCCGGCGTCGATGCCCTCGGCCGGGTTGGTTTCGGCGTCGCACTTGACGTAGAAGGCCTCGGCCGGCGAGAGGCCGAACAGCGCACCCTTGCGCCACTCGTTGACCAAGAAGCCGGAGATGGTGCGGCGGATCTTGGACCACAGGGCGTAGTCGTTGGGCTCGAACACCACCCAGTCGGTGCCGTTGAGGATCGACTCCTCCAGATAGTTGAACAGCCGCCGGACGTTCAGGTAGCGCCACGCCGGGTCCGACGAGAGGGTCCGGGCGCCCCACACGCGGATGCCGCGTCCGGGGAAGGCCCGGATGCAGTTGATGCCGACGGGGTTGAGCAGGTCGTGCTCGTTCTTGGTGATGTTGAGCTCGAGGTTGATGGCACCGCGCACCACCTCGTTGGCCGGGGCCTTGTGCACCCCGCGGGTGTCGTCGGTGCGACCCCAGATACCGGCCATGTGCCCGCTCGGGGGGACGAACTGGTTGGTGCCCGTCGCCGGGTCCATGACCTTGACCCACGGCCAGTAGAGGGCCGCGTACTTGGAGTCGTACCCGACCTTGTCGACCCGCCACTCCTTGATCTGCTGGGCGTTGAGCCCCGGGGGCGGATCCAGGATGGCGACCCGGTCGCCCATGAGCTCGCAGTGGGCGATCATGGCCAGCTGCACGGCCTGCACGCCCTCCATGTCGATCATGCCGTTCTGGTAGGCCGACATCAGGTCGGGCACGCACACCATGGTGATCTCGTCCACCGCCTCGAGGCCGCCGAAGCCGGTGCGGTCGGAGGAGTCTCCGACGTAGTCGTCGGGGGCCAGGCTGGTGGTGGCCGGCAGGCCGCCCCCCGACAGGGCCACGGTGCCACGCGCCACCGACTCGGCGGCGACGCCGAGATCCTCGACGCGGATCAGCTTGGATTGGGCGTTGACGACGGTGGCGACGTTCTGCTTGCCCTTCTTGGGCGAGAGGTTGTCGAAGGTCTCCTCGACCCGGCTGCCCTTCTTCACGATCAGCTTGAAGGCGTCCTCGGGGGCTCCCTCGGCGGTGGTGTCGGCGATCTCCACGGAGATGTCGTTGCCGCCGCTGCCCTCGGTGAGGGCCTGTACCCGGAAAGCTCCGGCGCTGGCTCCGGCCGCCCCGCCGGCGGCGGCGGTCAGCTCGGCCCTGGCGTTGGCCGGAGCGGCTGCCTCACCACCGATGCGCACGACGTAGCAGGCCCCGCCACCGTTCTGGAAGTACCCGTAGACGGAGTGGTGGAGGTAGGAGCCGGCGACGAAGTCGCCGAAGGTGGTGGTGAACTGGCTCCAGTTGGTCACCAACGTCGGGGTGTTGAACGGTCCGGCGCTGGCCAGGCCGACGAAGGCGGCGACGGCGGTGCCCACGCCCTCGATGGGCCGAGCGCCCGAATCGGTTTCCTCGACGTAGACGCCCGGGGACAGATAGGTCGGCATGTGCCTCCTCCTAGTGACGGTCCCTCAGAGAATGCCCCCTCCGACCCTCCTGGCGGAAGGTGCAGGAGGGCGGGTGTACGGGAAACAGTAACTGCCTCAACGGGCAGCAGATATGCCCCAAGGGGCAGCGGTCAGGAGCCGAAGTGGCGACCGACGGCGTGCGCTGCGGCGCGATTGGCTTCCCGCTCGTGGTGGTCACCGGGGTCGGAGATCTTCAGGCCGTCCCCGGTCTCGGTGCCCTCGACGGGCCCCTTGGCCTGCTGATTGACGATGTGGTGCACCTCGTGGATGGTCTTGAAGGCGCCCTCGCGGGTGGTGACGTCCAGACCCTTGGGTGCGACCAGATGGTCCCCCGAGGCGAACATCTCGGCGTCCACGGCGTGCGCCGCCCGGGCCGCTTCGGGCCCGTCGTGGACCCTGATACCTGACGCGTCGGCGCCGGTCGTCTCCTCGACCAGCTTGCGGGCGTCGGCTTCCATGGGCCGCCCGGGTGAGCCCACCACTTGGCGGACGAGGTCGCCGCGCGAGGCGGCGAGGACCGACCCGACGGCGGCGTTACCGAAGCGCTTCTGCCAGTCGAGCGAGTCGACGTCGCCGGACTCAGATGCCTGGTCGGTCCTGGTGACCGCCGGGACCGGGGGCCGACCTCGGCGCAGCGGCGCGTGACCGGCCGGCCCGTCCGAACCCCCCACCGCCCCGGCCATCAGCCCTCCAGCAGGGCGAAATACCGGCCGAACTCGCCCGGGACCACCAGGCGGCCCAGCTTGCGGTACTCCTGCTGGATGGCCCGGATCAGGTCGAGCATGGCCACGGGGCGACCGGACTCGGCGGCGGCGTAGGCGGCGGTGACGGCGATGCTGCGGATGTTGCCACCCGACAGCTCGAACGAGCGGGCGCAGAAGTCCAGGTCGAGATCGTCGCCTCGGGGCACACCGGCTGACAGGCAACGGTCCCACAGAGCCCGCCGCAGCTGCTCGTCGGGGCTCGGGAAGTCCACGATCAGATCGAGACGCCGGGCGAAGGCGTCGTCCACGTTGGCCCGCAGGTTGGTGGCCAGGATGGCGATCCCGTCGAAGGTCTCCATGCGCTGCAGGAGGTAGGCCACCTCGATGTTGGCGTAGCGGTCGTTGGCATCTTTCACTTCGGATCGCTTACCGAAGATGGCGTCGGCCTCGTCGAATAGCAGCACCGCGTTGACCCCGTCGGCCTCGGTGAAGATCCGTTCCAGGTTCTTCTCGGTCTCACCGACGTACTTGTCCACGACCGTGGCCAGGTTGACGGTGTACAGATCGAGGCCGAGGTCACCGGCGACGACCTCGGCCGACATGGTCTTGCCGGTCCCGGAGTCACCGGCGAACAGGACGGTTATACCTCGCCCCCTTCCTCCCCCCGGCCGCATACCCCACTCGTCGAGCACCCGGGTGCGCTGGCCGGCCCGGGCCGCCAGCTCGTGCAGGGCGTCGGCGGTGGACGACGCGAGCACCAGATCGTCCCAGCCGACGTGGGGGTGGATCCGCCGCGACAGGCGCTCCAGACCCGCCCCGTTCTGGGCCCGGGCCCCGGAGCGCAGGTGCTCGGCTCTGACCTCACCACCGTCCATCAGGGCGTGCAGACGGGCCGCATCGACGGCCCGCGCCACCTGATCCGACGACAGCAGGAACTGACCCGCCACCTCGGTGGCGGAGATGGCGTCCGAGGCCTCACCGAGGCGCTGGCGCCAGAAGTCGAGTCGGGCGGCGGCCGGTTCGGGCTCCACCTCGGCGAGGAGCGGAACGCTACGGCTCCAGGCCGGCTCCCAACCGATGCGCCCGTAGAGGACCAGGGGAACGGCCTCGGCGCTCTGCGCCCCTTCGACCACCCCCGTCAAGGCCCGCGTCGCGCTGCCGGCCCGGTCCTCGATCACGTCGAGGGGTCCGGCGACGATGCCACCCCCCTCGAGCAGGGCTTCCCGACGGACCAGGTGGACCAGCCGGGCCAGGTCCTCGGGGGGAACCCGGCGCAGGTCCAACACGAGCGGCGCCCGGCCGGTCGACTCGAGCGCCGCGGCAGCCGCCGCGGCGGCCGACGCCCCGGCTTTCTCGCGCAGGTAGACCAGGCCGACGCCCTGCCTCAGGGCCGCGGCCAGGGCGTCGGTCAGACGGCCCGAGGGCCGCCCTATCGGCGCGTCGAGCAGGGGGCCCACCTCGGGGTCGGGCTCGTCGCCGCCGAGCAGGTGGGCGGCCACCCGGTCGGGCACCTTGAGGGTCCTCGACAGGAAGGGCCGGTCGGTGTCTTCCACCGCGACCATCCCGTTGCGGATCAGGGCGCCGCTCGGCGAGAGCCGGGACCGGGCTTCGGCCGACCACGGCGATATCCCGGTGAGCTCGATGGCCAAGGCCACCGAGGCCCGCCGGCGGGACACGTCATCGTTGAGGTAGCCGTAGAGCCTCTCGAAGCGCACGTCGAGGTCCGGGGCCAGGGCCACGAGCAGCAGATCGATGTCGAGGTCGTCGAGATTGGCCCGGCGGGCCAGCGCTCGCAGGCGGATGGCCCCCCCGGCCGTCTCGAGCGCTGCCGCCTCCTCCTCGAGGTCGACCAGCGCCGATCCGTCATCCCAGTCGATGACCCTCGACGCCGTCCCGGCGGCGAGGATGCGGTCCACCTGCTCGTCGGAGATGTACAGGCCCCGGAAGGGATCGTCAGGCGCCGGGTCGTCGCTGCGGCGCCGGGCGACCAGCGCCCGGACCCGGCCCTCCACGACGGCCAGGCGGGCCAGGAGGTACGACGCCGAGGGTTGGACGGCGCGCAGCCGGGCCGGCGCCGTCGCCGGGCCGGCCGCCGCCTCCGCGGTCACTTGGCCGGGGCTGCGCCGCCGCGCCTGGGGCGAGCCCCGGCCGGGGCCGGGGCCGACGTCGCGGCCGGATCCTTCTCAGCGACGGGTTCGGGTTGGCCGGCTGGGTCGGGCTGGTCGGCCGGACGGAGCTGGCGGTACCCGTCGTCGGCCTCGAGGGTCTTCTGGGCGGTGGTGTGGAGCCGGAGCGGGGCCATGACCGCCCGGGCCACCTCGAGGAACAGGTCGGGTCGGATGGGCAGGGTGATGACCAGGTCGACCGACGGCTTGAGATCCCCGCCCAGCGACGACCATACGTCGGAGACCTGCCGGTTCTCCGGCGGCGGGTAGGCGATCTGCACCAGGAGCGGCGCCTCGGTCTCGCGCAGGATGGCGGTCATGTAGTCGGGCGGGATGTAGTCGTAGCGCATGAACAGGCCCAGGGCCGCCGACAGGAGACGGTGCTCGTCCTCGGGGCGCTGCGTCCAGGCCGTGATCAGGTAGGACAGCTTGAAGAAGCGGGGCAGCTCACGCCGCTCCTCGACGATGCCCTTGTCGTTGCGGCGCTCGATGAAACCGGTCTCGCGGCGCCGCAGGTCCTCCCGGATGTCGTAGAGGTACAGGTCGAGGGTGGGCTTGTTGCGCCGCGAGGCCCAGTCGCGCGTCGGGGCGTCGAACACCACGTCCACATCCGTCCCGCTCAGAATCTCGCTCTTCACCACGGCCCGCAGGGTCTCGTCGACCTCGTTGATCACAGCCGTCGATCCTGACCGAAACAGGGCTGCACCGAGGGGCGAGCGGGGAGGGTCACGAGGGCAGCACCGCCTGCCCGAAAGGGCAGCGGGGGATGCCCGGCGGTGATCAAATCACGCCGGCCCGCATGGCGTAGGCGACGGCGTGGGCCCGGTTGCGCAGCTGCAGGCGGCTCGTGATGTCGTGGATCACGTTCTTCACGGTTCGTTCGCTGTAGGCCAGCTTGGAGGCGATCTCCGAGGTGTCCCATCCCTCGGACAGCAGCCGCAGCACGTCCACCTCCCGCTCGGTGAAGCCGTTGAGCGACAGTCCCCGGGGGGCCAGCACGTGGCGCTGCAGGCGGCTGACCTGGCTGAGGAGACGTCCGAGGAGGTCCGGCGGTACCGACCCGTCGCCGCGAGCGGCGGTCATCACGGCCTCGGCGATGCGCTCGGCGCAGGCCTCGGACCGGCGCAGGATGCCACACGCCCCGGCCTCCACCGCAGCCAGGAGCCCGGCGTCCTCGAGGCGGGTGACCACCAGGACGACGCGGGCGCAGCCGTCCCGCTGGAGGGTCCGCAACCGAGTGCAGGTGGCCCCGTCGACATCGTCGCTCACCAGCACGATCACGTCGGCGCCCGGCTGCTCGGCCGGGTCGACGACGAGCACGTCGGGCCGGAGGCGCAGCTCTCCACCGATGCCCATGGCCGACACCGGGTCGGACGCTTCTATGTGCACCCGGACACGGCCACTCGACAAGGTCACTGATACCCCCATGTTCGGATGGTGCGGCCCGACCCCGTCCGGTCGAGCACGTCGGGGCCATAGTGCACGGTGGGCCTCAACGGGCATTCAGCGGATACTCAACGGGAACCACTTTTTGTCCGTTCGGGCAACGTTGAGCCGTAGTTGAGGGGTGTTCGCGGTAATACGCACCGTATGTCGGCAACTATCGGGGGGCTCAGACCCCGAGATCGTTGAGGACGGCGTCGTAGTCCCGGCGGGCCTGCTCGGCCTCGGCCTGGCTGCCGCCCATCTCGGCAGCCTCGATCAGCAGCTTCCACAGGTCGTCCCGGTAGCGGTCGACGCCGAGCCCGGCCCGGGCCACCCGCACCGCCGGGCGGGGCTCTCCCGCCCCGATGAGCAGGGCGCACAGCCGGGCCGTAGCGTCGCTGTAGGCGGCGGTCAGCCAGCGCCGGGCCTCCACCGCCCACTCGGCCGCCCCGGCGCCCGGCAGGAGGGCTCCGCCGTAGGCGGCCAAAGCCTGTTCCAGGGCGCCTCGCTCGGCGACCGGGTCATCCACCCTCCGCGCTGAGTCGGCCCGGGTGATGGCCTGCTCGAACTCCGACACGTCGACGCGCGAGCCCCCCGGGAGGGCCAGTCGGTAGGTGTGGCCGCGGCGCAGGATGATCTCGTTGGCGTCGGCTCCCGTCACCGCCACCAGGCGCCGCAGGGACGAGACCGCCACCTGGAGGCGGTGGAGCCCGACCTCGGCGTCGGCGTCGGGCCACAGGGCGGCTACGAGGGTCTCGCGGTGGACCCCGGTACCGGCCCGCATGGAGAGCATGTAGAGGAGGGCCCGCTCCATGGGCTTGGCCGCACCGTCGTCGACCCGCCGACCGTCTATCTCGAGCAGGAACTCCCCCATGCATCGCAGCCGAGTCACCCCGTCCGGCGCGGCCGCGCCCGTCGCTCCGTCCCCGCCCGCCGGGCCGTGCCCGCCCTCCGGAGTCGCATCGGCAGCGGCCGCCGGCGGCTTCGACGCGGCCGCCGACGGGGTGGCCGGCGGGGTGGCGGCGGCCACGAGCGCCTGATGCCACTCCCAGGCGCCGACCCGCTCGAAGTAGGCCCGCGCCTCAGCCTCGAGCCGGGCGTCGCCCGAGGCCAGCGCGGCCAGTGCGCTGGCCCACGGCACTTCCAGGGCCGCACCGAGGGCCCGGGCCCGCCCGATATGGGCCCCCGACGCCAGGGTCCGTCCCGAAGCGACTGCGGCCACTGCGGCGTAACCGGCGAGGGACGCCTCCAGGGCACCCGCTCCGAGCACGGCGACGGCGTCGGCGGCGCGGGCGAGGACGGCTTCGGCTCCCGGGTCGCGTCGGCACAGGTGCCGGAAGCCGTCGATGGCGGTGATCACGGCCGATCCCCAGCGGTCCCCCTGGCGGTCGCAGGCACCGATGAGATCGTCCACGGTCTCGTCGGCCTCGGGGTCGGTCCCGGCCAGGCCGGCCCGGGCGATACGGCCCAGCCAGCGCATCCCGGCCACCTCGGTGTCCTCCCGCAGCCGGGCGATCAGGTCGGCGGTCACCGGTCGGCCGCGCAGCAGGGCGCAGGCGGCCTGGACGAACGACGCGGCCACCGCGACCGCGCTCGGCGCGTCGGGGTCGGCCGAGACCAATCTCAGGGTGCGGGCCGCGACCTGCACCTCCCCCGAGATCAGCGCCGCGCAGCCTTCGGCGAAACGCCCCGTCGGCCCGGGCAGCTCGGCGGCCGTCTGACACCCCTGCAAAGGGTGGTGCTGGGTGGCCCGCCGCAGGACACCGGACCAGTCGCCACCGGCGGGCCGGTCGGGCTCCACCCAGGCCAGGATCTGCTCGCGCTGGCTCCGGCAGCGGTCGGCGACGGTCGCCGAAACCGCCGCCGCCTCGGCGCGACGCAGGACGGCGGCGCTCTCGGCGAGTGCTCCCCTCGACAGGGCGCTGCGCGCCTGGGCCATCAGCAGGAGCGGATCGGATTCGAGCACTCCCGGGGGGAGGGCCTCGGCCCACGAGTCGTCCAGGTTGGTGTGGTCAGCCCCTAGGTGTCCCACCACCCGGGCCATTCCCTCCCAGTCCTCGGCCCGGGCGTAGGCCGCCAGCGCCTCCTCCATCAGCCGTTCCCGCTCGAGCAGTGTCCCGGCCCGGCGATGCTCAGCGCGGGCCCGCTCCAATCCGAGCGTCTCGACCAGTTTCGAGTCGAGGTGGGTGACCATGACGGCGTGGTAGCGGTAGGAGTCGTCGGCCAGGCGCTCGGTGAACATCTGCCGTCGTTCCAGCTCGGCCAGGATGGCGGCGCTCCCCTCCTCCCACCCGAGGTACTCATCGGCCAAGCGGCTGCTCGGTCGGCGCAGGGCGCTGGTGCGCACCAGGAAGTCCTGTAGAGCCGGGTCGAGCCCGGACAGCACGTGGCGCCCCAGGTACTCGCTGACCAGCCGGGTCCGGCGGGCGAGGGTCCCGAGCACCATGCGGCGTTCGGCCTGGGGCCGCCGGGAGGTGGCCAGGAAGAACATCTGCAGGTAGGCCGCCCACCCCGAGGTGCGCCGGGTCAGGGCCGCCACGTCCTCGGGGAGGAGCGGCTCCCGGTAGACGTCGCGGAACAGCTCCTCGACCTCCCAGGTGCGAAAGCGCAACTCGTCGGGTCCGATGTCGACCACCTCTCCCGACACCCGCAAGCGGGACATGTCGATGGCCAGGTTGATCCGCGACGCCATCACCAGACGCCACCCGCCGGGCAGGCGGGAGACCAGGGAGTCGAGGGCGGCTTCGGCCTCGCTGCCGTCGAGCAGGTGAACGTCGTCGAGGACGACTATGAGCGGGCGGGACGTCTCGAGGGGCAGCCGGAGCAGCCCGGACAGGTCGCCGGGGGGCTCGGTCCCGGCGCCCTCGACCCCGCCGGCCACCAACCCCTCCCAGATCCATGCGGCGAGCGCCCCTTCCGAGCGGGGCAGGGGATCAGGCGGGTCGCACCACGCCAGGGGACCTCGATAACGATCGGCTACGTGAGCCAGGAGCCGGGTCTTGCCCGATCCGGCAGGGGCGACGATCCAGCCGACCCGAAAGTGGGCAGGGTCGAGCAGCCGGCTGGTCAGCCGGTCCCGGACCAGGCCGATCCCCCGGCGAGCCGGCTCAGCCCCCGACCCTACGGACTCCGGCGATGCATCGATGTCGTGGGCATCAGCCACGGCGACGCGCACCATCCCCTTCTCATTTGATGACCCTTATCCTGGCGAGCGACAGCCTACCGTTAGCCTGCGCCCTGCAGGCTCAGGGTATGGTCGTGGTCGTAGCCGACTGGGGCTCGGTGAGCGGGCCGGTGTAGTACACGGCCACGTCGCACGCCGTCTGGTTCCCCGAACAGTCCACCCGGAGCTGCATCTGCTGGTCGTGGGTGAAGACCATCGGGGTCGGGAAGGTGTACTCCTTGTCGGTGAGGCTCCCGAGGTTCTCGATCAGGAGCTCCTGGGTGGGCTGGCCGGGTATCACTCGCTCGAGGCGGGCCGTGCCCTGCGAACCTGAGATGTTCTGGATGATCAGGTCGCTGACCGTCAGGGTCGAGCCGCTCGCCACCGGTGGCGTGGGAACGGTGGCCGACGAACCGGGGGCCGCCACCGCCTCGAGATGCCCGTCGGTGGAGACGGTGACCGGGGGCGGAAGCGTCGTCGGGGCGGCCGCGGTCGCGACCGGGGTCGCGGTCGTCGTGGTGGTCGGCTTCACGGTGGTGGTCGTCGAGCTGGTGGTGGTGGTCTTACCGGTGGCCGACAGGGCCGCGCTGGCCGCTTGGTTGGCGCTGTTGGCCGAGTTCTGGGCGTTGGTGACCGCGCTCTTCAAGGCGTTGGTCTGCTGCTGCTGGGCGGCGAGCGCGGCCTTGTTGGCGTTGACCGCGGTGTCGTGGACGGCCGGCTGGAGGATGAAGAACCAGACCAGGATGGCGGCCGCGATGAGGGTGACCAACCCGTAGAACCACCTGGGCAGAACCGGGCGCTGACGAAACTGGCCGTCGAGGACGAGCGGTCGCTCCCCCTCTGCAGCCACCGTCACCTGGTAGGGCTTCATCTGCTCGTGGCCCCGCCAGAAACGATGGCGCGGTCGGATGCTGACGCGTACGAAGTGGGCGGCCCCCGGTGCGGTGGTGAGGCGCGGCGGGCGGAAACCGAACCGGAGGGCGTCAGAGGGGTCGAGAGCGGTGAAGATCACCGGCAGCGGGATGTTGCCCCGGCTGTCGATGGCCAGCCGCTGGCGTCCGACGACCCTACCTATGGGCTGGCGGGGCAGGAGCTCGGCGCCCACGTCGTTGAAGCTTCCGACGGTTATGACGCCTTCTTCGGTGACCGATTCCTCAGGCTCGTTGGAAGGGATCACCTTGATGGCGAAGGGCAGCTCGCCGGCCAGGGTGGTGTGGTCGCGGGGCGGGGCGAAGCGCAGGGTCACCGTCTGTTGCGCCCCAGGGAACATCGAGACCACCGGCGGCTCGGCCCGGACCCAACCGGCGGCGTCACCGAGCACGAGAATGGAGAACTGTTCGACGATGGTGCCCGTGTTGGACAGGCTCAGCTCGCAGCTGGTTTCCCGGCCCGGATCGACCGTCAGGCTCTCTGCACCCTGCAGGGCGGCGATGACCGACATCGCTTAGGCGACCAAGACCTTGTCCGTCGGGTCGGTTACCAGCTGATCAGCCGAGTTGGCAGCCACTTCTATGGTGTCGACCGCCGAGTTCTGGGTGAATATGTAGTTGATGGCCCCGCCCTGGGTGGCGATGATCGTGTTGCCGCCAGCGGTGGTCGTTCCTCCGTACTCACACGACTGCTGGGCGCAGAAGGTGTCGCCACCGGTGCCCTTGTTGATGAGCGTGTCACCACCGCTGGAGCCGGCTTGGAGCACGTCACCCTGACCGAGCCCGACTATGGTGCCCCCCGGGCCACCGCCGATGAGGATGTTGCCCCGGCCGGTGGCCCCCACGATGTTCACCACGTCCTTGAGGGCCCAGGTCCACGCCCCGGAGTGGTCGATAGCCGTCCCGTGCTGGAGGTCGACGGTCACCGCCCCGGTGTACTGGGAGAAGTCGACGGTGGACTTCCCGCCGCCGTAGATGGTGTTGTTCCCCGCGGCCAGGTACAAGAAGGTGGAGGCGGTGCCGTTGGCGGCCGTCAGCGTGTTGTTGTTGCCGTCCACCACGAACAGGTCGTTGCCCCCCTGCCCGGTGACGGTGTCGTTGTTGTAGGCGATGTACAGATCGGGCCCGGAGGTACCGCGGACGGTGGTGATGCCGGCGTTGACCAGGTTGGCCGAGGCGCCTACCGCCCACCCGCCGGTTGCGGTGTTACCCGGCACCGAGGTCGGGCCGAACGGCTCGCCGGCGGGGATGGCCACGTTGCTCGGGGCCAGGTTCACCTGCACGGCGTTGGGGGCGCCGGTGTAATCGAGGGTGTTCGATCCCCCGGTGCTGGTCAGGATGTCCAGCCCGGTACCGGGGGTGAAGACCACGGACTGGCCGCCCCCTTGGAGATTGTCGTTGCCCACGCCGCCCACCAGGGTGTCCGAGCCGCCGCCACCGGTGAGGGTCTGGTTGCCGGTGCCCGCCGCCAGCCAGTCGGCGGCCGAGCTGCCGATGATGGTGAGGTTCCCGTTGCCGCCCCATATCTGGCTTCCCCCCTGGGAGCCGTAGACGGTGGTGAAGTTGCCTCCGAGGATGGACACTGATCCGGCGCCGGTACCGAGATTCTGGAGGCTCGATGTCCCCAGGTCCAAAGCGATGGGTACGGTGATCTGCGACAGGTCCAAAGTGGCGTTGCCGGTTCCGCCGTAGACGAAGTCGGTGCCACCCGTCAGGACGAATCGATCGTTACCGCCGCCACCGATCAGGGTGGCCGGGCCGGAGCCGGCGATGATGGTGTCGTTGTAGCTCCTGGTGGCGGTGATGTTGTCGATCCCGCTCAGCTGGATGGTGCCCTGGGTGCTCGTCGCGGTTCCGCCGGCGACCTGGGTGGTGGTCCCGGGCAGGGTGTAGCTCGACTGGGAGTCGTTGACGGTGACGGGGACCGTGAAGCTGGCGAACGTGATGCCGTTGCTGCCGCCGGGCTCGCTCAGGCTGTAGTTGCCCGGCCCGGCGACGAAGAGGTCCCCGAGACCGGTGCCGGATATGGCCGTCATACCGCTGAAGCTGAAGTTGTAACCCGAGCCCGCCACCGATCCCGAAGCGGCCCCTCCCGACACGCCGGCCGTCAGGTCGATCTTCACGCCGCCCGTCGGGAGGGTGCAGGTGAGCGACGCGTTGCACAGCTCGAGGGTGCCGGTGTTGCCGCCGTTGATGTTCACCGATTCACCCGGGTTGACCAGGTAGGTGAGGGGGCTGGTGGATGTCACCCCGGTGATGCAGGAGAACGAGTCGTTGACGACCCCGGTCAGCACGACGGTCCCACTGCTCGACCCCACGGGGCACGAGCCGACGGCCGCGCCCAGGGTTACGGTGGCGTTGGCCAGTAGCCCGCTGTTCAGGGTGAGGCTGTTGGTGCCGGCGCCCCCGACGAAGACGAAGTTTCCGGGGCCGGTCTGGGTGAAGGTGTCGGCCAGGGTGCACGATGTGGCCGTCGGAGCGCAGGTCGCGCCGATGAACTTGGCGAAGCCGATCACGGTGTCGTTGATCGTGGCCAGGGTGTTGGTCACCGTTCCGGTCCCGCTGCCGCCCGAGACGGTGACGTTGGTGCCGAAGGCCGAGGTCGTGAGGTCGAGGATGCCGGGGGCGGCGCCGCCCTCGATCAGGGACTCCGTCCCCGAGCCGGCGACCACGTAGTCGGCCCCGGCGGTGGTGCCCACCAGGTTGGATATCTGCGTGAGGGTGATGCCGCTCGTGGCCGGGGAGGCACAGGGGCTCACCGTCGCCGTCACCCCGGCGACGACGCATCCCGCCGTACCCGTCGGCATGTGGACGGTGACGCTGGCGGGAAGGTTCGACAGGTTGAGGGTGTCGGTCCCGCCGCCACCGATGAGGTTCAGGGCCCCCGAGAGGGTGAGCTGGTTGGCGTTGACGAGGAACGTGTCGTTCTGGGCGGTACCGACGACCTTGCCGATGCAGAGTTGGGTCGCCGTCGGTGTCGCCGAGCAGGGGGTGAAGCTGACCCCGGAGATGGTCGGGCCGGAGATGAGGCCGTTCTGCATGTCGACGGTCACCCCGGTGGTGCCCGACGCCGGGGCCGGCACTTTGGACAGGTCGATGGTGTCCTGCCCCCCGCCTCCTTGGAGCACCACGCTGCCGGTCCCCACGTAGAAGGTGTCGTTCAGGGGGGAGCCTTGAACGGTGGGGGCGTTGGAGAAGCTGAAGGTGTCGGGGCTGCCGCTGACGCCGGTGACCGTGTCGGTCGTGAGGTCGATGGTCACGGGTCCGGCGACATGGGCGTAGGACACCGTGTTGGTCGTGCCCGATGCGGTGAACGCGGTTCCCGTGAGGCCTCCGTAGAAGGTGTTGGGGCCGGTCGAACCGATCACCTTGGCGAAGTCGAGAGCTCCTCCGAAGGGCAACAGGGTGTCAGTACCGACGGTGGTCGCCCCGTTGAGGATCTGAACGGCGCCGGTGGTCATGTCCACCGACAGCCCGGTCAGATCGCTGGCGAAGCTGATGATGTTGCCCGGACCTTGACCTTCGAAGCTGATCCCGCCGCTCTGGCCCGGGGCCAGGAAGGTGGTGAACCCGGAACCGGCGCCGATCAGGGTGGCAAAGCCGGCACCGCCGGTCTGGAAGGTGTAGGTGGTGGAGCCGAAGGCGGCGCTGTAGGCGGCGATCGGCGTGTTGGCGGGGGTGTCGTTGATAGTCAGCTGACCGCCGCTGGCGCTGGTGGTGCCGGTCACCGCAGTGAAGTTGATCGTGTCCCCACCGACCGAACCGGTGTCGCCGAAGGTCTCGGAGCCGGTGCCGACGATGAACACGTTGTGGCCGCCGGAGGAGCCGACGACGTTGGGAATGCCGACAAGCGTGTCGGCGGCCACGCCCACCGAGGCCCCGGTGAAGGTGACGTTGTTGTTGGTCGAGGACAGGTTGATGTGGACCCCGCCGGCCGCCGCGCTGTAGTTGGCGGTGTTGGTGCCCCCCACCCCGTTGAAGACCTTGCCGCCGCTGGCCGAACTGTCGTCGAGGACGAAGGTGGTGGTGGTGTTGGCCGCCGACAGGCCGTAGAAGGTCTTGATCCCCGAGAATGAGACGGTGGTGCCGGACCCGAGGTTGGCCTGGCCGCCGCAGGGGCTGGTACCGGTGCTCACCAGGCACACGCTCAAGCTGGTACCGGAGGCGTCGGCGAAGCTCAAGGTGTCCGAACCGCTCTTGCCGTTGAAGGTGTCACCGGTCGAGCCGGCGTAGAAGGTGGACCCCGTTGGCGAGCCGACGAAGGTGATGGGGGCGGTGTCGAAGTTGGTGAAGTTGTAGGTGTTGGGACCGCCGGTCGCCGTCCCGTAGGCCGTCGACTGGGGACTCTGCCCGGGGCTGGAGACGTTGACCGTCACGGCCGTCAGCAGGTTGGAGAAGTCGATGGTCTCGGCGGCCCCGGCTCTCCCCGACAGGAAGGTCTCGCTGGTGCCCCCGGCGACGAAGGTGTCGCCCCCGGCCCCCGACCCGGTGACCGTGGTTATGGAGGTCAGCACGTCGCAGGCCGTCGGGCAGGTTCCGGTTCCCACCAGAACTGTGTTGGCGGGCAGCGACGTGGCTCCCGACGTCCAGGTCGATCCCGAGAGGTTGACCACGACGGGGCTCGTGTCGGTGGAGAAGGAGACTGAGTTGTTGGTGCTCTGGCCGTTGAACGTGAACCCGCCGGCGCTACCGGCGAGGAAGCTGGTGTACCCCCCGTTGGAACCGTAGAACGTCGTCACGTTGGCCGAGAAGGAGTAGGTCACCGCAGAGTTCTGCAGCGTCGCCTGGTCGGAGTTGCCGACCGCCGACACGTTGATGGTCAGGACCGCGCCGTTACCGGCGCTCACCGTCGAGAAGTCGAGCGTGTCGGTCTTGGACGTGCCTACGTCGCCGAAGGTCCCCGTCGTCGACCCTGCGGTGAAATAGTTGTGCCCGTTCTGGGAGCCGATGACATTCGAGATGCCGACCAGGGTGTCGGCGGGGTTGGCGGCGGCGGTACCGGTGAAGGTGACGTTGTTGGTGGAGATCGACAGGTTGATGTCGACACCGTTGACCGCCGGCGTGAAGTCGGCGGTGTTGGCACCCCCGGCCCCGTTGAAGGTGAGCCCGGTGGTTGCGTCACCGGCCACGAAGCGGGTGGTGCTGGTGCTGCCCGACAGGCCGTAGAAGGTGGTGATACCAGAGAAGCTGATGACCGTTCCGCTGCCGAGCTTGGCCTGGTCGGCACCCGAACAGGTACCGGTGAGGGCCACGATGCACAGGGCCAGGCTGGTCTGGGAAGCGTCAGCGAAGCTCAGAGTGTTGCTGGCCCCTGCCTCGCCGGTGAAGGTGTCTGCGGTCGAGCCGGCATAGAAGGTGGTCGAACCGTTGGACGATCCGATGAAGGTGATGGCCGCCGAATCGAAGTTGGTGAAGTCATAGGTCGAACCGTTGGAGGTTGCCGTACCGTACAGCGTGGATTGGGGGCTCTGACCCGGCGATGACACGTTGACCACCAGGACGGCATTGCCCAGATTGGCGAAGTCGATGGTTTCCTGCGCCACCCCGGACTTGCCGAGCAGGAAGGTCTCGTTGCCGGCACCGGCCACGAACACGTCGCCGCCGACCCCCGAGCCGGTGATGGTCGAGATGGTTCCGATCAGGGAGTCGCTCTGCCCGGTGGCGACCACAGCCGTTCCCTGGTTGACCGTCCCGTAGCTGGCGGACTGGTAGGTGCCGCTGGAAAGGTTCACGACCACCGAGCTCGTGTCGGTGGAGAAGCTGATCGAGTTGTTGGCGCTCTGGCCGGTGAAGGTGAACCCGCCCGAGCTGCCGGCCAGGAAGGTGGTGAATCCGCCGGCCGATCCGATGAGCTTGGTGGCATCCGCCGAGAAGGTGTAGGTGACGGGGGAGTTCTGCAGGGTGGCCTGGTCAGCGGTCCCCACCGGTGAAACATTGATGGTGAGCACGGCGCCGTTGCCGGCGTTGACCTTGGAGAAGTCCACGGTGTCGGTGGCCGTCGTCCCGGTGTCACCGAAGGTCTCGGTGGTGGCCCCGGCGGTGAAGTAGTTGCCGCCGTGAGCCGAGCCGAACACGTTGGAGATGCCGACGATGGTGTCGGGGCCCGGCGGGCTGGTGCCGGTGAAGGTCACGTTGCCCGAGCTCGAGGAGAGGTCGATCTTGACGCCCTGGGCCGCCGGCGTGAAGTCCGCGGTATTGGTCCCGCCGACGCCGGTGAAGGTCAGTCCACCGGTCGAGTCACCGGCGACGAAACGGGTCGAGGTCCCGCTCTGGCTCAGGCCGGTGAAGCTCTGGATGTTGGAGAAGGTGACGGTGGCGCCCGTACCCAGGATGGCCTCTCCGCCATTGAGGCACTTGGGGTTGACGGTGGCCAGAACCGCCGTGCACACCGTCAGGGTGGTGCCCGACGACGCCAAGTACTCCGAGAAGTCCAAGGTGTTGCCCGTCCCTCCCCCCTCGAGCTTGAAGCCGCCGCTGAAGCCGCCCTGGAAGGTGGTCCCCCCGGAGTTCGAGCCCATGAAGGTGCTGAAGGAGCCGACCGTGAAGGTGTAGGTCATCTGGGTGGTGGCCCCGGTCAGCACGGCCGCGGTGTCGTTGCTGATCGTGCCGTTCGACCCCGACACGTTGACGAGCAGCTCCTGGGTCGCGGGTGTGATGACGACGTAGGAGAAGTCGATCGTGTTGCCGGTGCCGGTCGTCGACTCCTGGAAGGTCCCCCCGCCGGTCCCCGCGGTGAAGGTGTCGTTGCTCCCGTTGCCCTTGAAGTTGTCCGAGCCGGACCCACCGTAGAAGGAGTTGCCGTTACCGGCGCTGGTGAAGTTGTAGGGGCCGGCCAGGGAACCGGCGTAGAAGGTGCTTCCGCCGGCCGAGGCGGTGACCGTGAGAATCCCGGTGATGGTGTCGCAGATCGTCGGGTCGCAAGCCGTCAGGACGCCCGGGGTGGCTGTCACCAGGACCTTGTTGGGACCGAGGGCGAAGGCGGGGAAGGCAGCCAGGGTCGGGCTCGCCGAGGACAGGTTGACGGCGACGGGCACGGTGTTGCTCACGAACGTGATGGTGTTGCCCGTGCCCTGGCCGGTGATGGTCAGACCCGGGGTCGGACCGACGTAGAAGTTCGAGAAGCCCTGGGTGAGCGGCCCGATGACGGTCGTGAAGGGGCTGGAGTCGTTGGAGTTGGGGGCGGTCTGGAAGACGTAGGTGATCGTCGCAGTGGCGGCTATACCACTGTTCAGGGAGATGGCCCCGACGGTCTGCGGCCCCCCGTTGACATCGATGTAGAGCGGTGCGCTGCTCGTGGTGGCCACGTTCGAGAAATCGACGGTGTTGCCCGAGCCGGTCTCATACACGTCGTCGGCGCCCGAGCCGGCCCGGAAGGTGTTGCTGTTACCAGAGACGAAGAAGGTGTCGGTCCCCGGACCGCCGATCACCGTCAGGCCGGTCCCGGTGATGGTGAAGTTCTCGGTGCCGCTGCCAGCAACCGCTTGGTTGCCGGTGGCCGTGCCGGGACTGAACGTGTAGGAACAGGCCGAACTGCAGGCGTTGGCGGTGGTGTCGCCGATGAAACTGTTGCCGTTGCCCTGGCTGGTGAACGAATACGACGTCCCGCTCGGGCCGGCGTAGAAGACGCTGCCGCCGGCTGAGGGCCCGGTCACCGAGGTGATGTCCGTGAACGAGTCGCAGATACCGGCCGTCGACGTGCAGGTGGTATTGGTGGACAGTGCGGCGACCAGCGCCTGGCCGTTCTGGATGGTGAACCCGGGGAACCCCGGCAGGTTCGACTGCGACGTCCCCGACAGGTCGACGACCACGGGATTGGCCCCGTTGAAGGTGGCGGTGTTACCGCTGCCCTGACCGACGATGGTGAATCCCCCCGATGCCCCGGCGGTGAAGTCGGTGTTGCCGCCGGTGGCTCCGGTGACGTGGGTGAACGCTGCGGAGGTGAACGAGTAGTTGACGGCGCCCACGTTGCCGGTCCCGCTGGCCAGGTTGACCGCCAATCGGTTGGTGGACGTGTTGACCGCGGAGAAGTCGACGGAGTTGGTGGTACCGCTGGTCACGTTGAAGGCGTCACCACCGGCGCCCGCCTTGAACGTGTTGTTACTGCCGGAGATGTAGAAGGTGTCGGAGCCGGGCCCGCCGATGACGGTCATGTTGCTGCCGCTGACCGACGTAGTGGTCGTCCCGAACGCCTCCGCCCCGGGACCGGCCTGGATGGTGTTGTTGGACCCGGTCGCGGTCACCTGGTAGGTGCCGGTGCTGGTGCCGGCAAGAGTGACGTTGCCTTCGATGGCCACCGACGCGCTGCTGGCCACATCGAACGTGGAGGTGATGTTCGGGTTGCCGATGACGTGGTTGAAAGCCGTGCCACCGGTCGTGAAGTCGTATGCGTAGCTGCCGCTACCTCCACCGCTGCCGTAGCTCAACAGAGCTGTGTTCTGCGGGACCGACGGTGAGGAGAGCGAGCTGTTGGTCTGGTTGATCACCAGCGAGCACGGGGTACCGGGGCAGTTCACCGCTGAGAAGTCCAAGGTGGCGCCGGTGGTCGCCTTGGTCTGGAACGTCTCGGGGCTGTCGCCGGCCACGAAACTCGCCGGAGTGGTCCCGGCATTCCCGTTGAGCGTGGCTGTGAGGGTCACCGGTCCGCCGGTGCCATTGTCCCCTCCGGCGCTGAGCACGGGCGCCCCGGCCCCTCCGACCACGGTGTAGTTGGTGATGCCGGTCAGGGTGCCGGCGGTGTAGCCAATGGCGGTGGTGCAGTCGCTGCCGTCGAGGTTGACCCCGTTGGAGCCGATGTCCACCTCTTTACCGGCCGCTCCGATGAGGGTGACCGGGGTGGAAGCCGATTGACCGGACGGGCTGAGGTCACCCTGGAAGGTGACTGCACAGGGGAACAGCGTGGCGCTGTCGTCCAGAGTCAGCGTGGCCACAGCTGAGACTGACGTGAAGTTGATGACCGTGATGTGGCCGGTGCCGAGGGTGATGCCGGTGCAGCTAGTGGAGTTGCTGACCACCAACGTGCCGCTCGAATTCGACAGGGCCGTGGTCCCGTCGCCGAGGGCGATGTCCTCCTGGTTTGCGTTGGTCCCGTCTACTGCGCACGTGGTGCTGGTCGTGGCGAAGGCCCGACCAGCGTGCAAAGCACTCCCGGCTACCGTCGCCAGGGCGAGCGCCACCAGTCCTCCGAGCAGGAGGAGCAGGAGGCGTATCCCGGTGGACAGCAGCCGGCGGCTCATATGTTCATCGCCACTATGGGTCGCGCCAAGTTGATCCCGCCGGTACTGCCGAAGAACTGAGCGTCGCCGAAGGAGAAGATGCCCCCGTCGGAGGCCACCAGCCAGTACCCGAGGCCGTCGGCCGTGGGTGACATCCCCACGATCGGCTTGACCAGGGCCACCCCGCCGGTGGAACCGTAGAAGGACGCGTTGCCGAACGAGAAGATGCCTCCGTCCGAGGCCACCATCCAATAGCCGGAGCCTCCGGGGTCGGCGGCCATGCCCACGATCGGCTTGACCAGGGCCACCCCGCCCGTGGAACCGTGGAAGGTGGCGTCCCCGAAGGAGAAGATGCCCCCGTCCGACGCCACCAGCCAGTACCCCTGCCCGTCGGGAGTGGCCGCCATACCCACGATGGGCTTCACCAATGGCACGCCGCCCGTGCTGCCGAAGAAGTGGGCGTCACCGAAGGAGAAGATGCCCCCGTCCGACGCCACCAGCCAGTACCCCTGCCCGTCGGGAGTGGCCGCCATACCCACGATGGGCTTCACCAATGGCACGCCGCCCGTGCTGCCGAAGAAGTGGGCGTCAC
>JAKCDU010000016.1 GCA_021838445.1 Actinomycetes bacterium | reverse complement strand
TGGTGAGCACCATACCCCTTGGCCGGGCCGGGACCCCTGACGACATCGCGGCCATGGTCGTGTTCCTGTGCTCGCCGGCCTCGTCATGGATCACCGGCGAGCACCACCTCGTGGCCGGGGGTCGCACCCAGCGCAGCTACCAGTACCGCCCCGCCGCCGCTCCCGCCGATGGCGAGAACCCGTAGCTGACGGCGCACTCAGCCCGGCGGGTAGCGCCGATCGCGGACTCGAGCAGCTCTGGGCAGCTACTGCATTCCCCTCCGTCCACCCTCGCGTATGAGGGGCTCGTGGCCGGCGTACAGGCCGTGGCCCGGCTCGGCACCTTCCGGAGTGCCCGCTATCAAGCCCCCGTCGACCGAGAGCGTCACCCCGCTGACGAAGCCGGCCCCATCGCTGGTCAGCCATACCGCGGCCTCGGCTATGTCCTCCGCAGTGCCGAAGCGACCCCGCAACGGGCTCATCTTCATGAACACGTCGGTGTTGCCCACGGCCCCGGGGTCGCCGAAGGCAGCATCCGCGAACATCGGCGTGGCGTGCTTGCCGGGCGCGATGGCGTTGACCCGGATACCCCACGCCCCGAGCTCGGCCGCCACGTTGCGGGTCAGGCCCACGATCGCCGCCTTGCACGTCGCGTAGACGTGGGGGCCCAGACCGCCCCGCAGGCCCACGCAGCTCGTCGTGGAGAGGATGACCCCGCTCCGCATGGGCTTCATGACCCTCGCCGCGTGCTTCATGCCGAGGAACACCGACCTCTGGAGTATCCCCACCGTGAACTCGTACTCCTCGAGCGGTATCTCGTCGATGGGACCTCTCGCACCGACGATGCCCGCATTGTTGAACATACAGTCGAGCTGACCGAAGGCCTCGAGGGCTCGGTCAACGACGCCGGCCACGTCGGCTTCCTGGCTGACGTCACAGTGCACGTAGCGCGCACCTTCGCCGAGCTCCTCGGCGATCTCATGCCCCCGCTCATCCTGAACGTCGGCCAGGACGACGCGCGCCCCCTCGGCCACGGCCAGCCGAGCGGTGGCCGCGCCGAAACCGCTGGCCCCCCCGGTCACGACCATCACCTTGCCGTCCAACCTCGGGTTCATCTCACGGTCTCCTTTCCGCACATCCAGTCGATGCCCCGCCGTAGCAGGGTCCAGAAGGCCTCGATCTCCCACGAACCCCGGTCCACGGTGGGCCAGAACTCGATCTGAGGCTGCATGTCGTAGTGCCCTCGGCAGTGTCCGAGCGTCAGGTACAGCACCTCACCAGCGCCCAGAGCCCGCAGGTACATAACCGGTCGGCGATCGGGTGCCGGCCACGACGACTCGATGAAGCCGGCGGCCTGGCCATGGAATTCGGTGTGAAGGAGCGTGTGGACCTCGGCGTGGAACTCCGACAGGTACAGCTCATCGGTGGTGTCGAACTCCTCGATGCCCGCCACGAGGGGGTGTCCGGAGTCGGTCACTTCGACCCGGTAGGGCGCGATCGGAGGGTGGGCGACGAACTGGCTGCCCAGCGTTTCGGCCAGGACCGGGATGACCCGAGGTGCGACCACGCCCTCGGGGGTCAGGTCGAGTGCGGCGTTGGTGCCGTGCAACGCGAACCACCGGCCGCCCTTCGAAACCCAGTCCCGCAAGGCATCCTGCTCGTCGGGTGTCGGCCGCACATCGCAGGTGTAGGTGAGCAGGCACTCCGAGCTCGAAATGGTCTCGATGCAGTGATAGTCGTCGCTGACCGTCGTACGGATGGACTCGTCCTCGGCGAGGAGCCCCAGGAGTTGGAGCCGGGCGTGGTCGAAGTCGTGGAAGCGCCCTCCGCAGACGAGGTGGGCCCTCACCGGTCTAGCCACGGACGGCGTACACCTCATAGGTGACTCCGCCATCGAACAGCTGTCCGAAGCCGAGGCACTGGACGTCGTTCAGCCAGGCGTGCTCGCCCTCGGGCGCCTCGAAGAGTGGAGCGCTGCAGATGTCCATACCGGCCTCGTGGCGAGTCGCTATCCCCGAGTACGCCAGCAGTATGTTCGTGCCGTCGTCGGTCACGAGGAGCAGGCGCACGTCCAGCTTCATGACACCGTTGGCCCTGACCGTGACCCAGTCACCGCCCGGTGCGGCGATGGTGCCCCTCAAGCGGGGTCCTTCGAAGTCTCCACCCGTGACGGCGATGACGCCGCGGGTTCCCTGCGGGCCCCCGGCGACCAACGCCGGCCGGGTCGTGTAGGCGGTGAAGGTCAAGACGTGCTCGAGAGCAACCTCTGTTCTGGTCATATCAGGCGCTTCTTTCCTCTCTCAGGACTGGACCACCGGTGTCGGCGGTTGATCATCGGCGGTGATCTCGACGGGGGACGAGCCGGGATCGGGCCCGTGTGAGAGCCACTGTTGTGGCAATTGGCCCAGCCCCATCCGGTCGATCAGCGTGCTCTCCCCACCATCATCCTTCCACAACCGACGGGCGCCACTGGGGAAGGAACACATCCTCGGCCACCTCCTCGAACCACACGTGCATCGGTTGGTCGGCGCGCAGATCACACTCCCCGTCGATTCGTCCGAGCAGGCGGACACCCTCCACGCCGTCCACGTCCACGAGAACGATGGTGTACGGCACCGGGTAGGCCGGGTGGACCTGGTGGTGGACCACCGTCCACGAGTGGAGCCGGCCCGAGCCGGGCAGTTCCTCCCACCGGCCTTCCCATCTCCCGCACTCCGAGCAGTAGGCCCGAGGCAGGTGCAGAACGGCCCCGCAGGTTGCGCACATCCTCGCCACTAGGCGGCCCTCGCGGGCCGCGTCCCAGAAGCCTGCGGTGTCGATGTCGCCGGTCTCGGGCAGGATGCCCCCCGCCAGGCGGGGGTCGGTCATCCGGCCCTCAATATGAGGGCGCTGCCCGGCGGCAGGGGGGTGGAGGTGACCAGGCACGTGCTGGCGCCGACGACCTGGGACGTACTCGTTCCCCGCATCTGCCTCACTCCTTCGATCACGTGGTTCATACCGTGTACGTAGCCCTCGGACAGATGGCCCCCTCCGGTGTTGATGGGTAGCGACCCTCCGAGGTCGATGGCGCCCGACGCCGCGAACGAGCCCCCCTCGCCCTTGGCGCAGAAACCGAAGTCCTCCATCTGCAGCAGGACGGTGATGCTGAAGCAGTCGTAGAACTGGGCCACGTCTATGTCCTCGGGACCCATTCCGGCGCGCCGATACAGCGTCTCGGCGGTCGGGCGGGCCGGCAGCGTCGTCAGGTCCTGTCGCATGAGTACCGGGAACTGCATCCCCGGCTGGGGGGCCGGCAGGCTCCCCTGGGCCACGGCTCTGATCAGCACCGGGGGGTGAGGCGAGTCCTTGGCCCGTTCGGCGCGTGAGACGACCAGGGCGCAGGCCCCGTCAGTCTCCAGGCAGAAGTCGAACAGCCGCAACGGTGACGAGATCATGCGAGCCGAGAGGTACTCATCGAGGGTCAAGGTCCGGTCGTGCATCTGGGCCTGCGGGTTGGCATTCGCCCGCCTCCGACAGACGAGAGGGATATGGGCCAGTTCCTCGGGGCGCGTGCCATAGCGACTCATGTGCCTCTGAGCTATCAGAGCGAACACCTGGCCTGGGGTGAGCAGCCCGTACGGTCCGAAGAACTCGTCATAGGTACCCGATCCCCCGATGCGCTCGCCTCCTACCGAACTGATCCCGAACCGACGCCCTGACCGGCCGTTGAGCGCCCTGAAGAGCAACACGTTGGTGGCCTGCCCGGAGAGAATCGCCGCCACCGCCTGCCCGACCATCGCGGAGGGCGCAACTCCCCCAGGTCCTACCTCACTGAAGAAGTCGAGCCGCTTCATGCCGAGCGAGTGGACCAGATCGTTGTGACGGACTGTGTCCAAGTCGCAGCGCACCAGACCGTCGATGTCGCCCGGCACCATCCCGGCATCGCCAATGGCGGCCAGGCAAGCCTGAGTGGCCAGGGTGAGGACCGAGCGCCCCGAGTCCCGGGAGAAGTCGGTCGTCCCGATCCCGACCACTGCGCATCGGTCCCTGTGGTCGTATCTCGTCGCCGACAACTACTCCCCTAACGATCCGGACCAACGACATCACCCTACCGGGACGGTCCACCCGGCTACCACCTTCCCTCCGCCCCCTTCTGCTCGGGCCCGACATCCCTCACCACCAGATCCTCTGGTCCACGCCCGCCACAGGCGGCGTCGGTCAGTCCCAAGCCAAAGGCAGGGTGCGCAGGGAGATGAGCCCACCGTGGGCCGGGAGGGTCCCCTCGACGTCGAGTCGGTAGTCGGGGATCAGGCGGTGCCACTCACGTATCGACGACTGCAGCTCGCAGCGGGCCAGGTGCGAGCCGAGGCAACGGTGCTCACTCGCCCCGAAAGCGATGTGACGATTGGGGAAACGGTCTATCAGTACCTGGTCGGCATCGGGGAATTGGCGGGGATCACGGGTCGCCGCCTGGATGGTCAGCAGCACCATGTCGTCGCTCTTCAGAGGGCAGCCGTGGAAGTCGTGGTCGCGGGTCACCTTCCTGGCCATCCCGACGATGGGATAGGCCCGCAGGAATTCCTCCACGGCGGAAGGCACCAGGTCGGGATCGTCAACCAGGCGGCGACGGTCGGCGGGATGGGTGGCCAGGTGGTACAGGCACCAGGC
The DNA here is from genome assembly GCA_021838445.1 of Actinomycetes bacterium. Lineage (GTDB taxonomy): Bacteria > Actinomycetota > Acidimicrobiia > Acidimicrobiales > Palsa-688 > JAKCDU01. The sequence continues at coordinate 68,982 of JAKCDU010000016.1, read as the reverse complement.
GAGTTGGGCCTTTATGGTGTCGAGGCTCCCCAGGGTGAGGGTGATCAGGATGTCGACCACGTCGGCGTCGGGCAGGGGCTCGCCGTCCAACTCACATCGACTCAAGTGCGTGACGAAGTCCACCTCCGGGTCGAGCGGCTGGGACCGCCGGGCGGCGAGCTTCTCGGACCAGTACCGGCCGATGTCCGCCCACGCCGTCAGGTCGGCGGGCCGCCCCGGGGTGTCGCCCGACATGCGGTGGACGGCTTCGACGAAGAAGTCGGCGTCGTCGAGGGGAAGCCCCATGGCGGTGAGGAAGACCTTTACGGGGAACCCGTCGCCGTACGACCGTATGAAATCGATGCGACCCAGCCCGGCCAGCGGTTCTATGGTCTGGCGGGCCAGTTCTTCGATTCGGGGCGCCAAGCGGTTCACCGATGCCGGCGCAAACCACCGGTTGAGGAGGTGACGGTACTTCATGTGCTGTGGGGGATCGCTGAAGGACGGCAGGAACCGGTAGGCCGGATTCGGGTCGGTCGCCACGATCGAACGATTCGAGAATATCTCGGGGGTGTTGAAGGCCTCGCGAATGTCGTCGTACTGGGTGAGCACCCAGTACCCCCCGTTGTCGTTCCAGAAGTACCGGTGCTGCTCGCGCAACGCGTCGATCTCGCGCCAATGCTCGGTGGCCGGAGCCACCTTCGAAGTCAGGTTCACATCCAACGACGCGTAGTCAGCCACCCGATCCCCTCCCGGTCGGGCCCGAACCGCGCCACGACCCGTCTACAGCGGACATTCTACGAACGACCCGCCCGCGAATCAACTATTCATTATCATAGTTAGCCAGGGGGCCGTGCGGACCATCTCCCAGCGGCCTCAGGGCGTCCCGCTCACCACCAGGATGTGGCCCGTGACCCACGACGCCGCCTCGGAGCTCAGGTAGACCGCGGCGGCGGCGTAGTCCTCGTCTCGGCCGAGGCGCCCGAGTGGCTGCTTCTGGCCGAGGCGCTCGAACTTGGCCGCGTCGAACCCCGACGCCCGGTAGTAATCATCCGTAGCGGTGTGCCCGGGGGCGATGGCGTTGACCCGGATACGGCGCGGGGCGCACTCCAGGGCGAGGGTCTGAGTGAGATGGTTGGCCGCCGCCTTGGCGGCGCTGTAGACCCCGTGGCCGGGCGCACCCCTCGACAGGCCCGCTACCGAGGAAACATTGAGGATCGACCCGCCATCGTCGAGGATCTCCTGGGCCGCCACGCTGGCCAGCCATATCGACGTGAAGTTGCGATCCACGATGTTGTGCCAGGAATCCTCGGTGATGGCCGGCAGGGTGCCCATAGGCTCGCCTTGGAGGCCCCCGGCGTTGTTCACCCAGATCGACACGTGGCCGAAGGTCGCCATGGCCGCATCCCCGAGCCGGCGCAGGTCGTCGGCCACCGTGACATCGGCGCTCACCGCCAGGGCTTGCCGCCCCTCCTGCCGGATTTCCGCGCTGACCTGCTCGAGGGGCGCAGCCCGCCGACCCGCCACCACCACGTCTGCCCCTGCGGAAGCAAGGCCGTGGGCGATGGCACGGCCTATCCCCGTACCCCCACCCGTGACCACGGCAACGTGGCCGTCGAGCCGGAACAAGCTGAGGACGTCCATGGGCCGGTCACCCTAATCCCATCGGCGGTCCGCTATCAGCCCCACTCGATCAGTTCCTCGAAGCGGGCGGGCCAGTGCCGGGCATATTCGGCCTGGAGGACCTCGTAGTGCTCGCACATGAGCCGGCCCGCTTTGGTCTCGTGACCGGCGATAATGGCCTGCGCGATCTTGCGATGGTCGGCGTGGATCATGGAGCGCAGCGGGGTGGTGTCCATACGCGTCGCGACGTGCACGTTCCAGAGGTGGCTGATCACGCGGGCCATGAGCTCGACGACCCGGTTACCCGACAGCTCCTCGACCCGGCCGTGGAATGACCCTGTAGTCACCCAGTAGGCGTCGCCCTCCACGGGTAGATCGGGGACGAGGAAAGGGGACATCCTCGAACGGACCAGCTCGCGGTCGGGGTTGGCGGCGGCCATGCGGGCCACCAGCGGGGCGATGTGCAGCTGGGCCTCGAAGAGCTGGCGGTAGGTTCCGCCTCCGAGGTGCAGGTACAGACTGGTCAACTGGGCCAGATTCCGAGGGTCCACCTCGCCGACTTCTGGGCCACCGCCCGGCCCCGGCTTCAGCCGGATCAGGCCCTGCACCTCGAGCAGGCGCAGGGCCTCACGCAAAGACGCCCGGCTGACGCCGTACTCGGCCCTCATCACCGACTCAGAGGGGAGCATGTCACCCGGCTTCAGCTTCCTCGAAACGACATCGTGCACGATGGCCACCGCGACCGTCTCGGCGGTCTTGGCCTGACGACGGGGCAAGTCGAAGTTGTTCGTATTGGCCCGATAGAGCTGACCGGACTCCGGCGGCGTTCCGGCCCCCGATACCTCTGACACTTCGGACACCCGAAGTTGGCCCCCCTCGTCTGTGAGACCTGAACCCGGCATCTGTGCGCTCCAATCTGCCAGAACTTCTTGATTCTGCCGCCGTCGAACCGAGAAGGTCCATCTGCTGACCGTCCGATGGTCGCATGCATCGCACTGCCTGACCGCTGAAGGCCAGCAGTGGGAATGATAGTAAGCTTCCCGGCTCAGGGATGAAATCGGGATTCATTCGTCCATGCGCGTCCTCGTCCAACGGGTGACCTCTGGCGAAGTCCGCGTCGACGCCGAGACCATCGGCGTCATCGGTCGCCGGCTGTGCCTACTCGTAGCGGTCACCTGCGACGACGACCGAGCCGTCGCCACGCTTCACGCAGTTGGGGCTTCCCTGACGGCGGCTGCGGCACGGACCACCATCTTTCCGGTGTTCCTTCCGGTGAACAGACCGAGAAAGGCATCGGGCGTGTTCTCGACCCCTTCGACGAACGTCTCGGCCGCCCTCACCCGACCGTCGGCCAGCCATGACGACACAGCCCTCTCGAACTCACCGCGGCGGTGCTCGTAGTCGCCCACCAGGAAGCCGCGCAGGGTGAGTCTCTTTCCCGTCAGCATGCCCAGGTTGCGAGGCCCCGGAGGAGGGGTCCCCTGGTTGTAGTTGGAGATGGCCCCGCAACTGGCGATGCGCCCGAAGGGGTTCATGGCCGAGACAGCCGCTTCGAGCTGCTCGCCACCGACGTTGTCGAAGAAGACGTCGATCTTGCCTGCGTGGCGACGGAGCAGTTCCTTGATCGTCCCGTCGCGGTAGTTGAAGGCGTCGTCGAAGCCCAGGTCGTCGATCAGGTAGCTGACCTTCTCGGCCGACCCGGCGCTGCCCACCACCCGGCCGGCGCCACGGATACGGGCGATCTGCCCGGCGATGCCGCCTACTGCGCCGGCCGCACCTGACACGTAGACGGTGTCCCCGGGCCGCACGTCGGCGACATCGACGATCCCGGCGTAAGCAGTCAGCCCTGTCATACCGAGTGCTCCCAGGAAGGCCGAGAGGGGGCCCAGTCCGACGTCCACGGAGCGAAATGCCGAAGCCGGTCCGGTGGCCCAGTCCCGCCACCCCAAATCGTGAACCACTGAGGTACCGACCGCCAGGCCCGCGTCCCGCGACTCGACGACCCGGCCGACGGCGCCCCCCAGCATGATGGCTCCGACTTCGTAGGGAGCGGCGTAGGACTTGGCGTCACTCATGCGGCCCCGCATGTACGGGTCGACGGAAAGAAAGTAGTTCTCCACCAGGACCTCGCCCGGTCCGGGGGCCGCCGCCGGCTCGACCCCGACCTCGAAACAGTCAGCCGACGGTGGGCCGACCGGACGACGGGCCAGGCGTACCGTCCAACCCTCCCGCTGCTCCACGGCCGTCACCCACCCATCCCGATCCGGCGTCGCTTCTCGGTCCTGGCCGCCATCAGGACCACGAGAGGTCCAGGCTCTCGATGTGACTGGCGGTGGCCCGGACTTCGGTTCCTTCCGTCACGCGGTACACCGGTATGCGACGGTGCCACTCCTCGATGACGACCTGGATCTCGGCCCGAGCCAGGTGGGATCCGGCGCAGCGGTGTTCGCTGGAGCCGAACGCCACGTGGCGGTTGGGGCTGCGATCCAGTTTGACCTGCCGGGGGTCATCGAATACCTCCGGGTCCCGGTTGGCCGAGTACTGGTTGAGCATGACCATGTCGCCCTTCTTCATCGGGCAACCGTGGAAATCGACATCCTGCTTGACCTTTCGCCCCATGCTCACGATCGGATAGGCCCGCAGGATCTCCTCCAGCGCGCTCGGGATGATGCCGGGGTCACGGACCAACCACTCCCTGTCGTCCTGGTGTGTGGCCAGATGCCACATGGCCCATGACATGACCGACTTGGTGGTGTCGAGCGAACCGAACGACAGGGTCATCAACGTGTCGAGCACCTCTTCGTCGTCGAAGGCCCGATCGTCGATTCGAGCCTCGAGCAGCGAGGCGATGAAGTCGGTTGCCGGGTCCCGAGGGCTCCTGCGGTGATCGGCCACGACCTCGGTGAAGTAACTCTTCAGGTCTCCCATGGCAGCCACCGCCGTGCTCTGCTCACCAGCCCGGCTGACGGTGTCGCGCAGCCGGAGGGCGCAATCCCGGAAGAACTCGGCCTCCGAAACGGGAAGGCTCAGGAGGAAGGTGAGGAGGCGGGCCGGGAGTATCTCGGCGAAACCCGAGAGAAACTCGACCCGGCCGGAGGCGATGAACGAGTCGATCAGGGCAACGGCGTTCTCCCGCACGAACGGCATGTAACCCTGCACCGCTTTGGGCGAGAGCCACCGCAGGAGAGGGGTCCGGTACTTCATGTGCTCGGGCGGGTCGGTGAGCGACGGAAGGAACCGGTAGGCCGGATCGGGATCGACCGGGACGATGGACTCGTTGGAGAATATCTCGGGCGTCTGGAACGCCTCTCTGATGTCCTGGTAGCGGGTCAACACCCAGTATCCAGGACCACACTGGTTCCAGTACCAGCGGTGCTTGGCCCGCAGGTCGTCCACAACATCGTAGAAGTGCCCGGCGGGAAGTGGCTCCCCACCGTTCAGATCAAAGGCTTCGGTCGCGACGTCGGTCACTGGTAGTCCTCTTCCGGTCGGTTGGCCACCGGCCCGCAGATCGGCGCCGGCTGATTGGTTGACATACCCGACTCCTCACCCGGTGCTCCGGTCGGAGACCGGGGGGGCCTGCTCCCATGCCAGGTCAGAGCGGTTGACGATGGCCATCCCGAGGTGCGCAGTGTCGTTGAAGGAGCGCAACGTCCATTTGCCCTGGTCGACGACGAGATGGGATATCGACGCATTGTCGGCGCCGTTGAAGGCGAAGGGGGTGGAACCCGTGGCCTCGGCCAGGACCCGGCCGATCACCCCGGCATGGGTGAACACGGCCACCGTTCCCCCCTGCTGCGCCGTTGCGATGCGCTCTACGGCGCCCCGGACCCGCGCCGCGAAGCTATGAGCCGGCTCGGCACCGGGGGCCAGGTCCCACCGCTCCTCGTCGAAGATGCGCATGGCCAGCGGGTCCCGGTCGGCCACCAGTCGGCGGAAGATGGGCCCGTCCCAGTCGCCCAGATACACCTCCCGCAGGTCCGGTTCGACGACGGCTGCCATGGCGCGGCGGGACAGGAACGGGGCCGCGGTGCCCGCCGTCCGGGAAAAAGGTGTCACGTACACCGCCGACACGTCCTCCCCGACCAGTCGGTCGGCGACACGTTCGGCCTGGACGCGGCCGTGCGGGTGCAGGTCCGGGTCCCCCTGGCCCATGGATGTGGGCCACGCGCCTCCGGGCGCGACGGCCGCCGACTCACCATGGCGCACCAGCAGGATACGAGTCGCCGATCCCCCCGCTGCGAAGCGCATCTGCCGGATACCGTCCCTCATGCCGATTCGGCCCCCTCCATCGCCAAATGGTTCACCATGATTATAATCATCTTTTCGTGGGGGCTACCGAAGAATCGTGGGCCGGCGCAGGAGCTCCTGACGCCCGGTCGCCAGACCTGCAACTACACCACGAGGTGAGTCAGGTGCTGCTGCGTTACGCATCGGCCATCGACCATCGGCAGTGGGAGGCGCTCGCCTCGGTCTTCTCCGCCGATGCCGAGGGCCGCTACGCCGGGCGTGAGCCCCTGCACGGTCGCGACCCCATCGTGGCGTGGATCAAGCAGTCGTGCGAGCCGATGGCGTGGCAGCACCACCTCCTGTCGGTGTACCACATCGAGCGGGTCGGACCGGACGAGGTGTCGGCCCTCACGTACCACACGTCGCACCAGTGCACCCATGACGACCCCGACACTGTCAAGGTGCTGGTCGGCCGGTACTACGACCGGCTGCGCCTCGCAGACGACGGCGGCTGGGTCATCTCCTACAAGGACTTCCAGGTCGGCTGGCGCGAGACCCGGAGCCGGCCCTCCTAGCCGCCCGGGTCCGTCGGCGGAAGCGCTGTTCCGTGTTAGGTTCACCGACGTCCAACCCCTGATGACAGACAGAGGACACGTGCGGATCATTCCTCCCCACCGACCTTGACCACCGACCAGCACGACGGACCGGAGCCTGGAGCGTCCGCTCCTGCCATCGAGCGCGAACGTCGGGTGGTCAAGATGTCGGAGACCGTCGCCCTTTCGATCGTCCACGACATAGTGGCTCGGGGTTTGACCACCGGTGACCGCCTCCCCCTCGAGGCGGAGATGCTGACCGAGTACCGCGTCAGCCGGTCGTCGCTCAGGGAGGCACTGCGCATCCTCGAGGTGCAGGGCCTGATCAGCCTGAAGCCCGGTCCCGGAGGGGGGCCGGTGGTCGGCCGGGTCGACGCTCGGCACCTGGCCCGCACGGCCACCCTGTACTTCCACCTCGGGGGGATGACCTACGGCCAGCTGTTCGAGACCCAGCAGGAGTTCGAGCCCATCTGCGCCGCCCGGGCCTGCCAACACCCCGACCGGCGCGAACGCCTCCGCCCCTTCATGGAGAGCTACCAGGCGGTGCCGCAGGGTCCCGACTACCACGCCAGCACCCGGGAGTTCCACGACGTGGTCTACGACCTGGCAGCCAATCCCGTCCTGGCACTCATCAGCAAGGCGGTGACCCAGATCCTCACGGTCCACATCATCTCGACCATGGATCCGGTCGACATGCATGCCGCCATCCACGAGGAGCACCAGGTACTGGCCCGAACCATCGTGGCCGGGCATGCCAACCGGGCCCGGGAGCTGACCGAGGAGCACTTCCGACGCCAGCACGAGTACTACCTACGTCGGGCCCCTTCCCGCATCGACGACCTCATCGAGTGGAGATAGGCCCTCTGGGCCTATCTCCACTCCGGCGGCCGGCGGTCCGGCGCGGCCGGAGGCGGCCATCGGTCGCTCAGTCGAGGTGGTAGAGCTTGGCCGCGTTGTCGTGGAGCACCTTCTTCAGGTAGCGCTCCGGCCAGTCCGACAGTCGCTCGCCGAGGAAGGTCCGGGGCGACACCGCGGAGGTCGCCGGCCCCGGCGACATGCTGGTGGGGTGCGGGAAGTCGGTCTCGTAGAGGATGCAGTCGGGTCCGAGCCAGTCGACGGCGTCGCGTGCCGTGCCGGTCTCGAACCAGAAGCAGCCGTATATCTGCCGCTTGAAATACTCACTTGGCAGGAGGTCGTATTCGGGGTGCTCCAAGGCCACCCCGCAGTTCTTCCACTGCCAGTCGAGCCCATCGAGGGCGAACGGCAGCCAGCCCACCCCGCTCTCCACGGAGACGAACTTGAGGTCGGGGAACCGGTGACAGATACCACCGGTTATGAGTAGGGCGATGACCTTGGCATTGCCCATTCCGAACTGGATGGAGAAGCCGGCGTAGTTGGCATGGGTCCCGCTGCCCTCGTAGGGAGAGTCGAATATCGACATGTCGCCGGAACCGATGTGGAAGTTGATGGACATGCCGCTGGCCTGGGCCATGGCCCACAGCCGGTCCCAGTAGGGGTTGGTCAGCTTGGGAAGCCCCCAGAAGGCGGGCTCGCCGCTCATGATGATGCCCTTGTGGCCCATGTCGATGCAGCGGTTCATCTCGACCTCGGTGGCGTCGAGGTCCCAGAACGGTATGGCCATGATCGGGATGTAGCGACGTGGGTCCGTGGAGCAGTACTCGACGAGGAAGTCGTTGTAGGCCCTGACGCACTGGAGCATCAGGTCCGGCTCGCGCACGGCGAGGAACTTGCCCGCTCCGAAGCCGGCCACGTTTGGATAGAGGACCTGGGCCCAGATGCCGTGCTCGTCCATCCAGCCGAGCCGAAGTCGGGGATCCCATGTCGCCGGGTCCACTTCCGACAGCGTCGGCGGGTGATCCGGCGGGTACTGGTGCCATCCGGCCTGCGCCGCGCTCGCCGCCGGGCCGACCCGCTCGGACCCGAAGAACCAGGCGTCCTCTCCGAACTTCTCGTCCCACCGGACATGCGGTACGAGGTCACCCCATTTTGCGGTCGAGATCCTGGAGGTCCACAGATCGTACGGCTCGATCACGTGGGAATCGGTGTCTATGACCCGGAACTCGTCGACGGTCTCAACGCTGATCACTCGTACTCCCCCTCCCTGCAGTCCACCCGGTTGAGACCCTACCCCGCCGCTCGGGCCATTGACAAGGGATTCCTGATGACCATTATGATCTAGATATGTAGAAGAGCGACCCGACCCTTCCGGGTCGAGCCGTGTCGTCATGATGTTCATGGGCCCCGGGCCCGTCACAAGGGGGAATGCACGCGTGAAGACCGAGCCGAGGTTGGTGATACCCGCGCCGGATGAGATCACGGCCGAGTGGTTGACCGCAGCCCTGGGGCACCACGCGGACTGGTCCGGAGTCGAGATGACCGAGGTCAGACCGGAGCCCCTGGCCAAAGGCGTGGGGATGATGAGCGACCTGGCCCGCCTGCACATCTCGCACACGGGCGGCCCCGACGCGCCCCGCACCGTCATCGCCAAGGGGTCGGCCAAGGACCGTACGAACCGTCAGGTCGCCGAGGCCTTCGACCTTTATGCGAGAGAGGTCGCCTTCTTCCGCGAGGTCGCCGAACTGACCACGGCCCGTACCCCCAGATGCTGGTACCTCGACATCAACGACGATCACGACTCGATCATCTTGATGGAGGACCTCCATCGTCACGTACCGGGAGACCAGGAAGTGGGCTGCACCCCGGAGCAGGCCGCGGCCTGCGCCCGTGAACTGGCCCGCCTGCACGGAGCCCTGTGGAACCAGGTGGACCATCCCCGCTTCGACGCCGTCCCCTTGCACCGCAGCGCCACCCACGGGGACATCTACCTCGAGATGCTCCCGGACGCGTGGGACAAGGTGCTCGAAATCTTCGGCGACGTGGTCCCTGACCGTCTGGCCGCCGCCAAGGACGAGTTCTGCGCCGCCCTGGTTCCCTTCCAGGAGTGGATCACCGCAGAGCCCCGCACCATCGTCCACGGTGACTTCCGGATGGGCAACCTGCTCTTCTGCGATGAGGACGGAGAACCTCCCGTCGTCATCGTCGACTGGCAGGGCGACCTGCGGGCCAAAGGGGTCCAGGACCTGGCCTACCTGCTGAGCCAGAGCGTCGAGACCGAACTTCGTCGTCTCCACGAACGGTCGCTGGTCGAGGTGTACTGCCAGGAGCTCGCCGCCGTCGGCGTCGACTATGCGATAGAGCAGGCCTGGGCCGACTACCAGAAAGCCTGCTGCTACCTGTGGACCTACGCGGTCATGATCGCCGGGACGCTGGACATGGTCAACGACGCCGGAGTGCGGTGGATGCGCAAGATGGTGGAGCGTTCGAGCGCCGCGTTCATGGATTTCGACGGATTCAGGTACCTGTCGTAGTGAGCGAAGCCCGATCGGGGGTCGACACCCCCTTCCCCTTCTACGGCGACGCCTCCCGGGCGCCTCGACCCCGCCGGGGGCCACTGGCGGGCATACGGGTAGCCGACTTCTGCTGGATGGGCGTGGGCTCGTGCGCCACCCGGCTACTCGCCGACTTCGGCGCCGAGGTGATCAAGATCGAGGACCGCACCCGGATCGACATGCCGCGCCGCCTCCCGTTCTACAAGGGCGAGGTTCGCTCCTACGGCGACGAGATGACCGATCCGGATCCCGACAAGGGCGGCCTGTTCAACAACTACTCCCGCAACAAGCTGGGCGTGACCATCAACCTGCGCACCGACGAGGGGCGGCGGCTGGCCGAGCGCCTCATATCGGCCAGCTCCGTGGTCACCGAGAATTTCGCCCCCGGAGTCATGGAACGGTGGGGGTTCACCTACGACCGCTTGAGGGAGCTGGTCCCATCGGTGATCTACGCCAGGATGAGCGGATTCGGCCACTCCGGGCCCTACGAGCACTACCGCAGCTACGGGCCTGTGGTGCAAGCCGCGAGCGGGCTCTCCTACATGGCCGGCCTGGCGGGAAGGGAGCCCTCCGGCTGGGGCTTCTCCTACATGGACAACATGGCGGCCTACTACAACTCGGCGGCGCTCCTCGCCGCCATATGGAACAGGTCCCGGACCGGCGTGGGAACCGAGATCGACGTGGCCGCGGTGGAAGTGGGCGTCAGCCTGCTCGGGCCCGTCTTCCTCGACGTTACGGTCAACGGTCACAGCACCCACCGGCCCGACTACCCCACGGGCAACCGTATCGAGCACCCGGCGGCCGCCCCTCACGGCGTCTACCCGAGCGCCGGGGCGGACCGATGGATCGCTCTCGCCGTCTTCGACGACGACGAGTGGGAACGACTGGTGACGGTCATGGGCTCACCAACCTGGGCGGCTGAGGACCGCTTCGCCCGCATGGCAGGCCGCGTTGCCCACCAGGACGACCTGGACCGGGGCATCTCGGCGTGGACTTCCCAGCTCGACGGCCACGAGGCCATGCGTGTCCTGCAGGCGGCCGGGTTGAGGGCGGCGGCGGTGCAGAACTCCCGGGATCTCTGCGAGGTCGACCCGGTCATCCGCCACCGCGGCACCTTCTTCGAGATGGATCACCCGGTCATCGGGGCCGCCCTCTTCGAAGGGTTCCCGGCTCTCATGGGATCAGCCGGGCCGGACCACTGGCGCTCGGCTCCCCTGCTCGGCGAGGACAACGAGTACGTGCTCGGCACCATCCTCGGTATGGAACGCGACGAGATCGACCAGCTCTCAGCCAGAGGAGTGATCTGAATGGACAGCACGAGCGGTCCTGCCCCAGCCGCCGCCTCGACGCCCCACACAATCGACGCCCACCCCGGAGCCTTCGGGGGGCTGGACGTGGTGGAGATATCACTCGATGCCGCAGGCGAGATGACCGGGAGGCTACTGGCCCAGTACGGAGCCAACGTGTTGAAGGTCGAACCGCCTGAGGGATCGCCGACCCGGTCGATCGGCCCCTTCGCCCACGGCGAGGAGGACCCCGACCACAGCCTCACTTTCTGGTACTACAACACCTCGAAGCGCAGCGTGGTCCTCGATCCTCGCCAGCCGACCTGGCACGAGGAGCTCGATGGCCGGCTGGCCACGGCCGACATCCTGATTCTCTCCTGCTCCCCCGCCGACCTCGACTCTCTCGGCCTCGACCCTGCCGACCTCGCCGCCCGTCACCCGAGGCTGGTGATCTGCACCATTACCCCCTACGGCCTCGACGGTCCCTGGTCGCACTACCAATCGTGCGACCTCACCAATCTCGCCAGCGGGGGGGTTCTGGCCAGCTGCGGCTACGACGACCACTCCATCCCGCCGATACGGCCAGGTGACAACCAGTCGTTCCACATGGCGGCCAGCTTCGGCCTCATCTCCGTCCTGCTCGCCCTCATCCAGCGTGACGCGACCGGCAAGGGCCAGCTGATCGATCTGTCGATCCACGACTCCGTGGCGGTTAGCCCCGAACTGGCCAACCCGTACTACTTCTACTCGGGGGCGGTCGTGCACCGCCAGACCTGCCGGCACGCCCAGCCGGTACCGACCCAGCCCGCTCTGTTCGAGACCCGGGACGGCCGGTGGGTGTACTTCGCCCTCATCCTGGCCGACACCAAACCGTGGCAGAGCCTGGTGGAGTGGATGGACAGCATGGACCTGGCCGCCGACCTGATCGATCCGGCCTACCAGACCCTGGATCACCGCCAAGCCAACTTCTCCCACATCCAATCCATCCTGGAGGTGTTCTTCTTGCTCCAAGACGCCCAGTCGGCATACCACGAAGGACAGCGCCGGGGCCTGCCGGTAGCTGTCATCAGCTCGCCCGACGAGGTCGTCCACGACGAGCATCTCCGGGCACGGGAGTTCTTCGAGTACGTCGGCGCCCCAGACCAGCCCGGAGGGCTCTACCCAGGAGCGCCGATCCGGTTCTCCGCCTACCGTAGCGAGCCTCAGAGGCCCGCACCCCGGCTCGGTGAGGACCGGTGACCCGGCGCCGCCGCCCGTGAGCCGGTCACAGATCGCGCCGGTCAGACCGGGAGAGGATCTCGACTGGGAGACCCTGGTCCCCTACCTCCGCCGCCACATACCCGGCCTCGAAGGCCCATTCTCCGTCGATCAGTTCCCGAACGGCTCGGCCAACCTCACCTATCTGCTGCACTTCGGAGACGCCGAGCTGGTCCTGCGCCGCCCGCCCTTTGGGCAGATAGCGCCTGGCGCCCACGACATGAAGCGGGAGCACAAGGTGCTCTCGCGCTTGTGGGAGCACTATCGCCCGGCGCCACGCTCGCTGCATCTCTGCTGCGATCACAGCGTCATCGGAAGCGACTTCGATGTGATGGAGTACAAGGACGGCGAGGTCGTGTGGGGGGACCTCCCGGACTCGATGCGGGCGGTCGCAGACGCCCCTGCCCGTCTGGCCCGTGCGGTGGTGACCGCCTTGGCCCAACTCCACCTGCTCGACCCCACCCGCTGCGGCCTGGGTGACCTCGGGCGCCCCGACGGTTTCGTAGCCCGGCAGGTCCAGGGCTGGGGCAAACGGTGGGAGCTGGTTGCTCCCGACGACGACCGCGGCGTGATGGCGTCGGTGGCGGCTCGCCTCACCGGGAGCATCCCTGCACCGCCGCGGACGTCGATCCTGCACAACGACTTCAAGATCGACAACTGTCAGTTCCGTCCGGGTGAACCAGACGAGGTCAACGCCGTGTTCGACTGGGACATGGCTACGGTCGGAGACCCCCTCATCGATGTGGGGACCCTGCTCAACTACTGGCCTGATCCGGCCGACACCGACTCCGACCGGCCCATCACCCCCGAGGGGTTGGACCGCATGGGGCTCCCCTCCCGCCAGTGGGTGGTCGAGTGCTACGCCGATCTGACGGGTATCGACGCGTCGTCTGTGGAGTGGTACGAGGCCTTCGCCTGCTTCAAGACCGCCGTTGTGCTCCAGCAGCTCTACTCCCGCTGGCAACGTGGCGAGAGCAGCGACCCGCGAATGGCCGAACGGGGCGCGTGGGTCCAGCCCATGGCCCGGCGGGCCGAGCGCATCCTGGCCGGGAGCAAGCGGTGAGCGGGCTCCCCCTCGAGGGGCGGGTGGCCCTGGTCACCGGAGGTAGCCGGGGCCTCGGCCGGGAGATGGTCCGAGCCTTGGCGCGCGCCGGCGCCGACGTGGTCATCACCAGCCGCAAGCAGGAGGCCTGCCAGAAGCTCGCCGAGGAGGTGACCGCCGAGACGGGGCGCCGGGCGTTCGCCTACGGCTGCCACGTCGGTCACTGGGACGAGCTGGACGGATTGGTGGAAGCCACCTATGAGCGCTTCGGTCGGCTGGACGTCCTGGTCAACAACGCCGGTATGTCACCGCTCTTCGGGGGCCTCGACGCGGTCTCCGAGGAGCTGTTCGACAAGGTGATCGGGGTCAACCTGAAGGGACCGTTCCGCCTGACCGCACTGGCGGGCGCGAGGATGAAGGCTGCCGGTTCGGGCGTGGTGATCAACGTCAGCAGCGTTTCCGCCGTGCGACCCGTCCCGGCCGAACTTCCCTACTCGGCCGCCAAAGCCGGACTGCAGAGCCTCACCTCCGGCTTCGCACAGAGTCTCGGCCCGGAGGTCCGGGTGAACACCCTGATGGCCGGTCCGTTCCTCACTGACATATCCAAGGCGTGGGACATGGAGTCTTTCGCCGCGGCCGCCCGGCACTACCCCCTCCAGCGGGCCGGTGATCCCGGGGAGGTCGTGGGAGCCGCCCTGTTCCTGGCCACCGACGCTTCGAGTTTCGTCAGCGGGGCCCTGTTGAGTGTCGACGGCGGCATGTCGGTTGCGCGACCCTGAGATGAGTAACGAGCCCTACGAGGAGAAGACCATGCGCATCCATCTCGACGAGAGCCTCTGCAGCGGCCACGGTCGCTGCTACACGCTCAGCCCGGAGCTGTTCGAAGCGGACGCCGAAGGCTTCCCTGTCCAGCGCGGCCAGGACGTCGATGTACCCGAGGGCATGGAATCCACAGCTCGTCGAGCCATGGATAACTGTCCCGAGGGCGCCATACGTGACACATCTGCTTGACCGGCAACCGACCGCAGGGCCCTACAATTGTTCTTCTGACCCACTCTCAAAGGGGAATGTGATGGCTTCGCAGTACCGCGCCCGGGGCTACGTCGACGGCCGATGGATCGACGGCGACGGCGACGAATTCGAGGTCGTCAACCCCACCACCGAGGAAGTCCTGGCCCGCGTCCCGGCGTTCACGATCGCTCAGATTGACCAGGCCGTGGACGCCGCAGCCCGGGCGTTCGACGGAGGTCAGTGGCGCCAGGTCGGTCCCCGCGACCGCTCGACCATGCTGCACCGCCTGGCTGACCTGATCGAACGTGACCGCGAGCGCCTGACCGGCCTGCTCATAGACGAGGTGGGCACTCCTCGCAGGGTCGCCGCCAACGGCCAGGTTCCCTACCCCATCCGCAACCTCCACTGGTACGCCGACGCCGCCGCCACGCTGGCCACCGGCACCGATCCCTGGCTCCCGGCCACTCAGGCCGGGCCCGGCACCACGACCCGGATGACCCGCGAGCCTATCGGTGTCGTGGCCGGGCTTACCGCCTACAACTACCCGCTCAACCTGGCGGCATGGAAGCTCGGTGGCGCGCTGGCGTCGGGCTGCACCATCGTCCTCATGTGCTCCCAGAAGGCCGTGTTGACCACCACCGCGCTGGCCGAGCTGGTGGAGGAGGCCGGCTTCCCGCCGGGCGCGTTCAACTTCGTTTACGGGCCTCCTGCGACCGCCGAGCGGTTGTGCAGCCACCCTCGAGTGGACTTCGTATCGTTCACCGGGTCGGCCGCGGTGGGGCGGCGGATCGTCGAGTTGTCGGCACCGACGCTGAAGAAAGTCGTCCTCGAACTGGGCGGCAAATCAGCCAACATTCTCCTCCCCGGAACCGACGTCGAGGCCGTGGCCGCCACCTGTGTGAAGGGGTTCGCCAACAACGCCGGGCAGGGCTGCAGCGCCTTGACCAGGACACTGGTTCACCGCCCGGATTACGAGCGTTACCTGGCCGCCGCGGTGGCCGTCGCCGAGGTCACCGGCTGCGGCGACCCCCGGGATCCGAACACCGTGTGCGGTCCGCTCGTGTCGGCGGCCCAGCGCTCGAGCGTGGCCGGTTACGTGGACCGGGCTCTCGAGGATGGAGCCACGGTCGTCACCGGGGGCAAGGCCCCCGAGGCGTTCCCCAAGGGATTCTTCTACGAGCCGACCATCGTCGTCGGTGTGGACAACCACGCCGAGATCGCCCAGCAGGAGCTGTTCGGCCCCGTCAGCGTGGTGCTCCCCTTCGACGACGTCGACCAAGCCGTGGCCATCGCCAACGACAGCATCTACGGCTTGGCTGCCAACGTGTGGGGCCGGACCACCCAGGCTTACGAAGTGGCGACCCGGTTGCGGACCGGGACGGTGACCCTCAACGGCGGGGGCCCCATGCTCCCCGACCACCCCTGGGGCGGATTCAAGCAGAGTGGCCTCGGCCGGGAGGGTGGCCCCTTGGGGTTCGCCGAGTTCTTCGAGGCCAAGCACATACTCTGGCCCCTGGAGCCGCCGCTTTGATCAGCTCCCGGCCAATCGGGCCACCACGGGCGCGAACTCGTCGAGGTTGCGTTGAGGCACACAGACGTAGCTGAAGCCGAACCGGTCCCTGCGATCCTCTAGTCGGTCGCAGACCTCGTCCACCGATCCGAGCAGGGCGTGGGGGTGGGCCGCCAGCTCCGCCGGATCGACCCCGAAGCGCCCAGCTATGGCCACGGCCGCCTCGCCCGCCGCGGGACCCACGGCGACGAAGTAGGCGCCGATCTCCAACTCGATGTCCGCGAGCCGGTCGCCCGCCCCCTCGCGTATCCACTGCAGCTTGGCCTCGGTGGCTGCTGTGTCGGACCCGGCCACGCTCGCCGGGCCGAGAGCCCCCGTCGAGTTGTCGAAGTTGATGGACACGATGTCGGCCATCCGTCCCGCCAGGCGCAGCACCCGGGGTGAGCCCCCGCCGATCATGATGGGCGGGCGGGGCCGCTGCACCGGCCGGGGCAGACCCTCGAAACCGTGCACCTGGAAGTGATCCCCGGCGAAGTCGATAGCACCGCCCCCGAAATGGGCATCGAGCACGGCGACCGCCTCCCCCAGCCGTTGTATGCGCAGACCGGCCCGGTCCATGGCGATGCCCAGACCGCCATACTCGGCGGCCACCCAGCCGGCGCCGATCCCGATCTCCACCCTTCCCCCGCTCAACAGGTCCAAAGTGGCCATCTCCTTGGCCAGCACGACCGGATGGTGGTAGTCGACACAGAACACCCGGCAGCCCACCCGCAGCCCGGTGGTGACCGCGGCAGCGGTGGCGATGGCGGCTACCGGCGCCAGGTCCACTGGTCGGTGCCGGCTGTCATCGGCGATGGACCCGGGCCCGAAATAGTGGTCCGTGGCGAAGAGCGTCGAGTAGCCGAGATCTTCGGCCCGGCGGGCCAGGTCGGCCCATTCGTCGCCGCTGCCGGCACTGAAGGCTTGAACGCTGAAGCGGAACGGACGCTTGATCGTCATGACCATGAACCTAGGCGCTTCTTCACCCGGCGGGCATGGGACGCACCGCGTCGGCTCCGTCCCATCCCACAGATGCCTTGCTGACCCGGCCGTACAGCCGCTGAATTCCGGGGGTCGGCTCGTACAGCTCGATCAGGTGGCCGAGCACCGTCCGGGCATCGCAGAAGGCGAAGCGAGTGCCGCTCGGGGTCCGAGCGGCCATGTGGAGGGGAAACCCTCTCGAGCCGAGGTGCTCGACCGCCGCATCTATCGAATCCACGAAATGGGCCACGTGATGCAGCCCACGACGGACCTCGCCCTCGATGGCCACGAGCTCCACCTGGATGGCGCCCCATTGGCCGTAGGCACTCGAGTGACAGAACAAGCCCGGTTGGCCCCACCGGTCGAGGCAGGTCATCGGAGGGTGGTGGGCGACGTAGAACGGTCCCACCCCGAAAGCCCCCGAGAAGTGCACCGCCGACGCCTCGACGTCGTCTACTGCGTAAGCCACCTGCACCGGGGCGCCCAGCATCGCCAACCTCCCTACCCTACCCATCAGGCGGTTTGTAGCGTATCGACTGATTAGTTAGCCTGCACGCGTGAAGGGCGCGTCGGCAGCGGACCGGGGAAATCCCGGGGGTCAGGGCCGGCGCGGTGTGTCGCTTCCGGGCCGCTCGGTCGGAGCACGTGGACGCCCCGGTCGGGGATTGGCCGGCGAGAGGAATGATGTCTGATGCGGGCACTGGTGCTCGGTGGTTCGGTGTTCGTGGGCCGGCGACTGGTCCACATGCTGGACGCCGCCGGCCATGAGGTGACCGTGCTCAACCGGGGGCGCACCGGTACTTCGCTGCCCCCCGGAGTCGGCCAGATCATCGCCGACCGAACCGACACCGACAGCATGCGATCCGGCCTGTCGGGAACCTCATGGGACGCCGTGTTCGATGTGAGCGGCTTCGTCATGGCCGCCGGCGGGAGCGACATCTCCGGATTGCTCGACCTCCTCGACGGCCGTACCGGGTCCTATGTGTTCGTCAGTTCCATCATGGCCTACGACCAGTCGCTCGTCGGGGTCTTCCCCTGGACCGAGGACATGCCCGACAACCCCGACGGCCCCTCGGTCTACGGCGGCTTCAAGGCGCTGGCCGAACGCGCCATCGTGGCGCGCCATCAAGAGACGGGCTTCCCGGGGTGTGTGGTGCGCCCGGCGGCGATCTACGGCCCGGAGAACAACATCTTCGACATGGAAGCGCCGATGTTCCTCCGGCTCGAGCAGCGATTGCCGATCCTGCTCCCCCACGGCGGGCTGGTGACGGGCTCCTACGGCCACGTCGACGACCTCTGCGAGTTCATGGTGGCCCTGACCGGGGTCGCCCGTGCTGGCGGTGAGGTGTTCAACGTCACCGGTGACTCGTTGACCGCTCGGCGCTACGTCCAAGTGCTCGCCGAGGTGGTGGGAGCGCCCGCCCACATCGTAGAGGTACCCGACTCGATGATCTCTACCGGCGGTCCTCCTCTGTGGAGCCACCTCTTCGGGGTGCGCCACCACGCCGTTCTGAGCACCGAGAAGGCCCGCAACATCGCCGGCCTGTCCAACCGCTACGACCTGCGGGAGGGTCACCGCCACACCTACGAGTGGTTCCGTTCCCGGGGATGGTCGGGACGGACCGAGCCGCTGTCCGATCCGGTATGGAAGGCGACCTGGGACTTCGAGGCCGAAGCCGACCTGGCGCGACGCCTGCAATGAGCCGTCGCCCCACCGACGGGGCCATGTGGGCCTCTGTCGCGTCCACCCTGCGCGACACCGTCCTCGGCTCCATCCAGGACGAATACACCCAGCTGGCCACCATCGCCCTCATCGGCGTGGCCGACTACGCGGCGACGAGGGGGGCCGACCCCGGTCCCGAGCGCCGCGCCCGTCTGGAGTCCGCTCTGGAGGCGCTGCACGCCAACCCGCTCGTCGCCGCGGCGGGATCGGGAACCTCCGCCGAGCGAGCCGCCGCCGCTCTCGTCGGCGCGGTGGGCCGGGACGACCCCGCGGCGACCGAGGTTCGCTCGGTGATACGGACCCTCTTGGTCGGCGAGCTCGACGAGGACTTGCAAGCCACGTCGGGCATGGGTGAGGCGTTCCGTGGACGGCTGCCGACCCGGGACCCCGCATGACCTTCTCCGAGGAACAAACCGCGGCTCTGGCCGCGTGGATGTCAGAACAGTTCGGCCGAGATGTGGAGGTCACCGCCTGCCGCCGGGTCGCCACGGGGCACAGCCGGGCCATGGTCCGGGTCGAGACCAACTCCGGGGCATTCATGGTCCGCATGGAGCAGGGCGGCGTGTTCGGGACCTCGGGTGTCGAGGAGTATGGGGTGATGGCCGCCCTGGGCCGAGCCGGCTACCCCGTCGCCACCGTCCGCGGGGCAGAAGAGAGCGGCCGGGTGCTGGGCCGGCCCTTCTTCCTGATGGACTGGATAGATGTGCCGCCCCCGCCGGGCGGCGACGAACGAGCCATGGACGAGGACGCCGCGGCGTCGTTCATCGAAGCGCTGGCCCGGCTCCATTCGCTCGACACCACCCTCCTCACCGGCGCCTTCGGGGACCTGCCCTCGACCCCGTCCGAAGCGGTACATCTCCAGATCGACAGGTGGGCCGCCCTCTACCGTCGCTCGGTCGGCGAGACCGTGCCGCTCCTCGAAGAGGGAGCCGCCTGGCTGCACCACTTTGCGCCTCCACTGGAGCGCCTTTCCATCGTTCACGGCGATGCCGGACCCGGCAACGTGCTGTTCCGGGACGGTCGGACCCTGGCCGTGACCGACTGGGAGTTCTCCCACCTCGGCGACCCCGCCGAGGACTGGTCGTTCACCTTGGCCATCAGGGGACGCCGGACCCGGTCCGCCGACGAATGGAAGGGCCTTTTCGAGCGCCACGCCGGCTTCACCATGACCGACGCCGGCTGGCTCTACTGGGAGGCCTTCAACCTCTTCAAGGGCGCCTGCGCCAACACCTCGACCCTCGCCTTGTTCGAGGCGGGCACCAACCGCAGCCCGAACATGGCCATCATCGGCACCCACCTCCACCAGACCTTCCTGCGCCGCCTGGCGAGCATCACCGCCGAGTCCCTGCCCTGATATCCAACCTCGACCGCGCCGCAGCCGGTCCCGACCTACCGTCAGCCGACCTACCGTGTCCCGAGCCACCGGGTCTCGACCTACCCTGGCCCGAAGGCCGGAGCCGACCACCGAGAGGGGAGCAACCTTGACATCCGACGCCGCCCTGACGACGAGGAGGATAGAGGTGGGCAAGGCCGTGTTCGCGGCCTGGTCCAGCGGCGACCCCGACGCCCCCGAGTCGCTGTTCCATCCCGACGCCGTGCTCTTCGACGTGGCCAGCGGTACCTTTCAGGGGTGGCCGGCCATACGGACGTTCTTCGCCGGCGCTCTGGCCAAGTGGGCCGATCTGACCCTCGCCCCGGACCAGTGGTGGTCCAACGACGAGGGCCTCGCGGTCCACTACCTGATGAGCGCTACCGTCGCCGACGCCGACGTCTACGGCGAGGCGCTGCTCGGCCGGAGATGGGAGGTCGAGGTGATGAGCCATCTGCGCTTCGACGGAGACCTGATCATCTACGAGGCCGACTTCCACGACCGCGGCGCCAGAGCCCGCAATCTGGGCCTGGCAACCTGACCGGTCCCCGAGCCCCCGCACCACCGCTCGAGCCGCTACCGCCGGGCCCGACCGCAGCCTCACCGAGCCGTCCCGGGGTGGCCGCCGACCGGTAGCCGCCCGGTCGTCGGGGGGCCCTTCGGCCGGCCGGGGACATTGCTATTAATCGATCGGTTAGTTACAGTTGCGTGACCTGGAAGGGGGATGTCTTGCTCAAAGGACTGGCCGGTAAGGCAGCTCTGGTCACCGGCGGCGCCGGCGGGATCGGGCAGGCGGTATGCCGTCGACTGTCGGACGAGGGATGCCGGGTCGTGGTGGCCGACCTCGATGAGGCGGCCTGCAAGGAGGTAGCTGACACTCTGCCCGGTGAGGCTCTGGGCGTAGCCGCCGATATCACGACCGAGGAGGGGGCCCGCCGGGCGGTCGGAGCCGCGGTCGACAGCTTCGGCCGGTTGGACCTGCTCGACATCAACGCCGGGGTGGAGTGCATCGCCAGACCGATCGCCGAGTTCGACGTGGCCGACTACCGCCGGGTGTTCGATGTGAACGTGCTCGGGGCCTTCCTCACCGCGCAGGCTGGCGTCCGGGCCATGACGGCCGACGGCCTCGGAGGCAAAATCCTGGTCACGGCGTCCATCGCCGGGCTCATGGGTTCGGTCGGCACCGCCGTCTACAACTCCTCCAAGCACGCCGTCCACGGGATGGCCAGGTGCCTGGCGCTGGAGGTGGCCGACGCCGGCATCCGGGTCAACACGCTCATGCCCGGCGTCGTCGACACCCGGATGATGAGGTCCCTCGAGGACAGCATGGGGGCCATCGCCGGTCTCACCGGTGAGCAGTTCAAAGAGGCCATGGCCGCCGGTGTCCCACTCAAGCGCTACGCCCGTCCAGACGAGATCGCCGCGACTGCGGCCTGGATCCTGAGCGACGAGGTCCCCTACTGCCACGGTGAGGCCTTCACCGTCGGCGGCGGGATCGCTCCCTACTAGAGACGTGGCCGCAACCGAACGCATCACAGAGACGGCGATGGTCGTGCTGTCGCGCCGCCCTCACCACTCGGGCCCGGTGCCCGAGGATTTCGCGGTGGAGACGCGTCCGCTGCCCGAGCCGGGGCCCGGTCAGCTCCTGGTCCGGAACTCCTACATGAGCGTGGACCCGTCCATGCGGGGTCGCCTGGAGGACACCGAGAAGCACTACACCACCAACTTCGAGGTCGGATCACCCCTCGACGGTTCGGCCCTCGGCCGGGTGCTGGCCAGCAACGATCCGGCTATTCCGCCGGGACGCTTCGTACGCCACCGCTCGGGCTGGCGCGATCATGCCGTGGTCGACGCCTCGAGCGTGTCGGTGATCGACGAGCGGGCGGCCCCGCTGTCCATGTGGCTAGGGGTCCTCGGCCAGACCGGCTTCACCGCCTACGCGGGCCTGGTGCGAGCCGGCGAGCTCCGGTCCGGTGATTCGGTCTTCGTCAGCGCTGCGGCGGGGGCGGTGGGCAGCGCGGTGGGCCAGATGGCCCGCCTCATGGGCGCGTCGAGGGTGGTGGGCAGCGCGGGCGGTGCGGACAAGTGCCGCCTGCTGGTCGAGCAGCTCGGCTTCGACGCCGCCTTCGATTACCGCTCGGAGGACCCGGGGTCGGGCCTGCGCCGGGTGGCGCCCGACGGTATCGATCTCTACTTCGACAATGTCGGCGGGGAGCAACTCGTGGCGGCCCTGCACCACCTCCGGATAGGCGGCCGGGTGGCGCTGTGTGGGCAGATCGCCTCCATGCTGGGGCAGAGCCCCGGCCAGGACATCGGCCACCTGATACAGGCGGTGCTCAAGCGTCTCACCCTGCGGGGCTTCATCGTGCGGGACCATGAGGACATCCGGGCCGAGTTCGAGCAGCGGACTCTCGCCTGGCTGGCGGCCGGAGAGCTCGTCTCCAAAGAGACGGTGGTGGACGGTCTCGACCACGCCGTCGAGGCGCTGCTAGGCATGTTGTCCGGAGCCAACACCGGCAAGATGCTGGTCCGTCTGGACCCCGACGTCGAAGAGAGCCTCAGTTGACCGTGCCCGATGGCCAATCCCCCGCCGCTGTGGACCCCGCCGTAGCCGTACGTTCCGCCGTCGAGTCGGTACGTGACGGGCGCGCCACCCCCGCGGAGGCGCTGATGTCGGTGGACCCAGCCCTGCTGCGACACTTTCTGCACGCCCGGATCGATCTGACCGAAGGCCTGGATCTGCTCGGGACCGGCATCCCCGCGTCGCCCGGAGCGGCCTCCGGGAGGGTGGTCATGACCGCCGACGAAGCTGTTGCGGCGGCCGAGCGCCAGGAGCCGGTGGTCCTGGTCCGGCCCGAGACCTCGCCGGAGGACGTCCTCGGCATGCAGTCGGCCCGCGGGATAGTCACCGCCCGCGGCGGCGTCTCGAGCCACGCCGCGGTGGTCGCCCGAGGCTGGGGGATACCCGCCGTGGTGGGACTCGACGCCATCCGCATCGACGAGGACGGCTTCGAGATCGCCGGTCGGCGAATCACCGTCGGTGACTGGATTTCCATCGACGGCCAGAACGGCCGCGTCTACGCCGGCCGCGTCGACCTCGAGACCCCGAGCCCGCCGCGGGAGATGGAGACCTTGCTGGACTGGGCCGACCAGGTGCGCTACGGCCACTTCGCGGTACGGGCCAACGCCGACACCGCCGAGGACGGGTCGTGGGCCCGCGCCCTCGGGGCCGAGGGCATAGGCCTGTGCCGGACCGAGCACATGTTCCTCGCCGAGGACCGCCTCCCCCTCGTGCGTCGGCTCATACTCTCCGACGACGAGCACGAGGACGAAGCTGCTCTGGCCGACCTCGAGACCGCCCAGCAGAAGGATTTCGAGGAGCTCCTCGCCAGCATGGACGGTCTACCGGTGACGGTACGCCTGCTCGATCCGCCGCTCCACGAGTTCCTCCCCGACGCCGAGCGCCTGGTGGTGGCCGAAGCGACAGGGACCTTGACCGATGATCAGCGCCCCGTCCTGGAGGCGGTTCGGCGTCTCCGGGAGACCAACCCGATGTTGGGGACGCGGGGCGTGCGGCTCGGGGTGATCAAGCCCGGTCTCTACCCCATGCAGGTCCGGGCCGTGTGCCGGGCCGTCGAGGCGTTGCAGGGCCAGGGCCGTCAGCCGATGGTCGAGTTGATGGTCCCTCTCGTCGTGGCCGCCAGCGAGCTGCGGATGGCCCGCGGCTGGGTCGAGGCCGCCGAGGCCGAGGTCCACAGCAGCCGGGCCGGCCGGGAAGCCATCAGCGTCGGGACCATGATCGAGACGCCCCGAGCCGCTCTGGTGGCCGGCGCGCTGGCCGAGTCCGCCGACTTCTTCTCCTTCGGCACCAACGATCTCACCCAGCTCACCTATGCCTTCTCCCGCGATGACATCGAAGCCCGGCTGCTACCCGGCTATCTCGCTTCGGGGTTGCTCGACTCCGATCCCTTCGAGGTGCTCGACACCGAAGGGGTCGGCTTTTTGGTGCGCTACGCCGTCGAGCACGCCCGGGCGGTGTCACCCGGAATCAAGATCGGCGCCTGCGGGGAGCAGGCCGGCGACCCCGCGTCCGCCCGGTTCTTCGTCTCGTGCGGGCTGGACTACGTGAGTTGCTCCCCATTCCGTCTGCCCATCGTCAGGCTGGCGGTGGCTCAGGCCCTGCTCGAGCTCGGCATCGCCGACGGATCAGCGGTGGTAGTGGCCGAGAAGGAAGATGACCAGGGGGCGTCCGATGTCGCGGCCCGGGCCCCCGACCTGCCCCCCGACGCCGAGTTCCGGGTCATCAACGCCCTGAGGGTCAAGGGGTTCGCTCCAATCCCCACGCTCGTCGACATGACCGGTCTCCCGGAGGCGTTCGTGTCGGCCCAGCTGGAGCACCTCCGTGAACAGGAGATGTCCCGATTCATCGACGCCAGAGGGTTCTGGCAGCTCACCCCGGCGGGTCGCGAACACCACGCCGCGCTGCTGCCGGGAGTGCCCCCCGAGGCCATCGAGGAGGTACGGGCCGCCTACGCCGACTTCTTGGACCTGAACACCGACTTCAAGCTGCTCTGCTCGTCCTGGCAGCTACGCGGTGACGCACCCAACGACCACACCGACGCCGACTACGACCAGGCCCGCATCGACGAACTGCTCGCCCACGACCACCGCGCCCAAGCCGTCCTCGACGCACTGGGCCGGGCCGCCGACCGTCTCGGCGGCTATCGCGCCCGGCTGGGGCGCGCCGCCTCGCGCACCGCGGCCGGTCAGCACGAAATGTTCACCGGCGTGATGAAGAACTCCTACCACGACATCTGGATGGAGTTGCACGAGGACCTCATATGCCTGCTCGGGGTGGACCGAAAGGCCGAAGGGAGCTTCTGACCGGCGCCGGTGATCCGGCGCCGGTGGTCCGCCCCGGCGTAGGCTCCCCGCAGGGGCGGGCGCGCTCAGCGCCTAGGCGTGGTGGAACTCCTCAGCGCCAGCGAGCAGCCGGTAGGTGTCGGCCGGGGTGGTGGCTTCCACCAACTGGTCCACCCAGGCGTGGAAGCGCTGGTTCTGGCCTTCGTTGCGGCCGAAGACGAGCTCTGACTTGGCACCTGAGCGCAGGGACCTCTGGATCCCGGCCACGGTGGCGTAGTCCTCGGCCTCCACCACGTTGCGGAGGAAGTCGATCTGCTTCTCGATCTCCTCCATCTGCTCGGGGTCGGGGTCGTAGGCGGCTAGGTAGTTCAGGACGGTGGTCGACGAATCGGGGGTGTCGCCGGGGAACAGTTGGGCGATCTGGTAGACCCGGCCGGCGGCGAGGCGGAAGCTGGCGATCGATACGTGGGGAAAGACCGTCCACACGCCCGCCAGGAGAGCGTCGATGGGCCAATCACTGCTCGGTATGTCGCCGAGAGCCAGAATCCGTCCGTCGGGCTGCATGTGCCGCTGGTGGGGACCCCATGAGTCACCGCAGATCAGATTGTTGTAATCGCCGCCGAAGGTGCGCTTGTGGAGGATGGGTAGGTGGTAGAAGTCCAGGTACCCGTCGTAGGCCAGCTTCCAATTCGACCCGTCGAGGGTGACCCGCCCGACGAAGTGGCAGCTTTGAAGATCGTGCTCCTCGAGCATGGATCCGTAGCCGCCCAGGAAGGCGTCGAGGTCGAGCTCCATCCCGGGGACGACACAGCCGAAGATCAGACCGGCCCGCTCGGCCACCGGCAACGGTGTCAGGCCGTGGCAGGAGGGGTCGATGTCGCCGAAGCGCTCCTTCTGGAAGATCCCCACCAGATCACCCGAGATGTCGTACACCCAGGCGTGATAGGGGCAGGTGAACCGGCGGGCGCGGCCGCGGCCGTCCTCGACGACCGCCGACCCCCGGTGGCTGCACATGTTGACGAAGGAGCGGACCCGCCCGTCGTCGCCGCGGGTCAGCAGGATGGGTACGCCCATGACCTCCATGGCCCGGTACGAGTGGGTTTCGGCCAGCTCGGCGCTGAAGGCCAGGACGAGGGGCAGCCGCTTGAAGATCCGATCCTTCTCCAGGGCGAATCTCTGGGGGTCGGTGTAGCGCTCCACGGGGATTCGCATCTCGGCCGGCTCCAGCGGAGCGCTGCCCTTCCGGGCCCACTCGAGGGTCCGAGCAGCCTGCGCAACGAGTGCCTCTCTGCTCATGCTCCAGCTCCTTCCTGGTCTCCGGGGTGCTCAGTCGCCGCTCCGACCACCCGGGTGGCGGTGCTCCCGGCCGGCGACCCGGCGAACATCTGCTCGGCATCGAAGCCGATCCTGGTATCGGGAACGATCTCGATGACGACTCTGCCGGGCGTATCGAGATGAGCGACGAAGGCGTCCTGCTGGGCCTTGTTGCCGGGCCTGACCTTCTCGGCCAGTGCCCGGTACATCCAGTTCCGGGTGGCCTCGTCGTCGTGCACGATGGCCGATCCCTTGTAGGTGATCGCCTGGCTGACGCCTATGTCGGTGCCGCGGCTGGAGACCGCCACCGCTACACGGGGCCGGCGTTGCACGGCCGCCACTCGCTTGCGCCGGCGGGTGCAGGTCACCCAGAAGCGTCCGTCGTGGTGGACGAAGTTCATGATCAGCCCCACGGGGTCACCTTCGGAGGTGGTCCACATGAAGGTGCACTCGGTCTGCACCGCGAGCAGGGTCCCCTCCTTCGGCGACTCGAGCCCGAAGGCAGTCACATCCTCGTATGAGTCGACGTACTCGGCCATGGGCTCCTACCTGACCATTCCCGACGAGCGCTTCACCTGGCCACGTCCTTCCAGGCCTGGTTCCGGTCGACGCGTGGTTCGCCGGGCAGGCCGAGCACTCTCTCCCCGACGATGTTGCGCTGGATTTCGTCGCTCCCGCCGGCAATCCGGTACCCGGGAGCTCCCAACACGTGTTCGGTCCACTCGTAGGTGGCCCACTGCCCCGTATCGGCGAGCAGAGCGGGACCGACCACCAGTGACGCCACCTCGCTCACGAACTCGAGGTTATCCGTCCATACCAGCTTGCCGATCGAGCCCTCGGGACCAGGGGGAGCCCCCATCTGGCGCCCGGCCTCGGCCCGTAGGCCGATCATCTCCTGGACGCGGGTCCGGATGTAGACCTGGGCCAACCGGTCCCGCACGATGGGGTCACCGGTACGTCCGAGCGCCCGGGCCGACACGAGCAGTTCCTGGAAGGACCCTCCGGGACGTCGACTGCCGCCACCGCTGCCCGAGCTCTCCCGTTCGAACCCGAGCGTCGTCAGCGCCACATTCCAGCCGTCCCCCACCGCACCGAGCCGCAACGAGTCCGGCACCCGGGCCCCGTCGAAGAACACCTCGTTGAACGAGGCGCCGCCGCTCATCTGCTTGATGGGTCGTATCTCCACTCCCGGGGCCCGCACGGGGACCAGGAACGCGGTGATGCCCCGGTGCTTTGGTACGTCGGGATCGGTCCGGGCCAGGAGCAACCCCCACTGCGAGTACTGCGCTCCCGAGCTCCAAATCTTCTGGCCCTGGAGGACCCACTCATCCCCGTCGGGCACGGCCCGGCAACCGACTCCCGCCAAGTCCGAGCCGGCACCGGGCTCCGAGAACAGTTGGCAGCACAGCTGGTCGGCCCGCAGGAAGGTGGTCACGAACCTCTGCTTCTGCTCCTCGGTGCCGAAGCGCTCCACCGTCGGGGCCACGAGCCCCGTGGTCACGCTGAAGGTTTCGTGGCGAACCGGCACCGAGAAGGCCAGTTCGAGGCGGGCATAGGCCCGGGCGTGCTCCTTGCTCAGGCCCAGGCCGCCGTACTCCGAGGGCCACGTGATGGCGTGGTAACCGACCTCGGCCTTCAGCTGGTTCCAGCTCACCAGCTCGTCGAGGAGGTGCTGCTCCTGCTCAGTGCCAAGGGCGTGGAAGACGGCCACGCTGAAGCTCTCACCGCCGGACTTGTGTGTCGCCGCCTCGTCGCCTCTCGGCTGGGCATGGGCCGAAAGCCACTTCGACGCCTCGTCGGCGAACTGCTCGACGCTCGGCTGGACTGCCGCCACCACTCCCCCTCCACACGGGACGAAACAACGTTATTGATCGATCAGTATCCCAGACTGGGCGTCCCTGCGCCAGAGCATGACGGCCTCCCGGCCCGGACCCCTCGACTATTCTCTGCCGGCTATGGCGCGTCGCAAGACCCAGAGGCTCGGTCGCCCCCCCGCTTCCTCTGCCGCTGACACCCGGGACCGGATCATCAGCGTGGCCTGCGGGCTGTTCTCCACCATGGGTTACGGCGTCACGACCAACCGGAACGTGGCCGACCAGGCCGGGGTCACCACCAGCGCCCTGTACTACTACTTCGACTCGAAGCTGGCCATGTACATGGCTGTCTACGAGGAGCTCCAGAAGAAGGTGAACGAACGCTTCGCACAAGCCACGGCCGGGATCGACACCTTCGATGCCAGCATCCGGGCCGTCCTGCAGGCGTCGGCGGCCATGAACGAGGAGGACCCCTCGATAGCCGCCTTCCAGGGGGCGGCCCGGACCGACCGGCTGCGTCACCCCGAACTGATGGCCGCCATACCCAACCCGCCGGGGGAGGGTGCCTCGCTCGTACCGGGGCTGGTGGCCCTCGGGATCGAGACCGGGGAGATCGACCCCGCCCGGACCGAACAGCTGACCGCAGTGCTGCGCACCCTGTTCGTGGGACTGGTCGACGGCGTCTCGAACAACCTGGAGGACCAGCGCAACGCCATCGACGGCATCATGGCCCTCCTCGACGGCGACCTCATCAGGCGCCCGGTCCGTCGCAAGAACAAGGCGGGCTGAACCCCCGACCGGCCACCCGGTCCTAGCGAGGGATCAACGGGTCACGACGGCGCGGTTGCCCTGGATCCATACCCGCGTCAGAACCCGGGAGGCGATACGCCAGCCCTGCGGAGTGCGTGCCACCTCGTCCCGGTAGCGCCCGGCGATCATGTAGAGGTCCCCTCCGGGCGTTCCCTTACGGAGGTGCTGGGCCATCAGGTAGCACTCGCAACTGCCCTTGTCGCCCTCGACGAGGATCCGGTGATTGGCCACCATGTGGGCCGTCGCGTCGAGGAACTCGATGGACCCGCGAACCTTGGCGGTGATCTCGTCGATGCCGTGGCACACCACCGGGTCGTAGTCCGCAACCGCGTCGGGGGTGAACACCGAGGCCAGGTCCTCGAAACGGCGATCGTCGAGGGCGTAGCAGTAGGCCGTCGTGAGATCGATTATCGCCTGGCGATCGTCGTGTTCGCTCATGTGAGGTCTTCTCTCCTGTATTCGAGATACTCCAGCGGGCCGGGCGGGCTCAACGGGTTGCGCCGGATCATGGCGCGCTCAACCCTGCGCCGCCTCGATCACCGCCTGGAACTGGGCCGGCACCTCCAACCAGTCCTCCGGCTCGGTGATCTCCGACCAGAAGTTGTGCTCGAGCACCACCTCGGTGAAACCGGCCCGGGCCGCCTCGGCCGCCTCGGCCACCATGCGGCCCACCGTGTCGCCATCGGGTGTCGGGCGGTGCGGGAACTGGGCGAAGACCCGGTGGTAGACCTCGAGGGGGGCCATCCCCTCCGGGCGGTCGGCGTTCATCCTGGCCAGCTTGGCGGCCACATCGGCGACGGGCAGACCAGCCGGGTTCCAGGCGTCGAACGACTTCCGGGTTCGCTCCAGGCCCGCCTCGGACCACATACCGGACAAAAGTGGGGGGTGGGGCTGCTGACGCGGCTTGGGCCGGATCACCGACGGCGGAACATCGAAGAAACGACCTTCGAATCGCACCGGATCGTCGCCCCAGCACGCTCGCAGCACGGCCACGAACTCGTCCATCCGGGCGCCCCGGCGGGTCACGTCGGTACCCGAAGCAGTGTGCTCCTCGGCATTCCACCCGACACCCAGCCCCACGAGCAAGCGCCCCGCCGAAAGCAGGTCCAGGGTGGAAAGCCGTTGGGCCAGAGGCACCGGCCAGTGGTTGCCGGCCACCAGGATGGAAGTGCCCAGGCGGGCCTGGGTCGTCCAGGTGGCCATGGCCGCCAGCAACTCGGTAGGGGCCAGCACCGAGCGGTACTGCTCCGGGATCGGCGCCCCGGCCCGGCCGCCGTAACCCCGCAACGGCTCGAGCGGCCACATGAAGTGGTCCTGCACCCACAGGCTGGTGTAGCCGAGGGCCTCGGATCGTTCGCAGAACTCCCGCACCAGCGCCGGCTCGACCCCCTCCCCCAACTGGGGGACGCACAGGCCGACTCCGGTCACGCCGGGGGGACCGAGCCGACCCGGTGGTTGGCTATGCGGGGTCCGGCCACCCAGCCGCACATCTGCGGATCAGCGTCCCCCAGATCCCCGTCCACCCACCGCCCGTCACCGCGGAAACGTCCCCGCCGTCCATCGGCCGCGGTGACCACTACCAGCCCATCGTCGTCCTTGTCGTAGAGCGCACCACTGTAGGGGTGGCGTATCCCGGCGCTCATTCGCCGTCCACCCAGTCGGTCAGGCGCTGATGCAACCACCGGATCTTGGACTCCTGATAGCGGCTGAAGGTGACGCCGGGTTTGCGGGTGGCTTCCAGCCCCCGCTGAACATTGGCCATGTTGAAGGTGTCCTGATCGAAGACCTTTCCGAGCATGGCCAGTTCACTCGCCGACGACCACGGCTCGTCATCGCCCAACCAGTGGACCGGGGCCGGCGGTGGTCGATCGCCAGTGAAGGGAGCCAGGTAGATGACCTCCATGACCGAACTGCGGTGGTCGTCCCCGTTGGGGCGGAACCGGTAGACGATGCGGTTGAACGCCCCCCAGGGGTGGAAGTTGGGGAACACGGTGTAATCGAGGCTGTCCATCATCTCGGCGTCGGAGAGCGAATCGACCCTCTCCCCCACCACGGGACGCCATCGCTCCCTGGCCATGGCGGCCGCCACCTCCCGCATGCTCTTGCCTTCGGGGACTTCCACCGGCGTGGACTCTCCTTCGCGCACATCGAGCATGGCCCTCAGCATTTCGTTCTGCGTGGGGGTCCAGGAGATGGTGGGGCTCGGGGTACCACCGGGGGTGATGGCCCGGCTGAAGTTCTCCCAGACATCCACCTGGGTGGCGAGGTCGCCCAGCCACGGGAGGATCTGGGGGTGGGTCCCACCGACGTGGTAGGCCTCGCAGAAGGCCTCCTGGGCCACCTTCCAGTTGGCATGGATCACCTTGGCCACGTGGGCTTCCACGTAGGCCGCACCCAGATCCCAGCCGGAGAAGTGCTCGGGCAGGTCACCGAGGAACGACTCCAGGGACGGCGCGCCCGGGTCGGGATTGATGAAGACGAAACCCGCCCAGGTACCCACCTGCACCTCGGGGAGGGCGAAGTCGGCATCGACGACCTGCGGGAACTCCTCGCGGGCCGGCACGTGCGACAGGGTCCCGTCGATGTTCCAGGCGAACCCGTGGAAGGGGCAACGGATGACCTGGCCGCAGTGGCCGTCGTAGTCGCGCAGGCGGCGACCCCTGTGCAGGCAGGCGTTGACGAAACCCTTGATGCTCCCGTCGGCCTGGCGCACCAGGATGTAGGAGTCCCGAGCGATCTCGTAGACCATGCTGTCGCCAGCCGCCAGCAGGTGCTCTTCGCGACAAGCGAACTGCCAGACCCGCCGCCAGAGCCGCTCCACCTCCTTGTCGTGCCACTCCCGGCTGGTGTAGCGCTCCACCGGGATCTCCTCTTCGCCCTTGACCGGATTGTGGACCAGACGCAGGACGTCGGGCACCGGATGGGTATCGGCGTCGAGCAACGCCTGGTAGGCCTGGACTGCTGGTTCCATATAGTGGTTCCCCCTGTCGGTATGAGGATCACCGAGCAGCCGATCCAGCTCGGCTAGCGCCGAGCTGGGCTCGGTGAAGTGAATGACCGTCCAGCCGGCCTCGGTCGCGGGACCGAGGTTGTGGGCGAAGTCGTCGAGGTACACGACGCGCAACGGGTCGACGCCGAGCAATTCGGTAACTCGATGGTAGATCTCCGGTTCGGGTTTGCGCAGACCCACCTCGGAGGAATCGACTACCACATCGAACAGATCGAAGTCGATCACCTCGCGAAGGCCCCCTTGGAACTCCTTCACGCTGTTGGTGAGTAGCGCCGTCCGATAACCGTCCCGGTGGAGCCTGCCGATGCGTTCCACCACCTCACGGTGGATGCGGTAGTTCCGCTCGAAGAGCACGTCCATCTCGTCGCCGGTGAGGTTGAGCCCGGCTTCGGCAGCGATGGGAGTCACGAGCTCCTGCAGTTCGGCCACCGCCACCTCCCCCCGCTCGGCCCGGTGCCAGGGATGATGGGCGGTCGATTCGAAACGGGGGCCGATGAGAATCTCGAGCAGGTCGTCGATGTCGACCCCGTGACGCTCGGAGAGCGTCTCGAGCTTGTGGGTGATCGGAGAGATGATGACCCCGCCGAAGTCGAAGACCACGGCGTCGAAGGGGCGGCTCAACTTTCCGACCCGACGAAGTCGGCCCGGGGGGTCCCGGACTCGTCGTAGACCGGTCCGTCGAGATCGATCCGGTACTTTCGCACCGCCGACGGGTGCCGGGGGTAGCCGCGCAGCAGATGGCGCATGGCGGCGAAGTTGGGGTGCCCGAAGTGGCCGGCGAGCGACTCCTCGTCGGCCCACAGCTCGAACACCGCGATCCGATCGGCGTCGACGGGATCCGCGGAGAACGAGTATCCGAGGCAGCCCGGCTCGTCCTGTCGGGTCGATCTCACCCATTCGACGGCCGCCGCGACGCACGCGTCCCGGTCCGCAGGGTCCACGAAATGGATGGTGCCGGCAATAGCGATCATGTGATCCGAATCCTAACTAATTAACCGGCCGTTAGCTTTTCGTCCCACGCCGGCCACGGCGGGCCGGTCCCCTCAGGCGATCCACGCTCGCTCCCCCCTTTGCGCCTACTCTTATTAACCGATGAGTATATTAGCGGCCGAACTGGGACCCGACGACCTGGTGCTCAGCCACTTCTCCCTCGGCCGGCAACACCCGATGGACGACCGGGTGGAAGCGGCCCGCACGGCCGGGTTCGCCGCCATAGGGCTCTCCGTCTCCGAGGTGGCCCGACTGGTCGGCTCCGGCACCGACCTGGGCGCTCTGGCTGATCTGATCGGCACCGCCGGTCTGTGCCTGGCCGACATCGAGGCCATCAAAGGTTGGGGCGGCGGTCCCGACCAGGGAAGCCGGGCCGACCTGGAGGAGAATGCCTGGCGGATGGCCGATCGTCTCGGGGGCCGCTGCCTTCAGGCCATCGGCCCTTTCTCAGGCGATCC
This sequence comes from Actinomycetes bacterium, assembly GCA_021838445.1. Classification (GTDB taxonomy): domain Bacteria; phylum Actinomycetota; class Acidimicrobiia; order Acidimicrobiales; family Palsa-688; genus JAKCDU01. Next base: position 35,670 of record JAKCDU010000016.1, on the reverse strand, counting down.
CGTCGCCGGAGGCCGGGCTTTCGCCGACCTGTGCGACCGCGCCGCCGACCACGGCCTGGACGTGGCCCTCGAGGCGCTCCCCTTCACCAACATCCCGAACACGGTGGCCGCGCTCGAGATCGTCGAGCGGGCTGACCGACCCAACGGGGGCCTGTGCCTCGACATCTGGCACCACTCCCGGGCGGGAGACGACCGAACTGCGCTCGAGCGTCTCGATCCGGGCCTGATCAAGAACGTGCAGCTGAGCGACGGGCCGCTCCAGCCGCCGACCGACGATCTCGCCGACTACAAGGACGACTGCCTGCGCCACCGCGTCCCCCCGGGCGAGGGCCAGATGGACGCCGTCGGCTTCGTGGGGGCCCTCCTCCGCGCCGCAACGACGGTGCCATGGTCGATCGAGGTCTGCAACGAGGGCGCGTGGGACCGCCCCGGATCGGCCCACGCCGCCCGTTGCGCGGCGGCGTCGCGCTGGGTGCTGGAGCAGGCCCGGGCCCTCTAGGCGTCGCCCACCCAGCGACCCAACTCGTGGTGGAAGTGACGGATACGGGATTCCTGGTAGGCGGCCAACTGGACTCCGCTGGCCTTGGTCGCCTTGAAACCCTTCTGCTGATGGGCCAGGTTGCTCGTATCCTGATCGAAGACCATGGCCAGCAGGCCCAGCTCCGGCGCCTCCGTCCAGTCGTCGTCGAAGCCCAGCACACGAGCCGGGACCGGGGCCTCGTGGCCGTCGGTATCGATAAGGAAGATCACATCCATCACACATTCGTCCGGGTCGGCGCCGTAGGGTCGGAACCGGTAGTTGATGGGGCTCACTCCCGCCCATGGCTGGAAATTGGGGAACACCTGGTAGAGGATGTTGTCCAGCAGCTCGGAATCGGAGTAGGTGTCCTTTCCCGACTGGGCGCGCAGGGCCTCGGCGAGGGACTGGCGGGCGCTTCCCGTCTCTTCTATCGACGGCAGGTCGATCCCGTAGTAGGCAGCCAGGGCCTGGAGTACCCGGTCGTCTGAGAAGTCCCGCAGGTGGGGGCTCGCCACGCCGCTCAGCGTGTTGAACCGGTTCCACCCGGGTTGGCCCTCCACCTCCGCAGGGAAGACGTCGTACTGGGCCGACGCGTCGGCGAGCATGGTCAGGATCTGGGGGTGGGTGGCGATCACGTGGTAGGACTCCATGAACGCCTCCATGGCCGCCTTCCAGTTGCACCGCAGGAGCTTGGACACCCGAGCCGTGACCGATCGTCCGGTGGTGTCCCAGGGGAAATGGCTGGGCATCGACCCCAGGTAGTCACTCAGCGGGGCCGCCTCGAGGTCGGGATTGATGAAGACCCACCCGTTCCAGGTGTCCACCTGCACCTGCGGCAGGACCAGGTCTTCGCGGCGAAGCTGGGGGAAGTCCCACTTGCACGGAATCCGCTTCATGTTCCCGTCGTAGCTCCATGACCAGCCGTGGAAGGCGCAACGCAGTTCCGGCGTCCACCCCTCCTCGGCGCGCAGCTTCATCGCCCGGTGCAGACACGCGTTCCAGTAGCCCCTGATCCCGGCTTCGGCCCGCACCAGGAGGAACGACAGATCGGCCACGTCGTAGACGTAGGTGTCCCCGACCCGGCGCAGGTCGTCCTCACGGCAGGCGACCTGCCATACCCGCTTCCAGAGCCGCTCCACTTCGAGGGTGTGCCACTCCGACGAGATGTAGCGCTCCACTGGTATCGGCTCGTGGCCGAGGTCGATCTGACTCTCCTGGCACAGAGTGGACGGGGGCGGCACCCGATCCCGGGCCAGGACGTCCTGTACCGACGGACCGTTGGAACGACCGGCGGGCGCAGCGACGGAGGCTTCGGTGGCGGTCACGCCGCACCCCCCGGGGCCGAGCAGGTGGTGTCGCCTCGGGACGAAACCTCGGCCAGCGCCCGGTGCTGGGCGGCCCGCAGCCGCTGGTGGGTCGGCGCCGCCTGTGGCCCTCCGACCCAGTCGAGGACGTGCGGATCGGCCCAGAGCACCTCACCACGCAGGTGGCGTCCCTGCCAGGTGAACCATCCGGTCCGCCCGTCAGCCTCCGTCACCTTTACCGTCCCGTCACCGTCCCGCTCGTAGTGCGAGCCGAACAGGGGATGATCTACACCGGACATGGCAACAGCCCCTCCCTTAAACATATTGATCGAGTAGTAAGTTCCGCATACTTACGCCTCGGTGGGACCGTCGGCAGGGTCTTTCGGCCCTTCCTCTCCTCCGCCTCAGGCCTGGACCGGCATCCGCTCCACCCATCCGGCCAGCGCGTCTGGAACTCGCAGCGCGGCGGGAACCCGGCTCTCCCCGATCATCCGATCGATCCAGGCGTGCAGGTGCCAGATGCGCCGCTCCTGGTATCCGATCACCTGACCCCCGTGGGCGGCGGACTGCATGGAGCGCTGGATGTGGGCCAGGTTCCGGTAGTCCTCCTCCATGATGCTGTCGAAGCGCGAGAGTCGCCGCTGCCAAAGCTCTGGGCCCGGCATCGTCCCGTCCCCCCAGTCGGCAGCGAACCACACGATCTCCAAGCGGGTCTGGGCCACCCCGGTGGGCCAGAAGACCAGGAAGGGAAAGCCCCGGGCGTCGAGGGGCGTGATCAGGTTGGGGAATATCCCGTGGGCCGCCTGGATCTGTTCACGCAACACCGCCGGTACGTGCTCGATGGTGGCCAAGCTCTCGCGCGAGTCCCCCCTACTACCGGTGTTCACCGGGGAGAGCATGTTCTGGTGCCCCCGCTCGAACAGCGAGATGACCGTGCCCCGGGTGTCCAGGGTGGGCGCAACCGTCGTCGGGTGCACCGTGCGGGCGTGGTAGACCTCGAGGAACCCCTCGGCCAGGATCTTCCAGTTGCATTCGACCTCGACGGCTTTGCTGTCGATCACCCGCAGGGGCGACCTGGCCACATCGGCGAGCAACGAGGCGACAGGTTCGAGCCAGTCGAGCAGACCCGGCGCCGAAGGATCGAGAGTCACGAAGTACCAACCGCCCCAAGATTCGCAGCGCAGGCTGACAAGACCCCGATCGTCCTTGCACAATCCGAGGAAGTCCCTCTCCTCGGGGACCCTCACCAGCTGACCGGTCAGGTCGTAGGTCCACGAGTGGTACCCGCACACCAGCAGCCGGGTGTGGCCCTGCGCGGAGCGCACCACGGGCGCGCCCCGGTGCCGGCAGGCGTTGCGGAAAGCCCTGACGACCCCGTCGTCGCCCCGCACCAAGACGACCTCCCCGGCCGGCAGGCCGATCACCTTGTAGCTCCCTGGACCGACCAGTTCGCTGGCGTGGCCGGCGTACAACCAGGCCCGGCCGAACACCGCTTCCATCTCGAGGTCGAAGAACTCCGGGTCGGTGTAGCGCCCGAGGGGCAGGTCCGGCAGGAGCGGGAAACTCTCAGGCGGGCCCACCCGCGCCGATTCGGCCTCGGAGCGGGCCCGGAATTCAGCGAGATACGACTCGTCCACTTACCCTCCTCGACTTGGGCCAGGTGCCGCTCGGGCGACGTCGTTCAGCCGCTCCCCACCGAAGTTCAGTAGGGCAGGGTGCCGCCGTCCACCGGGAACAGGCAGCCGGTCATGTTGCGCCCCGCGTCCGACGCGAGGAGCACCGCTACTGCCGCCACTTCCTCCACCTTGTTCGGACGCTTGATGGCGGATTCGGCACAGAACAGCGCGATCAACTCGTCATAGCCGGGCAGCCCCATGGCCTTGGCCGACTCCGGACCGGTGGACCTCACGATGTCGGTCTCGATGATCCCCGGAAGGATGGCGTTCACCGTGACACCGGTGGTACCCACCTCGGCGGCGGCCGCCTTCACCAGCCCGTTGACTGCGTGCTTGGTGGTCGAGTAGCCCGGAATGCCGGGCTTGCCGAGCTTGCCCTCCACCGACGAGGTGACGATGATCCGGCCGTAGTTGCGCTCCAGCATGTGATGGAGAGACCGGCGCATGCCCCAGAACACATGATTGAGGTTCCAGTCGATCTCGAGAAGCCATTCCTCGTCGGTCATCTGCGCCACCGGGGCCGAGTGGAGGACCCCACCGGAGTTGAGACAGCAGATGTCGAGGTGGCCGTAACGGTCGATAGTGAAATCGATCAGGCCTTCAACGGCTTCCTGTTTGGCCGCGTCACCGGCATAGAAAGTGGCCCGGTCACCGGCGCCCATCTCGGCCAGGCACTGCTCACCCTTCTCGGGGTCCCGGCCGTTGACCACCACAGAGGCGCCTTCGGCGAGGAAGGCCTCGGCCATGGCCCGACCGATGCTACGGGTGCCCCCGGTGATGCACGCGACCTTTCCTTCGAGCTTTCCCATTCGTATTCTCCCTTTGTGCCCGTCAGTAAGGCGAGGTGCCGCCGTCGATGGATATGAGCGAGCCGGTGATACCGGCGCCCGCCTCGGAGGCCAGCAGCACAGCCACGTTCGCCACGTCCTCGGGTTCGTTGAGCCGCTTGATCAGCGACTCGTTGGCGAAGGTCTCGAGCAGTTGCTCGTAGGATATGCCCATGGCCTCGGCTGCTCCGGGCCCCGCCGCGACCATGGTGTCGGTCTCGATGGCTCCGGGGCACAGGGCGTTGACGGTCACCCCCGTGGTGCCGACCTCCCTCGCCGCCGACTTCACGAGCCCGTTGATGGCGTGCTTGGAAGCCACGTAGCTGGAGATGGTGGGCTTGCCCACCTTGCCCTCCAACGAGCTCATGGCCATGATGCGTCCCCAGCCCTGGGGCACCATGTGGCCGAGAGCGGCCCGCATGGTCCAGAAGGTGTGCCAGAAGTTCCAGACCATGGCGTCCTCCATGGCCTCGTCGGTCATCTCGGCGACCGGGGCGTAACCGCTCCCGCCTCCGGCGTTGGCCACCAGGATGTCGATACGACCGAAGCGCGACACCGCCCCGGCCACGATGGCTTCGCAGTCGGCGCGCCGCTTCACGTCGCCGGCGATGAAGTGGACGTCACCGCCACCGCCGAGCTCGTCCACCGAAGCCATGCCCTTGACCTCGTCGCGGCCGTTGACAACCACCCGGGCACCCTCGGCGAGAAAGGCTCTGGCGCACGCCAGACCGATACCCCGGGTTCCTCCCGTGATGCAGGCCACCCTGCCGTCAAGCGTTCCCACGCACACTCCCCCTCGAGAAATCTAAATCCTCATCAGGGTCTACTACAGTAGGTCACCCCTAATCAACTGGTCAGTTTTGCCGAACCGGCGACCGCCGGCCAACCGACCTGATGACGAAGGGAACAGATGGGGGGAAGGGACTTCCCTCCTAATCGTTCAATCAATAAACTGGCGTGCCAGGCCGAACCGAGGGGGTCACTTGATCGATCGTTGGATCACCGACGACGAACCCAGCCCGACTTTCCCGCACTACACGCGGGCCAACGCCGACGAGGTCGGCCCGGACCCGTTCAGTCCGTTGGGCTGGACCCTCGGCTGGGTCAAGGGGTGCATCCCGGGCGTCGCCCGTGGGTTCATCGACTACGGGGTCGTCCACCCCGAAGAGCTGCGCCCGGGGCGTCCGGAGGTCTTCGGCAACTGGGGTGGCTACTTCTACAACCAGCTGACCCTGCCGCGGCTTCTCGGCGTGCGTATGCCCGGGGCGTCCCCTGACGCCATGGATCGGGCCTACTTCGGGGATCACCCCGGCGTCCCTGCTTTCGAGATGAAGCCCGACTACGAAGACGCCGAGCTCTCCGAGAAGCTGACCCGCTCCATGTCCTGGGTCATGTCCACCGACGATTGTCCCGAGATGGACGAGTGGGCCGAAACGGCCCGCCGCTTCCGCGCCGAGCGCCCCGACCTGACCTCCCTGTCGGACGCGCAGCTGCTCGAGCGGGGCCGCCAGTCGGCCCCGCTCATCGCCGAGACGTGGCGGCCCTACTGCATCGTCACCTTCGCTGCGTCCGTGGGGGCGGCGGCGGTGGCCGGAGTCCTCGAGCCGATCGGCCGGGCCGCTGACAGCATGCGTCTCATCTCCGCGGTCGGAGGCGTGGAGTCGGCGGACGCATCGATCCAACTGTGGGATCTGGGCCGGATGGTGGCCCGATCGCCGGTACTGACCCGCGAGCTCGACCTCGGTGTCGACGGCCTGCTCGAACGACTGAGCCGGTCGGGCGACGCCGACGCGTCGGCCTTCACCGCCGGCCTGAGCCGTCTCCTCAGCGATCACGGCCATCGGGGCCCCAACGAATGGGACATGATGCCCGATTCGTGGGAGACCCGGCCGGAATTGGTGCTCGGGATGATCGACGCCGTCCGCCACCAGGACGAGGACCGCTCGCCGGCAGCCGCGGCCGCCCGCGGCAGCGCGGAGCGGGTCCGGCTGCAGGCCGAGTTGGAGGAAGCCCTGTCGGGCGACACCGAGGCCCTCGGCACCCTGAGGGCCGGCATCCACTCGGCCGCCGTGTTCTTCCCACTGCGCGAGCGGGGAAAGAACGCCTGCATCCGCCTGATCAACGAAGCCAAGGTCTGCTTCTTCGAGTTGGGCCGTCGGCTCACGGAGCGGGGTCTGCTCGACCACAAGCAGCAGATCTTCATGCTCCTCGACGAGGAGCTCGACTCCTTCCTGTCCGATCCGCATCCCTGGCTGAGCGTCATACGGGACCGCGAGGCGGACTTCGAGCGGCTGCGCCAACTGGAGCCGCCGTACATCATCGACGCCGCCGTCGGTGTCCCCCCGATCTCCACCTGGCCGGAACGCGACCGCGCCCGCGAGGGTGCCGATCGGGCCGGGGCCGGCGAAGTGCTGATGGGTGCGGGGGCGTCACCTGGATCGGCCCGCGGCCGGGCCAAGATCGTCCTCGACCCCTCCGAGCCGGGCGACCTGGCCCCCGGCGACGTGATCGTCGTCCACACGTCGGATCCGTCCTGGACGCCCCTTTACATGGTGGCGTCCGCCGTGGTCTGCGATGTCGGGGCGGTCGCCAGCCATGCCGCGATCGTGAGCCGCGAGCTGGGCATCCCGTGCGCGGTATCGGTAGTCGGCGCCACTTCGCGGATCCCCGACGGGGCGATGGTCCACGTCGACGGAGCGACCGGCGTGGTAACCATCGAGAGCATCCCGGCCTGAGATACGCCGTGAAAGCCCTCGAACATTCATCCCTGCAGAGGAGCACGCAATGAGAGACCGCTGGATCACCGACTGGACGCCGAGCGAACGCTGGCCCCACTACACCCGGGCCAACGCCGGTGAGGTCGTGCCCAACCCGGCCAGCCCGCTGTCGGTCACCTACACCTGGGACAATGGAATCTGCCAGGGGTGGCGCGACGGCTACATCCGCACCGGCAACTACGCCGCTGACGAATGGGATCAGGCCCACCCCGAGACGACCGGTTTCTTCGGCGGCTACATGTACATCAATCTCTCCAACGTGCGCATGCAGGGTGTTCGCAACCCGGCGGTCACCGTGGAACAGCTCGACATGGCCTTCTTCGGCGATCACCCCGACGTACCCCCCTACACCCCCGACGAGCGCGATGAACGCCCCGACCTGCTCCCGGCCATCGCCAAGAACCTCGAATGGGTGATGAGCGCGACCACCTGGCCGGAGATCGACGTCGAGAAGGAGCAGACCATCGCCCTGCGCCGCAACCGGCCGGTGCTCGAGTCCCTCGACGATGATCAACTGATCGAGCGGGCCCGCACCGTCCAGAAGATGATCGACCGCCTGTTTCTCACCCACACCATCGACTCGAGTGGCTCGGGTGTGGCACCCGGGATTCTGGCCGCCGTCGGAGAAGCCATCGGCGACCCCACCGTGCCCATGAAGCTCCTGTCCGGCCTCGGCGACGTCGACTCGGCCGAGCCGAGCTACGGCCTGTGGGAGCTGTCCCGCAAGGTCGCCGCCTCCAGCCTGCTCACCGCCGAATTCGACCGGGGCGTGGCCGGGATACTCGAGCGCCTGGCGGCCTCCCCCGACCCGGCGGCCCAGACCTTTCTCACCGAGTTCGGGCAGTTCATCGCCGACTTCGGGGCGCGCGGGCCCAACGAGTACGAGGTCAGCGCCGAGACCTGGGAGACCAATCCCGAGATGGCTCTGGCCATCCTCGACCGGGTCCGCCTACAGAACGAGGAGGACAGCCCCGCGGCCCGCGTCCAGCGCCTCGTCGCCGAGCGCGAGCGGGTCACCGCCGAGGTCCGGGCCAAGGTCGAAGCGACCGGCAATCCCGATCTTCCGGGCCAACTCGAGGCCGCGCTCGTGGCCGGCAACCAGCTCATCTTCCGGGAGCGGACCAAGACCAACCTGATCCGGGCCATCCAGGAGGCCCGCATGGTCTTCCGGGAACTGGGCCGCCGTCACGCGGCTGCGGGCCACATCGCCGATGCCGCCCACATCTTTCAGCTGACCGACCCGGAGCTCGACAGCTTCGTGGCCGACCCTGCCAGCTTCAAGGACGAGCTGGCCTCGAGGTACCTCGAATGGCGGGAGCTGTGGGAGCTCGAGCCGCCGTTCATAATCCGCGACGGCAAGGTACCGCCGCTCACGGAGTGGGCCCGCAAGGGTGACTCCAGCTCCGCGCCGGCCGTCGCCGGCACGACCATCCAGGGCGTCCCCGGCTGCCCCGGTGTGGTCACCGGTCGGGCCCGGGTCATCCTCGACATCAACTCCCCCGCCGACCTCGAGCCCGGAGAGATCCTGATCGCCCCTCTCACCGACCCCGGCTGGGCACCTTTGTTCATGTCGGCCGGAGGCGTCGTGGTCGATGTGGGCGGCCAGATCAGCCATGCGGTGATCGTCAGCCGCGAGCTCGGACTTCCCTGCGTGGTCTCGGCCACCAACGCCACGTCCACGATCAAGGACGGCTCAATCGTCGAGGTCAACGGTGACACCGGCGTGGTCACCGTCATCGAAGCGGCCGGGAGCTGAGCCGGTCCCTGGGCGGGACCTGACCGCCCGACAGGAACCGGTCCGTTGACCTCCACCCCTGGCCAGAGGAAGGGACGCCCCACCGCCTCGAGGGCCCGCGCCACAAGGGAGCGGATACTCGAGGTGGCCCGGGTGGTGTTCGCCGAGCACGGCTACGGGCCCACCACCAACAAAGACGTCGCCGATCGGGCGGGCATCACCGCGGGAGCGCTCTACTACTACTTCGACTCCAAGCTGGACATGTTCCTCGCCGTCTTCGCCGAGACCCAGAGCCTCATCGACTCCCGCATGAAGGAGCGCGCGTCGACCGAGACGACCTTCTCAGGCCGGGTCCGGGCTCTCCTCCGGGCGGCCCAGGAGATCAACGTGGCCGACCCCGGAGTGGCTCTGTTCCATGCCGCAGCGCGCATGGACCGGATCCGCCATCCCGAGATCCGCCGGGCCATCGCCCACCCCCCGGGCGAGGGAACAGCCATCGTGGACGACCTGATCGCGCTCGGCTCGGCCACCGGTGAGATAGAGCCGGGCTCCGAGGACGACGTAGCCGCCGTCCTGCGGGTGATCCTCCTCGGGCTGATGGCCTCCGTGGCCGATGACCACCTCGGTCAGCGGACCACCGTCGAAGGTCTCTGCCGGCTGCTCGATGGCAATCTCCTCCGGCCCCCGGCCCAGCCCGGAACCTGAGAGTCCTCACCCCCCTTTGCGGTGGCGGCCCGCGCATCGATCCGCCCGCGACGCGGGCGTCAGTCCCGCGACGCCGGCGTCAGTCCGGCGGCCCGGGATCGGGCGCCTCGGGGGGCAGTCGCATGCCGCTGCTCGCCGAGACCCCGCCGTCGACGGCCAGAACGGCCCCGGTGATGAACGAGGCCGCCGCGGAGAGCAGAAAGGCGATGGGTTCGGCCACCTCGGCCGGCGACGCCCACCTCTGCAGGGGAACCACCCGTCGCAGCGCTGAGTAGCGCGGGCTGCCCGGGTCCATCATGACCTCGGTGATGCCTGTGCGCACCGGACCGGGGCAAACCGTGTTCACCCGGATCCCGGCCGCAGCCAGGTCCATGGCCGCGCTACGGGCCAGGTTGACCGCTCCTGCCTTGGCCGCCGCGTAGTGCCAACGCCCCGGCTCGCCACCCAATCCGGTCGCCGAGGACACCACCACTATGGCGCCGCGGCTGCTGCGAAGCGGCGTCGCCGCGGCCCGGATGCCTAGGGCCACGGCCCTGAGGTTCACCTCTATGGAGCGATCGAACCCGTCCATGGGGAGCGAGTCGATCGGTCCTGACAGCGGGGAGATCCCGGCATTGAGCACCACCGCGTCGAGGCGGCCGAAGCGCTCGAGGGCCGCCGAGACGGCACCGGCGTTGGTGGCCTCGGAGGTCACGTCGCCTTCGACCACGACCACCGCGCTCGGGTCTCTCGGCGGCCAACCAACGCCGGGAAGGTCGACGAGTACGGTCCGGTATCCACGGTCGAGGAGCAGATCGGCGGTAGCCCGGCCGATACCGGAGGCGGCCCCGGTTACGAGCGCTACGGGAGCTTCGGCCACTAACGCCCCTCGCGCTGGGCGGCCCATGCCCGGGCCTCGCCCGAGGCGGCCCACCTGACGGCGTTGGCCAGCAAACGGCGGTACCAGGGCATGGCGAAAGTTGCTCCGCTGTCGCCGGGCTGGATGTACACCACGGGGCTGCGCCGGGCCGTGGTGGCCCACGCGATGAGATCACTGGCCCGTCGGGTCTCACACCGAGGGGCTCGCTCCTCGCCGACCAGCACGTGCTCGTAGGTCGAGATGAAAGACGCCCCGTCGGTGTCGAAGTCGCCGCGTACGAGCGGTAGCACCTCGTCCTCGAAGACGGGGCAGAGATACACCTCGTCGTCGAGGTCGGCCTCGCCGACGCCGCTCAGGATCGGATGATCGCCGGCGACCGGGCGGGCCCGGTAGCGCACCAGCTTGGTACCACCCGACGGCTCGGGCCGACCCCGGAGCGTCCCCGGTGCGTAGAGGAACCGTCCACCCATGAACCCGGCCCACTCGTCCCACGTCGGCCAGCTCGCCAGAGCGTGGTGGAGCACCACGACACCCCGGCCTTCGTCGAGCAGGTCCACCAGGTCCGCTCGGGCACGATCCGAGGGCGGGCGCACCTCGGGCGGCTCTCCACGGGCCAGGCCGAGCCCGGCGATGTCGTGGAGGACCAGCACGTCCCACGGGGTGCCCGGCGTCAGCCATTGCTGGGCGGCCGGTTGCACGGCGTGAGCCCAGCGCCAGCCCTGTTCGACCGACACCGCGTCGAGCATGGCCGCGAAGGCCGTCAGATCGACGCGGTGGCCGCCTGTGACCGCCAGGAGGTCCACCCGAGGGCGCCCCTCAGGCGCTTTCGTCGGCCCCGTGGGTGACCGCAAGCGGGCCCGTGTGACCCTCCGCGTCACTCCCGGGCGCCGACGACGCGACAGACGTGACGACGGGGGGTCCGCCACCCCCCGCTTCGGCCGTCGCTCCGCCCGATCCCGGGGCGTCCGGCGTGGCGTTCGGCTTGGCCCGGCGAACCCGGATGACTCCCTGGTAGGAGGCCAGCGCCACGGCCAGCAGCAGGGCCACACCCTCGAAGGCGGGCTGCACCCAGTTGCTGTTGATGAAGGTCAGCTGGAGGCCCTCGATGCCCCAGGCCAGCGCGTAGAGGGCGATCATGGTCCCCCACACGTTGGCCCGACCCTTGAGCTGGGATGCCCCGAAGAACACCGCAGCCACCGCCGGGAACAGATATCCGGGCCCGACGGTGGTGTCGTAGTCACCGACCTTCCAGGAGTACACCACGCCGGCGAAACCGGCGATGACCCCGGAGACGATCAGCGATGACCACACCAGACGGTTGGTCTGGACCCCGGCGAGGCGGGCCGCCTCGGGGTTGCCACCGGTGGCGAACATGAAGCGCCCGGCCGGCGTGTGTTCCAGCACGAACCAGAGGATGATGGCCAGGACGAGCAGGTACCACACGTAGCGCTGCACCCCGAGGAAGTTGCCGGCGCCGATGCTCTCGAAGCTGTTGGTGAACGGGGAGTTTATGGACTGGAACGACGTGTGGTAGACGACTGCGGTGATCACCTGGCTCATGCCCAAGGTGGCAATGAAGCTGTTGACATTGAGCTTCACCACGAAGAAGCCGCTGACCGCGCCGGCCACACCGCAGGCGACCAGTGCGATGACCATACCGAGGAGGTTGGGAACGGTGTGGTGCTGGGCCAGCGTCGAGGAGATCACCAGCGACAGGGACATCTGGGCCCCGATGGCCAGATCGTAGGTCCCGGTGGCGAGGGGCACGAGGAAGGCCAGGGCCAGGACCCCCACGATCACGTTCTCCTGCAGGACCAGCTTGAAGGTCGTGCTGCTGAAGAACGTGGCGTGCTTGGTGATCCCGAAGTAGAGCATGAACAGCGCCCACAGGTACAAGGCGCTGAACCTGTCGAAGCCGAGCCGCCTGATCATGATGCCCTCCTGGAAGTTTGAAGCTGTATGTGCTCGATGCGTTCGGGGAGGATGTCCCCTCCGGTCAGTACCTTGGCGATGCGACCGTCGACCATCACCACCACCCGGTTGCAGAGGCGCACCAACTCGTCGGTGTCGGTAGATGCCACCACGGTGGCCATCCCCTCCCCGGCGGCCTCGTCGACCAATTGATGGATCTGCTCCTTGGCCCCCACGTCGATCCCCTGGGTGGGCTCGTCCAGTAGCAGCACTTCAGGGTGCAGGCGCAGGGCCTTGCCGAACATCACCTTCTGCTGGTTACCCCCGCTGAGCGAACCAATGATCGCTTCGGTGGAAGAGGTCCGAATCGACAGCCGCTGGATCCACTGCTCGGTCTCGGTGATCTCCTGACGGCGGCGGATGCGGCCCCTGACGAAGTGTCGGGAAAGGTCGGTTACGGTCAGATTCTCCCGCACCGACATGGTCCCGATGGTTCCGCGTACGGAGCGCTCGGCGGGCACGAAGGCCACACCCGAGGCCATCGCAGCGCGCGGATCGAAGTTGGCCACCTCGACCGAGCCGATGGTCACCGTCCCCGCCAACCTCGGCGTCTGACCGGCGAGCAGACCGAGGAGGTCCTCGCGTCCCGATCCCGTGATGCCGGCGATCCCGACGACCTCACCGGGACGGACATCGAGATCGACTCCCTCGACGGTTCCACCCCACAGCCCCCGCACCGACAGGATGGCGTCGCCCCCGACGGCCACCTCGCTCGAGGTGCCGTGGCTGATCTGATGCCCGACGATGAGCTCTATGAGACCCTCGTGATCCAGTTCGGACACGGTCGTCTCGGCCACCTTGCGGGCATCGCGCAGGACCGTGACCCGGTCGGCGAGCTCGAACACCTCGTCGAGGTGGTGGGAGACGTAGAGGATGGACACGCCCCGATCCTTCAGGCGGTGGATCACCTCGAACAATCGCTTCACGTCATCGTCGGGCAGGGTGGCGGTAGGTTCGTCGAGGATGAGCAGCTTGGCCCCGTCCTCCCACCCGACCAGAGCCCGGGCTATGGCGACCGCGGTGCGCTGGGACGGGGGCAGGGCGGCCACCGGAGCGGTCACGTCTATTCCCTCGACACCCAGGTCGGCCAGGGCCTGGCGCGCCATGCGGCGCTCCTCGCTCCATTTGATGTGGCGGGCGAAGCCCGTCCGGTAACCAACCGACAGGGCCAGGTTCTCGACCGCGCTGAGCATCCCCACCAATCCGAGGTCCTGGTGGACGAAGCGCAGCCCGAGCTTCTGTGCGTCCTCACCGTCACCCAACTGCAGAGGGTGGCCGTCCACCCAGGCCGACGCCCCGGGATCGGGCTGGTGGTAACCCGCCAGGATCTTGATGATGGTGGACTTGCCCGACCCGTTCTGGCCCACCAAGGCATGCACCTCAGCCGGGGCGACGGACAGGCTCACGTCGATGAGGGCCGCCTGCCCCGGGAAGGTCTTGGACAGGTGCTCGATCCGCAGGGTTTCTTGCAAAGCTTCTTTCCCCCGTTACAGGATGGATCCGGCTGGCCTGATGCCAACCGGATCCATCACCCGAACTGTCAGGCGCCGGGACCGTGGCCCCGGCGCCTGCGATCAGATTCGCCTAGCCGTTGACGTGCCAGAGGGTCTCGAACGACTGGGCCATGTTCGGCGGATCCCAGTCGCCACCCTGGTTCAGCACCGTCTGGGCCTCGGCCGGGGTCTGGATCAGGTAGCTGGGCAGGCTGGCCGACGAACGCTCCTCGGTGAGCTGCATGCCCTCGCTCAGGCGGGCGGCCGCATCGACCATCAGCCACACGGCGTATTCCTTGGGGTCGGCCGACCAGGCCGTCTGCAGGCCCTGGGTCATCTCCTTCAGGTCGAACGACGAGAAGTCCTGGCCGAAGACCTTGACCCGGCTGAGCAGCCCGGCCGACTTCAGAGCCGCCGTCTCACCGGCCGGTAGCGAGCCAAAGGAGTTGAACACGTAGTTGAGCGACGAGTCCGCCTGCACGGCGTTGACGATCTCGGAGGGCACCTTGCCGCCGACCAGGTCATTGATGGACACGTTCAGGCTGGTCACCGAGCAGGACGGGCAGTTCTTGCTCAGCTCGGCCTTGAAGGCGTTGACCTCGGCCACGAGGACCGGGAAGTCGGGGATGTTGACCGCCAGGATGTGGGCGTGGGAGTTGGAGTTGACTATCGCCCAGTCAGCCATCAGGGGTCCGGTCTTGGTCACGAACGAGGTGTCGCCGCACTGGTCGTAGACGCCGTCCACGGTGGGCTGCGGCGGCGTGGTGTCGTAGCAGCTCAGGATCTTGATGCCCTTCTGCATCGCCTCCTGGTACTGGGTCTTGTACAGCGTCGGGGACTCACCGCTGCTGGCGATGTAGTTCGCTCCGGCATCGATGGCCTGCTGGAAGGCCGGCCCGGGATTGGCGCTCTGATCGCTGATCAGGTCCAGCTTCCAGCCGAGAGCCGCCGTGGCCGCCTTGGCTGCCGCCGCCTCGTAGGTGCAGGATTCGAGCTCGCACTGCAAGAAGGCGAAGGTGATGTTGGTCGCCGGCTTGTGCAGCAGAGGAATGGTCACGCCGATGGCGCTCGGCGGAGAGGAGTACTGGGCCACCACGGCCTGGGCCGCGGCCAGACCGGCGCTGCCGGCGGCGGTCGTCGCCGAGGTACCGCCACTGGGCGCCGCAGTGGTGGCGCTGGTGGCCGAGCTCGATCCCTTGCTGCTGCTGCTGCAAGCGGCGGCAATGACGGTCGCAGTGGCCGCTAGCGCTGCACCACGCAGCACGGTTCGGACACGCGACTTTTGGCTAGTGGGCATATTCCCCCCTGGCGAACAGATCAGACCGGGCACCTTGCCCAGGACCGAGCGAAAGCATAGCGATAACTAACTAACGATGCAATAAGTCCATGATCATCATTGCGCGGAACTCAGGACACTCACAGGAAGTCGGGGGCCTCTCCGGTCTTTGGTCGCGATTGCCCTTGGTCAGCACCGGTGCCGAGGTCACCGCCGGCTGGGACCGGCGGCCGTCCCATGGCGTACCGATCGATCAATTACTATGCTCGGCCAGCGAAGGCGGTTTGGCTCCGGCCGGGCCCGCAGCAGAGAAAGCGAGTCGGTATGAGTGACAGCCCCGATCAATGGGACGTCGAGGCCGACGTGGTGGTCCTCGGCACCGGGGGCGCAGGGTTGACCGCCGCTCTGGCCGCCCATGACTACGGCGCGGCCGAGGTCATCGTGCTCGAGAAGTCGGGGATGGTCGGAGGGACCACCGCCATGTCCGGCGGGATGCTGTGGATACCCCTCAATCCCCGCCAGGAGGAAGCGGGGGTGGCCGACTCCCTGGAGGACGTCGTCGCCTACCTCGACGCCCTCGCCCCCGGACGGCTCGATCCCGACACCCTGGAGGCCTTCCTCGAGGCGGGGCCGCAGATGGTCCGGTTCTTCGACGAGCAGACACCGTTACGCCTCGGCCTGTTCCGGGACTTTCCGGACTACCAGCCCCAACTGGTCGGCGCCCTCCCCCACGGCGGGCGTTCGCTGGAGCCCGACGTGTTCCCCTTCGAGCAACTCGGTTCGTGGGCGACCCGGGTGAACCCTCCCAAAGCGGGACCTCCCAAGTTGACCAGCCGGATGGAGGACCGACGAGCCCCCCTCGACGAGCAGGCCGTCGCCCTACGCCAACAGCAGGACTGCCGAGGCGAGGGTCAGGCGCTGATCGGGTCGCTGCTGCGGGGGATTCTCGACCGGGCCATCCCCATCCACTTCGAGGCCCGGGCCCGCCGACTGCTGCGCGACGGGCCACAGGTCGTGGGTGTCATGGCCGAGAGCGGCGGCCGCCAGGTGCGCTACCGGGCCCGCAAGAGCGTGATCATCGCGACTGGCGGCTTCGAGTGGAACCAGCAACTGGTCCAGGCCTTCCTGCGGGGTCCGATGACCGCACCGGTGAGCGTGCCGGAGAACGAGGGCGACGGGCTGCTCATGGCCATGGAGGTCGGAGCCGCCCTGGGCAACATGAGCAACGCCTGGTGGGTCATGGCGGCCAAGGAGTCATCGGCGCAGGGCCGCGGCACCCACCCCAACTATCTGCTCTGCTCGAGCGAACGGGCCCGTCCCGGCTCGATACTGGTCAACCGGACCGGGCGGCGGTTCGTCAACGAGGCGATCAACTACAACGCCCTCGGTCAGGTCCTGCACAACTTCGATCCCGACACCTACGACTATCCCAACCTGCCGTACTGGCTTATCGTGGACAGCCGGTTCACCCAGCGCTACCGCCTCTTCACCAGCCGGGCCGGCCAGCCCGCCCCTCCCTTCGCCAAGGCGGCCGACAGCCTGGAGGAACTGGCCGCCCTGATAGGGGTGGACGGCGCCGTCCTCACCGATACGGTCAGTCGCTTCAACGCCGCGGTCGGACGCGGCCACGACGACGAGTTCGGCCGGGGCGACTCCACTTATGACAACTTCTGGGGCGACCAGTCCTTCGAGCCGCCCCACTGCACCCTGGGTGTCATTGACCAACCGCCGTTCTACGCGGTGGAGGTGGAGGCCGGGGTGCTGGGCACCTGCGGGGGCCCCAAGACCGACGCCGACGCCCGGGTCCTCGATCTCGGCGGCCACCCCATCGAGGGGCTCTACGCCGCCAGCAACGCCATGGCCGGGGTGACTGCGGGCGGGTACGGCGGCGCCGGCGGTACCCTGGGCCCGGGCATGACCTTCGGCTTCATCGCCGGCCGCCACGCCGCCCAGAAAGGCTGAGAGGCGGGCCGGAGCAACCGCTGAACGTCGGAGTGCGGGGGTGGGCCGTGCTCCGACCGGGCCCACCCCCGCTTCCGTATCAGCCCTTCTTGGTCTCCCAGAAGATCCGGTCGATTTCGGCGATCTGGCTGAGGAGGTCCTCGGCGACGGCCACGTCGTTGGTCTTCTTGGTCTCGCCGGCGGCCTTGGTGGCCTTCCAGAACAGTTCGTGCAGCTCCGGGTACTTCTCCAGGTGATTGGGCTTGAAGTAGTCGGTCCACAGCACCCACAGATGGTGCTTGACCAGCTCGGCCCGCTCCTCCTTGATGAACACCGCCCGGGACTTGAACACGTTGTCGTCGGAACCGTGGAACTTCTCCATGCAGGCCTTCACGGATTCCGCCTCGATCCGGGCCTGGGCCGGATCGTAGACCCCGCAAGGCAGGTCGCAGTGGGCGTGTACGGTCGCCGGCGCGTTGACGCGGTCGACGAGGGACAGCAGGCGGGGAAGCACTTTCACAGCCAGACTCCTTGAACGATGGACATGAATCACTCCCACCCTACCCACTGGCACCGCTCTCTCCGAAGAACCGTCTCGCTGCTGGCCACCGTGCGGGGCCGCCCCCGCCGGGTCGTCGTGTCCGGCGCCAGCATGCTCCCCTCCTTCGAGCCCGGCGACCGGCTGATCGTCGTACCCGTGAACGAGGTGCGGCCCGGCCAGGTGGTGGCCCTGGCCGATCCGAGGTCCCCCGGGCGCCTCCTCGTGAAGCGGGTCAAAGCCGTCGGTCGAGCCGGGATCGACGTGCGGGGTGATAACGAGGCGGCCAGCACCGACAGCCGGAGCTTCGGGCCGGTGTCCCCCTCCTCGATCACCGGCCGGGTGATCTACCGCTATCAGCCGGCGGCCCGGGCGGGCTGGCTAGCGGGATGAGGACGGCGGCTCGGCCAGGATCCAACGGGCGAGGTAGTCATCGCGGCGCTCGGCCCACTCCTCGGAGGTGATGGCGTAGCGGACGTGGTCCTCCCACCGACCGTTGATCTCCAGGTAACGCAGCGCCGTGCCCTCGTCGCGCAGCCCCACCTTGGCCGCCACCCGGCGGCTGGGTCCGTTCCGGGGGATGATCGACGCCTGGAGGCGGTGCAGGCCGAGCTCCTCGAAAGCGAACCGGCAGAGCACGACGAAGGCCTCCGGGGTGTAGGAATTCCCGGCCACCGCCTCGTCGATCCAGTACCCGACGTAGGCGTTCTGGTAAGGCCCCCGCTGGACCGACGAGAGGTTGATCTCGCCGGCGAAGCGGTCACGCCCCGGGCCGACGAAGATCCCGAACCCGTACCCGGAGCCGAGCTGGCGCTCCCGTTCGCGCGCCCCGCAACGAGCGGCGAACACGCGGCGGTCCTGGGTGGCGTCGGGCTGGCCCGGGAGGGGCCGCGGTTCCCACTTGAGCAGCCAGTCCCGGGCCCGGAGGCGCACCTCCCGCCACGCCTCGAAGTCCGACACGGCGAGCGGGCGCAGCAGCACCCGCCGTCCGTTCAAAGCCAGAGGCTGGCCCCGTCCGGGTGCGGTCCAGCTCACCGCCCGAGAAGCTCGGTCAGGGCTCCCAGCAGGAGCGTCACGTTGCGCATGCGGGCCGTGTGACCCATGCACCCGATGCGCCATATCTTCCCCGCCCAGGGGCCCACCCCGCCGCCGATCTCGATCCCGTAGCGCTCGAGGAGGGCCGTGCGCACGGCGGCGTCGTCGACCCCCTCCGGTACCACCACGGTGGTGAGCTCCGGGAGGCGGTGACCCTCCTGGGCCCACAGTTCGAGCCCGAGCTCCTGCAGGCCGTCCTGCAGGGCGGCGCCGCAACTGGCGTGGCGCTCCCACGCCGCTTCCAGACCCTCCTCGAGCAGGGCACCGAGGGCGGCGTGGAGGGAGAAGATCATGGAGATCGGAGCGGTGTGGTGGTACTTGCGGGTCGCGCCCGAGGTGTAGTCCCCGATCATTCCCAGATCCAGGTACCAGCTCTGGGGGTCCCTGACGCGCCGCTCCACGGCCCGCTCGCCCATGGTGAACGGCGCCAGGCCGGGCGACACCCCGAGGCACTTCTGGGTGCCGCTGTAGGCGACATCCACCCCCCAGCCGTCGATGTCCACCGGGATGCCCCCGAGAGACGTGACGCAGTCGACGAGCAGCAGGGCGTCGCCCTTGCCCTCGGCCACCGCCGCCACATCGTTGCGCACCCCGGTGCTGGTCTCGGCGTGCACCAGAGCGATCAGCTTGGGCGCGCCGTGAGCTTCGAGGACCTGCTGCGGGTCGAGGGCCCGCCCCCACGGTGCGTCCACCCTGATCACCTCGGCCCGGCACCGCCGGGCCACGTCGCACATGCGGTCGCCGAACAGGCCGTTGACCCCCACGACCACGACATCGCCGGGTGACAGCGTGTTGACGAAGGCCGCCTCCATCCCCGCCGAACCGGTGCCCGACACCGGCAGGGTCAGAGGGTTGGCCGTCTTCCACACCTCCCGCAGGCGGGCGCAGGTCTCATCGAGGGTCGAGATGAACTCGGGGTCGAGGTGGCCGAGCATGGGTCTACCCAGGCCGGCGGTCGCCTCCGGGTAGGGGTTGCTCGGGCCGGGGCCCATTAGAACGCGGTCGGTAAGCACCATCACTGCTGAACTGTAGGCAAGCTGGGAGGCCGGCGGGTGCTCTGCACCAGGCCGTCGAGAATGTCGGACTCCGAGGTCAGGCACTCCTCGAAGCCGAAGAAGTGCATGACCGCCGAGAGGACCACCGTCCCGCCGACGATCACCCCGGACCGCTCAGGCTCCACACCGGTAACCCCGCGCCGCCCGGTCGAGTCCAGCGCGGCCAACTCGCCGAGCATGCGGTCCACCCGATCCCGGCGCAGCCGGTAGTGGTGGAGACGGTCCCGGTCGTAGACGTCGAGTCCCTGGTCCACGGCGGCCAGCGTGGCGACCGTGCCGGCCAGCCCCACCATGGTGGCGTTGCCGGTCAACGCCGGAGCCGACTCCACCGCTTGCTCCAACAAACCGCACACCAGGTCCCGGGCCCGCCCCAGCGATGACGCCGTGGGGGGGTCACCTTCGATGAGCCTCTCGGTCAGACGCACACAGCCCACATCGAGCGACCGCACCGCGGCCGGGCCGCCGTCGCGGTCCGGGCCGGCCACGAGCTCGGTCGAGCCGCCGCCGATGTCCACCACCAGCCAGGGGGCAGTGGCCGGGTCGAGCACCGAGGTGGCCCCGAGGAAGGAGAGACGGCCCTCCTCGTTCCCCGAGAGCAGCTCGGGGCGCACGCCGATCACCGCCTCGGCGGCGTCGAAGAACTCGTCCCGGTTGGTGGCATCGCGCCCCGCCGAGGTGGCCGTCATGCGGACGGTGCCCACGCCGAGGCGGTCCATGACCGAGCGGTAGTCCCCCAGCACGGCGAGGGTGCGGTCGATGGCCTCCCGGCTGAGCCGGTGGTGGCGGTCCACGCCTTCGCCCAGGCGGGTGATCCGCATCAGCCGCTCGAGGGTGGGGCCCCCCGGTCGGGCGACAAGGAGCCGGGTGGAGTTGGTCCCGCAGTCGATCGCCGCGGCCGGCGCGGCGACCGCTAGCTCGGCGGCGACCCAGCGACCCACCGGGTCGTCACCGCCGGCCAGGTACCAGGCGTAGTGGGCATGGAGGCATTTGACCCCCTGGCGGGTACCCCCCACCCCCCCACTCGGCCGGGGCCCGGCCCAGTGGTCGGGGATGGCCCGGTCCCGCTCAGCGGCGTGAGCCCGGTGCGCCGCGGCGACAGCCTCCGGCGCCACCTCGGCCTCGGCCCGCCTGACTCCTCCCGCCGCCTCCAGGCGGTCGACGCGACGTTTGGCCTCGGCACCCACCAGCCAGTAGCGCGTCGGCATGGGCGTGCCGTCGGCGAGGAGCGGATGGTTGCATATGACCACGGGTTCGCCGTCGTCGTCGCGCACCACCACCTCGAACGATCCCTGGGGCTGCCGGCCCAGCAGCTCGCCGACCCGCCGGGCGTCGGCGTCGTTCACGTCCCCCTCCGACCTCCCGCCGCCCCGGCGCTCAATGGCTGCGCCGGCGCCAGAGCAGGAAGAGCAGTATGAGCCCGAGCACCCCTCCCACCGGGGCCAGGCGCTTCATGGTCGACCCTCCGGCCACGGCCAGAAGGTCCAGCGGCTCAGCTTCGGGGGCCTCGATACGGCGGGGGCCGGCCGCCGGCTTGGGGGCCGGTCCAGACCCGTTGGCGGCCGGGGCTCCGTCGCCGGCAGCCTGCTCGCCCGCTGCCGCGGCCTCCTCGGCCGCCGAGGCGGGAACCGCCTCGTCGCTGGTGGCCGGGGTGGCCGAGCCCGAGCCGGCCAGGTCGGCCTCGAGGCTGTCCACGAACTGACCGATCAGCTTGCCGCTGACCTCGGCCAGCACGCCCCGTCCGAACTGCGCCACCTTGCCGGTGATGGTCAGGTCCGTCACCACGCTCACCTGGGTGCCGTCCCCGTCGGGGACCATCGTGGCGGTGATCAGGGCGCTGGCGTTGCCCTGGCCCCGGGTGTCACGGCCGCTGGCCTTGAGGACCACCCGGCCCGCCGCCTCGTCCTGCTCCACGAAGGTGGCCACCCCCTTGTACTGGGCGGTGATGGGTCCCACTTTGACCTTGACGATGCCCCGGTACTCCTCGCCCTCCACCTCCTGGAGCTGGGCGCCGGGCAGCATCGGGGCGATCCGCTCGACGTCGGTCAGGACCTTCCAGGCCTCGGGCACGGAAACCCCGACTCTGAATTCGTTGCTCAGCTCCATCTGTCAAGATCCTCTCTGGTATCTATATCCACTGGGTTCCCCTGGCACGGTACCTCCCTCACCAGGTCAGGCCGGCTTCTGATCAGCGAGCGGGCACCCTCATCGCCCGCCGCGGGCAGCAGGTCCCAGGTCCGCGCCGACAGCTTCACCGGGTTGCGACGGGCCCCATCGTAGGTCGCCACCGCGATATCGGCCCCCGACGCGGCGACCGCAGCCCAGGCTTCGGGGGGCACCAGAGGCTGGTCGCCGAGGCCGACGACCAGGGCGCCGACGCCCTGCTGGCGGGCCCGGGCCACGGCCACCCCTAGCGACGTCGCCTGGCCCTCGGCCCACGACGGGTTGAACAGCGTCTCGACCTCGGAGCCGAGCACCCCGGTGAGGTCCACCGCCCCGGTGACCACCCAGGTAGCCGACAGCCCAGCGGCGACGGCGTGGCGCACGGCCCACTCCACCACCGTCGCCCCCTGGAAAGGGGCGAGGAGCTTGTGCGCCACCCCGTGATTCGAGCCGGGTACGCCGGATGGGGGTGGGGCGGCGAGGGAGGCCTGCCAGCGGCTGCCTCCGCCCGCCGCCAGCACCACCGCCACTGTGTCCAACGCCCGCCCCTGCAGCCCGCTCAGTCGGTGAGGGCGGCCGCGTGGTCGCGATGGATCGGACCTGGCCGGTCGCGCAGGGAGGGCGCCTCCCGGCCGGTGCGCCGGGCGATGATCTCGGCGCAGATGGCCACCGCCGTCTCCTCCGGGGTACGGGCCCCGATGTCCAGCCCGATGGGGCCCATGACCCGGGCCAGTCCCTCGTCGGTCACGCCGGCCGCCCTCAAGCGCTGGTTACGCTCGTCGGTGGTGCGCCGGCTCCCCATGGCGCCGAGATAGCCGACATCGGTGGCCAGGGCCGAGACGATGGCCGGCACGTCGAACTTGGGGTCGTGGGTGAGCACGCACACCACGTCGCGGCCTCCGAGCGACCCGCCCACCTCGGCCAGGTGCTTGTCCGGCCAGGCGACCACCACCTCGTCGGCCATCGGGAAGCGGGCCCTGGTGGCGAACACCGGCCGGGCGTCACAGACCGTCACCCGGTAGCCCAGGACCTTGCCCACCTTGGCCAGGGCCGCGGTGAAGTCCACGGCCCCGAAGATGATCATCCTCGGCGGCGGGGCGAACGACTCGATGAACACCGACAGGTCGCGGGCTCGGGCCTCGCCGTGCACCCCGTAGTGGCGGGTGGCGGTCAGGCCGGCCGACAGCTCACCCACCGCGTCGCGCACCACGACGCGGTCGAGGTCGGGATCGCCCAGACTGCCGAGCACCTCGGGTGGGGGGCCGGGCCGAACCAGGATCTTGGCCCCGAGGAGGGAGGCGGGGACTCCCTCGGCGATCTCCACCACCTCGGCCAGAGCGACCGGCTCCTGGTTGCGGATGGCCGAGGCCAGCGAGTCGAACAGGCCGGTTACCACGTCAGCGGCTCGACGAAGACCCGGATGGTGCCTCCACAGGTGAGCCCGACCGCGAAGGCCTCGTCGTCGGAGTAGCCGAAAGTGCAAAGTTTGGGCGTGCCATCCCCGGCGAGGACGTCGAGAGCCTCGGTGACCACCGCTCCCTCCACACAACCGCCGGAGACCGAGCCGGCCACGTCTCCGGCCTCGGAGACCACCATGGTGGCGCCGGGCAGGCGGGGACCCGAGCCCTCGAGGGCCACCACCCGGGCCAAGGCGACCCGCTTGCCCTCGCTGCGCCACCGCTCGATATCTGACAGGACCTCTCTCATCGACGACCTCCCGGGGCGCCCGATACCAGGGCCGCCAGGTGTTCCAGCGACCGGATTGACTCACCTTCCACGAACTGATCAACGTAGGGCAGGGCGGCGGCCATTCCGCGGGCCAGCGGGGCATACCCGGGTGACGCCTTCAGCGGGTTGACCCAGACGATCCGTCGGGCCACCCGCGACAGGCGGCCCATCTCCACGGCCATGCGTTCGGGGTCACCCCGGTCCCAGCCGTCGGAGCAGATGACCACGATGGCCCCGCGGGCCAGGCCCCTCACCCCCCACACATCGTTGAACTCCCCTATGCAATCACCCAGGCGGGTTCCCCCCGACCAGTCCGACACGGCGTGGCCGGCGGTCCGCAGGGCCACCTCCACGTCCCGCCGGCCCAGCTGACGGGTCACCCGGGTGAGACGGGTGCCGATGGTGAAGACCTCCACCCGCCCGGCCCGACGGGAGGAGACGGCGGCATGGGCGAAGCGGGCCATGGCCAACGAGTAGTCCTCCATGCTGCCTGACACGTCGAGCAGGAACACCATCCGGCGGGGCCGCTCCACCGGCTCCCGCCAGGCCCGCTCCACCGGCACCCCGCCGTGACGCACGTTGAGCCGGAAGGTGCGGCGCAGATCGGGGTAGCTGCCCGAGCGGCCACGCGACGAGCGGGTCCGGCGGGCCGGACGCAGCTCGGTCGAGATGCGCAGGGCGGCGATGAGCCTCTGGGCCTCGGCCCACTCCTCCGCGGTCAGGGTGCCCATGTCCCGCTCGGTGAGCACCTCGACCGCCGACCAGCGCAGGGCTCGGATGTCGCCGTCGGGCCCGGTCGGCCCGTCGTCGTCGGGGATCTCCTCCTGGTCCGGTTCCTCGTCGAGGGCGAGGGTGACGGGCTGGACCTGGGTCTGGGTGAGCCGCAACGGGGTGACCTCCGACCAGTAGGCCGTGAAGACCCGGTCGTAGAGCTCGACGTCCTCGGGCCGGCGTACCAGGGTGGCCCGGCCCGCCCAGTAGACCCCGTCGGGATCCTCGAGGCCCACCTTGGCGAGGGCTTCGGCGTACAGGACCGCGGATCCCGTCGCCACGGCCACCCCGACCCGGCGCAGGGCCCGGGTGAAGCCGGCCACCAGGCGCTCCGGCGCCACCAGCGGCGTGGCGGCCGCCCCGGTCGGCGCCGCCCGCGAGCTCATCAGGCGCCGCGCTGAAGGGCCGAGCGGACGAGCTGTTCCACCCCTTCGGCCCGGACCCGGTTCTGGTCCTCCTGGTATTTGAGGACGGTGCCGAGCGTGAGGTCGATGGTGCGCTCGTCCATGCGCTTCTGGCCGAGAGCGGCCAACGCCGCCGTCCAGTCGATGGACTCGGCCACACCGGGCGGCTTGTAGAGGTGCATGCCCCGCAACTGCTCCACCGCGGCGGCGACCTGACGGCCCAGCTCGGGCACCGCCTGAGGGGCCCTCAGAGCGATGATGGCCACCTCCCGCTCGAAGTCCGGGTGCTCCACCCAGTGGTAGAGGCACCGTCGCTTCAAGGCGTCGTGCACGTCGCGGGTCCGGTTGGAGGTGATGATCACTATCGGGGGCCGGGCCGCCCGGAAGGTGCCCAGCTCGGGGATGGTGACGGCGTACTCGGACAGGAACTCGAGCAGGAACGCCTCGAACTCGTCGTCGGCGCGGTCCACCTCATCGATGAGCAGCACCGGCGGAGGTCCCTCACCGTGATCGATGGCGGTGAGCAGCGGTCGGCGCACCAGGAACCGTTCGCTGTAGACCTCGTCCTCGGCGGCGCCCATCGACGCCGAGGCTTCGGCCGCTCGCAGGTGGAGCAGTTGGCGGGCGTAGTCCCACTCGTAGACGGCCTGGGAGATATCGATTCCCTCGTAGCACTGCAGCCTGAGGAGGGGGCCCTGAGACCAGGCCGACAGGACCTTGGCCACCTCCGTCTTGCCGACACCGGCCTCCCCTTCGAGCAGGAGAGGCCGGTGCAGCACCAGAGCCAGGAATATCGAGGTGGCCAGACCCTCGTCGGCCAGATAGCCGTGGGCGGCCAGCGCTGCGGCCACACCGTCGACGGTCAGCCCCGGGTCACCGGGGACCAGCAGGGTGGGGTGGGGCGTGGGGAGTTCCGATGCGCTCACCCCGCCAATCTAGGCGGCGGACGCCTCTTCGAGCGCCCGACGGACCAGGACCTGGGCGAGATGGACCCGGTACTCCGGCGTGGCGTTGAGATCGCTGGGCGGTTCGAGCCCCTCGGCGGCCCGGGCCGCGGCTTCAGCGGCACTGGCCCCTCCGGCCAGGGCGTCCTCGGTCGCCGACGCCCGAACCGGGGTGGGCCCCATGTTGATGAGGCTGATCCCGGTCCGTTCGCCGCGTACCGCGGCCACCCCGACGATGGCCCAGTCCTGGGCCCGGCGGTTGAACTTCTGGAACGACCAGCCGGCGCCGGTCGCTTTGGGCACGATGATCTCGGTGAGCACCTCGTCGGGGCCGAGCGCGGTCTCGAGGAAGCCGAGGAAGAAGTCCGACGCGTCGATGGTCCGCTCACCCGACGGCCCGACGGCCTTGAAGCTGGCCCCGAGGGCCAGGCAGGCCGCCGGCAGGTCCGACGCCGGGTCTCCGTGGGCGATCGACCCGCCGATGGTGCCGCGATGGCGGACCTGGGGATCCCCGACCTGGCCGGCCACGTGGGCGAGCAACGGGACGTGGTCCCGGAGGGTCTGGTCGATCTCCACGTCACGGTGACGGGTGAGGGCGCCCACCACTACGTGGTCGCCGCCGTCGCGCACGAAGGAGAGGTCCCCCAGTCGTCCGATGTCGATCAACATCGACGGCGCGGCCAGGCGCAGCTTCATGAGCGGCAGAAGGGAGTGGCCGCCTGCGATCAGCTTGGCCTCGTCGCCGCCGTCGGCGAGCAGTGAAAGCGCTTCGTCGAGCGTGGCCGCCCGTCGGTAGTCGAAGCCGGCCGGGATCATGCCGACACCGATCCGGTGGAAGCGGCGTGGAGCACGGCCTCGACGATGTTGTGGTAGCCGGTGCAGCGGCAGAGATTGCCCTCGAGACCCTCACGCACCTCGGCCTCGGTGGGATGGGGGTGCTCCTTCAGGAGCGAAACGGCGGCCATGACCATGCCGGGGGTGCAGTAGCCGCACTGGAGCGCGTGCTTCTCCCGGAAGGCTTCCTGCATCGGGTGCATCTGACCGTCCGAGCCGGCGAGACCCTCGATGGTGGTGATCTCGGCACCGTCGGCCTGCACGGCGAGCATGGTGCAGGACTTGACCGACTCGCCGTCGACGAGCACGGTGCAGGCGCCACACGAGGAGGTGTCACACCCGATGTTGGTTCCGGTGAGCCCGACGACCTCCCGGATGTAGTACACGAGCAGCGTCCGAGGTTCGACCTCGTGCTCCTGCGGCACACCGTTGACGGTGACCGAAACCTTCATGGCCGTCTTCCCCCTTCTGAGTCAGCGACTTTCACCCCTGGCACATTACGTGCTCAGCCGCCGCTCGGTGGAATGGCGGTCGAAGAAGTCGGGGCGGTGGCCGGGAGGATACCGTAGGCCTGCTCGCCCGGGCGGACCAGGCCGTAGCGGCTACGGGCGATCTGCTCCACGTACGCGGGGCTCTGCAGCTGCTGGGCTTTCTTGGCCAATGCCGCGTTCTCGGCGTCGAGCACCTGGAGCCGGCGTTCAGCGGCCGACATGGCGCTGCGCTGCGCCAGCAGGGTCCGGCCGGGCAGGATGAACAGGAAGAGGAGGCCACCGAGGGCCACCACGACCAGCAGGATGCGTACGGTGCGCCTCACCGCGCCGCAAAGGCACTGCGGCCGGGATAGCGGGCCGAATCACCGAGACCCTGCTCGATGCGCAGCAGCTGGTTGTACTTGGCGACGCGGTCGCTGCGGGCCGGGGCACCGGTCTTGATCTGGCCGCAGTTGGTCGCCACCGCCAGGTCGGCGATGGTGGTGTCCTCGGTCTCACCCGAGCGGTGGGACATGATCGAGCTGTAGGCGCTCAGCCGGGCCCGGGCCACCGTGTCGAGGGTTTCGGAGAGCGTGCCGATCTGGTTGACCTTGATCAGGATGGAGTTGGCCACACCGGCGGCGACACCGCGCTCCAGGCGTTCGACGTTGGTCACGAAGATGTCGTCGCCAACCAGCTGCACCCGCCGGCCGAGGGCGTCGGTCAGGACCTTCCAACCGTCCCAGTCATCCTCGGCCATGCCGTCTTCGACCGAGACGATGGGGTAGCGGTCGCACAGGTCGGTCAGGTACTCGGCGAAGGCCGCCGGCGGCAGCGAGCGGTCCTCGCCGGCGAGACGGTAGACCCCCTGGTCGTAGAGCTCCGAGGCAGCGGCGTCGATGGCCAGGGCCATCTCCTCGCCCGGTTGGCGGCCGGCGGCGGCGATGGCCTCCAGGAGCACCTTGATGGCGTCCTCGTTGGAGGGCAGATCCGGCGCGAATCCCCCTTCGTCGCCCACCGCGGTGGACAACCCCCGGGAGTGGAGCAACTTCTTCAGGGCGTGGTAGGTCTCGGCCGCCCACCGCAGACCCTCACTGAAGCTGGCGGCGCCGACGGGGACCACCATGAACTCCTGTAGGTCCACGTTGTTATCGGCGTGGGCGCCGCCGTTGAGCACGTTGAGCATGGGCACCGGCAGGACGTGGGCCGAGGCTCCGCCGACGTAGCGGTACAGAGGCAACCCGACCTCCTCGGCCGCGGCGCGGGCTACTGCGAGGGATACCCCGAGTGTGGCGTTGGCTCCCAGGCGGCTCTTGTCAGGGGTGCCGTCGAGGTCGACCAGAGCGGCGTCAACGGCTCGTTGGTCGAGGCCCTCCATGCCGGCCAGGGCCACGTTGATCTCGTCGTTGACATGGGCGACGGCTCGCCGCACGCCCTTGCCGGCGAAGCGGTCGTCTCCGTCGCGCAACTCGACCGCCTCGTGGCTGCCCGTCGACGCGCCGGAGGGCACGGCGGCCCGGCCCGTCGCCCCCGACGCCAGCAGCGCCTCCACCTCGACCGTCGGGTTCCCCCGAGAGTCCAGGATTTCCCGGGCTATCAGAAGTTCGATTTCGCTCATGGGGCTGCTGTGACTCCTGTGACTGGTGGGTCAACCGTAGTTGGTGGCGGGCCCCGGATGGGGGACGCGGCTCAGACGCCTTCGCCCCGCTTGACCTCGGTCCACAGCGAATCGTCGACGGCCACGCCTCTCGCCGCGGCGAGCTCCTCCATGGCGACGAAGCGGCCCCGGAATTTGAGGGTGGCGGACCGCAGCGACGACTCCGGATCCAGTCCCAGGTGGCGGGCTATGTTGACCACCGAGAACAAGACGTCGCCGAGCTCGTCGTCGATGCGCCGGTCCGAGGGCGGCCCCGAAGCGACGGCGTCACGCAGCTCCCCGAGCTCCTCGTCGATCTTCGGCCACGCCTCGGTGGCGTTGTTCCAGTCGAAGCCGACCGAGGCGGCCTTGGACTGGACCTTGGCCGCGTACAGCAGGGCGGGGAGGCTGGCAGGAACGCCGTCCATGACACTGGACCGCCCTTTCTCCTCCTTCTTCTGCTCCTCCCAGTTGGGGACCGCCTGGCCGGGGGGCCCGAACACGTGCGGGTGCCTGGCCACCAGCTTGTCGTGGATGCCTCGGGCCACGTCGGACAGGTCGAACTGGCCCGCTTCAGCGGCCAGCTGGGCGTGGAGGGCCACCTGGAACAGCAGGTCCCCCAACTCCTCTTCCAGGGCCTCGAAGCCGTCGTCGCCTTCGAGACCGGCGATGGCATCGAGCACCTCGTAGGTCTCCTCGAGCAGGTGGCGGGTGAGGCTGTGGTGGGTCTGGCGGCTGTCCCAGGGGCACTCGGCCCGCAGGGTGCGCACCAGCTCGACGAAGCGGGTGAGCTCAGCGGCGACGGGCGCCTCCAGGACGGGCACGAAGACCGATGTCAGATGGTCGGGGTAAAACGACCGGTCGAGGTCATCCCAGGCGACCTCGAAGACCGCCTCGTCGGCCAGGCCGAGGCGCTGGAGGACCGTTACCCGAGGCCCTTCGGGGACCGCCAGCTTCATCTCCGACAGGACCCGCCGGGTGTCGCACTGGCCGACGAGGAGCGGCCCGCTCCGACCAGCGGCCTCCACGGCGAAGCGGTGGCCGTCGACCAGTTGAACCCCCCGGTCGAGGGGATCGATGCCGAGACGACCCCAGGCCAGGTCGAGGAAGGAGATCGAGGGGATGACGTCGATCTCGACTCTCCCGTCGCCACGGAGCATCTCGACGGTCCGTTCGGCCACGAAGGGCGAGCCCGGGACGGCGTAGAGGACCTCCCCCTCAGCAGCAGCGGCGGCGACGAGCCGCTCGACCACCCCGGCGTAGACCTCGTCGATGGTGGCTGAGCACTCGTAGAGGTCGTCGAAGGAGGCCGCCGGCTCCACCAGATGGGCGCTCGGGTGGCGGGTGGTGCGCACGAAACGGACAACGATCCGTGCGATGGCGTCTACGACGGCCACGCTCACCGCTCGGGGGTCGCCGGGGCCGAGCCCCACGACGACGACCCTACCGGTCACTGCGCCGGCGGCGGCTTGGGCGGGGTGATCTGGCCCTTGGACCAGGTGCCGTACCGGGGGTTGACGTGCACCTTGGCGGCGGCCAGCACGCTGGTCACCTCGGTCGGCGTCCCGAGGGCGGCAGTGAGGACCTGCTGCACTCCCGGTGACAGGCCCGGGGCGGTGCGGCGGCCCAGTTGGGCCACGACGTAGCCGTAGCTGGTGGCGATGGCCGGGGTCAGGTCGTTGGGTTTGGCCAGAGCGCGCACCGCGACCTGCAACGCCGCCGGCTGAGCCTCGAGGGAGGTCTGGCTGTAGCAGACCTCGCCGCCCATGACCGCTCCGGACGCGATGATGGCCTGGGCGTGGCTCTTGTCGAAAGCCGTCTCCTGGTAGACGCAGATCGAGGAGAAGAGGTAGGGCTGGATGTCGCTGTAGGGCGTCTGCAGATTGGTCGTGCTGGTCGGGACGGGGGTCAGAGCCCCCTCCTCGGCCAGCTGACGGATCTGGAAGGCCTGGATCCCGGGCTCGAACTGGGTCCAGGCGGCGCCGCGTATGTACTCGTTGACGGCCTGCGAGGCCACCAACTGGTCCTGGGTGAGGGAGATGGCGTGGGCGACCAGGTACTGGTCGATGGCCTTGGTGGCCACCAGATCGGCCAGGATGTCGGCGGCGAAGGTGGTGCTGTAGGTGCCGGGTCCACCGCTGCCGACCACGGTGGCGCCGTTACCCCCCTGAGCGGTGCTGTTGCCGGTGTCGAACTGTTGGACCCACGTCCGGTTGGCCGCCCAGCCGGCCATCTCGGAGTTGAGCTGGTTGACGGTGATCACCGAACCGTTGACCGTCGCCGCGTACGGCGACGCGTCGCAGGCCGACACGGCCAGGGACCCGACGCCCAAGGCGCAGGCCAAGGCACCGACACGAAAGACTGCTCTGACTCTTGTCACGACGTCGCCGATGCTAGTGAAGGAGCCAACTCCTCTAGCAAAACGGTCAGGTGCTCGGCCGGGTCGGTGGTCTTGGGCAGGATGAGGACGAGTTGGCCGGTGTCCTCCTTGTACACCGCCTTGGGGGCGATCCGGTTGAGCCGCACCCGCTGGCTGGTCTTCAGCTCCAGCGGACTGAGCCGGGCCGTGTAGCTGGCGCCGGTCAGGCCGCCCCCACCGGCCACGACGGCCACCTCGCGGATTCCGAGCCGGGCGCACACGGCGCGCAGATGAGCGATGCGCAGCAGGGCCGTGGCCGGGGCGGGCAGCGGACCGTAGCGGTCCAGCCACTCCGACTCGATGTCGGCCACCTGGTCGTGGGACGTGACCGTGGCGAGGCGCCGGTAGGCCTCGAGGCGGAGGTCCTCCCGGGCCACGTAGTCGGCGGGCAGGTTGGCCGTGACCGGCAGGTCGAGCTTGATCTCGGCCGGTTCCCGGGGCGTCTCACCCTTGAGCTCGGCCACCGCCTCCGAGACCATCTGCACGTACAGGTCGTAGCCGACCGCGGCGATGTGACCGGACTGGTCTCCACCGAGGAGGTTGCCGGCGCCGCGGATCTCCAGGTCGCGCATGGCGATCTTGAAGCCCGACCCGAGCTCGGTGTGCTCGCCGATGGTGCGCAACCTCTCGTAGGCCTCCTCGGAGAGCACCTGCTCGGGCGGGTACAGCAGATAGGCGTAGGCCCGCTGGCCGGCCCGCCCGACCCGGCCCCGGAGCTGGTGGAGCTGGCCCAGTCCGAGCCGGTCGGCCCGATCGACCACCAAGGTGTTGACCGTCGGCATGTCGATGCCCGACTCGATGATGGTCGTGCACACGAGGACGTCGTACTTGCCCTCCCAGAAGTCCAGCACGACCTTCTCCAAAGCTCCCTCGTCCATCTGGCCGTGGGCCGTGCCGATCCGGGCTTCAGGCACCAGGGCCCGCAGCTCAGCTGCCACCTTCTCGATGTCCGACACCCGGTTGTGCACGTAGAACACCTGTCCCTCCCGCAGCAGCTCGCGCCGGACGGCCTCGGCCACGGCCCGCTCGTCGTACTCACCCACGTAGGTGAGGATCGGCTGGCGGTCGGCGGGCGGGGTGTGGAGGAGGGTCAGGTCCCGGATGCCGGTGAGGCTCATCTCCAGGGTGCGGGGAATCGGCGTGGCGGTCAGGGTGAGCACGTCCACGTCGGTGCGTAGCTGCTTGATGGCCTCCTTGTGGGTCACCCCGAAGCGCTGCTCCTCGTCGACCACGAGGAGTCCGAGGTTCTTGAAGGAGGTGTCCTTGGACAGGAGCTTGTGAGTGGCCACCACGACGTCCACCGAGCCGTCGGTCAGCCCGTCGAGGACGGCCTTGGACTGGGCCGGGGTGAGGAACCGCGACAGCATCTCGACGCGGACCGGGTAACCGGCGAAGCGGTCGCTGAAAGTCTGGAAGTGCTGCGAGGCGAGCAGGGTGGTGGGCACCAGCACCGCCACCTGCATGCCGTCCTGCACCGCCTTGAAGGCCGCCCGGATGGCCACCTCGGTCTTGCCGAACCCGACATCCCCGCAGACCAGGCGGTCCATGGGCGCGGGCCGCTCCATGTCGGCCTTGACCTCCTCGATGGCCTTCAGCTGATCGGGGGTCTCCTGGTAGGGGAAGGACTCCTCGATCTCGCGCTGCCAGGGCGTGTCGGACCCGAAAGCGTGGCCCGGGGCGTTCACCCGCTTCTGGTAGAGCACCACCAGCTCCTGGGCGATCTCCCGGACGGCCGAGCGCACCCTCGCCTTGGCCTTCTGCCAATCGGAGCCGTTGAGCCGGCTGAGCGAAGGCGACTCACCGCCGGTGTAGGGCCGAAGGAGGTCCACCTGATCGGACGGGACGTAGAGCTTGTCGCCGCTTTTGTACTCGAGGAGCAGGTAGTCCCGCTCGACGCCTCCGATGGCCCGCCGCACCATGCCCCCGAAACGGCCCACACCGTGCTGGTAGTGCACCACGAAGGACCCGGTCTTCAGATCATCGAAGTAGGTCTCGGCGTTGCGGGCCCGGGCCCGGGGCCGCCGGTGGGCCCGGCGCCGACCGGTGAGATCCCCCTCGGCCAGCACCGCCAGGCGCAGGGGCGGGTAGAGGAACCCTCGCTCGAGCGGCGCCACCACGATCCTCACCCCCGGCCGGTCGATGTCGGCGCCGGTCTCGCAGACCTCGGCGCTGATCCCGTGGTCGCCGAGGAGAGCGGCCAGTCGCCCGGCGCTTCCCCGCCCCTCGGCGCCCACGACCACCCGGTAGCCGTCGCCCTGAAGGGCCCGCAGCTGGGCCATCAGCCGCTCCCCGTCGCCCACCACCGGGTCCCATCCGGTGGCCGCCACCACCGAGGTACCCGGGCCTTCCGGTGCGGCCGTGACCGTCCAGGCGGCCGCTTCGGTGTGGGACAGGAGGCGATCGAAAGGCAGGTGGAGGCGGGGGAAATCGTCGTCGGTGGCCTCCCATGTGGAGGCCAGCGTCCGGGCCAGCGCGGCCTCCTCGTCGAGCAGCTCGGCGGCCCGGTCCCGCATGCGTCGGGGCTCGACCAGCAGCACCAGCGCTCCCGGCGGGAGCAGGTCGACCAGGAGGTGCTCCTCGTCGGTGAGCCACGGCAGCCACGACTCCATCCCGTCGAAGACCAGGCCCTCGGAGAAGCGCTCCCACTGCACCCTCGCCCAGGGCGCCCGGCTGACCAGAGCCCGGGCCCGCTCCTGGACCTCGGGGGTGGGACGAAGCTCCCGGCATCCGAACAGCTCGACGTGCTCCACGTCGGTCGTAGACCGTTGGTCGCCGACCGAGAAGCGGCTGAGGCGGTCCACCTCGTCGCCCCACAGGTCGATGCGTACCGGGACGTCGTCGGTGGCCCCGAAGACGTCGACGATGGAACCCCTCACGGCGATCTCGCCCCGGTGCTCCACCTGGTACTCACGCCGGTAGCCGATGGAGACCAGCCGGGCGACCAGGTCCTCGGGATCGACCTGGTCGCCGCGGGTCACCGTGACAGGGGCGGTGTCCTCGACGTGGGGCCCGAGCCGCTGGAGCAGGGATCGCACCGGCGCCACCAGCACCTTGGGCATCCGCTCGGGGTGACCGAGAGCTCCGCTGCGCAGCCGCCACATGGTCCGCAGGCGCCGTCCCATGGTCTCGATGCTCGGGCTGACCCGCTCGAAGGGGAGGGTCTCCCACGCCGGGCAGACCTCGACGTGGTCGGGGCCGAGGAACGCCGACAGGTCATGGGCCAGTCGCTCGGCCTCGGCGTTGGTCGGCACGGCCACCACCGTCGGGTGGCGACGGGACGCCTCGGCGATACCGGCGATGGCAAAAGCCCGGGCCGGCTCGGGGACGGCCACCACCACGTTGCGCAGGTCGCGCAGGTCGGCGAAGGTCTCGTCGTTGCGCAGCAGCGGCAGCAACGCGGCGAGAGCCCCGGATCCTCCCGGGGTCGGCGGCTGGTCGGTTCGGGGGGAAGGTATCTCGGTCACGTCTCCGCTTCAGGTCCGGCGTCGCGCTTCCCATTGAACCGGTTCTGAGCCGTTCCGAGTCCCTCGACCAGGATGCATTCCACGGCGTCGGCCGCCACCTCCACGCTCACGTCGAGCTCGGCCCGCTCCCTCCGGCTCGGCGCCTCGAGGACGTGGTCGGCGCCGCGCTCCTTGCCGCCGGGCGGCTTTCCGATCCCGATACGCACCCGCGTGAAC
Organism: Actinomycetes bacterium; assembly: GCA_021838445.1. GTDB lineage: Bacteria > Actinomycetota > Acidimicrobiia > Acidimicrobiales > Palsa-688 > JAKCDU01. The sequence goes on along the minus strand of JAKCDU010000016.1, from coordinate 852 downwards.
GCGTCGTCATGGAGGTGGGCCTTGATCGAGCGCAGCCCGTTGTGCCCGGCGAGACCGCCGCCGGCCTTGACCCGCACCGCTCCGAGCGCAAGGTCCAGCTCGTCGTGCACGACGACCAGCCGGCTCAAATCCTCGATGCCGTAGCGGCGCACGAGCGGGGCCACGGCACGGCCGGACTCGTTCATGTACGTCTGCGGGAAGGCCAGGGCCACCCGCCGGTCGCCGATTCGGACCTCGGCGACCAGAGCCTGTTCCTTGGCCCGCTTCAGGCTGCCGCCGTAGCGGCCGGCGAGAACGGATATGGCGTCGGCCCCGGCGTTGTGCCGGCTGCCGGCGTACTCCCGGCCAGGATTGCCCAGCCCCACGACCAGCAGGTCCCAGGGAGTACCGGTGCGGGCCGGGCGCTCCCGACCGCTTCGACCGAGCAGTTAGGCCTCTCCCTCGCCGTCCCCGGCGGATGCCTCGCCGCTGGCGGCCCTCTCCTCGCCGCCGGCCTCGCCCTCCGCGATGTCCTCGGCGGCGGTCTCGCCGGCCTCCACCGGGGCGGCCCCGACCGATGCCCCCGACAGCGCGCCCAGCACGATCATCTCGTCGTCGGGCACGTCGGTGGTGACACCCGACGGCAGGCGGAGATCACCGACGCGGATGGCGTCGCCGACCTTGAGGTCGTTGATGTCCACCTCGATCGAGGCGGGGATACGCCCGGGGGTGGCGTTGATGGTCAGTGAGGTCAGTTGCTGCTCGACCATCCCCTGCTCGAGCTCCACGGCCTTGGCCTCGCCGATCAGCACGACGGGCACGTCGGCCGAGATGACCTCGTCCCGGCTCACGATCTGGAAGTCGACATGGACC
>JAKCDU010000109.1 GCA_021838445.1 Actinomycetes bacterium | reverse complement strand
GTTCCTGCTGCGCAGCTCGGGCACCGGCCGGGCGCCCGGACGGTCATCCAGTCCATCTCGGGAAAGTCGAACAGTTCCCGCAGCGGGTACCCGCAGACCACCCGGCCGAGGCTGACGTCGACTGCGTGGATGGTCCCCACGGGCGAGACCGCGGTCCCGGCGATTCGTCCAGCGGTGATCCTCTGCCGGCCGTCAGATGCGACCGTGTAGCGGAGCGGGACCCGGGTCAAGGTGCCCCGCGCGAAGCCGCGGATCGGGTGGACCTCAGGAGAGGGCATGGACGTAGGCCGCAGCGGAGGCATCCGCTACAGGGTCACCGCTCGAGCGAGGAGGCAGCGAGAGCTGGGCGATCTCCCGTAGATAGCCGAGCGCCGACAGCGGGCTGAGCGTCTGATCCCTCAGGTCGATGGTCAGAGTCTCCTTCTTCATGGCGTGGCCTCCTGTGCCGTTGGTCATCCGTGGCAGCCTCGACTGCGTCGGGAGAGAGCCAATCGCCGGGTGCCCAACGGCTTGACTCCCTTGAATCAACAGGGGAACAACGAGGCAAAAGTCCAGGTATAGGGCTCATATCCATTAGGAGCTGTTTGCCGGTTCTTCCTCGACCGGACAAATTTTCGGGTTGATCGAGCCCCGGATCCTCCCCCTCGGCTACGTCTTTCGTATGTGAGAGGACTCTCATTCCAGCTTCATTGGCTGGTCAGCACACCTGCCGATACTGCAGATGTGGATCAGGCCGAGCGGCCTGGAAGGGAGAGCATCAGATGACCGGAATCAAGAAATGGATGGTCGGACTGGCCGTGGCCGGCACCACAGCCGGGGCTACCGCCGCCATGGCTGCGACCCCGGCGCCGGCCCATTCGACTGGGACCACAGCCATCGGCCTGACCGCTCAGGTCGAGTCCCCCACCACGACATCGGGGAGCCAGTCGGTCGATTCGCTCGTGGCCGAGGCCGACCAGCTCCACAAGACCATCGCCACCCTCGAAACCGAGGTCAGCAAGGAGCTCACCGCTACGTCCGGCTCCACAGCGTCTCCGACCTCCACGGCGGCGCCGACGGCAACTGCCTCCGAGCAGGAGGCGCTCGACGCTGAGGCCTCGTCCCTCGCCAACGAGAAGGCTCAACTGGCTGCCGAACAGCAGCAGATCGCCAGCGAGCAGGCCGGCCTGCAGTCCTCGGCGCAGCAGCTGGCCAGCGCCGAACACCAGTTCCAAGCCGAGGAGGCCGCCACTCAGCAGGCCAGCACGCCGGCCACGGCGCCGCCCGCCACCCACAGTGGGGGTGGCGACGGCAGCGGCGGGGATGATTGATGCTCGGACGCCACGACCAGCCCGGCCGCACCAAGCCGAGTGAGCCCCTGCGCCGGGACCTTCCTCCTCGTCCCTCGACGCGCCGTCTGGCCGCATCGCGACGGCGCGCCCTGGGTATCAAGGCGCGCCGTCTGGTGCCTCCTCTCGTCGTCGGGACCACCACCCTGGCGGGGACCGGCGTGCTCGTGGCGTGGGTGTCCAACCAGCCGGGGGTGAAGCCGACCAACACCTTGTCCATCGCCTCAGCCTCGGCCCCGGCCACCACGCGGCCCACCACACCCACCACCAACGCCGCGGCGGCGCGGGAGGTCCAGGTCCTGACCGCGCTCCAGCAGCAGCTGAAGGCCGAGGAATCCGCCCTGCAGGCTCTGCAGACCACCGTGACGCAAGCGGCTGCCACCCGCCGGGCCGCCGCGGCTTCGGTCGCGTCATCGTCTCCCGCCTCCGCAGGAGGATCGCCGGTAGCTTCGTCAACGCCGGGCGCGGCGTCGACGGCCCCGCTTCCCGCCCTGACCCCGCTCCCGACCATCCCGACCGTGGTCGTTCCTCCGCCGGCACCCGTGGTCGCCGCGCCGGTGGTCAGCGCCACCACCGGCGCGTCTCATGCCGTCCCTTGACCACCTGAGCCCGGCCCCCGTCCGGACCCCGGGCGGCCCCGCCTCGTCGCGCCTCGCAGTGCGGACATCCAAAGCCATGGCCTCGATCATCACCATCCAGGTCAGGGAACGTCCCCTTCGGCCGGGGGCGACCTACGCCGCGAACAGCGAAGCAGTCATGGACCGGGCCTTGGCCGAGTTCCACCGCATCGAGAAGCACTGCTCCCGCTTCCTGACCACCAGCGCCCTTTCTAAGGTCAACCGCCGCCCCGACCGTTGGCATCGGGTTCCCGAACCACTGATGGCCGTGCTCGCCTGCGCCTACGACGCCCATGTGCAGACCGGCGGGTCGTTCGATCCGAGGGTGCTCGACCGCCTGAGGGCCCTGGGCTACGACCGCTCCTTCCACCTCATGGCCGGGGATCCCGCCTCGGCCGCCGCCGGTCGGCCCGACAACGGGGTGGTCGTGGATCATCCGTCCCGCTGGCGAGGCGAGGCCGAGATGGCCGACCGCGCCACCGAGCCTTCTCCGCCGTGGTCACCTCGGCTGTGGCGGAGCCTGAGGCTGGTCCACCTGCAGGGCCGGCGAATCGACCTGGGCGGCATCGGCAAGAGCGTGGCTCTCCGGCGGGCCAGCTCGGTCCTCAGGCGGGCCACACCTGATTTCCTGATTGACGCAGGAGGGGACCTGGTCCTCTCCGGGCGTCCCTCTCCCGGTGCGCTCTGGCGGGTCGGGGTCGAAGCCCCCTCGGGCGGCGCCGAACCTCTCGCCGTGCTGGAACTCAGCGACACCGCCGTGGCCACGTCCTCGGTCCGCGTGCGCAACTGGGTCCACGCCGGCCGACCGGTCCACCATCTCATTGATCCGAGAACGGGCGAACCGGGGGGACACGGCCTGCATGCGGTAACCGTCGCGCATCCGGACCCGGTGGAAGCCGAGGTGTGGGCCAAGACCCTCTTCCTCAGCGGAGCCCACGGGTTGGAGGAACTGGCCGACCGGCACGGGATCGCCGCGCTCTGGGTGGACTGGCGGGACCGGCTCCTCATGACAGCATCCATGGGAGAGAAGGTCGTATGGAAGCAGGCGTGACCGAGGCGGCCCGGCCGGGTCGCCTCGGAGGGTCAGGGGGGGCCATCGGGCTCGGCGCCGCCGGCACAGTGGCCTTCTTCGCAGTGGCCGGGTACCTGCTGGGCCACGGTCTGGCACCGGCCACGTCCAACAAGATGTTCCCGTGGATCGTGGCTCGCGCCACCGGGATCGGCGCCTACCTGGCCCTCACCGCCATCGTCGGCGTGGGCCTGTCGTTCCGGCGCCCCATTCGCCAGGTCGCGATGGTCCGCCCGGAGACGTTCCTGCGCTTCCATGCCTACCTCGTCCCCGCCTTTGCCGGGCTCGTCGTGGCCCATGTCTGGGCGCTGCTGTCGGACCGCTACGCCGGGGTCCCGCTCCGGGCCCTGGTAGTCCCCAACGGGGCCACTTACCGGCCGGGAGCGGTGACCTACGGAACGATCGCCAGCTACCTGATGATCGTCGTCATCGCCACCGCCGCCCTCGCCGGGCGCCGTCCCATCGGTCGGCGCTGGGCCGGCGCGCACCGGCTGGCCTACCCGGCCTTCATCCTGGTCTGGGTGCACGGCGTGCTGGCCGGATCGGACACGCCGACACTGCGGTGGATGTATGTGGGCACCGGTGTCGTGATCATGGCCGCGACCGTCCGGGCGGCGTGGCGCCGGCCGCTGATCGAGCCCGTGGCGGACAGCAGATGAGAGCGCCTCTTCCCATTCCCCCCCGAGCCGGCGAGAGCCGGACCCCGGTGGGGTCCCCCGAGCGCCTGGCGACCGTGGCCCGCCTCGGCGACGCCGACGCCCGCCTACTGGGCGGTCCGGCCGGCGCCGAGCGCCTCGACAGCCACCTGTCGCGTCTCGGTCCGCTCACCGCCGACGCCGGCGCCGAAGATCTGCTCGCCCTGGTCGAGCAGGCGGGTATCACCGGCCGAGGCGGCGGCCACTTCCCGCTGTGGCGAAAGATC
>JAKCDU010000057.1 GCA_021838445.1 Actinomycetes bacterium | reverse complement strand
GGCCTGATGTTCACGCTCGGCGACCGACCGCCTCAGGTGGTCCAGGTGCTCCGACGCCGTCAGGGCCGTTCCCAAGTGGGCCGCCAGCGCCTGGAAGAACTCTTCGTCGTCGACGTTGAAGGTGGCGTTCTCGTAGCCGTGTCGGTCACCGACGACCAGCACCGATGACCGGACACCCCCGACCGAGAGCGGCGCGAACATGGCGTCTTTGAGGTGCCGGTCGATGAGGTAGGGATCGGAATTGGGAGCCAACCTCAATCCCGCCTGATTGGTAAGGACCGAGAGCTCGGGGACGGCGTCCTCGGCCACCTCCGAAATCACCTGTTGTGACGAGTCGATCCGGTACCGGACATTCCCCTCCGGCTCGGCTACGAACATCTCGGCTTGCTCGCAGTGGAGGACCGTCTTGACTTCGTTGAGCGCCACCCGGAGAACCTCGTCTCGCTCGGCCGCGTCTGCCAATGCCTTACTGAACGAGTAGAGCGACTGGAGGTCCACGAACCTGGCCTTCATGCGCTCGGATGAGTGGTACCACCAACCGAGGACCAGCCCGGGGGCGAGCAGGACCAGAAGCGACCAATGAGCCGACCAGTAGGAGGACACGGCCACGACGGCGAGAGCCCCATCGACGACTGGCACGACAGTGAACTGCGAAGAGATCTGACGGAAGTAGCTGAGGTCCGGAAGCCCCTCGCTGAACGAGATGACCAGAACGACCGTCGAGGTGGTTGTCACATCGATCACGAGTGATGCGACAGCGATGGCGAGCCAGCCACGCATGCTAACCGGGTGAGCAGCGCCGATCACCGCCTTAAGCACCAGGTCACTGACATACGCGGACAGGACTGGAGCGGCAACATTGAATACCAGGCGCTGCAGCGGTGACCTTCGGATAAGCCCATCAGCGAGGAAGCCCATCGCTATCGCCAGCAGGAGCTCACGTCGGCCAACAAAGATCATCCCGACCACCATCGGGACGCCGCTCAAATCGAACATCTGTGATTGCCGGCCGATGTGCAGCCGGACCGGGAATCGGCAGACAAGGACGATCCCCAGAGAAACGTAAGGCCAGAACAGAGCCTGCTCCGGCGGGACTGGACCCGCGGCACCCCCCGACACGAATGACGCGGCAACAGCAGCCACGCACAAGAGCCCGATGATCGCCCAGACCGAGGCTTGCGATCTTCTTCCGATGGGGCGCGCCGAAGGGGCAGGAGTGCCCCCCTCAGGATCTACCTCTTTTCGTTGCAATTCATTCGATTGCGGCATGTTTCGTAAACATCCGTAGGGCCTACAGCACAGTTAGGACGGAAGAAGCAGTTCCCGAAAATAGCGAAACAAGCTATGGTTCCCGTCGAAGGGAGAAAGAATCCAGTCTCTGGAGCTTTCTGGGCGGTCCTGCGCGCAGCGCCACTGCGCATCGAGTGACTGAGGAGGTGGACGAATGAAGGTCGGAAGGTGGTAGCCGGGTCGGTGAAACACCGACCACGACTTCCGTGAGGAAATCGCCGGTTCGTAGCTTTGGAAGGTGATCGCACCGAAGATTTCGTTATGGATACTGCATCGGTCCGGGCAGCTGTGGGCTTGAGGGCCTACCTGGCTGCCCGGACCGATTTTTCTTTAATGACGGGTTTCAGAATCATGCAAGAGCCATCTAATGCATTCAAAGAGAAAGAGGCTCGGGAAGCCTTTCTGGAGGCTGTGGGCCGCGGTGGCATCGTCGTCTCTCGGGGATGGGATGTTCGCCGTCGGCATACCCCTGCTGGCCCTGACCATAACCCGGAGTCCCCTCGCCATCTCCGGGCTCGTGATAGCGGGCGAACTTCCATCTTTACTCGTAGCTCTACCGGCGGGCGTCCTCGCCGATCGTTTCGACCAACGTCGTTTGATCATCGGCATCCAGCTGCTGCGCCTAGCTCTGCTAGCCACGCTGGCTGTGGTGGTGGTTTCAGATCGCTATTCGGTCCTCTCGCTGTTCATCGCTGCATTCCTCCTCGGCGGACTCAACATAAGCTTCGACATAGTGGCGGGTTCGTACCTTCCATTCGTTGTCGACCGAAATAGCCTTGTTAAGGCGAATGCGCACGTCTTGAACGCTGAGGTCACCTCGGAGAACCTGATCGGCCAAGCTCTGGGCGGCGCAGCCTTCAGCGCCGCCAGAGCATTCCCCTTCGTCGTGGACGCCGTCAGCGTCGGCATCGCTGCCGTGCTCCTCAAAAGCACCCACTCAGCGACTCCGCCCGAACCAAGCGAGACAACGGCCTTCGAAGACCTGAAAGCCGGTCTGAGGTGGTTTGCCGGCCATGCCCTGCTGCGACGGCTGACGATGGTGATCGCTGGCCTGGCCTTTTGCCAAGGGGTGCTTCTCGGGTTGCTGCCCCTCTATGCCAGGGAAACGCTCGGACTGAGTAGCACCGGGTACGGTTTACTTCTCGCAGTGGCGAGCATCGGCTCGATCTTCGGCTCGCTGATCGCCGGAGCCGTCCACCAAAGGTTTGGCTCAGGCGGAACGCTCCTGGTAGCGGCCGCGGGATTCGGGTTGGCGTACCCCGTGTACGCGCTCACCCGGAGCGCGGTCGTCGTTGCCGGAGCACTCCTACTGCAGGAAACGCTGGTCTTACTCGGTACTACAGCGGCACGTTCACAGCAGCAGAAGGTGGTACCGGACGAATTCCAGGGGCGCGCTATGAGCGCGAGCCGAATGGTCGTTCTCAGTGGCGTCCCTGTTGGCTCCCTGCTCGGTGGTCTCGTCGCGAACTCGGCAGGAATATCTACTTCGTTCTGGGTGGCCGGCGCCGCTCAGGCCGTCTTACTGGCGACCAGCATGCCAGGACTGCTGCGACGGCTAGGTGAAATCGAGCCCGCTCACCAGTGAACAATCGATGAACGAAACTGGAGCGGGCAGCTCACCGATGTCGGACGAATCAGTCGGGACGCCCGGCGAGTAGGGCGGAGGCGACCCGACGCCCGGAGACGAGCGCACCCTGGATCGACGGGGTATCCCTCCAGTCGCCGCAGACATAGCGCCCGGCCCCCACCTGGACCGGGCGGCGGACCCGGAAGGGGGGCGGAGCAGCCGGCGTGGCGTGATCTATGGAGTACTCGCCGACCGGGTCCAGGTCGGCGACAGCCATCCCGTGGAGCAGCGCGGTGCGGGCCGCGACACGACGTCCCAGGCCGGGTTCGCCGCGGCGGGAACCGGCCACGCTGGTGGAGATGAGGACGCGCCCACGCGAGGAGTAGGCCGGGGACACCGAGCTCATGACCACCGAGTTGGTCACCAGGCCGTCCGAGTCCGGGTCGAGCACCAGGATGCCCTCGCCGGGAGGAGCCGACGACGAGTAGTAGAAGGTCGTCACCCCGTGCCATAGCGGCTCCGCCAGCTCGGGCACCAACCTTGCCGCGGTTGCGCCGTCGGTGGCCACTACGACCGCCGACGCCCGCAGCTCCCGGCCCCCGGCCAGGCCGACCCCCCCGGGGGTCAGGGCGGCCACGGGAGAGCTCAGCTGGATCGTCCCCTCGGGCAGGCCGGCGGCGAGCTGATCGGGTATGGCCTGCATCCCCCGGGCGGGGACCACGACCGACCCCCGGGCGAAGGACCGCCACACGAGGCGGAAGTAGCGCGCCGAGGTGGTCAGAGCGGGGTCCAGGAGGACGCCGGCGAGGAACGGTCGCAAGAAGCGCTCCACCGCGTCCGGACCGACGCCGGCCCGGCGCAGCGCCTCACCGGTCGACATGTCCTCACCCGACAGCAGCATGGACACCGGTGCGTAGCCGCACCAGGCGGACAGCGCGCCGAGGGCGGCCTTGTCCTTCCACCCGAGTAGCCCCGAGTGCAGGGTGGTGAGAGTCGAAGCAGGCTCGGAGCGGGGGTCGGCCAGGCGGTGCGTCCGCCCCCCGTGGTGCACGACGGCGCCCTTGACGAAGGTGGCCAGCTCGAGACCCGGATAATCCAGGATGGCGGCAGCCGCCGGATAAGCCGTGTTGAGGACCTGGAACCCCCGATCCAGGCGCAGCCCGTCCACCACGTCGGTCCGCACCCGGCCGCCCACCGCGTCGGAGGCCTCCAGTACCAAGACCTCCCGGCCGGCCTGGTGTAGACGGCGGGCCGCGGCGAGGCCGGCCAGGCCCGCCCCGACCACGATGACGTCAGCACTCATAGAAACCCGAACCTACCCGGCCTTCGAGGGAACTCCCGCCCTCATACAGTGAGAGGCTTCAGAGGTGTCCACTGACTCCCCTCTCTGCCTGGTCACCGGGGCGACCGGCTACATAGGCGGCCGGCTGGTGCCCGCCCTCCTCGAAGCGGGCTACCGGGTACGGGCCGCGGTCCGCGACCCGGCCCGGGTCCGGGACCAGCCGTGGGCTCCCGACGTGGAAGTGGTCAAGGCCGACGTGACCGACCCGGGCTCCCTCCCCGCGGCCTTCGAAGGCGTCGCCGTGGCCTACTACCTGGTGCACGCCCTGGGCACCGGTTCGGGATTCGAGCAGGTGGACCGGGCCGCGGCCGAAGCCTTCGGGTCGGCGGCGCGGGCGGCCGGTACCGGTCGGCTCGTGTACCTCGGTGGTCTCACCCCCGCCGGCGACGATAACGAGCTCTCCCCCCATCTTCGCTCTCGGGCCGAGGTGGGGCGCATACTCCGGGCGTCGGGGGTTCCCACCGCGGAGTTGAGGGCGGCCATCATCATCGGGTCGGGGTCGGCGTCGTTCGAGATGCTGCGCTACCTCACCGAGCGCCTACCGGTCATGATCACCCCCCGCTGGGTGAACAACCGGGTCCAGCCCATCGCCGTGCGCGACGTGCTGCGCTACCTGGTGCGCAGCGCCAACCTGCCCGGCGACGTCAACCGCAGCTTCGACATCGGCGGCCCCGACGTGCTCACCTACAAGGAGATGATGCTCCGCTACGCGGCCGTGGCCGGACTCCCCCGCCGGCGCATACTGCCCGTACCGGTGCTGTCGCCGAGCCTGTCGAGCCACTGGGTCGGGTTGGTCACCCCAGTCCCCCGCAGCATCGCCCGCCCCCTCGTCGAGTCCCTGCGCCACGAGGTCGTCTGCCGGGAGCACGACATCGCCCGGTACATACCCGACGCCGCCGGCCTTCCCTTCGAAGAGGCCGTCCGCCTGGCGCTGACGCACGTCCGCAACGCGGATGTGGTCACCAGGTGGTCGTCGGCGGTGACGACCGGTGCGCCGAGCGACCCGCTGCCTTCCGACCCGGATTGGTCGGGGGGAAGCCTGCTCGAGGACCAGCGCCAGGTCGAGGTGAACGCCGACGCCGACGCCCTCTGGGAGGTCATCGAGGGGATCGGCGGTGAGAACGGCTGGTACTCCTTCCCGCTGGCGTGGGCGGCGCGGGGGTGGATGGACCGCCTGGTGGGAGGGGTCGGTCTGCGCCGGGGCCGGCGCGACCCCCGCCGCCTGCGCGTCGGCGATTCGCTGGACTTCTGGCGGGTGGAGGAGCTGGAGCGGGGCCGGCTGCTCAGGCTGCGCGCCGAGATGCGCCTGCCCGGGCTGGCCTGGTTGGAGATGACCGTGACGCCGGTCGGCAAGGGCCGGTCGGTGTACCGCCAGCGGGGCCTGTTCTACCCGCGGGGCCTCCTCGGCCACGCCTACTGGTGGACGGTGTCGCCGTTCCACGCCATCGTCTTCGGGGGGATGGCCCGCAACATCGCCGCCGAGGCCGAGAAATCGCTCAGCCGATCACCCACATGACCGAGCCGTCGGGTTCGGGGCAGCAGTGGGTTAGCGGCTGACCGGCGGCGGCGACGAGGGCGCACGCCGCGGCGTCGATGTCGTCGTGGGTCCACCGATCGGCGCCGACCGGCAGATCGACGAGCTCGGACAGGAGCGAGAGGCGGGCGGCCCGACCTTCTGGGGTGGACTTGCGCGGCGGCCACCTGCGGCCGTTGAGACGGTGGAAGGCGGCCGCCGGAAAGGTCTCCACGACGGCGAAGCCGCCGGCCAGGAGGGTCCTCCAGACGGCGAAGCCGGTCCTCATCCACCCCGGCACCGACGCCTCGTCCTGGGGGGTCACCCACGAGACCGCGGGCCAGCCCGCCACCGGGACCTCCGAGCACCGACCGGTCCGGAACTTGGGCGCCACCGAGGCGTCGCCCAGATGGGCGCCGCAGCTGAGTCCGCCCGGAGCGTCGACGCCCACCCGGGGGGCACCCGAGCAGAAGGACACCAACCCCTCCGGCCCCCCGGTGAAGACGCCGGTGACCGCCCAGCGCGCCGGGTCCGCCCCATGCGCCGGGTCGGCAGCCGGGAGCGATGCCGGGTCGGCGGTCGGGGCGGGTGATATGAGCACGGCGTTGAGCCGGTCGGCGCCCACGTCCACGCCGGCATAGACGGGTCTCCTGGTGCGGGGGTGGGAGCTCGAAGGGATCCGCCGATCAGATGTTGACATGGCCGGGTGGGATCTGCAGCAGGGCGACCAGCACCGCCACCCCGGCGATCACCACGGCCAGGCCCTGTACCAGCTGGGCCATCTCCGACGGCCGGCGCATCGAGCGCGGTGTCCAGATGAGCCCGAGGGCGCCGAGGGCGCCGAAGACCAGGCCGCCGAGGTGGTCCTGCCAGGCGATCCCGCCGCTGAAGCTGTAGGCCCCGTTGATCACGAGCAGGACGATGATGGGCTGGGTCGGCCAGCCTCGCATGCGGGCCACCACGAAGTACGCCCCCATGAGGCCGAAGATGGCCCCCGAGGCTCCGACCCCGGCTTCGTTCTGGGGGGCCAGCAGGTAGAAGCCAACCGATCCCCCGAGCGCCGACAGTAGGTACAGCACCACGAAGCGGACGGGCCCGACCTCGGCTTCGACGGCCGGCCCGACGATGGCCAGGCTGATCATGTTGAGCAGGATGTGGGTGGCCGAGGCGTGCAGGAAGGCCGAGGTGATCAGGGAGTACCAGTGCTGGTGCACCAGCATCGGAACCAGGAAGTACTTGGTCTCGAAGTTGTAGTCGAGGTGGCGCTGCTCGTAGAGGTAGGCGATCACGTTGACGACGATCAGGGCGACGGTCATCGGGGTGATCCGGGAGTTGCCGAGCCGACCGGATCGGCCGACCGGGCTGGGCCGCCACCTGGTGACCGGCGCGCTGCGCGAGTCCTGTCGGACGCAGGTCGCGCACTGCCACCCGACCGGCGCCTCGCGCATGCACTCGGGGCAGATGGGCCTTCCGCAGCGCCGGCAGACCGACCCGGCCACCCGGTCGGGGTGGGCGTAGCACGCCGGTGGGGCGGTGGGCGGCGGCCAGTCGGAAATGGTCACGCCATCCATCCTGGCGCACGGCCGCGATTGGCGCCCGGCACCGTCGCCGGCCGCCGGATCAGGGGCTGACCGGGACGTTCCAGTGGGTCAGGACCGCCACGCCCCGGTCCCAACCGAGCTCGGACCAGCTGGCGGTATCGAACTCGAGCCAGCGGCCGGTGTCCACCGGGGCCCCCACCCAAGCGGTGGCGGTGACCCGGCTGAAGTGGCCGTGGCCGACGAGGACCACCCGGGCCGCGCCCGAGACCCTCACCCGCTCGACGAGCCGCGACGCCCGCTGCCCCACGTCTCCGGCCGTTTCTCCGCCGTCCCACGGGCCGGACCAGATGGACCAGTCGGGGTTATCGGCGCGGATCTCGGGGGTGGTCAGCCCCTCGAAGCGTCCGTAGTCCCACTCCTGGAGGTCCTCGCACACCTCGAAAGGGGTGAAGCCGGCCAGTTCGGCGGTCTGGGCGGCCCGCCGCCGGGGGCTGCAGAGGACCAGGTCGAAGTCCAGCCCGGACGCCAGCCCGGCGAGTTGGCGGGCCTGGTCCCGGCCCTCCTCGGTCAGCTCGAGGTCGGTGCGCCCGGTGTGGCGCCCGTCGCGGCTCCACTCGGTCTGGCCGTGACGGACCAGCCAGACCCGGGGCCCGGCGCCGGAGCCGTCGGCCATCAGGCGTCGCGCCTTTCGAGCACGTAGAGGGATATGGCGCCGACGACGACGACGAACAGGACGAACTCCGCCAAACCCGACCACGCCCCTAGAGCGTGGGGCTCGGGGCGGATGTTCATGAGCTGCTGGCCGGCGTTGGTCGGCCAGTACTTCTCGATGGGCTGGGACCAGCTCGTCGGCAGGGCCTGGGCGATGCCGGGGAGGATGAAGAGGATGCCCACGACCAGGGCGATACCCGCCGCGGCGTGGCGTACCAGGACCGCGAAGGCGCTGCCGAGCAGCCCCATGAGCACCAGGTACAGCCCGCTGCCGAGGACCACCCGGATCACGCCGGGCTGGGAGAAGCTGGCCGAGGGAGCCTTGCCGTGAATCAGCGCCTGGCCGAGGGTGAAGGCGATCACCGAGATGATCTCGCCGACGACGGCAGCCGACACGGCGAACACCAGCAGCTTGGCCAGCATCATCCGCAGCCGCCTCGGCACGGCGCTGAGGCTGGTGCGGATCATCCCCGTCGAGTACTCCGAGGTGACGGTCATCACCCCGAGCACGGCGAAGGCCAACTGAGCCAGGAACCACTCCGGCCGGATGCTGCGCTGCACCGGGTCCCACCCGATGCGCACGGTCAGGTCGGTCCGGTAGTGGTTGGCCGAGATGCCGCTGACCAGGGCGGCCAGGCCGATGCCGAGCACGACGGCCACCAGGAACGTCCAGTAGGTGGACCTGACCGAGCGGAACTTGGTCCACTCGGAACGGACCACGTCAGCGAAGCTGTAGGGCCTCACGGGCGCGGTCATGGGGCCACCCGGCCACTGGCGTGGAACTCCACGCTGTCCTGGGTCAACTCCATGAACGCCTCCTCTAGCGACGCCCGCTGCGGGGCCAGTTCGTGCAGCACCATCCCGGCCCCGGCCGCCAGCTCGCCGATCCGGGGTGCGTCGAGGCCGACCACGACGAGGGCCCCCGTATTGTCCGCGGTGACGGTGGCGCCGTGATCGGCCAAGAGAGGACCGAGCCGGTCGGCCGACGGGGAGCGGACCACCACCGAGGCGTGGGAGCTCGACTCGATGAAGGCCTGGGTGCTCTCGTCCCGGATGAGGCGGCCCCGGCCGATGACCACCACGTGGTCGGCGGTGAGGGCCATCTCGCTCATCAGGTGGCTCGACACGAACACGGTCCGTCCGGTGGAAGCCAGGTCCCGCATCAGCCGGCGGACCCAGGCGATGCCCTCCGGGTCCAGCCCGTTGACCGGCTCGTCGAACATCAGCACCTTGGGGTCGCCGAGCAGGGCGGCGGCGATGCCCAGCCTCTGGCCCATGCCGAGCGAGAAGGTCTGGGCCCGCCGCTTGGCCGCCGTCTCGAGGCCCACAATGGCGAGCACCTCGTCGACCCGGCTCTTGGGGAGGTGGTTGCTCTGGGCCAGGCAGAGAAGGTGGTTGTAGGCCGAGCGGCCACCGTGGAAGGCCTTGGGGTCGAGCAGGGCGCCGACCTCGCGCAGCGGTACCGGGGTGTCGCGAAACGGTCGGCCGTCTATGGTCACCACCCCTGAGTCGGGTCGGTCCAGACCGAGGATCATCCTCATGGTGGTGGTCTTGCCGGCCCCGTTGGGACCGAGGAAGCCGGTGACGATCCCGGGCTTGACTTCGAAGCTCAGGTCGTCGACGGCGAGGGTCGACCCGTAACGCTTCGTCAGGTTGAGCGCTTGCAGCACGCCTACATCATCGAACATTTCCGCCAACTTCTCGGTATACCCCCCGCGGGGCTACGGTCGATACCCCGTGGCTGCGCCCGCACCGACTATCGAAGCCGTCGGCCTCACCGTCCGTTACGGCCCCAAGACGGCCGTCGACGGCATCGACCTGAGGGTCGACCGGGGCGAGGTGGTGGCTCTGCTCGGCCGCAACGGGGCCGGCAAGACCAGCACCGTCGAGGCCCTCGAGGGCTACCGTCCACTGGCGGCCGGCCGCGTCAGGGTGCTCGGTCTGGACCCCCAGAGCCGCGCCGATCACCGGGCGTTGACCGGGCGCATCGGGGTGATGCTGCAGAAGGGGGGCGTCTACCCCGGCATGAGCCCGGCCGAAGCGGTGCGGCTCTTCGCCCGCTACTACCGGGACCCGCTCGACCCCCAGAGCCTGCTCGAGCGGCTGGACCTGACCGGAGTGGCGGCCACGCCGTGGCGGCGCCTGTCGGGGGGCGAGCAGCAGCGGCTCTCCCTGGCGTTGGCTCTGGTCGGTCGCCCCGAGGTGGCGTTCCTCGACGAGCCGACCGCCGGGGTGGATCCGGGGGGACGCCTGGCCATCCGAGGGCAGGTCGCCGAGCTGCGCGACTCGGGCGTCACGGTGGTGCTCACGACCCACGAGCTCGAGGAGGCCGAACGCCTCGCCGACCGCATCGTCATCCTCAACCGGGGACGGGTGGTGGCCGCCGGCAGCCCGGCCCAGCTGGCGGAGTCCGATCCCGACTCGGCGCGCATCCGCTTCGCCGCCCCGGCCGGCCTCGACGTGGTCAGCCTGGCCGCCGAGATGCAGGCCCCGGTGAGCGAGGAGCGGCCCGGGGAGTACCTGGTGGCCGCCGCCGGCGGCCCGGCCGCGCTGGCCCGGCTGACGGCGTGGCTGGCGGCCCGGGACCTGCCGTTGCGGGACCTGCGGACGGGGTCGCGCCTCGAGGAGATATTCCTGCGGGTCACCTCCTCGGAGGACCCCGAGTGAGGGCGTGGCGGGCCCAGGTCGGCGCCGAGCTGCGCCTGACCGCCCGGCGGGGCGACTCGGTGCTGCTCAACCTGGCCATCCCGGTGGGGTTGCTGGTGTTCTTCTCGGTCGTGGACGTGCTGCCCAAACCGGCCGGCGTCCGTCACCCGGTGCAGTTCCTGACCCCCGGGGTCATGGCTCTGGCGGTCATGTCCACGGCCATGGTCAGCCTGGGGATCGCCACCGGCTTCGAGCGCCAGTACGGGGTGCTCAAACGGCTGGGCGCCACCCCCCTCGGGCGGGGACGCCTCCTCACGGCCAAGATCGCGTCCATCGCGGTGGTCGAGATCGCCCAGGTGGCGGTGCTGGTCGGGATCGGGCTGGCCCTCGGCTGGTCGCCAGGGGGACCGGTCGGCCTGGCCCTGCCGGCCATCCTGGCCGCCACGGTCGCCTTCGCCGGTCTCGGGCTGCTGATGGCCGGCAGCCTGAGGGCGGAGGTCACCCTGGCCGCCGCCAACGGCCTGTACCTGCTGCTGCTGTTGCTCGGCGGGATGATCTTCCCTTTGTCCAAGCTCCCCACGCCGCTCCGGGACGTGGCCCGGGTCCTACCCGCCGGCGCCCTGTCGGACGCCTTGCACGGGGCCCTCACGGCGGGCTCCGGCGTGCCGCTGCGGGCCTGGATCGTGCTGGCCGTGTGGGCGGTGGGGGCGCCGGTGCTGGCCGCCCGCCTGTTCCGCTGGGAGTAGCGCCGGGCGCCCGCCCCGGGCGGAGCGGATCAGGATCAGTGGAAAATCAGCTGGTCGGCGGCCATGGCCACGAACAGCAGCGTCACATAGGTGATGGACCAGTGGAACAGCTTCATGGCCCGGGCCTCGGTCGGGTCGCGCCACAGCTGCCACGAGTAGCCGATGAACATCACCCCGAGGACTGCCGCCGAGACCCAGTAGAGCGGGCCCATACCGGCGGTCCAGGCGAAGACCAGCGACACGACGGCCACCAGGACGGTGTAGACGAGGATCTGGGTGGCGGTACGGCGGAAGGAGGCCACCACGGGCAGCATGGGCACGTCCACCGACCGGTAGTCCTCCCGGTAGCGGATGGCCAGGGCCCAGAAGTGCGGGGGGGTCCAGAGGAACATGAGGGCGAACAGGACCACCGGCGCCCAGCCCACCGTGTTGCGCACCGAGGCCCAGCCGACCAGCACCGGGACGGCCCCGGCCGCCCCGCCGATCACGATGTTCTGGCGGGACGTGCGCTTCAGCCACAGGGTGTACACGAAGACGTAGAAGAGCATGGCGCTGACCGCCAGGAGGGCGGACAGGAGGTTCACCGCGGCCCACAGTTCTCCGAAGGCGGCCACCTCGAGGGCGAGAGCGAAGGCCAGGGCCTGCCCCGGCGTGACCACGCCGGTGACCAGCGGCCGGTTGCGGGTGCGGCGCATGATGGCGTCGATGTCGCGGTCGACGACCATGTTGATGGCGTTGGCCCCGCCGGCGGCCAGCGTCCCGCCGACCAGGGTGGCCAGCATCAGGGTGACCCGGGGTATGCCGTGCGCCGCCACCACCATCGTCGGCAGCGTCGTCACCAGGAGCAACTCGATTATGCGAGGCTTTGTCAGCGCCACGAAACCGGCCAGACGGCGCGCCGTCGTGAACTCGCGCGCCACCGGGACCACTGACATCAGGTCAACTGTACGGCAGGTCCACGCGTTGGGACAAAGCGGTAGCGGGGTCCGCCCTAGCCACCCCGCCCCCACCCGGCCGGCGGGTCCCCGACCCGGGCCGGATGGGACAACGGGGGTCGGCCGCCCTAGCATTGAACCCGTGCCGGACCGCTGGACCGTATCGCCCATCGCGTTCCGTCGCATCGCGCTGGGCGCCGTGGTGGCCCTCGTCCTGGTCATCGTCTCGGGGGCGGCGGTCCGCCTGACCGGCTCGGGGTTGGGTTGCAGCACCTGGCCCAAATGCGACGCCACGAGCGTCGTGGCGCCGATGCAGTACCACGCCTGGGTGGAGTTCGGCAACCGGCTGATCAACGCCGTGGTGACGGTGGCGGCCCTGGGAGCATTCGCCGCGGCCCTGCGCCGGCGACCACGCCGGCGGGACCTCACCTGGCTGTCGTTCGGGCTGGTGGTCGGGCTGGTCGCCGAGGTCGTCCTCGGCGGCATCGTGGTCTACACGAAGCTCAACCCGGTGCTGGTCAGCCTCCACTTCCTGCTCGGCCTGGCCTTCCTGGCCGAGGCGGTCGTCCTCTATGAGCGGGCCCGGCTGGATGACCGCGCCGGCCCGGTCCGGGACCTGGTCGGGCCGGCGCCGATGCGTATGGCCCAGATCGGCCTGGGCGCCCTGGCGGTGGTGGCCACCCTCGGCACCGTCGTCACCTCGACGGGACCCCACGGGGGGGCACCCGGCTCGCCCCGCTACCACTACTCCCTGCACGCTGTGGCCCAGATACACGGCACTTCGGTCGAGATCTTCATCGCTCTCACCGTGGTGATGATGTGGACCCTCGTGCGCTCCGGCGCCCCCCGGCCGGTCCTGCGCCGGGCGGAGATCATGCTGGTCACCCTGCTGGCCCAGGCCGGCGTCGGCTACGCCCAGTACTTCGGCGGGGACCCGGTGGGCGTCGTCGCCATCCACGTCGCCGGCGCCAGCCTGCTGGTCGTGGCCACGCTCCACCACTACTTCGGCCTGAGAGCTCGGCCTCTGCTCGGGTCGACGGTCGCCGAGGCGGCGTCGGCACCGGTCCTGGTGGCATGACCAACCCCGGCCCAAGCGGTATGGCCGGCACCGACCCGGCTAGCCCGGGCGGCCGGGCACGGCCGTGAGCACCGCACCCGTCGAGGTCCAAGAGCCGGGCATCGACCAGTCCACCCGGGCTGACCTGCCCTGGAAGGTCCTGGTCTGGAACGACCCGATCAACACCATGTCTTACGTGGCCTTCGTGTTCCAGAAGCTGTTCGGCTACAGCAAGGACAAGGCCCACGCCCTGATGCTCGACGTGCATCTGAAAGGCAAGGCGGTGGTCTCGCACGGACCCCGCGAGAAGGCCGAGCTCGACGTGTTCCGCCTCCATGAGCACGGGCTCTGGGCCACCATGGAGCACGACAGCTGAGCGCCCGGTTCGACCGTCCGGTGCTGCGATGGGACGAGAAGGGCGGGGTGTACCGGGTCCGCCTCGACGACGGGTTCCGGGTCATCCTGCGCGAACTGATGGAGCAGTTCCTCGGCCTGCTCGAGGACCCGGGCGCCCCGCTCCTCTACCGGCTGTTCCCTCCCGCCTACAGCGACCCGGCCGACGTGGGCCGCCAGGACGAGTACCGACGGCTCATGATGGAGGACCTGGTCGAGCGCCGCCGGGCCGAGGGCCAGATGGTGCTGGAGTCGGCCGACGCCCAGACCCTCACCGAGGAGCAGGTCATGGCCTGGTCCAGGTCCATCAACAGCCTCCGCCTGGCCATCGGCACCTACCTGGGGGTGAGCGAGGACGACGACGTCGGGCCACCCCAGTCAGCCGAGGAATCGGCCTACCACTGGCTCAGCTGGCTCCTGGAGGAGACGGTAGACGCCATGTCCCGGCACACTTGAGTGATGGACATCGCCGAAGCCCTGCAGTTCCTGGGGCAGAACCACCGTTCGGTCCTGATCACCCGCCGACGCGACGGTGAGCCGAACCCGTCACCCGTGGTGCACGGGGTCGACGATTCGGGCCGGGTGCTCGTGTCCAGCCGCGAGGCGGCCTACAAGGTGCGCAACCTGCGGTCGGACCCGAGAGCGGTCATCTGCGGATTTCGCGACGAGTTCTTCGGGCGGTGGGTGCAACTGCGGGGCACCGCCGAGGTCGTCAGCCTCCCCGAGGCCATGGACACCCTCGAAGCCCTCTATCGTCAGGTCGCCGGTGAGCATCCCGACTGGGATGACTACCGGGCGGCCATGCAACACGAGCACCGAGTGATCATCGCCATCACCCCCACCTCGGCCGGACCGGACCGTCAGGCATGAGCACCGTGCCGCCGCCCCGGTTGGCCGAAGTGGTCGACGAGGGCGTGATGCTGTCCGTCGTCCCCTGGAGCCTCGACGGGGACCGGGTGCCCGTGGTGCTGGTCCACGGCTTGGCGTCCAACGCCCGGCTGTGGGACCGGGTGGGAGCCGAACTGACCGCCAAGGGTCACCCCGTGCTGGCTGTCGACCAGCGCGGCCACGGCTGGTCCTCCAAACCCGACTCCGGCTACGACTTCGCCACGGTCACCCGCGACCTGGTCCGCCTCATGCTCCGGCTCGACTGGGCCGGGAGGGCGCCGGTGGTGGTCGGCCAGTCCTGGGGGGGCAACGTCGTGCTCGACCTGGCCGCCCACCACCCCGACCTGATCGGCGGTCTGGTGATGATCGACGGTGGCACCATCGAGCTTTCGGCCCGCTTCGCCGACTGGGACACCGCGTCCGCGGCGCTATCCCCGCCACCCCTGGCCGGCACCCCCCTGGTGCAGATGGAGCAGTGGCTGCGCAGCAATCACCCGGACTGGCCGGAGGAGGGCATCCAGGGCACCCTCGCCAACATGGAGGTGCTCGGCGACGGCACCGTCCGGCCGTGGCTGTCCCGGGACAACCACATGCAGATACTCCGCCACCTGTGGGAGCACCACCCCCGGGAGCTCTATCGGGAGGTGAAAGCCCCGGCCGTGTTGATCATGGCCGAGGACCGCTCGAATCAGCGGTGGATGGCCGGAAAGCGAGACGAGGTGGCGGGCGCCGCGTCCGGCCTGCGGCAGGTCACGGTCCACTGGATGGAGGGCGACCACGATCTACACGCCCAACACCCCGCGGCCGTGGCATCGGTGATCCACGACGCCTTCCCGGCCGAACCCGGGGGGAACCCGGCGTGACCCGGGTCCTCGCCATCATGGGCTCGGGGGAGACGGCCCCCACCATGATCAAGCCGCACCGCCAGATCTTCGACCTGCTCGGCCCGTCTCCGGTGCCGGCGGTCCTGATGGACACCCCTTACGGCTTCCAGGCCAACGCCGATGACATCTCCAACCGGGCCATCGACTACTTCCGGGCGAGCGTCGGACGGGAGGTCCAGTTGGCCGGCCTGCGCCGCCGCGAGGACGACCCCGTCGCCCGGGAGGCGGCTCTGGCCCGCGTGGCCACCGCCCGCTGGGTGTTCGCCGGCCCCGGCAGCCCCACCTACGCCCTGCGCCAGTGGCGCGAAACGGAGGTACCCGATCTGCTCGCCGACAAGCTGGCCCACGGGGGATGCGTGGTCTTCGCCAGCGCCGCGGCGCTCACCCTGGGCCGCTACACCGTCCCGGTGTACGAGATCTACAAGGTGGGGTCCGAACCGGTCTGGGCCGACGGGCTCGACCTGCTCGGCTTCCTCGGACCCGAGGTGGCGGTGATCCCCCACTACGACAACGCCGAGGGTGGCCACCACGACACCCGCTTCTGTTATCTCGGGGAGAGGCGCCTGGCCCAGCTCGAGGAGCAGATGGGTCCAGACGGGTGGGTGCTCGGCATCGACGAGCACACCGGGTGCATCTTCGACCTCGACGCCGGCACGGCCCGGGTGGTGGGCAACGGGGTAGTCACCGTCCGCCGGCAGGGCAAGTCGTCGATCCTTCAGAGCGGGCGCAAGATCTCCGTCTCGGAACTTATCGACCTGGCCTTCTCGGACGCTGGTCGTGACGCCCCTGCAGGGGGTACGGCTGATGCCCCGGATCCGGGTGGCGTCGCTGCGGCCGGCCCGGGGTCGGGGTCGGTCCCGTCGGGCTCCCAGATGGAGGCTCCCACCGCCTTGCACTCGGAGATCCGGCGCCTCGAAGCCGACTTCGACGCCGCCGTGAGGGCCTCCGATGCCGACGCTGCGGTGCGAGCGATGCTGGAGTTGGACGACACGCTGGTCGCCTGGTCGGGCGACACCACTCAGTCCGACGCGGGGGCCAAGGGCCGAGCCGCTCTACGCCGGATGATCTCCCGGCTGGGCGACCTGGCCCGGACCGGGACTCAGGACCCCAGGCAGGTGGTGGGCTGCTTCATCGATGCCCTGCTCGCCGAACGGACGGCCGCCCGAAACGAGCGGCGTTTCAGTGATGCCGACCGGATCCGCGACACCCTGGTCGCGGCCGGCGTCGAGGTGCGCGACACCCCTGAGGGCACCGTCTGGGACCTCACGTGAAGCCCCGTTGCTCGGAGCCGGACACCAAGACGTGAGCCGCCGGGAGCGGGTTCGGAACCGGTCAGGCGGGACGACGGTGAAAGCCGCACCTGTTCTGCACCGGCGGCCCGCTCCCCGGCGCACCCGGCCTGATTCACACGACTGGCCCCCGGAGGATAGGCTTCGGCGTTCTTGCCCCCATCGTCTAGCGGCCTAGGACACCGCCCTTTCAAGGCGGCAGCACGGGTTCGAATCCCGTTGGGGGTGCTCGTATAGGTCCTGGTCACAGGCTTGCGGGGGCTTAGTGTTCTCCGCCGAAGGCCCGTTAGCCGGCCGCCGTGCCATCAACGTGCCATCACGGTTTAGATTCGTGCCATGGCACGGGCGCCGAGGGACAGGGGGACGGGAGCGGTCCGCAAGCTGCCGAGCGGCCGGTGGCAAGCCCGGATGCTGGTCAACGGCAGGCACATCTCGCTCGGCAGCTACGCCCAGAAGGCCGATGCCAACGCCGCCCTGCGCGACGCCCTCGGAGCACAGGACGCCGGCACCTGGGTCGACCCTCGCAAGGGGAGGATCACCTTCGGCAGCTACGCGGATGAGTGGATCGCCGGCCGCCACGACCTGGCCATGCGCACACGGAACGACTACGAGGACCTCCTCCGCCTGCACCTAAATCCCGCCTTCGGCGCCACCCCGCTGGCGGACATCTCGGTCCTGGCCGTCCGCCGCTGGTGGGCCCGCGCCAGTGGTCCAGACGGGCACGGCCGGGCCCCGAAGACCTACCGGCTCCTGCGAGCCATCCTCAACACGGCGGTCGAGGACGGCCTCATCCCCCGCAACCCCTGCCGCATCAAGGGTGCAGGCGCCGACAACACCCCCGAACGCCCCACGGTGACCGTCGGGCAGGTCTACGCCATCGCGGAGGCCATCGTCCCCCGCTACCGCGGACTGGTCCTCCTCGCGGCGTTCACCGGCCTGCGCTTCGGCGAGCTGCGCGCCCTGCGCCGCAAGCGCCTCGACCTCGACGGGGCCACCGTTCTCGTGGCCCCCGAGGACGGCAACGTGCAACGGGACCGCAGCGGGGCAGCCCGCTTCACCCGTCCCAAGAGCCGGGCCGGCGCCCGAACCGTCGCCATCCCGGGCCCGATCGTCGAGGAGATGAGGGTCCACCTCGCTCTCGTCGGCGACCACGGCTCCGAGGCGCTCGTCTTCCCCGCCGACAAGAGCGCCGACGGGATGCGGCCGTTTCACGCCGAGGCGTTCGGGCGCCAGTGGCGCAAGGCGCTTGCCACGGTCGACGGGCTACCGGACGGCCTGGTCTTCCACGACCTGCGCCACACCGGCAACACCCTCGCCGCCGGCACCGGCGCCAGCACCCGGGAGCTGATGGCCCGCATGGGCCATGCCAGCCCCCGGGCGGCGCTCATCTACCAGCACGCCTCGGCCGAGCGCGACAAGGTGATCGCCGACGCCCTCGGAGCGCAGATCAGAGATGCGCAGGAGCGCCGGGCCGGCCCGGCCTCGTGACGCCAGGTCCCAGGCTGGGTTGCCCGTCATGACGCCACGTCCCATCGCGGCGGCTCGACTCGGTTGCGTTCGAGGTAGGCGTGTATGTCGGCCTCGGCGATGACGATGCGGCGGCCGGCGCGGCTGAAGGGGACGCGGCGCTCTTGGACGAGACGCCGCAGGAGTCGTGGCGAGAACGCCGGGAACTCCTCCGCTGCCTGTTGGAGGGTGAGGTACCGCCCGCGGTCGGCGGGGGCAGTCTCCTGACCGACGGCACGGGCCCCGTTGGTCGGTCGGCTCACTGGTCCTCACCCCACCCGGGACGGGGGACGTTGAGCACCGCCGCGCAGCGATGGGCGGGGCGGCGAGAGGTCCCGGCCGGCCCTGACGACCAGCGCTGGTTGCCGTCTCCGGATCCGACACGGGGCATCTCGACGGTCATCTCGGCGCCGGTACCGCCGGCCATGTCCACGACTGCAGCCTCAACGACGTCCTGTGGCGCGGCGACGTCGGCGTCGGCGTCAGCGTCAGCCAGGACCTCGGCGAACACCTCGGGCCGCCGGGCTCTCGTCTGGTCCAGCCGGGTGGTGGCGCGAAGGTGGGCGGCGCCGAGAGCCTCCAGGCTTCGCTGGGTCCGGCGGACAACGTCGCGGACGGGCATGGTGACCTCCTGTCGGAAGCCACGCCCCGTGGCCCCTACACGGTCACCGCCGGGCGGTCCACCCTATTTGGGGGCCCAAGCCTCTCTGCCCGCCGGACCGCGGCCACTGGGTCACTCGTTGACGGTCCGGGAGGGGTGCCTGGCGAGCCGGCGTAGCTCGGCCCGGTTCAGGCCGACCAGACGGGGTCCGGCTGTCCCGTAGCCGAGGACTGCCTTGGTCGCCTCGGCCAGGATGATCCGGGCGGCCAGGACGGCGGCTCCAGCTTCGGCGAGCGACCGGTCCCGCTCGGCGATGACCACCTCGACCGCCGGCTTGGCCTGGATGGCGGACGCCTTCTCCTCGGCCTCGACGACAGAGCGCACAGAGCGGCGACGGCAGGCCGCCGCGAAGCGGGCCACGCTGAGGCCGCCGGTCGCTGCCAGCAGCTTGCGCTCCATGCGTGCCGCCACCCGGTCGCGAACCTTCACGGCCCGTTCCCAATCCCGGTAGGCGTCCTCCCAACGAGCCGCCTCCTCGGCCAACTGATCGGCTACCGCTACCAGATCCGCTCGCGTCACCACCTGCCCACGACTACCACCCAGCAGAGACACCCAGCCGCCCGCACCCGCCCTGCCCCCCATCACTCGTACCCCCCCATCTGCCCGTCACCTTCAAAACCAGAATCCCGGCTTTACACCGTCGGCACTCGAGGGCAACCCGCGACCCGCACGGGCGAACTTGAGTGGGCAACGCTCAGTTTTCTGCGGGTCGTCCTGCCGCCCCGCCGGGGCAGGATGGCACGCCCGAACGGCCTCGCCGGCGGGTGCAGTCCCTGTAGACGCGCGGCGCCCCGCACGGCCGCTCCGGCGGAAGCGAGCACGCTGTTCGCCCCGGTCCCGCAGGAGCCGGGAGGCAGCCAATCGGCGGCTGTGGCTACACGACGGGGTGTCCGTCGCCGCCCGGATCGCGACGCCTTCCGACCCAGCAATCCGCCCCCTACCCGCCTCTTCGGGCATCCGGCCATGGCCGGTTTGTCGGCACCGGCCCGACTGGCGACAGCGGCGTGGAGACCGGCTTGGATGGCACCGGCAAGCACACCGAGACGATGCCAGCCGGCTCCGACGACCGGTCAGCGGCAGCCGTTTGCAGCAATCCGGAGCCGCCTGCGCCGACCCGCCGATCGCCTGTTTGACCCTCGGCTCGTCCCCGGCCGATCCGCTGTCAACAGGGCGGCCGCCCGTCGATCGCGAACCGAGACGGCGACCTCCGAGTACGCCGGCGGACGGTCGCCCCGGCGATCGGCCTGGTGGACGCGTCCGTGCTCCGGGCCCGCACGGGAACCAACGGCATCGTCGAGGAGGACATCTCCAGGCGGCCGCCATCGCGTTGCGCAGTGGGGCCCCCGGACTGACGACCGGCTACGGTCGAAGGCAATCAGGGACGCCGCCCGGGCCGCCACCACTCCCATCCAGAAGGGAGCATCGCCGCACCGCACGCCAGCGGCGCGATCAAGGCGATCGCCCCCGCCGAACCTCTCCGCAACACGCCCGCCGGCAGGTGACGGGAACACCCGGCGGTGCGATCTTGCACTCCGTGGCACGACAGGAGTGTGGGGCTCCGCCCGCGCACGCACACCTGCGACCAGGGCCACGCCGAGCGAGTTCCTCCACCCTCACCCAGAGCCGGGCCAGATCGCCGGTTCGGC
>JAKCDU010000056.1 GCA_021838445.1 Actinomycetes bacterium | reverse complement strand
GTCACGGAAAGTCCGCGCCTACGTGGCCGCCGCCGGGCTGGCCAAGAAGGGCAGCTGCCACCTCCTGCGCCACAGCGTGGCCACCGTGTAGGGCTGTCTGGTCGCTGCTGCGAGGGGGCCGACGCTGAGGAAGGAGGCGGTTGTGGGGTCGTAGTAGCGGTTGACTACGTACGTCGTTGGTGGGTTCGAGGCGGGCTTGTTCGACCACTGGTCGTGGTCGTAGGTGGGGCGAGCGCAGTGGGCCCGGCGGTCGGGTGAGAGCACCTGGGGAATCGGGTGACGGTAAGGAAGCAGCTGTTGATGGTCTATGCGAGGACCAAGGGGTCAATGCGCTTGGCCCCGTCGGTCCCGGGCGAGGGTTGGAGGGTGGCCGAAATCGCGCCTCATGACGTCCCGCCTCAGCACCACGGACCCCGCTAGGTCTCCGCCAGAACGGTTCAGAGCTACGTTCCTGAGCGACCCCGGCGTTCAGGTCGATCCCGGCACACGGCTGGCACATAAGGCGTTCCATCGTGTGCCACAGGGTGTCCCCGACGTGCCACCGTGTGCGACTCGGCCCAGCCGGGCGGAAGCAGAGAAACCGCAGGTCAGCTACTGTATGTGGACTCCCGAGATGGCCCGGGCGATCACCAGGTGCTGGATCTCGCTGGTGCCCTCGAAGATGGTGAAAATCTTGGCGTCGCGGTGCCACCGCTCCACCGGGTGCTCGCGGATGTAGCCCGCTCCACCCAGAATCTGGATGGCCTCGTCGGTCACATGCACGGCGGTCTCGCCGGCGAACAGCTTGGACTGGGAGCCCTCGGCGGCCTCGAAGCCGGCCCCGCTGGCCCCCCGCCACGACGCGTTCCAGACGAGCAGGCGGGCAGCGTCGGTCATCATCCGCATACGGGCCAGCTTGAAGGCGATGGCCTGGTTCTCGATGATGGCCCGACCGAACTGCTTGCGCTCCTTGGCGTAGTCGAGGGCGTACTCGCAGGCCGCCCGGGCGATGCCGACGGCCTGGGCCCCGACGGCCGGGCGGGTCTTCTCGAAGGTGGCCATGGCGGCCTGAGAACGCGACCCGGTGCGACCCTCACGCGCCCGGGCCAGCCTCTCGTCGAGGCGGTCCTTGCCACCAAGCAGGCACCGTCCGGGCACTCGCACGTCGTCGAGCACCACCTCCGCGGTGTGCGACGCCCGGATGCCCATCTTCTGGAACTTCTGGCCCATGGACAGGCCGGGGGTGCCGGGGGGTACGACGAAGCTGGCCTGTCCCCGGCCCTTCAGATCGGCGTCCACCGACGCCACCACGACGTGCACGTCGGCGATGCCGCCGTTGGTGATCCAGGTCTTGGTCCCGTTGAGGACCCACTCGTCGCGCGCCTCGTCGTAGACCGCCCGGGTGCGCATCGAGCTGACATCGGAGCCGGCGTCGGGCTCGGAGACGCAGAAGGCCGCCAGGGCCACCTTCTCGGGGGTCCCGAAGCACTGCGGTAGCCACTCGCCGATCTGTTCGGGCGTGCCGTTGGCGAAGATGCCGGCCACACCGAGGGTGGTCCCGAAGATGGCCAGTGCTATTCCGGCGTCACCCCACGCCATCTCCTCCATAACCATCGGGGTGGAGACCCCGGTGGCATCGGCGAACATGCTGGCCACGAAATCGAGGGAGTAGAGCCCGGCGCGGGCCGCCTCCTCGATGATCGGCCACGGGGTCTCCTCCCGCTCGTCCCACTCGTGGGCGGCCGGGCGGATGACCTTCTCGGCGAAGTCGTGCACCCATTTCTGCAGGGTGATCTGGTCCTCGTTCAAGGAGTTGGAGAAATCGGCCATTTCACTGTTCCTCTCGGCACCGTCGTCGACGTTGTTACCGGAAGGTAACATACCCTGCTCCGGACGGGAAGTATCAGCGTCGGCGATCCCAGAAGGTCACGATGAGTGCGAACAACGAGAGAGCGGCCCCGAAGAGGTAGGTCACGCCCGACCCGCTCGACCCGAGCAGGGCACCCCCCGCGGCCGGCCCGAGGATGCGGGCCAGGGCCGAGACCGACTGCTGGGCGCCGAGCACCTGCCCCCGCCGGCCCGGCCCGGCCCGCCCGGCCAGCGCCGAGGCCATCGTCGTCTGCAGCAGACCCTGGCCGACGGTCAGGAGCAGGAGGGCCGGGGCGGCCAGAGCCCAGCCGCGGGCCGGCGCCAGGACCACCAACCCGGCGGTGTCGAGGACCAGGCCCACCACCAGGGTCGTGGTCTCCCCGAGTCGGCGGGACACCTCGTGCACCAGCCCGCCCTGCACCGCCACGATCACCGCCCCCACCGCCACGAACACCGCCGCCGCCGAGCCGATACCGAGCCCCAGGTGGCGCTGGCCAAAGAGGGCGAAGGTCGCTTCGAAACCCGAGAAGGCCACCATGGCCGAGAAGGCCACCACGAGGAGGGGCAGGGCCGCGCGCAGCAGCGGGTTGCGCCACGCCGGGCCGGCGGCGGCGGGGCCGGCCGGGGCGGCCGGCGCGGCGGGGGCGGCGGGGGCGGGCGTCGACCGGGGCCGGCGGTCCCCACCCGGTCCCGGCCGGGGATCGGGGGAGGCGACTCGCCGATCGGCTGGGCCGGTCGGCTCGGCCGGGTGGGCCGCCGGCGTGCGGGGATGGGTCTCGGGGAGTCGGCGCCAGGCCACGACGGTGTTGGCCGCGGCCAGGGCGGCGGCGAGGAAGAACGGCACCCGCGGCCCCCACAGGGCTCCGAGCGCGCCGATCGCCGGGCCGGCCACGAAGCCGATACCGAAAGCCGCTCCGAGCAGGCCGAACAGCCGGCTTCGTTCCTCGGCGGGCGCCATGTCGGCGGCCGCCGCCTGGGCCACCGAGATGCTCGCCCCCGATGCCCCGTCGATCACCCGGCCCACGAAGAGCAGGACCAGCCCCGTCGCGGCCCCGGTCAGGAGACTGCCCAGGGCCGTGCCCGCCAACGAGACCAGGATGACCGGTCGGCGGCCGTAGCGATCCGAGAGGCGGCCCCAGAGGGGCGCGGTGACGAACCCGGCGGCCGAGAACGCCGACACGAGCAGAGCCGCGGCCAGCGAGCTGGCGTGGAAACGGCGGGCGTAGATGGGCAGGATGGGCAGCACGATCCCGAATCCGATCAGGTCCACCGCCACGGACGTCCAGATGGTCCCGAACCCCGGCGGGAGGCGCTCCGTCCCCCGCCGAAGGCCCGCCATCAGACGCTGAGCACCATGGCCAGCTGCCGGGAGAGCGCCACCGGCCGGCCATCGCTGTCCCACAGCTCCCCGTCCTCTTCGAGCAGGCCGTCCACGAGGACCCGGGTGCGGAAGGTACCGAGCAGCCAGCCAGGAGAGGGACGGGTCCGAAGGTGCACCGTGAGCTCGATGGTCGGCACCCAGCCCCCGGCCACCGCCCCGAGCAGGGTCGGAGGGAAGGCGTCGGCGAAGGCCATGGCCGACAGCGGGTCGGGGTCGCTGCCGTCGGCGAAGCGGATCCAGCCGGTGATCTCGAAGGGGTCGCCCTCGCCGGGCGCTCCCCACGGGCTGTCGGGCGGAAGGCGCAGATCGAAGCGGTTCATCACCTCGGGAACCCGCCGGCCGGCCTGGCTGGTCAGCTCGATCAGCCCCACGCAGTCCTCGGGGCCGGGGATGTCCGGCGGACGGGCGCTGATACGGGTGGGGCCCTGCCGCTCGGTCAGGTCGCTGAAGGCGCCGGTGATGCGCACCCGCTCACGGTCACCCTGGATCAACGACGCCGTAGCGGTGACGAAGCTGCGCCCCGGCTTGACGATCTCGGTGCGCACCTGGATGGGACCGGCCTTGGGCGGCGACAGATAGTGGGCGGTGACGCTGACCGGATCCGGTCGGCCGGTCTCCTCCACCAGTGCCCGCAGGGCGATGGCCAGGAGATAGCCGCCGTTGGGGTTCTCCCCCACGTTCCACCGGGGATTGATCTCCGCTGACCAACCCTGCGAGTCGCGCTGGACGGCGGTGTCCTCGCTGAAAAGGCTCATCTGATGACCGTACCGTCCGGGCCGTCCTCCACCGTCCAGCCCTCGGCCTGCAACTCCGCTCGGATGGCGTCGGCCCGGGCGAAATCACGTTCCGCCCGGGCTGCGTCGCGCTCGCCGGCCCGGGCCAGCACCTCCGGCGGCGCCCCCTCCACCTCGTATTTGAGCGGCAGCCCCATCGCCCGCTCGAAGATGTCGAACACGGCGGCCGCCTTGGCCTCCCCGGCCGGGCCTTTCTCGGTGCGCGCCTGGCGTACCGCCTCGAAGGCCATGGCGACCGCCCCCGGCGTGTCGAGGTCATCGTCCATGGACGCGACGAAAGCGTCGAGCAGGCCCGGGTCGGGGGTCGCCTGACGGGCGGCGGCGAACTCGCGGGCGAACGAGTCGAGTCTCTCCACGGCCACCTGCGCGGCGGCCATGCTGGCCGGCCCCACCCTCAGCGGGGACCGGTAGTGCGACTGCAGCACCTGCAGGCGGAAGGCCCTCGGGTCATAGGTGTCGAGCAGGTCGAGGAGGCTGAGGGTATTGCCGAGCGACTTCGACATCTTGTCGCCCCGCTCGTCGACGATCATCCCGTTGTGGGCCCAGTGCCGGGCGAACCGGCGGCCGTCGGCCACCGCCTGGGCCCGCTCGTTCTCGTGGTGGGGGAAGGCCAGATCCAAACCGCCGGCGTGGAGGTCGAAATCCTCGCCGAGCAGGTCGAGGGACATCACGACGCACTCGGTGTGCCAACCGGGCCGCCCCGCCCCCCACGGGCTGGGCCAGGACGGCTCTCCCGGCTTGGCCAGCTTCCACAGGGCGAAGTCCACCGGCGACCGCTTACCGGCGTCCTGGTTGGCCTCCACCCGGGCCCCGGCCCTGAGCGAGTCGATCGACTGGCGGGCCAGGAGGCCGTAGCCCTCGACCCGCTCGGCGGCGAAATAGACGCCGTCGCCTCCGATGTAGGCGGCCTGGGCCTCGACCAGGCGTTCGATGAGGGCGACCATCCTCTCGACGTACTCGGTGGCGTGCGGGGCGTCGGTCGGGCGGGCCACGCCCAGGCGGTCGAGGGTGTCCCACCAGACGCGCTCGTAGTGGGCGGCAACCTCGCCGGTGGTCCGGTCCTCGTCGTGGGCCCGGGCGATGATCTTGTCGTCGATGTCGGTCACGTTGGAGACGAACCGCACCTCGAGGCCGCGCCAGGTCAGGTACCGGCGCAGCACGTCCCAGACCACGGTGAACCGGCCGTGGCCCAGGTGGGGGTCCCCGTAGACGGTGGGACCGCACACATACATGGAGAACCGACCCTCCCGCCGGGGCTCGAGGGGCGCGACGGCTCCCAATGCGGTGTCGAAGAGGCGCAGCACGCAAGTACCGTAGCGGGATCATGTCGACGAGCGTTCCCGATAAGCCGACCCTGGAGGGTCTGGAAGACCGTTGGGCCCCGATCTGGGAATCCGAAGGCACCTACCGCTTCGACCGGTCGGTGGGGCGCGACCGCGTGTACTCCATCGACACCCCCCCGCTCACCGTGAGCGGGTCATTGCACGTCGGCCACGCCTTCTCGTTCACCCACACCGACACCATCGCCCGCTACAAGCGGATGCGGGGCTACTCGGTCTTCTACCCGATGGGCTGGGACGACAATGGCCTGGCCACCGAGAGGCGCGTCCAGAACTACTTCGGCGTCAAGTGCGACCCCACCCTGGCTTACGACCAGCAGTTCCAACCGCCGGCCCGGGGCGGCCTGGGCAAGGACCAGGAGCCGGTCCCGGTGTCGCGGCCCAACTTCGTCGAGCTGTGCCTGGAGTTGGTGGGAGAGGACGAGAAGGCCTTCGAAGCGGTGTGGAGACGTATCGGCCTCTCCTGCGACTGGACCCAGTACTACACCACCATCGACGCGGCCTCGCAGCGGGCCTCCCAACGAGGCTTTCTGCGCATGCTGGCCCGCGGCCAGGCCTACAGCGCGTCGGCGCCGACGCTGTGGGACGTGGACTTCCAGACCGCCGTGGCCCAGGCCGAGCTGGAGGACCGCGAGAGCAATGGCGCCTACCACACCCTGGTATTCCACACCGAGTCGGGCGACGACCTCCTGATCGACACCACGCGGCCGGAGCTGCTGGCGGCCTGCGTGGCCGTGGTGGCCCACCCCGACGACGACCGCTACTCGCCTTTGGTCGGCACCACCGTGACCACCCCCGTGTTCGCCGTGCCCGTGCCCTTCCTGACCCACCCCCTCGCCCAGCCGGACAAGGGGACGGGCGTAGCCATGATCTGCACCTTCGGCGACACCACCGATGTCACCTGGTGGCGGGACCTGTCGCTGCCGGTTCGCTCGGTGGTCGGTCGCGACGGACGGCTGGTCGCCACCCCGCCCGAGGTGTTGACCCCCCAGGCAGCCGACCTCTACGGGGCGGAGCTGGCCGGGCGGACCGTCCGCCAGGCCCAACGGGCCACGGTCGAGCTGCTGCGCCAGGCCGGCGAGCTGCGCGGCGAGCCCCGACCCATCAAGCATCCGGTCAAGTACTACGAGAAGGGCGACCGGCCGCTCGAGATCGTCACCAGCCGCCAGTGGTTCTTCAGGACCGTCGACCACCGGGGCGAGCTGCTCGCCCGAGGCGCCGAGCTGTCCTGGTACCCGCCCTACATGGCCGCCCGCTACACCCACTGGGTGGAGGGTTTGACCGGCGACTGGCTGATCAGCCGGCAGCGGTTCTTCGGGGTGCCGTTCCCGGTCTGGTACCCGATCTCGGCTGACGGTGAGATCCAGTACGACGCCCCCCTCGTCGCCGAAGAGTCGGCCCTGCCCGTGGACCCCTCCACCGACGTGCCACCCGGCTTCGAGGAAGCGCAGAGGGGGCGGCCAGGCGGCTTCGCCGGCGATCCCGATGTCATGGATACCTGGGCCACCTCCTCGCTCACCCCGCAGATCGCCGGGCGGTGGGAGGACGACCCGGAGCTGTTCGCATCGGTGTTCCCGATGGACCTGCGCCCCCAGGCCCACGACATCATCCGCACCTGGCTGTTCGCGACCGTCGTGCGGTCCCACCTCGAGTTCGGTTGTCTGCCCTGGACCCACGCCGCCATCTCGGGATGGATTCTCGATCCCGACCGCAAGAAGATGTCCAAGTCCAAGGGCAACGTGGTGACCCCGATGGACCTGCTCGGCAAGTACGGGTCCGACGCGGTGCGCTACTGGGCGGCCTGCGCCCGTCCCGGCACCGACACGGCCTTCGACGAGGGCCAGATGAAGATCGGGCGGAAGCTGGCCATGAAGCTGCTCAACGTGTCGCGCTTCGTGCTCTCCGCCGGCCGCGACCCTGACCGCGCAGAGGGCGAGGGGGGCACCCCGACCGGAACCGGCGGCCCCGCCGAGGCGGGGACACCCGAAGCGGCCCCGGCCCTCGATCCCATCGACGCCGACCTGCTCGTCGCGCTCGACGCGTTGATCGTCGAGACGACCAGCGCCTTCGACGGCTACGACTACGCCCGGGCCCTGGAACGCACCGAGTCGTTCTTCTGGGAGTTCTGCGACGACTACGTGGAGTTGGTCAAGAACCGGGCCTACGGCGCCCTTGGTCCCGAGCGGGCCGTATCGGCCCGCGTCGCCCTGCAGACGACGCTTTCGGTCCTGCTGCGGCTGTTCGCCCCCGTCCTGCCGTTCGTGACCGAGGAGGTCTGGTCGTGGTGGCAGGAGGGGTCGGTGCACCGGGCGGCGTGGCCGGAACCGTCGGGCGGTCCATCTGCGGCCGCCGCCGGGCACGGGCCAGCCGCAGCCACCTCCTTCGACGCCGCTCGAAGGGTCCTGGGCGAGATTCGTCGCCGGAAGACCGAAGCGGGGGTGTCGTTGCGCGCCCCTGTCGCCCGGGTGGAGGTTTCCGGACCTCCCCACCTGCTCGACCTGCTCGCCTCGGCGGCCGACGACGTGCGCCAGGCGGGCGTGGTGGAAGGAGACCTCGTTCGCCGACCTTCACCTGCCGCGTCCCCCGGCGACGACGCCGGCGTCGAGGGCCTCTTCATCGAAGAGGTCGCTCTCGGCTGAGGCGGGCTCGACCGGGTCGGCGTTAAGGTCTGGACCATGCCGATAAATCCAGACGCTGTCGGAGCCACCAGCCAGCCGAGCCAAGGCTCGTGGACATCCAAGGACTGCCTCATCTACGCCCTCGGGGTCGGTGCCGGCGTAGAGGACCCGACCGGTTTCGAGCTCGAGTTCACCACCGAGAACAGCCAGGACGTGGAGCAGAGGGTACTCCCCACCTTCCCGGTGGTCATCCCCGGCGGCGGTTCGGTGTTCGCCCACATCGGCGATTTCAACCCGGCCATGCTGGTCCACGGGGAGCAGTCAGTGACGCTGCACGGGCCTCTCCCCGTGGCGGGGACGGTGAGCTCGGTGTCGCGCATCACCGGCATCTACGACAAGGGCTCGGGGGCGGTCGTGGCTTCCGAGAGCGTCGCCACCGACACCCGCACCGGGCTCCCTCTCTACACCACGACCATGTCGGCCTTCATCCGCGGCGAGGGTGGCTTCGGCGGCGACCGGGGCCCCTCCGGCAAGGTCGAGTTCCCCGAGCGCGGTCCCGACCACACCATCACCTACCAGACCAGGCCGGACCAGGCGCTGCTCTACCGGTTGTCGGGTGACCGCAACCCTTTGCATTCCGATCCCAAGTTCGCCCAGCTCGGCGGCTTCGACCGGCCCATCCTGCACGGCCTGTGCTCTTTCGGCTTCACCGGCCGGGCTCTCCTACACACCCTGTGCGGCTCCGATCCGGCCCGCTTCTCGTCGATGGCCGCCCGCTTCTCCATGCCGGTCTACCCCGGGCAGGCGCTGACGGTGTCGATGTGGGTGACCGGGCCGGGGACGGCGCAGTTCCGCACCTCCACCGACTCCGGCGTGGTCATAGACGGCGGCCAGTTCACCTTCGTGGCCTGAGCCGGCCCGGGCGGCCCGGACAGCCCGGGCGCCGCCGTCGAGCCGTCGCGTCGCCGCCCGGCTCAGTCGCCGTCAGGGTTCAGTTGTCCAGGGGTGGGGCGCCCAGCCCCAGGTCCACCATGACCTGCTCAGCGACGTATATCTCGGCACCGTAGGCCCGCAGCGCCAGAGCCACGGCATCCGAGGGGCGGGCCGACAGCACCCGGCGCTGACCGTCTCGCACGAGCTCCACGTTGGCGTAAAAGTGGCGACCCTCCTCGACGGCGGTGATGACCACGCGGTCGAGGGTGGCATCGAGGATGCCTATGGCCGACACGAAGAGGTCCCAGGTGGAGGGGCGGCGACCGATCTGGCCGGACCAGGCGGCCTGGATGGCCCGCGCTTCGGGCTGGCCGATGACGATCTGGACGCTCCGGTAGGGGTCAGCATCCTCGCGGAGGGTCACCATGCCGGCCTCGACACCCGGGCTGGCCGGCACCGCGGTGCGGACCTCGGCCACTGACACCCTGGCCAGTCCGGCGCCGATGGGCTCGTCGGTCACACCAGCACCCTAGGTCACCGAGTCGCGGCCACGACGAGGCCGCGACGGCCCGGCGCCGCTACCACCGGCGGGGCCGGCGACCATCCGGCCCGGGCCAGGACCAGGCCCGTCACGTCCGACGCACCGGACCGGCGCAGCGCCCGGGCCACCTCGTTGAGGGTGCTCCCCTCGGCCATGACATCGTCGACGAGCAGCACCTGCGTTCCGGCGAGGGGTCCGGGCCCGCCGCGCAGCGCCCGCCGCAGCGGCCCGCTCGCCAGCATCTGGCGCTCGGACCAGCTCCGTCCCGCCATCGGCGGGGTGTCGCGGGTCTTGATCACCAGCCCCGCCTCGACCGGCCACCAACCGGGGGCCGCCGTAGCCATCTCGGCGAGGACGGCTCCCATGTGGTCCCATCCCCGCCGGGCTCCCGGCCCGGTGTAGGCGGGCACCGCAGTGATGACCGACACCTCCTCGAACCAGGCCGCGTTCTGCTCCAGGTAGGAGAGGAGCATGCGGGCGAACACCGCCGCCAACGGCCGGTCACCGCGGTACTTGTACCGGGTGATGGCTCTTCGCAGCGCCCCCTCGTAGCGGCCGAGGGAGTACACCACCGAGAAGGACCGGTTCGAGAGGCGACACCAGCGGTTGGGGCAGGCAGCCGCGACGGGCGCCGCCGGCTCCGAGCCGGTCGGGCCGGCTACCTCCCGGCGTGGGGGCGCCGACGGGACCACCAGGCCGCACACCGGACATCCAGGCTCGGCTCCCACCCTTCCAGGTTCTCATCCGGCTGTGACGGCCGGAGCCGAGGTGACCCGCCCGGAGACGCCCGAACCCGCCCCCGGGTTCCGGTCAGATGAGACCCTGGCGCACAGCGACGGCAACGGCGTGGCAGCGGTTGCGGGCCTCCAGCCGGCTCATGACCTTGGCCAGCACCCCTTTGATGGTGCTCTCCGAGTAGGCCAACTGATCGGCGATGTCGCCCGTGTCGTAGCCGTCGGCGACCAGGCGCATGACCTCCGCCTCGCGCGTCGACAGGCATACGGTGAGGGTGGCCGAGCGCCGCCCACCAGCGTCGAAGTCGGTATCCATGACCGCTTCGGCGACGACCGGGGGGTCGACCGAAGCCGCCTTTTTGAGCAGTCCCTCCGGTAGCTGGCAGCCGCTGCTGTCGGCTTGGCGGATGACCTCGGTGAGTCGCGCCGCGGTGGCTTCGCTGCGGCGCATGAAGTTGGTGACCCCGGCGGCCACGGTGGTCAACACCCCGGCTTCGTCGAAGCGCGACGCCACCATCACCACTCTCGGTATGCCGTCGCGTTCGATGGCTTTGACCATCCTCGCCGCGCCCTGATCGACGGCCTCGGTCACGACCAGGGCCACCCGGGCCCGGGCCAGGTCGGCGGGGCCGACCAACTCGATCGTCGG
Organism: Actinomycetes bacterium; assembly: GCA_021838445.1. GTDB lineage: Bacteria > Actinomycetota > Acidimicrobiia > Acidimicrobiales > Palsa-688 > JAKCDU01. The sequence goes on along the minus strand of JAKCDU010000056.1, from coordinate 10,021 downwards.
TTGCCCCATCAGCTGTGCTCTTGCCCCCGCGGCCGACAACGGATCGGAGGCGTATACGTATACCGGTGTACGCCAAGTCACACCGCCGACGGTAGGGACGCCGGCGGCTCCCCCACATCAGTACCCGGTACGTATTTATAGCCGACGAAGTAACCTTTTTCCATAATTTTCCAGATGTTCTCTTGGTATCTGGTTGGTCGTGGTGTGAGCGGGGCCGGTCGACGCCAGGTGGTACTAAGGGTCCATGGAGATCGAGGTGGTCATCGAGATCCCGAAAGGGACCCGCAACAAGTACGAAGCCGACGAGCACGGGGCCATCTGGTTGGACCGGATGCTCTTCACCTCGACGCGTTACCCCGAGGACTACGGCTACATCCCCGGCACCCTGGCCGAGGACGGCGATCCGGTGGACGCCATGGTCATCCTCGACGAAGGGACCTTCCCCGGCTGTCACATTCACGCCCGGCCGGTCGGGGTGTTCCGGATGCGCGACGAAGAGGGCGTCGACGCCAAGCTGCTCTGCGTGATCGCCAGCGACCACCGCTGGGATCACGTGCAGGAGCTGACCGACCTGCCCGAGCACCAGCTGACCGAGATCGGGCACTTCTTCGCCATCTACAAAGACCTCGAACCGGGCAAGATGACCGAACCGGCCGGCTGGTCGGACCGGCCGGCAGCCGAGGAGGAGGTCAGGCTGGGCCGGCAACGGGCGGCGGCCCACCACCGGGCCTGAGCCACCCGCAGCCGCCCCTCAGGTGGCGGGCGGCACCCCGGCCAGATCGGCGACGATGTCGAAGGCTTGGCCGACCGTCTGGAGCTTCTCGGGGTCGACGTCGGGGATCTTGATCGAGAACGCGTCGTTCAGGGCCAACGTGATCTCCACCACGGCCAGGCTGTCGGCGTCGAGGTCCTCGCGCCAGTAGGCGTCGAGGCGGACCTCGTCCTCGTCGATGTCGAGTACCTCGGCTACGCATCCCTGGAAGGTGCTGAACGCCTCCTCACGATCCATCCGATCCAAGTTAGCCGTCGGCCGGGCCGCCTATGTTGGTCCCCATGCCTGGACTCCTCGAAGGAAAGCGCATCCTGGTCACCGGTGTGCTCACCGACGACTCCCTCGCCTACGCGGTCGCCGCTCTGGCCCAGCAGGAAGGAGCCGAGGTGGTCCTGACCGGTGCCGGGCGGGGCCTGTCGCTCACGCGGCGGGTGGCCCGCCACCTACCGGGGCCGCCCGACGTGTTGGAGCTCGACGTGACCGTACCGGAGCACCTGGAGGTGGTCCGCTCGGAGCTGGAGCGAAGGTGGGGCGCCCTCGACGGCGTGCTGCACTCCATCGGTTTCGCCCCCCCGGCCTGCCTCGGCGGCAATTTCCTCGACGCCGGCTGGGACGACGTCAAGGTCGCCCTCGAGATATCGGCCTACTCGCTCAAGCACCTGGCCGCCGGCTTTCGCGATCTGCTGCGGGCGGCCGGGGGCGCATCGGTGGTCGGCTTGGACTTCGATGCCACGGTGGCGTGGCCCGGCTACGACTGGATGGGAGTGGCCAAGGCGGCCCTCGAATCGACCTGCCGCTACCTGGCCCGTGACCTCGGTGCCGACCGCATCCGGGTGAACCTGGTGGCGGCCGGCCCGGTCAAGACCATGGCCGCCAAGTCCATACCCGGTTTCAGCGCCTTCGAGGACGCCTGGGACGGGCGGGCACCGCTCGGCTGGAGCGTCACCGACCCCGAGCCTGTCGCGCGAGCCTGTGTCGCGCTGCTTTCGGACTGGTTCCCGGCGACCACCGGCGAGATGGTCCATGTGGACGGCGGTTTCCACGCCATCGGGGTCTGAGATGGGGCGCACGGTGCTCGTGACGGGAGGAAACCGGGGTATCGGCCTGGCGGTGGCGCGCGCCCTGGTCGCCGAGGGTCATCAGGTGGCCGTCACCTACCGCCAGGAGCCACCCGATGACGCCGAGGGTCTCACCCCGGTGCGCTGCGACGTGACGAGCGGCGACGACGTGGACGGGGCGTTCGCCGCCGTCGAGGAGCAGCTCGGGTCGGTGGAGGTCCTGGTCTCCAACGCCGGTGTCACCGCCGACGGTCTGCTGCTGTCGATGAGGGAGGAAGCCTGGACGTCGGTCATCGACACCAACCTCAACGCCGCCTACCGGGTGGCCCGACGGGCCACCCCCAGGATGATCCGGGCCAGATGGGGCCGGATGATCTTCGTGTCGTCGGTGGTGGGCCTCAGCGGATCGGCCGGCCAGTCCAACTACGCGGCGTCCAAGTCCGGCCTGGTGGGCTTGGCTCGCTCCCTGGCCCGGGAGCTGGGCGGTCGAGGGGTGACGGTCAATGTGGTGGCCCCCGGTTTCGTCGCCACCGACATGACCGCCGTCCTGTCCGACAGCCGCCAGCAGGAGATCCTCGGGCAGATCCCGTTGAAGCGCATGGCCTCGGCCGACGAGGTCGCCGCCGCCGTCGCGTTCCTGGCGTCGGAACAGGCCGGTTACGTGACCGGTGCGGTGCTCCCTGTCGACGGCGGCCTCGGGATGGGGCACTGAGCCGTGGCCCCCGGACTGCCCCGCCCCGCCGACGTCCTCCCCCACCGCCCCCCGTTCCTCTTCGTCGACGAAGTGGTGGCCCTCGACGCCTCGCAGTCGGCCAAGGGCTTGTGGCACCTCACCGGCGACGAGCCTTTCTTCGCCGGCCACTTCCCGGGGCGGCCCACCCTGCCGGGCGTCTTGATGGTCGAGGCCCTGGCCCAGCTGGGAGCCATCGCCCTGCTGTCCGACCAGCGCTACGCCGGCCGGCTCCCCCTCTTCGGGGGCATCGACAAGGCCCGTTTCAGGCGCCAGGTCGGCCCCGGCGACACCCTGGAGATGGAGGTCGTGCTCGACCAGTTGGGGTCGAGCGCGGGCAAGGGCCGCGGGACGGCGCGTGTCGAGGGGAAAGTGGCCTGCCAGGCGTCGCTCCTGTTCGTGATCGTCACCCCGTGAGGTCGTCGGGCGCCGCCGGCCCCCGAGGCAACGGCGAGAGGCGGGCGTGACGGCACCGCCCGGGGAGTCCGACGGCCCGGATCTGCGCCGGCCGGGGGACCTTCCCCGCTCTGTGTGCGTCTACTGCGGCTCCTCCCTCGGGACCTCCGCCAGCTACGGCGAGGCGGCCCGCCAGGTCGGGAGACTCCTGGCCGAGCACGGCGTCGAGCTGGTGTACGGAGGCGGTTCGGTGGGGCTCATGGGCCAAACCGCCGGCGCCGCCCTCGCCGCCGGGGGGCGGGTCACGGGGGTCATCCCGACGGGACTGTTCCGGACCGAGGTCGCCCGCCGGGACGTCACCGAGTTGATCGAGGTCTCCACCATGCACGAACGCAAGCGGATCATGTTCGAGCGGGCCGACGCCTTCGTCGCCCTACCGGGAGGTCTGGGGACCCTCGAGGAGCTGACCGAGACGGCGACGTGGCTGCAGATCGGCATCCACACCAAACCCATGGCCACCTTCGACGTGGACGGCTTCTGGCAGCCGTTCCACGAGTTGCTCGACCGGTTCATCCGCCTCGGCTTCATGAAGCGGTCGCCCATCGTCAACGTCGCCCACCTCGACGACCTGCTGCCCGCCCTCGCGCCCCGAAGCTCAGGCTGAGGCGAACACCAGCGCGGCGTTGTGACCCCCGAAGCCGAAGCTGTTGGTGAGGGCCACCTCGAAGCGGGCCCGCCGGGCCTGGTTGGCGACATAGTCGAGGTCGCAGTCGGGGTCGGACTGCTCCAGGTTGATGGTGGGCGGCAGCAGCTGGGCGTTCAGGGCCTGCACGCACAGGGCCGCCTCGAGAGCCCCCGCCGCTCCGAGTGTGTGGCCGGTCATGGATTTGGTGGACGACACCGGCGGGACGTCGGAGCCGAACACCCGCTTCAAGGCCATGGTCTCGACACGGTCGTTGGGGGGCGTCGACGTGCCGTGGGCGTTGATGTAGCCGACCGCACCGGCCTCGATGCCGGCGTCGGCGAGGGCATCGCACATGGCTCGGACCGCGCCCTCACCGTCGGGATGGGGCTGGGTCACGTGGTAGGCGTCGCAGGTGGCACCGAAGCCGAGCAGCTCGGCGAGTATCGGCGCGCCCCGCTGCAGGGCCCGGTCGCGCTCCTCGAGCACCAGGCAGGCGGCCGCCTCGGCCATCACGAACCCGTCGCGCCCGGCGTCGAAAGGGCGCGACGCCCGCTCCGGGTCGTCGTTGCGGGTGGACAGCGCCTTCATCGCCGCGAAGCCGGCCACCCCCACCTCGGTGATGGGCGCTTCGGCGCCCCCGCAGACGACGGCGTCGACCCGACCCGCCCTGATCAGGTCCAGGCTCTCACCGATGGCCGACGCCGACGCGCTGCACGCGGTGACGGTGCAGTTGCTGTACCCCCGCAGCCCGAACTCCATGGCCACGTGGCCGGTCACCATGTTGGGGATCATCATCGGCAGGACGTAGGGGCTGACCCATTCCGGGCCCCGGTTGGACAGCACGGCCATGCCGTCCTCGAGCGACCGGATGCCTCCGATGCCGGTCCCCCACACCGTCCCGACCCGGTAGGGGTCGGCGGCCGCGTCCAGCCCCGAGCCGGCTACCGCCTCGGCGGCGGCGACCAGGGCCAGCTGCGCCACCCGGTCGAGATGCCTGGCCCGGCGCTTGCCGAAGACCGCCACCGGGTCGAACCCCGGGACCTCACCGGCGATCTGCACCGGGTAGCCATCGGGCGCGAAATGGGTGATACGCCCGACCCCCGACCGGCCCGCTGCGACCTGTTCCCAGGTACCCGCGGCGTCGAGACCGAGAGGGCTGACCATTCCTATGCCGGTGACCACCACACGCCTACGGGGCATAGCCGGCCATGTTAAGGCGGGCTGGGCTTGCCACAGGAGCCCGACACCGTCAAACATTCAGGTCCATGGCACCCCCCGTCGCGCCGGCGTACCCGGAAACGTTCGGTTACCGGCTGAAGCGGCACCTCCTCGGGCCACCCCTCGTGACCGAGGCGCTCGAGGGCGAGCGCCTGAGCAAGCCCGTGGCGATGGGTGTCCTCACCTGCGACATGATCTCCTCCTCGGCCTACGGGACCGAAGAGATGCTCACCGAGCTGGTCCCCTACGTAGGGGCGGCGGCCTACACCCTGGTGCTGCCGGTCACCTTCGCCATCCTCTTCGTGCTGATCGTGGTGACCCTCTCCTACCGGGAGGTGGTCATGGTCTACACCAAGGCCGGTGGCTCCTACGTGGTGGCGAGGGAGAACTTCGGCCTCAACGTGGCGCAGTTCGCCGCGGTCGCCCTCCTCATCGACTACACCCTGACCGTAGCGGTGCAGTCGGCGGCGGGAACCACGGCCCTCAGCTCGGCCTTCCCGGCCCTGGCCAGCGAGGCCTGGCAGACCGGGATATCCGTGGCCGTCGTGCTCATACTGCTGTGGGGCAACCTGCGGGGCATCCGGGAGGCCGGCAAGATATTCGCCTTCCCGACCTACTTCTTCATAGCCATGATGGTGCTGGTCGTGTTCGTGGGCCTGTTGAAGGTGGCTCTCGGCGACATGCACCACGTCACCTACGGCCCGGGCCACATCCAGATCGGCCACAAGGGGGGCGGACTCCTCGAGGGCCTGTCGGTGTTCTACCTGCTGCGGTCCTTCGCCAACGGAGGCTCGTCCCTGACCGGCCTGGAAGCCATCTCCAACAGTGTGTCGGCCTTCCAGCCCCCCGAGGGGCGCAACGCCCGCCGGGTGCTGGGTCTGATGAGCCTGACCCTCGGCTCCCTGGTCCTCGGCGTCTCCCTGCTCGCCCACTTCACCCAGGCCATCCCCTACACCGTTGGCAGCCCCACCGTCATCTCCCAGGTGGCCAAAGCCGCCTTCGGTTCCGGCTTCGTCGGCAAGGCGGGATTCTACCTCGTGCAGGCTGCCACCCTGCTGATCCTCTGGACCGGGGCCAACACCAGCTTCAACGGTTTCCCCTTCCTTGCCAGCTTCGTCGCCGAGGACCGGTTCCTGCCCCGGCCGTTCTCCAAGCGGGGGCACCGCCTGGTCTTCTCCAACGGCATCGTGTTCCTGACCGTCGTGGCCGTCGGCCTGCTGCTCATCACCCGGGCCAAGGTCAACGCCCTGGTCAGCCTGTACGCCATCGGCGTCTTCTGCGGGTTCACCATGGCCGGGGCGGGCATGGTCAAGCACCACCTGAGGCTGAAGGAGCCCGGGTGGCGGCACAAGTCGGTCATCAACGGTACGGCCGGCGCCATCTCGGCCATCGTCGTGGTCATATTCGCGGTGACCAAGTTCACCGAGGGCGCCTGGGCGGTGGTGGTCCTGTTCCCGACGCTCATGTACGTGCTCATCCGGACCCACCGGCTCTACCAGGCCGAGGCCCAGGTGCTCGGCGAGGGGGCCGCCGAGAAGGCGGTGGAGGCCCGACCCCTACCCCGCCACGTGGCCTTCGTCCTGGTCGACGGTCTCGATCTGGCCACGGCCCGGGCCATCCAGTACGCCCGCACGCTGTCGGTCGACGACATAAGGGCCGTTCACTTCGTCATCGACTCGAGGCGGGCCCAGCGCATCCAGGACCGCTGGATACGTCTGGGTCTGAGCCGCCTGCCCCTGCAGCTGATCCACTGCCCGGACCGCCGGGTGGACCGGGCGGCGCTCGAACTGGCCATCGAGGCGACCGCCGACGGCCGCACCGAGGTCTCCGTCCTCATGCCCCGGCGGGCCTATGGGGTCGGCCTGCGGCGGCTGCTCCACGACTCCCGAGGCGAGCGGATCGCCACCGCCATAAGCCGCCTCGATCACGTCAACGCCACCATCGTGCCTTTCGACGTGCGGGGCGAGCTGAGGGACCTGCGGGCCAGCCGGAAACCTTCTTCCTCCACCGCCGATCACGGGAGTGCCCCGCACTCCGAGGCGTTCAGATCCGAGGAGGAGCTCGACCGGCGGGTGCTGTCCACCGTTCCCGACACCACCCCCATCGCCGAGGTCGAGCTGCGGGGCCGGGCCCGCGTCGCGGGCCGGGTACGGTCGGTGACGGTCAAGCCGTGGGGCGACACCGCTTCGCTGCAGGTGGAGCTCACCGACGACCACGGGCAACTCACCTGCGTCTTCCTCGGCCGCCGCCAGATCCCGGGTCTGGTCCCGGGCAGCCGGATCGTGGCCGAGGGGACGGTGGCGGAGGTGCAGGGGCATCCCACCATGATCAACCCCGACTACGAGTTCATCGGCCAGACCCCCGACACCCGCAGCGTTGAGGAAGGCGGCACCCGCTGAGGCGGGTCACGAGCGCCAAGTTGTTTAGTCCGGCCCGCGGATGGGCAGCGCCACAGTCATGAACAACACCATCGCCGGCCGGTCCGGCACCTTCGACCTCGGCGGCTCCCGCACCGTGACCCGCCTCGGCTTCGGGAGCATGCAGCTCACCGGGCCGGGCGTGTGGGGTGAGCCCTCCGACCCTGACGAGGCCGTCCGGGTGCTACGCCGAGCCGTGGAGCTCGGCGTCGACTTCATAGACACCGCCGACTCCTACGGGCCGTTCGTGGCCGAGAACCTGATCAAGCGGGCGCTGCACCCCTACCGCGAGAACCTCACCATCGCCACCAAGGCCGGGCTGACCCGGACCGGGCCGGGGCAGTGGCACCCGGTGGGCCGGCCCGAGTACCTGCGTCAGCAGTGCGAGCTGTCCCTACGCCATCTCGGCTCGGAACGCATCGAGCTGTTCCAGCTGCACCGCATCGACCCCCTGGTCGCCCTCGAGGACCAGGTCGGTGAGCTGAAGTCCCTCCAGGAGGAAGGCAAGATCGGCCTGATCGGCCTGTCCGAGATCAGCGTCGCCGAGCTGACCGCGGCCTCGGGGATCGCCCGCATCGCGTCGGTGCAGAACCTGTACAACCTGGCCAACCGGCAGGCCGAGGACCTCCTAGATCACTGTGAGGAGCGGGGCATCGGGTTCATTCCCTGGTTCCCTCTGGCCACCGGCGACCTGGCCCGCCAGGACGGGCCGCTACGGGACCTGGCCAAGGACAAGGGGGCGTCCGCCTCGCAGATCGCCCTGGCCTGGCTGCTGCGGCGATCGCCGGTGATGCTGCCCATACCTGGCACGTCGAGCGTCACCCACCTGGAGGAGAACCTGGAGGCCGCGGCCATAGAGCTCGACGACACCGACCTGAAGTCCCTCGACGCGCTGGCGTGACGGGGGCGTGGGAGCGCAGCTGCTGATCGGGGTATGACCGTCGCAGGTCGGCCGCGACGGTCATACCGACCGCTGCCGCCGACCAGAGGGAGTCTTGCATGGCATCCGAAGCTGTCCCGGAGCCGACGGTATTCACGCTGTTCGGAGCCACCGGCGACCTGGCCCACCGCCTGGTCCTGCCCGCGCTGTTCCGGCTGGCCCAGGCCGGCCTGCTCCCCGACGACTGGCGCCTGGTCGGCACCGGGCGGGGCGACGTGTCCCACGAGGACTTCCAGGAGCGGGTCCGGGCCAGTCTCGAGCAGTTCGGGCCCAAGCCCGCAGACGGCCCCTGGGACGACTTCCGCAAGAAGCTGCGCTTCGCCGGGGGCGGCTTCGAGACCACCGACCCCGGAAGCCTGCTCGACGTGGTGGGCGAAGCCGAGCAGGAGCTCGGCGGCCGCCCCCAGCGGGTCCACTACCTGGCCGTGCCCACCGGCGCCTTCGCCAAGCTGACCGAAGGCCTCGGGCACCACGGCCTCGCCGACCGGGCCCGGATCGTCTACGAGAAGCCGTTTGGCACATCCCTGGACTCGTTCCGGAAGCTGGACTCGGCGGCCCACGAGGTCTTCAGCGAGGATCAGGTGTACCGCATCGACCACTTCCTCGGAAAGGAAGCCACCCAGTCGATCCATGTCGTGCGTTTCGGCAACGGGCTGTTCGCCGGAGCGTGGGATGCCCGGCACATCGAGAGCGTCCAGATCGACGTCCCCGAGACCCTCGACGTCGGCATGCGGGCCGCGTTCTACGACTCGACCGGCGCCATCTTGGACATGCTCGTCACCCACCTGTTCCAGTTGGCCGGCGAGGTGGCCATGGAGACCCCGCACACCCTCGATGCGGCCCACATCGCCCGGGCCCGGGAGGAGGTGATCGGCTGCTTCCGACCGCTCGGATGGGACGATGTCGTGGTCGGCCAGTACGACGGCTACCGCGATCTGGGCGACGTCGCCGACGACTCGCGCACCGAGACCTTCGTGGCGGCCCGCCTGTTCGTGGACAACGAGCGGTGGGAGGGAGTGCCCTTCCTCCTGCGCACCGGCAAGTGTCTGGCCGAGAGCCACCAGCGGGTCAACATCCGCTTCAAGGAGCCGGGCCAGGCCCCACCCGGGTTGCCCCGGGGCGGCAACACCTTGTCTTTCGACCTGGCCGGCGACGGGGAGATCGACCTGTCCCTCGTCACCAAGACGCCGGGACCCGACCGCGCCCTCGGCACCGGCTCCGCCCGCCTCCCTCTGGGACGGGCCTTCGACGAAGCTCCGCTACCCGCCTACGCCCGCCTCATCCACGACGTGCTGGTCGGTGACCGATCTCTCTTCACCCGCCCCGACGGGCTGGCCCATGTCTGGGAGGTGGCCGGCGAGCTCCTCTCCGACAAGCCCGAGCCCACCGCCTACCCGCCCGGTTCCTGGGGTCCCGGGGAGGCCGACCGGCTGGCTCGACCCTCGGGCTGGGTGCTGGGCGGCTGAACCCGCGAGGCGCGGCGAGGCGCCCCGCCGGGGTTCCCACCCGGTCAGTGCAGCAGAACCCGGACGGCCAGCAGGCCGAGCCCCATACTGAGGCCCATCAGCACCTGAACGGCCAGGTCGCGGACCCGGGCGTGGCGCACCAGGCCGGCGACGAGCTCGAGCCCGACGATCTCGCTCCCCGCCGTCCACAAGACCGCGGTCACGGCGGCCTCTCGGCTGGCGCCGAGGGCCCACACCAGCAGCAGAGCCGCCACCGGGCCGACGGCGCCGAGGAGGATGGACGCCTCGTGGGCCGCCGAGCGCCCTATCTCGGCGAGGGACCAGTCGCCCGGTCGCTGC